>CAYYUP010000010.1:36405-84973 GCA_964474905.1 uncultured Nannocystis sp. | reverse complement strand
ACAACGACAACAACGACAACAACGACGACCACTGGCGGAGATGAATTTGAGGCGGTCTATGTCGGCATGTCGCTGACTGACAGCCTTGTCGCCTTCGATCGGATGACCGAAGAGGTCAAGGCCGACATCGACCTCCTACCGGGGGGAAATTATCCCTACGATGTGACGATCCGCCCGGATGGCTCTGAGGTCTGGATCGTCGGTGCGGTCGGAGATAGTGCCTTGATCATCGACACCGCGACTCATTCGCTCATGCAATCGATCGACCTGGGCGGCATCGGCGATTACCCGGTCGATGTGCTTTTCAGCAGCGACGGCTCGTTGGCCTACGTCGCCTCCCGGGACTCGAAGGCGCTGGTGATCATCGACGCTGACACCTACACGATCCAGGGGACGATCGATTTACCGGAGGGTGTGCAGGGCGGCAAAATGACCCTCGATCCCTGCTCAGATCTCATCTACATGGTGAATTGGTACGGCAAAGAGGTGCTGCGCATCGATGTCGAGACCGAGAACATCGAGATCGCCGAACTCGGCAAGGCGCTCTGGGATCTGCGGATCAGCGCTGACGGCAAGACCCTCTACGTCAGCGATCGCGGTATGAATCAGATCAAGATCATCGATGCCGCGACCCTCAGTGAGAGCGCGGCGGTCGACGTCGGTGACGATCCATGGGGGCTGGAACTCGCCGAGAACGACAGTCTCTTGGTGGTCGCTTGCGAGGATGATTCGAGCCTGTACATCATCGATACGGGCGATCTCTCGTCGGTCGAAAAACCTCTGCCGATGGGGGCTCGGCCCCGCGATGTCGATGTCGTCGGCAACGTCGCCTATGTGCCGAGCGGCGATGTACTCGGCAACGACGGCGTCTATCGCCTGGTCCTGGACGCTGACGAGCCAACCTTTATCGATCTCGGTGGGAACTACGACAGCAACGCCCTCGCGATCCGGCCGCAGCCGGTGACCTGCAAACCATGATGAGCGGAGATCCTGTGAGCGATCGAGATCAAGCTCAAGCCCTGGCCAAAACGTCGCTGACGATCTGTCGCCCTGACGACTGGCATCTGCACCTGCGGGATGGAGCAGCGCTTGCGTCGGTCATCGGCCATAGCGCTGCAAACTTCGGTCGCGCGCTTGTTATGCCCAACCTGCGGCCGCCGGTGCGAAGGCTCGCCGATGCGCTCGCGTACCGCCAGCGGATCCTCGCTGCGCTGCCGAAAGCGGCACAATTTGAGCCGCTGATGACCCTCTACCTCACCGACGAGACAACGCCGGCGGAGCTGCGAGCGGCGCGGGAGAGCGGGTTTGTTGTCGGCGTTAAACTCTACCCAGCGGGGGCGACGACCAACTCGGCAGCCGGTGTTCGCGAGCTGGGGGCGGCGCCGGTCGAGCGGGCGTTGGCGGCGATGCAAGAGCTCGGCCTGCCGCTGCTTGTGCACGGCGAGGTCACCGATCCAGAGGTCGATATCTTCGATCGCGAGGCGGTGTTCATCGAGCGGATTTTAGAGCCGCTTTGTGCTCGCTTTCCTGGGCTCCGGGTCGTGCTCGAGCACGTGACCACGACCGCTGGCGTCGACTTTGTTCGGCGGCAGAGCGGCGGCCTTGTGGCGGCGACGATCACCGCTCACCACCTGCTGCTAAACCGCAACGCGCTGCTGGTCGGTGGTTTGCAGCCGCACCATTACTGCCTGCCAGTGCTCAAGCGTGAGCGCCATCGCTTGGCTCTGGTCGACGCCGCGACCTCGGGCGATCGTCGCTTTTTCCTCGGTACCGATTCGGCACCGCACCAGCGCAGCGCCAAAGAAAATGCCTGTGGCTGTGCCGGCTGTTACACCGCTCATGCGGCGATCGAACTCTACGCCGAGGTGTTTGCAGCCGCCGATGCGCTCACACAGCTCGAGGCTTTTGCGAGCCATCACGGGCCGGATTTTTACGGACTGCCGCGAAATAGAGGCACGATCACCCTGGCTCCGATTCCTTGGCAGGTGCCGATGAGCTACGACTCCGGGGGCGGAGAAATCGTGCCCCTTCGGGCAGGCTCTGAGGTCCTCTGGCGAGTCATCGCTCGCAGCTAGCGATACCTACCGCCGACGGGGACTTACTCCGGGAGGGGAATGAAGTCGTCGTCGTCGCCGGGGATCGTCGCAAAGCGCTGCTCTCGCCAATCTTCTTTGGCTTGTTCGATGCGCTGCTCGGAGCTCGACACCAGGTTCCACTCGATAAAGCGGGGGCCGACCGGCTGGCCTGCGAGGATGAGGATGTGCGCGCCTCGGGGGCTGCGAAGATCGACCTTGTCGCCCTCGCCAAAGACGAGCATCTGGCCGGCGCCGACCGGGTCCCCGCGCTTGCCGCAGCGGACCGTTCCGCTGACGACATAGGCTGCGCGTTCGGGCAGATCGTCCGGCAGTATCAGGCGTGAGTCCTTTGGCATCGTCGCTTCGGCATAGAGCAGCGGCGAGAGCACGTGCACCGGTGAGCGCACGCCAAAGGCTGCGCCCGCGAGGACCTTGATCGTCACTCCGGCGATGCGCACGCTTGGGATCGATGCCGCCGCGTAGTGGCGGAAAGACGGTTTGGTCTCCTCTTTTTTGGTCGGCAGCGCGATCCAGAGCTGGACCCCGTGGAGGCTTCCACCGCTCTTGCGGAACTCATCGCTGCTGCGCTCGGAGTGGACGATGCCGCGGCCAGCGGTCATCCAGTTGATCGAGCCGGGCTCCAGCACCTGTTGCATTCCGAGGTTGTCTCGGTGATGAATGCTGCCGGCAAAGAGGTAGGTCACCGCGATCAGACCGATGTGCGGATGAGGGCGCACGTCGATGCCTTGGCCGGGCTTGCGCTCACCAGGTCCAAGGTGGTCGAAAAAGATGAAGGGGCCGATCATGCGCCGTCCCTGCGCCGGTAACAGTCGCCTCAGCGAGGTTCCGTCGAGGTCACGGACGCCGCCGCGGATGACCAGCTCGACCGCGTTGGAGGCGCTTGCTGTGCAGGTGGCTTCGGGGCTCGATGGCAGGCTCATGTTCGCAGGTGGATAACACGGCCGCCGCGGTCGTCGAAGAGTGCAGGCCCCAGCTCAGGAAGACATCGTCGTGAGCCGATGAGAACGCCGATTGGGGACCTGCGAATTTCGCGCATGGGGGCATGCGAAGCGCTCGCGACCGGATTTCTCGGTTCTTTTGCCGGCATTAGAGCCCTCTCTCGGGGGGTTGAGTGGACACTGGAATGTGGTGAGAGGGTCTCGCCACCTAGGCGCGCGATGCTGGATCGTCTACCTTTGAGTGCGCGCTGCCCGAGGTCCAGATGTCCATCCAGCTCTTTCATATCGATGCATTTGCCGCCGCTCCCTTCACCGGCAATCCGGCGGCGATCTGTCTCTTGGGTGAGGAGCCGCGCAGCGCGGAGTGGATGCAGACCGTGGCTCGCGAGATGAGTCTCTCGGAGACCGCCTTTGTCGAGCGCATTGGCGAGGAGCTGACGATCCGATGGTTCACGCCGGCGGCCGAGGTCGAGCTTTGCGGGCACGCGACGCTCGCCGGCGCCCACGCGCTGTGGGAGGCCGGCTGGGTCGCGGCCGAGCAGTCGATCCGCTTTACGAGCGCCAGCGGGCTCCTGTTGGCCAGGCGCATCGACGGTTGGATCGAACTCGATTTTCCGAGCCGGCCGCCGGTAGCCGAGGTCCCGCCACAGGGCTTGCTCCGGCTTCTCGGCATCGAAGAGGCGGAATTTTTCGGTCGCAGCGCCGACGACGATTATCTGGTGATCGTTTCGCACGAAGAGATGGTTCGCGAGCTCCGCCCAGACTCAAGACGCCTCGCAGAGATCGGCCACCGCGGTGTGATCGTCAGCGCCAAGGCGAGGACTACGGCGCGGGCAGATTTTATCTCGCGGTTCTTCGCCCCGGGCGTCGGTATCAGCGAAGATCCTGTCACCGGCTCGGCGCATTGCTGCCTGGGTCCCTACTGGGCCCATCGCCTCGATCGCCGGGTCTTGACGGGGTACCAAGCGTCGGCGCGGGGGGGGTGGGTTCGAGTTCGGATCTCCGGCGATCGTGTGCTGCTCGGTGGTCAGGCCGTGACCATCTCCCGCGGCGAGCTGCTGGTCTGATCGGCATCGTTGGCGTGGCCTGGCGATCTCGCGCGCACTGACAGCGAGCAGGGGCCCTTGCGGCTTTTGTTGGGGTGGCGAATCATAAATGCATGGGTAGAGGTTGGGCTGATGTGGGTGGGAAAATCGGGGCTTGGTTTCCCATTCCCATGGGGGGGGGTTTTCTTGTGGGCCTTGGAGCCTGTGTGATCGGCAATCCCTCCTATGACGGTGGGGCTTCGATGGCGGCCAGCTCGGCGACGACGGGCTCGATGTCGGGATCGAGTTCGTCGGCCTCAGGCAGCGTCGGGACCTTGGAGATTACCCAGGGATCCATCTCTGTGAGCGGCGGCATGACGGGTGGGCAGACGACGGGAACGACGACGGGAACGACGACGGAAACGACGACGGAAGCGACGACGGAAACGACGACGGGAACGACAACGGGAACGACGACGACGACGGGGACGACAACGGATGGCGCCGAGGTTGCCTTCTGTACTGAGAACTTGGATAAGGCGGCGGAGGCACTCGAAACCAATGACTGCGAGTCGGTGCCCTTCCTCAGCGAGACGATTTTCTTTTGCCGTGCGGAGCTGTCCTGGGAGGGCTCCAAATCGGTTTGCGAGGAACTCTGCGGGCGTCAGGTGATCGCCAAGAGCAACGAAAAACGGTTAAACCTCTACAACGCGATCACCGCGGTTCAGGATTCACCGAATATCGGAAGGGACCAGCCGAGCGTCCCGACTGCGTCGCTGTGGGTTGGCGCCTACGGCAGTAATGGTTTCATGGGGGAGTACAAGTGGGTCAATAATGATGACATGCTCGCCACGCCGAATATGAATGGTTGGGGGCCGGAGGATCCGGACAGCGACGTGCCTGCGGGCGTGGTCATCGGGCTCTACGGCAAGGGACCGGACAACGGTGAGTGGTTTGATCGAGATTTGAACTGGACTTACGTCTTCGCCTGCGAGTCCAACAGCGCGCTCGTAGAGTAAGCGCGGCTACGGGGGCGACCGGGGTGTTGTGCTCGCGAGGCTGTCTCTAGTGTGGGGTGGGAGCGGGCGTGGTCCGGGGCTGTTGTCTTCGGATCGCTGCGGGGGAGTTCGTCGAATTCGCGGAGCTGTTGAATCCTGCCAATCCTGCCAACTTGGCTGTTTTTGGCCTGTACAGGGTTTAGAGCGGTTTTAAAAGGCTCAGAGGGGTGCTTTGTGGCGCTGATGCCGGAGCCTGGAATCTTCCTTGAAGGCGGCTCGTAAGCTATGCACTCGGCATGTCCAGCAACCCGCGACAGAGGCCAGCGCTGAGATCGGCGTCGGCGAGAGGCAACGAAGGGGCGCCGCACCGGTCGCTGGGGGGGGCCGTTTTGTCGGCGCTCGCTTGCTCGCTCTTGTCTTCATCGCTGGTCATTGGTTGTGAGCCCGGTGGCGAGGTGCAGCGCGGCTCACCCGAGTCGACGCCGGCGAGTGCTCTGCCCCATCCGGGCGCGTCCGCGGATGCACATGCTTCGGTCGCTGGCGAAGCTGGAGGTGACGAGAGCACGACGAGTCTCAGTACCGGCACGACTGAAGGCACTGACTCAGGCTCGGGCTCAGGCTCGGGCTCAGGCACCAGCGGAACTAGTGGGGAGACGACGGGCCTCGAAGAGGGGCTCGACCCGATCGCGCCCGAGACCTACGGCCGGGTGTATTTTCCCGTCGAGGCGCCGCCCGCTGAGGAGCTGACGGTGCACGGTCTTGCGGGCTACGAGGTGGTCGCGATCTACTCGCGTCCTGACATGACCAGCGACAAGCTCGGCTACCTGCGAATCGGCACCCGCATGAAGGTCACGCCGAAGATCGAGGATGCCACCAAGGCCTGCAAAAAGGGCTTTCACGGGCTGCCCATGGGGGGATACGTGTGCGCGAGCAAGGGTTGGGTCGTGGACGCCGACAAGCCGCCCTTCATGCAGGGCCCGCCAAGTGCCCGCTTGGACGAGGCACACCCCTACGACTACGGCTATGTGCGTCGCTGGAACAGCCCGATGTGGTGGCGGATCCCCACCGCCGAGGAGATCAAAGCGGCGGTCCTGCACCGGGCGATCCGCGAGGCCGAGCGCGTCGGTGCGCCACCGCCCGACGACGGTGCGGCAGCGGGTGATGGTGATGGCGATGGCGATGGCGATGTCGAGGCCGGAGCCGTCGCGGATGGTGAGGCGGGCAGCGATGTCGAGCCGGACACCGAGGACGCGGATCTGCTGGCGATGAAGCTGCCGCTCAGCCCCGGTTCGCCTTGGCTCGAGCGCGGCAATTTTCTCTCGCTGGGCGCCAAAACCAAGAAGAACGGGCGCTCGTTCTATCGGACCGCCCGCGGGGCCTTTGTCAACGCGAGCTCGATCTCCCGCTACAAGGCCAAGGACTACCAGGGCATCGCCATCGACGACGAAGTCGCCTTCCCGGTCGCCTTTGTCAGCAAGAAGACCTCAAAGCTGCTGCGCCTAGACGAAAACGACAAACTCAAGGTCGTCCGCGGTCTCGAGCGCCGCGACTTTGTCGACGTCAATGAGGAGACCGAGATCAACGGCCGGGCCTACATGATCACGGCCGAGGGTTTTTTGGTGCGCAAGGAGCATCTCAACATCCCCGAGCTGCAGCCGCTGCCAAAGGGGCTAGAGCCTTGGGAGCGCTGGATCGACGTCAGCCTTAAGACCCAGACCTTGGTCGCTTACGAGGGAACCCGGCCGGTCTACGTAACCTTGGTCTCAACCGGCAAGAAGGGCTCCAAGGAGGAGCCCTTCGATACCCCGACCGGGCGCTGGCGGATCTACTCCAAACACATCTCATCGACGATGGACGGCAATACCGCATCGGACGGCAACTACTCGATCCAAGATGTTCCTTGGACCATGTTCTTTTACGGGTCGTACGCGCTGCACGGTGCCTTTTGGCACCGGTCCTTTGGCCGTGTGCGCAGCCATGGTTGCGTGAACCTGGGGCCGAGTGACGCTCGCTGGCTCTTCTTTTGGACGACGCCGTTTTTGCCAGAGGGTTGGCACGGCGTGCATTCGACCGATGAGAGCCCGGGCACGACGGTGATCGTTCGCGAGTAGGTCGTGTACATAGGACGGGTTGCAGGCGAAAAAAGAGAGAGGCTCCCAAAGGAGCCTCTCTCTTTTCGAGGTTGCGATGTGGTGACTACTCGCAGAGGGTGAGGAAGAGTTCGTTGTTGTCGCAGAACCAGAGGTCGCCGACACCGTCGCAGCAGCCGAGCGTTTCGACATCGCCACAGGTGGCGCCTTCGACGAGCTCCTGATCGGGGCAGGCGTAGGGGACCATCATCATCGGGTCCTCGACTCCGGGCTCACCGCCGCCCGCTTCACAGTCGTAGTAGTTCTCCCTGGGATTCCAACCGCAGGGGAAGAAGCCGCCAGTGGTTGTGCCGTCGGTATCGGTGGCGGTGCCGTCGGTATCGGTGGCGGTGCCGTCGGTATCGGTGGCGGATGCCGATGCGGAGGCGGACGCGGAGTCGGAGTCGGTGGCGGAGTCGGTGGCGGAATCGGTGGCGGAGTCGGTTACGTCGGTCTCATTTACCGTCGTCGACGAGCCCTCGGTGGCGGAGTCGGTACCGGTCGTAGTGGTGCCGGTATCGGTATCGGTGCCAGTGCCCGTCGCGGTGTCGGTGGCGGTATCCGTCGCGGTATCCGTGGCGGTTTGGCTTGTGCTCGCCGTATCGGAGTCGGAGCTGTTTGTGATGATGGTGCAGCCGGTCGACAGGGCGAAGAGCGTCGCAAGGGAGAGGCAAAGAAGGTTCTTGGTCATGGTCGTAGTTTTCGAAGGGTTAGTGTTGAGAGGGCTGGTCGCCGGGCAACCGACGGCAAGAGACGCGTGTTCGTCCGCGAGGATTCACCGCAAATGAAGGGCGAATCCTAGGGGCCGGACGTAGCGGTCGCTAGGGTCTACGTTCGAGCTTTAGGCGGTTGGTGGGTCGCTGATAAATGCGCGATGGAGGGCCGCAAGGGCTGCGCGCCGGCTCGATCGAGAGACGATAAAGGCGAGTGAGCGGGTCTCTGTGTGCACGCCTTCGATCTTGATCGCGCTTGTCTCGAGGGCCCGGTATGCACGTGCTGAGATCTCTGGGCACTCTTCGACGCCGGCGCCGATGCAGCTGACCTGTGCCCATGCCTCGCGGACGTGGGCGCTGTCGAGCGCTGCACCGAGCCCGCGTACGATCGCGGCGAAGCGGTTGATGATCGCGTCGCAATCGCTGTGTTGGCTTTGGGAGAGCAGACCGCTAGCGCCGCGAGAATCCACCCGGATGTAGCGCAGACCGAGTGCGCACATCGCCGATGCAAGTTTGGCGAGACCACCTGGTGGCAGGCCGCAAAACTCGATGCCGAGAAGGGTGACTGCGGGGTCCGAGGCGATCGCGCGGATGCCGAGCTTGGTCACCTTGTTGCGCCGGATCACGGTCTGTCCAGAGATCCCCGGTGATGCGTGGCGGGCGTAGATCGCGATCTTGCGCTCCTCTGCGAGTTCGACTGCCTGGGCGTGCAACACCTTGGCGCCGGCGCGGGCGAGGGCCTGCATGCACTCGTAGTCGAGTTCTGGGATCCGTCGTGTGTGCTCGACCTCGCGGGGATCGGCGCTGTAGACCCCGTCGACGTCGCTGTAGATCTCACAGTCTGCGCCGAGAGCAGCGGCTAGGGCGACCGCCGTCGTGTCTGAGCCGCCGCGTCCGAGCGTTGTCACCTCGCGCTTGTAGCTCACGCCCTGAAAGCCGCCGACGATCACAACACTGCCGGCCGCGAGTTCGTCGACGATGCGAAAAGGACGGACTTCCATGATGCGAGCGCGCCCGTGCTGATGGTCGGTGATGATCCCGCATTGCGAGCCGGTCAGCGAGATCGCTGGTTGTCCCGCGGCCTGAATCGCGATCGCGAGCAGGGCCATCGACGAGCGCTCGCCGGTGGTCAGCAGCATGTCGAGCTCGCGCATCGGTGGTGGCGCGATGAGCTGTTTTGCCATGCCGACCAAGCTGTTGGTGGTCTTGCCCATCGCCGAGACCACCACCACTACCGGCTGCTCACAGGCACGTGCGGCCACACGTCGGGCGACGCTCCGCAGACGATCGAGATCGGCGACGCTGCTGCCCCCAAACTTCATGACAACGGGTGCAGGTCGGGGCTCTTTGCCGCTGGTCTCCGGTGTGTGGTTCGAATTCGCAGGGGCGTCGGGGCCGGCATCTACGGCGGTCACAGCCGGGTTATAGGACTTTTTTTGCCCGCCGGGCGAACGATCGGCGTGCCTCATGCATACCTGATAAGTGACGAGTGGCTCGTTCGATGCCCGCCAGCCTAGATCCCAAATCCCGCGTCGATGAAGAGTTGGTCACGGCGCTTCGCAACGGCGAGATCGCGGCCTTTGATGTGCTTTACCAGCGCTATCACAGGCGTCTTTACGGCTATATCCGGCGGATTTTGCGGGACCCCTGCGCTGCCGAAGATCTGTTTCAGGACGTCTTTCTCACGGTGCTCCGCGACCGCACCTACAGGCCTGCAGAGGGGCGTTTCTCGGCCTGGCTGTTCACGGTCGCGCGAAACCGCTGCCTGGCCGAGGTGCGCAAGCAACAGACCCGGAGGGGCCTCGCCGAGGAAGTGCGTGTGCGCTTTTCGCCGCCGCCGTCCCCCTGCCCCGAGCGTGTGGTCGGCGACAGCTCGCGGGTGCATGCGGCGATGAAGGCCCTGCCCGAGGCGCAGCGTCAGTTGATCCTGCTCAAGCAACTCGGCGAGCTGACCTACCGCGAGATCGCCGGTCTTTTTGGCGTCGCCGAGGGCACCATCAAGTCGCGCCTTCATACCGCTACCGTCGCTTTTCGCCGCCTCCTCTCCGAAGGGAGCCCTGAAACATGAAACCCGAAAATTTTGTTGAAGCCGCCGAGTGCGAGCTTGTACAGGTCAGCAGCGGCGGCCCTCGTGGGCTCGACTGCGCCTCCTGTGATGAGTATTTGATCGATTATGCCTACCAAGAGCTTGCGGCATCGCTGCGCTCTGAGGTGGCTCGCCATCTCGCGGATTGCCCGACTTGCGCCCTCGCGTACTGTCGCCTGCGGGCGGATCTAGACGGCGTGCTCGAGGCGGTCATCGAAGCGCCACCCCACGCCGTACGAAGGCGACTGCGAGACGAGCTAACACGCAGCTTTGGGCCGAGCTTCGGGGCCCGGATACTCGCGCTCTGGAGGCGCCCTGTGCCCGCCTACGGCATGGTCGTCGCCTCGCTGGTACCGGTGATGTTTTGGCTGGCGACGGCGCTTCGGGCCTCGCCTGTGGTCGCCGCTGCCGCGACCGCCGGGCTGCCGCCAGCGCGACCACCCGCGCTGATCGACTACGACTCGATGTTGCCGCTGCTGCCCGAAGATCGTCCTCTCTAGAGTGATGAATCTATATACATAGACATACGGGAATACGGACATACAAAAGACGACAAAGATCATGAAGACGAACTTCAAGAAGATCCTCGGTTGGCTCTGTGGCGCTGTACAGGCCTCTGCCCTGGTCCTGATGGCCTGCGATGCCGAGCCCGAAGCAGAGGCAGAGATCCGCGAAGGCCTGCACGCTGGGATGTTGTCAGCGCAGGGAGTCGAGATGCACGGACAATCGAACCAGCCCCACGAGCATGAGCCCCGACGAGGTCTGCGACGGATGCCGGATGCCGAACGGGCCTTCGCCCAGGCCGTCAAGATTATCGGCGAGCGTTACGTCGACCCTGCTGACGCGGATGCCCTCTGGACCGGGGCACTCGACGGCGTCATGGATGGTCTGATCCAGCTCGACGGTCATCCGGTCAATGCGCTTCTTAGCCCTGAAGAACTCGCCGAGCTGATGAGTGGGACCAAGGGCACGATCGTCGGTGTTGGCGTGATGATCGAGCTCGTTGCGGAGGTATTGGTGGTCCGTGGTGTCGTTCCAGGGGGCGCGGCCGAGGTTGCTGGTGTGCAGCGCGGTGACCGGATTTTGGGCATCAATGGTGAGCGGATCTCGGGCATGGATCTCGGCGCGATCGTGCAGCTGATCCGCGGGCCTGCGGGCACTGACGTCGAGCTATTTGTCCAGCGCGATACCGAAGAGTGGCAACAGAAGCTGCGCCGAGATGTGGTCACGATTCGCAATGTCGACTCGCGAATGCTCGAGGCAGGTGTCGGGTTTGTTCGGTTGCACGGTTTCGCCGCGACCACTGCAGACGAGTTTGACGCGGCTCTCGCAGAGCTCGAGGCGGCCGGTATGAAAAAGCTGATCCTCGATGTTCGGCACTGTCCCGGCGGTCTCCTCGACGCAGGTGTTGCGGTCACCTCGAGATTTCTCGAGGCCGGCGATCTGGTGGTCTCGATCGACGATCGAATCAAAGGAGAGAAAAAGCTCGTCGCCCCAGCGGACGGACGTTGGCGGCAGCTGCCCCTGGCGGTTTTGATCGGGCCGAGGACAGCGTCGAGCGCTGAGATCTTCGCCGACGCGTTGGCGGTGCACGCCGACGCGATCCTGATCGGTGCGCCGACGATGGGCAAAGGCACCGTCGAGAGCATCCACGAACTCGACAACGGCTGGGCGCTCAAGCTGAGCAGTGGTCGCTTTAGCGGTGCTGGCGGGCAGCACCGTCGGGGTTCGCGTGTCGCTCCCGAGCTGCCGATCGAGAGCGCCGATCCGCGGCTGGCAAAGCGGCCGCTCGACGAGATCGATGACGGTTCGGACGCCGTCCTCGAGCTCGCACGCTCGTGGCTCCGCGATCGCTGACCCGGAGACTCCCGTAGAGCGCTTGCGCCCCGTTTTGGGTGTGTGCTTCCTCGCGTCTGCGGGAGGTGCCTTCGTCTGGAGAATGAGCCCGCTCTGGTGCGCCTTGACGGCCTGCCAAGGCCACGGATACAACCCGGAGGCGACGGTCGCCGCGAGCCGTCGTCGGCTACCGCATGAACATCGAACCATCTCCTTGGGATCCGGAGGATGTCGAGGTCGGCCTCGACCGCGAGGGCAATCTCAGCCCAGAAGCGCAGGCGTTGCTCACAAAGCTCGATGCTCGCGCTCTCTACAAACGCTTGGTCGCGGCGCGTCTCCTCGACCATCGTTTAAGCCGCCTCGGCCTGCCGATGTGGGCGCCCGCGGCCGGCGAAGAGTCGGTCAGCGTCGCCCTTGCGCTGCTGCTCGCCGAGGGCGAGTGGGTCTATCCGGGGCATCGCGACCTGGCGCTCGCGCCGATCCTGGGTATGGATCTTGACGAGCTCGCCCGGCAGGTTCTCGGCCTTGCCGACGAGCATGGGCCCGCGCTCTACAACGGTCGCGCGGGTGCTGTTTCGGCCGTCGATCTCGGCGTCGCCCCAGTCCCAGAGTCGCTTGGCACCCATCTGGCGATGGCTGCCGGTCAGGCCCACGCTCATAAGCTCGAGGGTCCTGGGAGAGCTAGCGTCACGCTCTTTGGCGAGGGATTGACGACCGTCGGCATCTTCCACGAGACCGTCGCGATGGTCGTCGCCGCGGACCTTCCGCTGGTGATGATCTGCAAGAGCCAGCTCTTCCCGGAGGGTGCTCCGGCCGAGGCTGGCCTGCTCGGTGACAGCGTCGGTGAACGCATGCGTGCTTGCGGGCTCTGGACTCGCAGGGCTGACGGAGCCGATCTCTTTGGGGTCTATCGCGCGCTGGAGGAGGCGTTTGACCGCGCCCGGGAGGGACGCGGCCCGGCTTTTGTCGAGATCGTCGTGACCCCACTTTACAATCCCGATGTACCGGCTCATCGCGATCCGGTCGAACGTCTACGCCGTTATCTCGATCTCACAGGAGCGTGGAGCCCGGCCCTCGAGGAGGCGCTCGAGGGCGAGCTCTTGGGCCAACTCGACCGCGCCTTCGACTACGCTCGCGGTGGCGGGCAAACACCGTAAGGAGATGGTGATGGACAGCACAGCAATCGCTCTGCTCTGTCGGCTCGGTGAGGAAGTGGCGGCGCTTCTCCGCGAGGACCCGCGTCGCGTCGTCGTCGGTGAGGACGTTGCGGACGGCGGAATGCTCGGCTTGACCCGAGCCTGTCGGGACGACGAAACGCTCGCAAATCGCCTCCTGAGCCAGCCTTTGACCCCGGCAGCGACCTTTGCCCACGCCGCCGGCCTGGCGATGGCGGGTCGTCGGCCGTTGGTGCTATTGCCCTCGGCGAGTGCGCTTTTCGAGGGTCTTGCTGGGCTTGCCGAACTCTGTCGAATTGCCGCCAGCGCCGGCGGCGAGCGCAGCCGAGCGGCGCTGATCATCGCTCCGACGGGTCCTGGTTTTGGGCTCGGAGGGCACGGTTGTTCGAGCCCAGAGGACCTGCTGGCGACGTTGCCTGGCCTCCGCGTGCTCTGCCTTGGTGACGCCGACGAAGCGGTCGCGTTGCTGCGTTCGGCGGCCAATTTTGAGGGCGGAGAGCAGCCCACGTTGCTGTTGTTGCCGCGCTCTATGTTGCTCACAGAGGTCACCAAAGGCTCTCTTCGAGACTCGCTAGAGCGGCCCCTGGGCGGCGCTCGAATTCTCTGCGAAGGAGAGCAGGCGACCGTGTACGCGTGGGGCTCATGCGTCGCCCGTGCCCTCGAAGCGGCCGAGGCCAGCGGCTTTGCGGTGACGGTGGTCGACCTTGGTGGTCTCGCGCCCCTCGATGTCGATACCCTCGCAGTGGCGGCTCGCACCGGCAAATTGGTGATCGCCCATCCGGGTGAACGCAACGCGATCGCGGCCGAAGTCGCGGCCGTTCTCGCCTGTCATGCGATCCTCCACCTCGACGCGCCGATCCTCCGGGTTGGTGGTGTCGCGGGCCCCGTCGTCTACACCGAAGAGTCGACGACGCTGCCCAGCGTCGACGCCCTAGTTCGAGCGATCACCGAGGTCGTGAACTACTAGTAATTGTCTATTGGGACCCACCGGGTACACCGGGTCGCATTCACAAGAGATCACACATAAGGACCGAGCGATGACCGAATTTAGGCTTCCAGAGATCGGCGAAGGGGTTGTCGAAGGCGAAATTGTCCAGTGGCTCAAGGAGCCCGGCGACGCCATCGAAGCCAACGAGGCCTTAGTCGAAGTGATGACCGACAAGGCGACGATCGAGGTACCGGCACCAACGGCTGGGCGTCTGCTCGAGATCAAGGTTGCGGTCGGGGATATCTGTGCGATCGGTGAGGTGATCGCGATTCTCGATTTCGCCGCGGCGACCGCAAAATCGACGGCGGTAACCGCAATATCGGCGGCAGCGACCGCAACACCGGCGGCAGCAAAGCCCGCACATGCGACAGTCCGGGGCGCTTCGTCGGGGACCGTTCTCGCGACGCCCGCAGCTCGGGCTTTGGCCCGCGAGAAGGGCATCGATCTCGGGGCATTGCCGGTCTCGGGGCGCGGTCGGATCACCAAAAAAGATGTGCTCAACGCCAGTGCTCCGGCGCCGCTAAGAGCCGCCACAAGCGGGCCCCCAAAGGCCGTAGGAGCCGCCTACGTGCACGCTGGCGAGCCTGGGCCCGGCGATGAGATCATCCCCTTTCGCGGCATGCGGCGGCGGATCTCCGAGAGCATCGCTCGCTCCTACCGGACTGCGGCGCATTACACCTACGTCGAGCAGATCAACGTCAGTCGCCTGGTCAAGCTCCGCGGCGAGGCGAAGGCGTTGGCGGCCGAGCACGGGATTTCGCTCTCCTACCTGCCCTTCATCGTCAAGGCGGTTGTGCACGGCCTCAAGCGCTTTCCGATCGTCAACGCAGAGCTCGACGAGGCCGGCGGTCGCATCATCGTCAAGAAACGCTACGACGTCGGTATCGCAACGGCGACCGAGCAGGGGCTCACGGTGCCGGTTGTGCACGGCGCTGATAGCCTCAGCATCTTCGACATCGCTCGCGAGATAAAGCGCATCTCCGACCTCGCGAGGGCGGGTACTGCGAGCCGCGACGATCTCACCGGTTCGACCTTTACGATCACCTCACTGGGCACGATCGGCGGGGTCTTGGCGACGCCGATTCTAAATTTCCCAGAGGTCGGCATTCTCGGCGTGCACGCGATCCGCAAGACGCCGATCGTCGACGACAATGACAACATTGTCATCGGCCATATGATGAATCTTTCGGTGTCTTTCGATCACCGCGTGGTCGACGGATTCGAGGGGGCGAGCTTCCTGCAAGAGGTCAAGCGCTATCTCGAGGATCCAAACCTGCTCCTCCTGGCGGGCATCTAGGCATTCGTTCACTCATTCACTTGCTCACTCATCGGAGAACTCAAGGCCATGGCTACGATCAAGAAAAAAGCGCTCGTCATCGGTGCCGGTACAGGCGGCTATCCCTGCGCGATTCGTCTCGCCCAGCTCGGTGTCGATACGATGATCGTCGAAAAGGCGGAGCCCGGCGGTGTCTGTCTCAACGTCGGTTGCATCCCCTCAAAGGCGTTGATCTCGGCGACCAAGCTCTTTCACAAGGCCCAGCACAGCGCGTCGATGGGGGTGAGCTTTAAGGGCGGCGCCGTCGACATGAAGCAGATGCAGGCGTGGAAAGCGGGCATCGTCAAAAAGCTCACCGGTGGTGTGAAGGGTCTGCTCAAGGGCAATGGCGCCACCTACGTCAAGGCGACGGCGAGCTTTGTCGGGCCGAAGTCGGTGCGCCTGCGCTACGCCGACGGCAAGCCTGACGACATCGTCGAGGCTGAGCATATTGTCATCGCGACAGGTTCGCTGCCGATCGAGATCCCCGGTTTTAAGATCGATCAAAAGCGGATCCTCGACAGCACGGGCGCCCTCGATCTCGACCGTGTACCCGAGCGCATGGTCTGTATCGGCGGTGGCATCATCGGTCTGGAACTCGGTCAGACCTTCCAGCGGGTCGGCACGAAGCTCGTCGTGCTCGAGGGCCTGGGGCGGATCCTGAACGGCGTCGACGAGGAGTGCGCAAAGGTGGTCGCTCGTCAGATCAAAAAGGACGGCGGCGAGGTGCATACCGGCGCTCGGGCAACCGGCTGGGAGGAGCGCGGCGGAGCGATTGTGGTGAAGGCTGCGGTCGGCGGCAAAACCGTGGAGTTTGAGACCGACGTGGTCCTGGTGGCCGTCGGTCGTTGGCCGATCACGGCGGGCCTAGACCTCGAAAAAAGCGGTGTTGAGCTCGGTGAGCGCGGATTTATCCCGGTCGACGAGCGCAAGCAAACCGCCGTGCCTGGCATCTACGCGGTCGGTGATGTCGTCGGTCAGCCGATGTTGGCGCATAAGGCCTCCCACGAGGGAGAAGTCGTCGCCGAAGTGATCGCCGGCAAAAAAACGGTCGACGATGCGCGTTGCATCCCCAACATCGTCTTTACCGAGCCTGAGATCGCCTCTGTGGGCCTCAGTGCCGAGGAGGCGAAGGCCGCTGGGCACGAGGTCCTGATCGGCAAGATGCCCTTTGCGATCAGCGGCCGAGCGATGGCGATCGACGAGACCAACGGCTTTGTTAAGGTGATCACGGATGCTGCGGACTCTCGCGTTTTGGGCATTCATATCGTCGGGCCGGAGGCCTCTGATCTGATCTCGGAGGGCGCTCTCGCGATCGAGATGGGTGCCTTTGCTGAGGACATCAGCCTGACGGTGCACCCGCATCCGACCCTCGGGGAGGCGCTGATGGAGGCCGCCAAGCATTCGCTTGGAGAGGCTGTGCACATCATGAACCCGCGGAAGCGGAAATCCGCGCACTGAGGACCCCGCTAATCGTGCTTGGGGGCTCTACCGCCCGAGTCGGGGGACCGGCAGCCACAGGCCCCATCGATGAAAGAGAGCCATCTCGATCACGCGGGGCGTGCACAATGTGGACTAGAATACGCACGGGGTCGCATCGCCCCATCGTTTCCTGGAGCTAGAAAATGACCAAGACTTCGAACTCTGCCCCCTCCCGTCGTCGCCTTCGAGGCCTGGTCAAGAGCGCCGCCCTGGGTGCTGTACTCGCGGGCGTCGGTCTCACTAGCGGCGAGGCATCGGCGGAGATCCCGAAGGCCTTAAAGCCGCCCTCCGAGAAGTCGCAGACGATGCAATTTCTCTTCGGCTTCGGCAACTCATCGCGGCTCCTGGGTCGCGGCTGGGACGGCTATAGCTGCAACAACGGCTATGGTTGCGGTTATGCGGGGGGCTTTGGCGGTGCGTTTAAGCTGCATCAGCAGTTTCTCTTTCACTTTTCGGGCAAGTGGCACGGGCCGGCGTTGGCCTTTGTCGCCGAGGAGGAATTCGCAGGCAACTACCTCGGTCTCAACCTGGTGCCGCGTTTTGCCTGGGACATCCATGTCTACAAACCCCTGGCGCTGGTGATCTCGCCCTATGTGGGACTTGGCTATCACCTCAGCCACTATTCGTCCTATTGGTACAATCTCTATTTTGGCAATTACGGGAGCCCGAATTACCACTCGGCGGTGCTCCAATTTGGCGTTACAGGGAAGCTGATGATCGCCCAAAAATGGTTGGTATGGCTGCAGTTCCCGAGCAGCGAGGTGCAGATCGGACGCGGTGATTACTACTGCAATCCCGGGGTCGCCTATTGCCCGACCTACTTCGCCGCTCGTTTTGACGTGCTGGCTGGCGGCGGTGTCAGCTTTTAGGGCTTGCTGACTCAGCTCGCGGGATCCACTGCCGGAGTATTGCCGCGAGCGCGCCGGCGCGGGGGGGCTTGGCGACGAAGTCGTGCATGCCGGCCTCTTTGCAGCGGGTGCGAACAGCATCGGTCGCGTGTGCGGTCAGGGCGACGATCGGGAGGCCGCGCAGGCCATCGATCGCGTGGATCTCACGGGTTGTCTCGAAGCCGTCCATGCCCGGCATCTCGCAGTCCATGAACACAAAGTCGAAGGCCTCGGCGTGGACGCGTTCGATCGCCTGAGCGCCGCTGGGCACACAGGTCACGGCGTAGCCCAGCTTGCTGATCGTGTGTTGGGCCAGGCGCAGGTTGATCGGGTTGTCGTCGACCACCAGGACGCGGCCGTTTTGCCCTTCAGTGGAGAGAGGTTGTGCGGCCTGTGTGGCCCCATGTGGGTGTTTTTCGGGATGTTTTGCGAGGCTCGTCGGCGGGTCTCGGCCGAGCATTTTGGCGATCGCAGCGTGCAGCTGAGCGTGACGAAAGGGCTTGGTCAGGTAGGTCGAGATGCCGGCATCTCGCGCAGCGTTGACGTCACTTTGATTGTCACTCGCGGTCAGCATCATGACCTTTGGAGCAGGTACAGCGACACTCGCGGCGATCTTTGTGGCGAGGCTGATGCCGTCCATGCCGGGCATGCGAAGGTCGAGGAGCACCACATCAAAGGGTTCTGCAGCGATCGCAGCGAGCGCCTGCTCAGCGTTCTCTGCAGTTCGCACGGTGATGCCCCAGCGCTCGAGCATCTTTGCCAGCACCTGTCTGTTGGTCACATTGTCGTCGACTACCAACACCGAGGAGCGGCCGAGGGAGACGAGGGCCTGGGCCTCGGCCGGGGTCGAGGCGATCTGGGCTTGGATCGTGAAGCGAAAGACGCTGCCGACATCGGGCTCAGACTCGACCTGAATCGAGCCGCCTAGGCGCTCGACGAGTTCCTTGGAGATCGCGAGGCCGAGCCCGGTACCGCCGTAGTTACGCGAGTTCGAGCCGTCGACCTGGGTGAAGGGTGAGAAGAGCTGTGAAAGGAAGTCTGCGGGGATGCCGATGCCGGTGTCCCGGATCGTGAAGCTAAGCGTCGTCATCTCGCCATCGCGTGCGATCTCCTCGACGAGCACGAAGACCTCGCCCTTCTTGGTGAACTTGACCGCATTGCCGACCAGGTTGACGAGCACCTGCTGGATGCGATGTGGGTCGCTCTGGATGAAGCGGGGTATCTCGCCAAAGCTCGCGCCGAGTTCGATGCCCTGCCTGCGGGCCTGGCCTGCGAGCATATCGAGCACATTCTCGACGATCTCGCGGATGTCGACGAGGGAGGCGCTGATGAGGAGCTTTTGGGCTTCGATCTTTGAGTAGTCGAGGATGTCGCTGATCAGCGCGAGCAGGCTCTGAGCACACATATGCACAGTTGTTGCGAACTGTGATTGCTCTGGGTTGAGGTCGGTGTCGAGCAGGAGTTCGGACATGCCGATGACTCCGTTGAGGGGAGTTCGCAGCTCATGACTCATCATCGCCAGGAACTGCGACTTGATGGCGAGTGCCTCCTCGGCGGCGACTTGGGCCTTGATCGCCTCATCACGCGCAAGCTCTAGATCTTCGCGTGCCGTCTCCAACTCTTGCAGGCGGTCGGTGAGCTGTGACTGCTGAGAGGCGAGTTCTTCGATCGCCGTGCGAGCGGAAAAGATGACTGAATACGTTCGTCGAATGCGCGCCCAGAGGGTCATCGAGGGCGGTGGTTGGATTGTATAGACACAGTTTCGGGGCGACAGCTCGAGCTCGATGTAGGCCTCGTCGAGGCCGATAATCCGCGGGAGATTGCGCATCACGCCGCGGTTGAGGTGGAAGAACTCTGGGCAGTCGGCGTACTCGGGAGGGATCGTGACGGAGAAGCGGAGCAGCCCGTGTGGCAGCGAGCGGATCTCGTTGACCAGCGGGCGAAAGACTGCGGGGCCGGTCCAGCGCTTGTTCGCCCAATAGAGCGCCCTGGGGCTGGCGAAGAGGCGCACGATTTGAACGAAGCGGCTGACCTCTGGCAGGTCGATCACATAAGTACCCATGTCGGCCAGCCGGTGGTTCGTACCGCAGGCGGCCCGAGCGTTGCGGCAGAGCTGGCAAAACTCGTCCCAGGTGATGTAGTCAGGGTCGTCGCCAGGCTGCCGCGGGCTCGCAGTGCCCGCGAACATTTCGTCAAGATCGGTGCCTGTTTGTTCTCCGATCTTGCGGAAGATGCCGAGAATTTTTCCTGAGACTTCCTTCATGCCGGCGCCAGCGTGGCTGTCTCGGGTGTAACGCAATCCGCGTTAAAAACGCCAGTGGTGCGGATCTAGGGCGATGTAGCATGTTGCCCTTCACTTAACGCGAGAGTCCTACCTCGGCGACGATCTCACGCATGCGGGCGCCCACAAAATCGTCGCGGGAGCGGACGAAGGCACAGGTTTTGTTCCGGCTTGTTCGAAAACGCTCTTTCTCGTAGTTGGCGTCCATGCCGAGGTGAATCGAGGTCATTGATAGGTCTTGGGCGCGGAGCACAATTTGATAGAGCAACTGTCGATAGGCCCCGTGGGACTGGACGTATTCGTAGTCGAGGCCGCAGACCAGTGGCATGTAGTGACCGCCAGAGGTGTGGGCGCCGTACCAAGCCACAGCTGCGCCATCGGCGGGGCCTCCCGCGGCCGGATCCAGGTGCAGCGTGACCACCTCCCAAGCTGGCGAGCGCAGCATCTCCGGGATGACGCTCAAGGGCAGCAAGAAGGTGTTGATGCGGAGCTTGCGGGCGGCGACGTTGGTGTAGAGGTGTTGGAGGTGGGCAATGTCGGAGGCGCAGAGCTGCTCGTCCTGGCGTCGGCAACTGTAGGAGGGGGTCATCGCCTGGACATCCCTGAGCTGGCGACGGCGACGACGCGAGAGTCGAGCCATGAACTCCTCCTCGCTTCTCCAGGTGATCTCGAGGATGTGCGAGTCGAGCATCGGCATCTTGATGAAGCCGTTGTCGTTCAGGAAGCTGGCGAGTTCTGTATCGTCATCACGAAAGTCGCGGAGCAGCAGGAGCCCGGCATTTGTCCTTTCGTATTCGTCGAGGGCGATCTCGAGGATTCGGTTAAGGGCGGCATGCCACGGACCGCTTCGCGCGAGGTAGAGATGCGAGCCCTCAGAGAGGCCGGAGCCCATACTGACGACCAACGAGGTGAGAAAGTAGGGATCTTTTAGGCGGCGGAGCTCGATGGCGCTCGAGACCTCCGTTCGCATCAACATGTCGTCCTTGCCCCGCGTCACGGTGAAGTAGGTGGCTGCGATGACCTGGTCATCATGGTCGCGGACGATCACGTAGAGAAATGACCAATTGTGCTCGGGTTTTTCGTTGCCCGTAAACGCGGCCTCGACTGCGGCCATCGCCTGCCAACTCGAGCACGAACGTCGCCCCAGAAGCTCGTCCCAGAGGGGGCGGTCGATCTCTTGGATTGTGTGGGCGATCTGGACCTTGAGCTGCTTGCTGGTCATCTTCTGCGAGTTAGGTGCAGGTTGTGCGGTCACTGGGTCTGCCGCCTCGCCGTAGGTGAGGTCGAGGAAGCTGCGAGCGCTGTTCTCGTGGATTTTGAAGGCGTCGCCGCGCAGCGACTCCTGGGGTATGCAGCCCTCGAAGGCGCGCTCGACATCTTCGTTGGAGAGGACCTCTTCGGCCATCGCTGCTGGGATCGCCTCTGCGAGCGCCTGCAGGACTCGGTCGATGTCTGCCATGCTGTGCCCTGTTGTCAGCGAGAGGCGGATGCCTGCGGTTGTCATCGGCACCGACGGATAGGTGGACGCGGTCAAGTAGATGCCGCGTTGAAGGAGTTGTTCGACGACGGAGAAGGCGACCCGCGGTAGGCCGCAGCGGTAGAAGAAGAGCGGGCTCTCGTTGATTGCCAGCAGAGGTAGACCGAGGGCCTCTGAGCGCTCGTTACAAAAATCGACGCGGGCACGGAGGGCTTGCTGGAGGACGATGATCTCGGGTGAGAGGTGGATGCCTGCGGAGGCCAGCGCGGCACCAACCATCGGCGGTTGCATGGGACCTGAGAAGACCATCGGCCCGGCGCAGAGGCGGACTTCCTCGCGCAGCTCGTGGTTCGGCAGGATCACGCAGCCGCCGCCTGCCGAGAAGGCTTTGCACAGCGATGTTGCGACCACCAGCCTGTCGTGCAGGGGCATTCGGGAGAGGAAGCTGCCGCGGCCGTGGAGGCCAGCCCAGCTCATGCCGTGGGCGTCATCGATGTAGAGGTAGACGTTGGGGGAGATACTCAGGATCTGCTCTAATAGCGAGAGCGGTGCGAGGTCGCCGAACATGCTAAAGACGCCGTCACAGCTAAACCACACTTTGCGCTTGGTTCTCGCGAGCCGTTCGATGACGGCAAGGGCATCCTGCAGCTGGCCGTGGCGGATGATCTCGACGGTCGCTCCACCGGCTCGTGCAAGCGTCGCAGCCATGTGCACGCTATGGTGGACCTGGTGATCGAGCACGAGCGCGTCATGCTCTGTAACGAGCACCGGCAGAGCGATTTGGTGGATCAGGGTTGTCGAGGTCGAGACCAGCGTGTGCCCGCCAAAGAGTTCATCGAGCGTCGACTCCAACTCGGCGAGGGCATGTAGCGACACATAACCCCGAGAGCAGGCGAATTGAGTGCCGTAACGATCGACGTGACGGTGCACCCCTTCGAGCAGCGCGGGGTGACGCTCTAGGCCTAAGTATGAGCACGAGGCAAAGGCGAGGTGGCGATGCCCTGCGATCTCGAGGTGGCGGCCCTCAATGCGGAGGTCATCCGCATGCTGAAAGAAGAGTCCGCGACGGCGGGCCTCCTCGTGCATTGTACGAACAGTGGTGAGAAACTCTGAAATCTCCATTGCTCGTTAATCGTGGACATAATGCAGATTTCTGTCATCCCGCGATTTGTCGCGACTCAATGGATGTGGGTATTTTCCCTATGTGGCGCTTGTAGCCGGGTTTGCAGCCGCCGGGCGACCGGCCGACTAATGATAGGATGGTCGCCCGGCCCTCGGGATTGATGGCACTTCGGGCGGGCCAGTCGGTTTATTTGGCCTCCGCGAGCTCGCGAGCTTCACGGCGGAGGTTGGCATCAAAGATGAATGTGCCGAAGGGAATGACTGCGGCGATCAGACCGGCGGCTAACTTTTTTAGCGGCCAATCGCGCTCGCTGGTCGTGTGAAAGAGAGCCAGGAGAAAGAGCATGAAGAGCAGGCCGTGCGCCCAACCGACGTATTTGACGACCTCGGGGCGGCCGGCGAGATATTTGAGTGGCATCGCGATCCCGAGGAGGACCAAGAAGGACGTGCCCTCCAACAAACCGATGAGACGGAGGCGGCCGATTGTGGTCTGTAGCTGCATAGTGTGAGCCTTGGCCCGCGGAGCATAGTCGATGTCGACACTGGCGCCTAGCCGACCAGAGAGCGCCAGCGACTGCGGGTTGAGAGGGCGAGATCCTCGATCATCGAGTAGGTTGCGGGCAGGAAGACGAGGGTGATGATCGTGCTCGTAGCCAGGCCTCCGGCGACGATGATGGCGATCGAGTGGTAGTAGACGCCGGCGAGCGTGGGGTGGTGGAAGATCATCGGCAGGACGCCGAGAATGGTTGTGCCTGCGGTCATCAGGATCGGCCGGATCCGGTCTTGCCCAGCGCGGGCGAGCGCCTCGGCACGGGCCATGCCGGTGGCCCGCAGCTGTACCGTGCGGTCGATCAACATGATCCCGTTGTTGACGACGATGCCGATCAAGATGAAGAGGCCGATCATCGCCGCGCTGTCGAGGGTCGTATGCGTCAGCCACATCGCCCAGGGCGCACCGAAGCAGCCGAGCAAGCAAGTAAGCAGGATCGCAAAGGGTTGCAAGAAGCTCTCGAAGAGCGAGGCCATCACCGCGTAGACGAGCAGCAGGCACAGGGCTAGGTTGATCAGCATGTCGTCGCGGGACTGTCGATCTTTCCACCAGGGCACCCAGTCGCCGACGCTGTAGCCCGTCGGCAGTGAGATGCCTTCGAGGGCGGCATCGACGAGGGCGCGATTGGCCTTGGGTTCGGCGTTGACGAAGCGGATTTTGACCCGGACGAGGGTTTCGCGGTCGAGTCGCTGCACGAAGTGGGGGGCGCGGGTGGTCGTAAAGGTGGCGAAGTTGGAGAGCGGGACCTCCTGTGCCAGGCCCAGGGCTTGGACCTGAGGCAGGGCGATCCGGAGGTCGCGGAGATCGGCGAGGCCGGGCGCATTTTCCTGATCGCGGAGGCTGCTGGTGCCGGCGCTCAGACGGAGCTCGATCTCGCCGTCTTGGCGCCTTACCTTGCCCATCGGTACGCCCTGGAAGGCGGTGGTGATTGCCTGTGCGATCGCATCGGCGCGCAGACCTGCACGGAGGATTCGGGCGGCGTCGAGTTCGACGTGGACTTCTCGCGATCCCTCGTCGTAGGGACCGGTGACGACGTCGTAACCGCCGGCCTCGGGGTCGTTGATGTCGCCTTTTTTCAGGCGCTCGCGGAGGCGCAGAGCGACCCTCTGTGCGAGCGCCATCAGGACGCCCATATCTTCGCCACGTACGGCGATCCGGATCTCGTTGCGATC
Source organism: uncultured Nannocystis sp. (assembly GCA_964474905.1). Taxonomy (GTDB): domain Bacteria; phylum Myxococcota_A; class Polyangia; order Nannocystales; family Nannocystaceae; genus JADJRG01. Next base: position 60,703 of record CAYYUP010000010.1, on the reverse strand, counting down.
GCCACGACGGCGGCTCGATCGGCGATCTTCACCGATCCGGTAGCGAACGCCGGGACGCTCGGGCAGGGCGGCCGAGAGCCCCAGCTTAAAGGCCTCGATGTCGGCTTCGCTCTCGGCGCGGCTGCTCGCGTAAGCGTCGCACTGCCCCCACCAATCGGAGTACACGCACGAGAGGTGAGCGAGGCCGAGACGCTCCTTGGCGGCGAGCAGCTCGCTCTCGACGGCGATGATATGGGCGCCGATCTCCCGGTGATCGGGGCTGCCCGAGAGCTGGAGGGTGACGGGTACGGCCTCGGTCTGCTCCTCAAATTCGCCGATCCGGTAGTCCATTCGTGTGCCCGGCAGAAGGGCGGTCGTAGCGAGGGCGAGGCCGGCGAGCACGGTGAGCCGCGGCCAACGGAGCGAGCGCGCGATCAGCCAGCGGTAGGCGCGGGCACTCGCCTCGAGCATTGGCAGGCGCGGCTGCGGCTTGGGCTCGCCGAGCGACTTGGACATCATCAGCGGTATGGCGGTCTGCGAGATCAGGAGCGAGCAGAGCAGCACGGTGGCAAAGGTGATGCCGAGCGGTCGCAGGTAGGCGGACATCTGGTCGGCGGGCGGCCCAAAGACCAGCGGCAAGAATACGATCACAGAGGAGAGTGTCGAGGCGATGGTCGCCAGGCCGACCTCGCGGCTGCCGCGGAGGATCGCCCGCTCTTTTGGGGTGCCGTGGGCGAGGTGATGCTCGATCGACTCGACGATGACGACGGCGTTGTCGATCAGGGCGCCGATTCCGAGGACCAGGCCCAGGAGCACGATGCAGCTGAGTTCATCGCCGCGCAGGAAGAGCACGCCGGTGCTCGCGAGCAGGGTCAGGGGGATGCAGAGCGCCGCGATCAGGGTGACCCGCATGCGCCGAAGAAAGAGGAAGAGCACGCCGATGCCGAGCAGCCCGCCGAAGATGCCCGTGGTCCGCAGATCGCCTAGAGTGTTGAGGATCTGCTCGCCCTGGTCGGCGAAGATCATCATGCTCACGTCGCCGAGCGCCGGATCGCCGCTCATCCTGCGGATCGCCGCGCGGACCTGTTTAGAGACGTCGACCGGGCTCGCTCCTGCTTCGGCGTAGATCTCGAGATTGATCCCGGGGCGCCCGTCAAGACGACGGAAGTGGCGCTGCTCCTTGGGGTGCACGCTGATCTCGGCAACCTCGCCCAGGCGGGCCTGGGCGGTCGGCGGGGCTCTTGCTCCGAGGCTGGTGCTGGCGCGAGTGACCGAGTTTATCGGCCCGGTTGGCGAGCTTGTCGGCGACCTGGAGGCATCGCTGTCAGTCGCAGTGAAGGCTGCCCCGCGGCGTTGGAGGGGCAGGGCGGCGAAGGCCTTGGGATCAGCATCGATGCCCGAAGCGCGCACGCCCGGGGTGACCTTGCGGGCCCGGAGCAGGCCGAGGCTGCGCCCCTGACGGGCGGCGCGGATCGTCTGGGTGATCGAGCCGGTGGCGACGCCGGTCCTGCGGACGCTGGCGAGGTCGAGTGCGATTTCTAGCTCGTCGGCCTCGACGCCCTCAAACTCGATCCGCGAGACCCCGGGAATGCGCTCGAGCTTGCGCACGATGTGGCGTTCGATGGTCCGGTGGAGGAGTTCGCCATCGCTGCCCAGCCGCAGCGAGAGCACCGGCTCGTCGGCGGAACTCCACGATGAGATCGAGATCCTCTGGATTGTGTCGGGAAGATCTGGGCCTGCGCGATCGAGGCGCTCGCGGATCTCCGCTTTGCGGGCATCGATGTCGGTGCCGGGCGCGAAGCTGAGGTTGATGCGCACCCCCCAGCCGCCGCTGCCAACTTGGATCTGTTGGAGGCCGCGGAGTCCGGCGATCTGCTCTTCGATCGGTCGGATGACCTCGCGCTCGAGCAGCTCTGGCGTGGTCCGCAGGACGCTGAAGCGGATCGAGATTTTCGAGGCGCCGACGTCGGGCATGAAGGTCAGCGGCATCCTGAAGCTCGCGATGATGCCGAGCACGAAGGCGGCGATCAGCAGCATGCTGATCATGACCGGCCGACGGATCGCCAAGTTCGCCAGGGTGAGCCGTCGCGACGTCATTCGCCGTCGCTCTTTTTCTTAGGGTATTTGGTAACCCCGGCATGTTCGACAAGACCGGCGACTCCGGGACCCTTGGAATCATCGGGCTCGTCGTTGTCGCCCAGGGATCCAGCCCAAGCGTCGCGGCGGCGCCCCGGCAGCAGCGAGTAGACGCAGGGGATCACCAGCAGGGTCAGCAGGGTCGCCAAGGCGAGGCCGCCGATCACCGTGATCGCCAGTGGTTGCCGCAGGGAAGCGCCGTCACCGAGGCCGATCGCCATCGGTACCAAGCCGAGGATCGTCGTCGCCGTGGTCATCAGGATCGGCCGCAGACGCAGGGCACCGGCGATCTCTAGGGCTTCTCGCACCGAATAGCCCTGTCCGCGACGGTGGTTGACCGTATTGATCAGGACGATCGCGTTGTTGACGACGATGCCGCCGAGGATGATCACGCCCATGCCGACGATCGCCGACAGTGGGGTGCCGCTGCCGGCCAAGGCTAGGAGTGCGCCGGCGATCGCTAGCGGCACCGTCAGCATGATCAGGAGCGGGTGGTGCAGGCTCTCGAAGCTCGAGGCCATGACCACATAGATCAGAAAAATCGAGAGCAGCGCAGTGAAGCCGAGGCTCCGTAATGATGCGCCCATCTCCTCGGCCTGGCCGGCGATCACTGTCGTGACCAGGGCATCGTCACTGCCGTGGGCATCTAGGATCTGCTGTACGTCAGCGGCGACCCCCCCGAGATCACGGGTTGTTAGGCGGGCACGGATTCGGAGGCCGCGCGAGCCCTCGATCCTTCGAACCTCGGCCGGGCCGACGTCGGCCTCGAGTTCGGCGACCGCGGAGAGGTAGAGCGGTACGCCATCGACAACGCCGACCTGGATCCGGCCGACGTCGTCGATGTTGTTGCGGTCGACCCGCGGCAGTTGGACTCGCACGTCGAGCTGTCGATCCGAGGCGTGCAGCTTGGTGGCGATCTCCCCCTGGATCGATCGCAGTACGGCTCCAGAGGCGGTTGCAACGTCGAGTCCGAGGCGACCTAGGCGCTCGCGGTCGAAGCGGACACGGACCTCGGGGCGACCGCGCAAATCGTCCGGGGTGACGTCCGCGAGGCCCGGCAGCGCCCGCAGCTCTGGTAGCAAGCGGCGGGCGTGGGCGATCGAGCGCTGCGGATCCTCGGAGAACAGACGGATCTCGATCGGCGCGTCGACGGAGAAGAGCGCCGGTCGACCGAGTACCAGGGTTGCCTCGGGATCGTAGGTCGCGGCGGTGAGGCGATCGAAGAGCGCGGCTGCGGCTGCGGGTTGTTGATCGGCGCTGAGCTCGGGGTCGAGGCGGAGATTGATCTGGGCCAGGTGAGTGCCCCTGATCGATCCCGTCGCCGAGCCGGCGGAGGAGATCGAGCCGACCCTGGCGAAGACGCGTTCGCTTGCAGGTTCGCGTTCGGCGACCGCTGTCAGGTGGCGAGTGAGGGCCGTGGTGCGCTCTAGAGAGGTGCCCTGCGGCAGAGTTACCTGGACAAAGACCTCGCCCTGCTCGATCTCTGGGAGCAACGTACGACCGAGGTTTCGGCCCCCTTGAAGAGCGATCGCGCAGAGAACCAGGGCGGCGATCAGGACCCCAAAACGAGCCCGGAGAGCGGCTCGCAGGGTGATCGGGTAGGTCCGCTCGAGGACAGCGTAGCCCCAGGTCAGCGGCGACGCGATCGCCCCGAGGGCGCGGCTCGTCACTTTTATCAGGGCGCGGACGACGATGAAGAGCAGCGCCAGCGGAAGCACTACCCAGGAGAGCAGCGAGCGCGGGCTCTCGCGCTCGCTGACGGTATCGACGGGACTCGGCCCGAGACTTTGCAGCACCGGCACCAGGGTCAGCGAAACCAGCATCGACGAAATGATGCTCAGCGACACCGCGTAGGAGAGATCGCGGACGAGTTGGCCGGCGATGCCTTCGACAAAAGCGATCGGCAGGAAGACTGCGATCGTCGTCAGGGTCGAGGCGACGACGCTAGGAGCGACCTCGCGGCTGCCGACGACGGCGGCGGTCTTGGCATCGAGAGCGGGGTCGGCTTCGCGGACCCTGGCGATCGCCTCGAGCACGACGATGCCGTTGTCGACCAGCATGCCGACACCGAGCGCGAGACCGCCTAGACTCATGAGATTGAGCGAGACACCGAGGGCCTGCAGCGGCACAAAGGTGGCGAGCAGGGAGATCGGAATGGTGATCGCGATGACCAGCGTAGCCCGCAGGTCGCGGAGAAAAAAGAGCAGCACCAGCACCGCCAAAAGGCCGCCGACGAGCACATTGGCCCGGACTTCCGAGATCGCGGAGGTGATAAATTTGGCCTGGTTGGAGAGCACCACGACCTCTTCGCCGGCCCCCAGTTTGAGGTGGGAGATGGCCGCGAGCACCGACTCGGCAACGGCGACTGTGTTGGCGTCACCTTCGCGATAGACCGCGAGTTCGATGGCCTCGCGGCCGTCGACGAGGGCCAGCTCTTCGCGCTCCTTGGCGACCCGAGCGATCGTCGCGACGTCGCCCAGGCGAAGTTCAGCGCCGCCCACCGAACGGAGGATCGTTTTGCCGAGGGCCGCCGGCGTGCGGGCTTCGTGGATCGTGCGGATGAGGTAGCGACTGCGCCGTTCTGAGAGCGCGCCGCCCGGGCGGTTGATGTTGTCCGCGGCGATCGCTGCGACGATCTGCTCGGCACTTAAGCTGAGGGCGGCGAGTCGTTCTGGATCGATCTCGACCCGGATCTCGTGCTCATCACCGCCGTGCAACTGCACCGCTGCAACCCCGTGCACCTTTTCGAGGGCGCGTTTGACCTGACGATCCGCCCGCTGACGGAGGGCTGCGAGATCGACCTGTTCGGAGGTCTCGTTGTGTGTGGAGGCCTCGTTGCTCGGCGGCCCGCGGGAGCTTCGACCGCTCACTAGAGCGAGGCGGAGGATCGGCTCCTGTGCGGGGTCGTAGCGGAGCACAACCGGGCGCTCTGCCTCCTGCGGTAACACGACGCGGTCGAGCTTCTCGCGGACATCGTCCATCGCTTGCTCGATGCCTGTGCCCCAGGCGAAGTCGAGCACGATCTCAGAGTGGCTCTCGCGGGAGACCGACTCGACCTGGATGAGCCCGGGTACGGCGCCAACCAGCTCCTCGATCGGGCGGGTGATCAGTTCCTCGACGTCGGTGGGCGCTGCGTCGGGGTAATCTGTCTGAATGGTCAGGCTTGGGTAGGAAAGATCAGGCAGCAGCGCGACCGGCAGACGGAGCAGCGCGACGAGTCCAAAGACGAGCACCGCGAGGGTGGCCATCGTCGTCGTCACCGGACGGGCGACAGAGCCGGCAATCCAGCCACCGATCACAGCCAAGCTAGCGCCCCTCGTTCTTCACCGAACGCCTTTTTTTCTTTGCTTCCTTCGCTTCCCGCTTTTCCTTCTTTTCCCGCTTTTCCGTTTTGTTGCTCTTGTTTTTCTTGCGATCTGCCGCGGGCTCGTCGTCGCTCGCCGGTGTGGGCGTGTCCGGCTTGTCGCTGGTAGGTCGGGCCTGGGAATCCCCCAGGCCAGATAGTGGGCGCACGGGCATGCCTTCGGTGATGCCGCGGCCCGCGTCTTCGATCACGATCGCGTCGGACTGGATGTCACCGGTGATCTCAAAGCGCTGCTCGCCACGGAGGCCGATGCTGATCCGTTGCCGCGTCGCCTTGCCGTCGACGACCACGTAGACATGGGGCTCGCCTTCGCTTTCAAAGAGCGCGCTCTGGGGCAGGCTGAGGCTCGCTTCTCTTGCTGCGACGCGGACCCTCGCGCGAGCGAAGGCACCGGGCACAGCCGAGCTTGGAAAAGAGTTGGCGCGAGCGACAAATTTTACGGTGCCGGTGAGCGAGTCGACGATCGGTGCCCGCCGGATCACGGTGGCTGCGAAGGACGAGCCGTCGAGCAATTCGACATCGACTGCGGAGTTGAGAGCAACAGCGCCGGCTTCGGCCTCGGGGATGTGCAACTCGAGGTCGAGCTTTGACATGTCAGCGATCGAGAAGAGCGGCGTCGCTTGCGTTGCCATGTTGCCGACGTCGACGTGACGGGCGACGATCGTTCCGGCGAAGGGGGCGATGACCTTGGTCTGAGTGACCTGGTGGCGCGAGACCTTGACGCTGGCACGGGCCTGCTCGACCGCGTAGCGCTGCTTGTCGAGTTCCTCGCCGGAGACCGCGTCCAGGGTGGCGATGGCCTCGAGCCTGCGGAGTTCGGCGGCGGCATTTCGTGCGGTCACCGAGGCGGCAGAGGCCTGCAAGCTGAGGGCGCGGCCGTCCAGGCGTGCGAGCACTTGGCCAGCCTCGACCCTATCGCCCTCCTCGGCGCGGATCTCGAGGATCACTGCTGTTTGTGTGGCGACCAGCTCGGCGCTGCGAAGGGCCTGGAGGGTGCCGGAGGTCCGGTAGAAGCGCTCGACGGTCGCCTTTACCGGCCGGGTGACAGCAACCGGCAGCGCGTCCTGCTCGTCGCTTTGGCCGCCGCTGTCGCGCTTTCCGTTCTTTCCGTGCTTTTCGTGCTTTTCGTGCTTTTCGTTCTTTCCGTGGCCGCGTGCCTCCTCGCCGGAGGCCGCCTGGCAGCCGCTCACGACGAAGAGCGCGAGCAGAAGGGCGTGGTGGCGGCGCGACATCAGCAGGGTTCGCGAGAGCGTACTCGAAGAAGCTGTCAGCAGGTGCGATGGCGAGGCTACTTTGCCTTCGATTTACGGTGTAACAGCGTTTATTGGTCAATTGGCGGTCAATTGGCGGTTTCGGTGCCGGTCGCAGGGTGCTCGGACATCTGTCTGCCATCTGAACTCGCACTCACCTCCGTGCATCGATCGCTGGACGAGCAGAGCGATAATGAACTACGTTCCTGTGCATGTGCACCTTCTCTGCTCGATGTGTCTGCGCTTCGCTCCTCTCCCTGGCCGTTGTGTCGGGGCTCGTCTCCTGTGGTGAGGAGTCCGAGAACTCGGACTCTTTCGGTGCATCCCTGCCGACCACCGCCTCGGCGAGCGCCTCTAGTTCGAGCAGCGGCGATTCTTCGTCGGGTTCGGACAGCGACGATGCGTCGGCATCCGAAGGCAGCTCGAGCAGCAGCGGCGGCGATGACTCGACCACCGGAACGAGCGGGACCAGCAGCAGCAGCGGGACGAGCGGGACCAGCAGCAGCGGAACGACGGCGGCCACCACCGGTACTTCGGGCTCGAGCACGAGCGGCGACGTGATGCCGGATACGATCGCCTGCTCGTACAAGTCGCTCTCTTACGGCTCGGGCATGATCGAGCTCAAGGTCAACAAGGGGTCCAACCAGACCCTAAAATTTTCCGTGCCTGGTCTGCCCGCACCGGAGCTGCTGAGCGAGGCAACGCTGCGCTTTCGCGGCTACGACATCGATCATCCCGGGGAGGAGGGCGATGTGCTGGTCAACGGCGGCCCGCCGATCGCCCTGCCGGCGAATGCGGGTTGGGACAACCAAGAGCACAAGATCGAGATCGAGATCTTTGGCCAGACCGTCGCCGGCACAAACAACGTGGTCTTCACCGCGGGTACCTTTGAGGGCGGCACATTTTATCGCATCGGTGATCTCGCGATCGACGTGATGGCGAAGGTCGACGAGTGCCCGCCGCCGCCGGAGTCGATGGGCGAAGAGGTGATCCTCAACTACCACCAGGCGACCTATACAAAACGCCACAACTGGGTGGATTATTGCAGTTTCAACGGCGGATACGCCTTCACGGCGGCGAGTGAAGAGCATGTCGAAAAGGATTGCGAGGGTCTCTACAAACCCGACAAGAGCCGTACAGGCAAGGCGATCTTCACCTTCAAAAATCTCGAGGCGGCGACCTACCAGATCGGGGTTCGGTCGCGACACACGGTTAACCGCAATCCCAAGGGCGCGCTCATCGTTGTCGATGGCGAGGGCAAGCGCATCAAGCAAAACGACGAGAAGGACTTTGTCGAGGATATCTGGGGGACCAAGGCGCTCTCGGGCACGATCGAGGTTGTCGTCGACAGCTCGATGGAGAACGCCAGCGATAGCGTCATCGCAGTGCGCTTGACCCCCATCTGAGCCTGTCCGCAGCCGCACTCGCAGCTCGAGCCCAGGCTGCTTAGAATGTGGCGATAACTCGCTCACGGTTCGTGCAGACACCGACTGTCTTATAGGACAGTCGGTGTCTTTGCCGTTTGCTCGTTCACCTTAAGTGCGGCGACGACGACGGCGCAGAAGGCCAGCGAGACCGAGCCAGAGCGCGAGGCTCGCGGCTTTGCCTGCGGGCTCGGATGCCCCCGCACTGCAACCGCAGCCCCCATCATCGATGCCATCTTCGCCTCCTGAGGTCGCCGAGCCGTCGCTGTCGGTGCCGGTGCCTGTTTCGGTTTCGGTCTCGCCTGCGGTGGTCGGCCCCATACCGCAGTTGTCGGCGGTCCAGGTCGGGAAGGGCGTGTTGGTGATGCCGCCGATGTCGATGTTGTCGATGCTCCAGCCGGGGGCGCCCATCGCCGTATCGGTGCCGATTCGGAAACGGAAGAGCACGGTCTTGCCCGCAAAGGCGTCGCCAAAGTCGAGGCTCATCGCCTGTAACTTGGGATAGTTGGGGCTCTCGTCGACGAAGGCGAGGCGACTGTTGATCGGGTTTGGAGCCGCGTTGATCGTACCGTTGTAGCCGGGGTCGACATAGGCCGCGACGTCGGTCCAGGACTCGCCCTGGTCGTCGGAGATCTCGAGCACGCCGCCGTCCCAGGCGATGTTGTCCGCGTACTCAAACTTGAAGGCGTGCTCAAAGGCGATCACCAGCGGCTCGCCATCGGCGACTTCGAGGGGCGGTGAAATCAGCGACGTGTCGCTGATGCTGCCCAGGTCGCGGCCGTGCCAAACATAGTCCCCGCTATCGGCCGCCTCTCGCTGCCAGGCGATGTCGCCAGCCATACCTTCGATGAGCCAGGGCGAGTCAGGGACCTCGACGTCATCAAGGGTCGAGCTCTCTGGGTTGATGTCGCCGTGGATCACCAGCGGCAGCTTGATTTCGCGATGCTCTTCGCAGCCGCCGGGGGTCGTCAACCGGACCGTGAGGTTGATGTGCTCGACGTCGCCTTGGCCCTCGCCGACTGCGATTTTGAAGAAGGCATTGATCTTTTGCAGCCGGGGGATCGCCGGTAGAGATTGCGAGGAGCCGTCAGGGAACAGAAGTGCCGTGCTTGCCGAGATGACCTCGAGAGTCGCGCCGACGCCGAGGTCCTGCACACCGTTGTTGTAGATCTGGATCGCGATGGTGCCGGTTTCGCCACCGTCGATCACTCCATCATCGTCACAGGACTCGTTCTCGTTGACAGCGAAGTTGGAGATCGTCGCATTGGCCCGGAGTTCGAAGGACTCGACGACACCGATGAAGTCGACCGAGTCACGGGCGGGACTGATCGCGCAGGTGCCAGCACCGCGGCGGGCAAAGGCCTCTGCGACGGTGGTGAAGTCATCCTCATCGAACTGAGAGATCGCGAGAAGGATCGCGTCGCGTTGTTCGGTGATGGTCGGCACTGGCGGTGTCAGGATCATGCCGGCGACCACGTAGTCACTGAGCAGGCGCCTGACCTCGTCAAAGCTCATGTCGTCAGCGTGAGCCCTGTGCAGGGAGGTGTAGACCTCCCACATCATCGTTGCCCAGACTTCGCCGGCGTTGTGCACCTCGTTGTTTGCACCGCCGATGTTGATCGCGTCGATCACCGGCAGTGTTGCGGTGGCACTGATATGGCCAAACGTCAGCGGATTCTTCTCCATATTGGCGGAGTAGGGGACCCGGCGGATTCCGAAGTAACCGGTTGGATCGAAACCCGCGTAGGTCTGACTCGCGAAGGTTCCGTCGATGTCTTCGCCCTCGCGCAGCGCCTGGTGGAGGGCGATGAAGTCGCCCCAGCCCTCGCTCATGGCGCTGCACTGAGCGCTGCCGCAGTCGACGAGGCGATGGTGAAAATAATGACCCCACTCATGGGCGACGATCTGGTTGTCGATGGTGCCGTCGCGCTCGGCACCGGCCTCGCCGGTGAGCGTCGCGATCACGTCGCCCTGGGTGAGCGCCTCTTTGATCATGGCGCCGTCGGTCTTGGTCACCGCTTGCACGGGGATCGTCGGATCGTCCATCTCGGTGTCATTACCGAGTCCGGGAGGTTGGTTGCCGTCGACGTTGTCGAGGATGACCACGGCGATGGCGCCCATCATCTCGGCGCCGTTGGCCTTGGTCTCGAAGGTGCAATCGCCGCGGTCGATGACGACGATCTTGCCGGCGACGTCATTTTGCGGCGGCTCGCAACCATCGGTAGAGCTCATGCCCTGGCCGTCGTCGATCAGCACCATCGGCCCCGAGAGATCGTACGTGGTCGGCGAAAATTGCCCCTTGCTGACCACGTACTCCTGATCGCCAGGCGACAGCATCAGCGTCGCGGTGTTGTTGCGCGGGCTCCACAGGTACATCTGCATGATCGGCGAGACACCATCGCCGGGTGTTGTCATGTTTGCGTTGTTGCGCGAGCCGGTGAGCGCTCCGTCTTGGGCCTGGGCCTGGAGGCGGTCACCACCGGCGCCGCCGCGGCCGTAGTTGTCATCCTGAGCGTTGCCGGCGGCCTCGTTAAAGCCGGAGTCGTACCAGTAGTCGTGCAGCCAGTTGACATCGTAGAAGAGCTGGATGGTCGCCGCCATCGATTGCTCGGGTGAGGCGAGCGGCTCGGAAGTCAGATCGTAGCTGTAGTCGAAGGTCGAGGGGCTGCTGGTCGCCGCTCTAAACTCGCCGTCCTCGGGGTTGAAGCCACTCGGTCCGAGGTGGTCGACGTAGGCGTCGACGTTGTTGCCCAGGCTCTCGGTGGAGCCCGGCGGCAGCCAGGGATCGCCGATGCCGTCGGGGTTTGTATTAAAGCCTTCGATCGAGATCAGGTTGGGCTTGGTCTCGTCGATCGGGCCATCGCCAGGCGTGCCGGTGGGATGCGGAGTGAAGTCGATCAACGGTCCGTCGGCGGGGCGGTGATCACCTTCGGCGTCAGCCCAGACCCGGTAGTCGTAGGCATCGTGTGCCTTGAGGCTCCGGCGGTAGAGCACGCGGCCGTCGTCGGCGGCGATCACATGCGCAGTGCCGTCGAGATCGCTGTTGGTATAGACCTGGGTCTCGACAAAAAATGCGGGCACAAGTCCGCCCGCCAGCGGGAAGTACACCGGCTTGGCCAGGGCCGGCACACGCATGTTGAGGGTGTGTGGACCGGCATCCGATGCGAGTTCAAAGAAGCGGGCACCTGTGCTTTCATCGGCGACTTTTCGGCTTGCAGGGGCGAGCTGCTCGGCGCTCAGGATAGGCCCGTAGAGATCGTTGATGGCGCTGCTGATCGCCGCTGTGGGGCTGAGCCCAAAGCTCTGTGCGCGGTCGGGACGGGCTTCTGGGTGAGGGCTGCCGGAGACCGCGACGAGGCGGAGTTCTCGATCGAGCAGCACCTTGACGTCGCCGTGAAAGATATCGACGCCGGCGATGGTTTGCCGGAGCACTACGATCAGGCCGCCGCGGCCGGTGTCGTGGGTGAAGAGAGGTCGCGCTCCGTCGATCACGGCCTGCGAGATCCCGTAGGCATCGCGGAGTTTTTGCAGGTGGTGACGGGCGGCCTCCAGAGGCGATGAGCCCGCGGGGGCGGGTTTGGTGGGGGCACTGACGAGGAGCGCGGGTGCGCCACGGGTCGCCTCCCGCGATACGACGGCGCCCGGAATCACCGGAAGATCGGGTCGGGGGATCCGCGACTCAGCGAGGGAAGCATCGTAGAAAAAGACCCTGTCAGTTTCGCCAGCGGATGCGGTGGAGCTGTGCGCGATCGTGGCGAGTGCGGCCTCCGTGAAGTCGGTGAGCCCGGCGAAGCCTGTGATCCCAGCGAGCATGGCGACGACGCCGATGCTGACCCTGGGGCGATGAGTGGGGAGGGTGGACGTACGGGTCGACGATAGCTTCTTCACGTTTGCGAGGATCCTCAGGGCAGAAGAGTAGGCATGGTAGCTCTGGGTCCAAGGTGGGTCTACGGCCCAATGCGCGAATAGGCTTGAATGGCCCGGTCAACAGATGTGTGCATTTGTGCATTTGTGCATTTGTGCACCCCTTGACCTGGTCGTTGATGACTGCATGCTTGGCCTCCGCCGCTGATGCCTCTTCCGATCGATTCGATACCTGCAGCCTCGCCCTCGGGTGAGCTTGCCTCTTCAGACATGTCGGAGGCGATCGTCGCCAAGGCGAAGGGGCTCATCCTGCGGGTGCTTGGCGACAGCGAGGGGCTGGCGTTAAACCGTGCAGAGGTCGGCGAGGCGCTGCGCGGCATCGTCGTCGATGCGCTCGGTGTCGATCTCGGTCCTGGGTTTCGTGACACTGTTTTGGCCTTTGCGCGGCTGCTCTCAAAGAGGATCGATCGCGAACTCTTGGCGAGCGATCGGGTTGTCGATGTAGCCCTCAGTGGCCTGGTTGCGAGCGGCACGATCGGTTTTGCTGTGCACAATTTTGAGGCTCGCTTTTGGTCCTTAAACGCGCCCAAAATAGATCCTAGACCTGCGATCGATCAGGCCTCGGGCGAAGACTCCGGGTCGCGCTGATCTGCTCTTGGTTGCTCGACTCGATGATCGCGAGCTCGCGGTGATCAGGGCTGCGTCTGTTTGGGTGACGCGCTAATGTCGAGTCGTGGTGAAGGGTGATGATGATCGCGGGGCATCGCCAGCGACGCTCGACATCAAGGCTCTGCTGAGCGTCGCGCTGGGGCAGCAGCCGCGGGGTATTGTGCAGGAGAGGGTGATGAATCGCGTGGCGGTTGTGACAACAGCGACGGAGTTCGCCCGCCTGCTTTTTTTCGCCCCTGTGCATTGGTTGGTCGCAGAGCGAGAGTGCGAGGCCGAAGATGGCGACGACGGGGGCAGAGACGATGACAATACGAGTGATTGACGGCTTGCACATGGTCCTCCGAGATCGGCAACCGGGCTCTGCCGAGGGCATCGATCTCACGCCGGCCTCCAAGGTCGCATTAGAGCCGCTAGAGGCGGTTTGGGGCGCTGCTGTCGAGCACGCGCCAGCTGTCCTAAGCGCCATTGGTCTGCTGCTTGTCATGTGGCTGGCCGCCCGGGTTGTGCGGGCGTTGCTCGCCAAGGTGCTGGGCCTGACAAAGATCGATGCGAGCATCGCCAAGACCCAGCTCGGCAAGCTGCTGGCGGCTCTCAGCCCGGGCATGACGATGTCCAAGGCGTTGGCGGCTCTGGTCTATTACGCGATTCTCTTGATGGCGTTCATGAGCGCCGCTGAGCTTCTCGGGCTAGAGGCAGTTAGCGAGGCCCTGGGAGCGGGCCTTGCCTACGCCCCGCGACTGCTCTCTGTGCTCCTGGTCCTGGGCATTGGCGGCTTCGTTGCGAGCAAGGCTCGGCGGGCGGTCGGAGCGATGCTCAAGGAGATGCGCAGCCCCTACGCGGGCTCGCTCGCGACCGTGACCGAGATCGGCATCTTGGTGATCGTGTTGGTGATCGCCGTCGATATCCTCGGCATTGACATCCGCTTTATCACCGACAACCTGTCGATGATCGTCGCGGTGATCCTGCTGACGCTCGCGTTCCTGTTTTGTTGGTCGATGCGCAGGCCCTCCGAGGAAATCATCGCCAACTACTACCTCCGGCGAATGGTCAATCCAGGCGATCGTATCCGTTTGGGTGAGGTTGAGGGCACGATCGAGAGCTTTACTCCGATCGGCGTGATGGTCCGTGATGCCCGTGGGGCCGAGCACTTTATCCCGGCACATCATGTGCTTGCAGGCCTCACTTGCGCCGGTCGTGCCCGTCGGCGAGGGAGCAGCGCGGCGGCTGGTGAGAGCTAGGGACACACGTCATGGGTCCGGATAACCCGAGGTTGCCGCCGGGCGATGCTCGCCCGCGGCGGGAGTTTGCCGAGGCGTTTGGCGGGGGAGACGTTGCCTCAAGCGAGGCACTTGGTCTCGATGACGCGGAGCTGATCGATGAGTACCTCGGCGGCAACCCGGCCGCGTACGGCGAGTTTGTCCGTCGCCACCAGATCCCGCTTTTTCGCCTTTTGCTCGGGTTGCTCGCCGACGAAGACCTCGCAGAGGAGGCCTGTGAGCAGGTGTTTTTAATGGCTGAGCGTCGTCTCGCCGAACTCGAAGATCGCAGCGCCTGTTACCAGTGGCTCCTCGGGATCGCCCGCGATGTTTCGATCAAGCTCAACGAGCGCGGAGCCTTCGACGAAACCAGGCCCCCCGAGTCAGGGGCCCCCCTAGATCACCTCAAGCGAGAGGTGCACGCGCTTCTCCAGCAGCTCTCTCCAGACCTGCGCTTGGTGCTCGTTCTCGTCGAGCTCCGCGGTGCGCCAGAGAGTGATGTTGCCGCCGCCTTGGGTTGCCCGCTCACGGAGGTGCCGGGGCTGGTCGCGGAGGCGCGGGCAGATTTCGCGAAGCTGCTTGCGGTGCGGGCGAGCCGGTCCTCGGGCTCTTTTTCTGCGACGTCTCGGGAGCGCAAGGCCGATACGCCGCATCTGCACGCGGGGGCGATTGTCGGCGAGCGCTACCGGATAAAGTCCTCGCTCGCGGCGGGCGGCATGGGTGTGGTTTACCTCGCGATTCGCTTGAGCGACGGCCTCGAGGTTGCGCTCAAGACCTTGCTGCCGGGGGTGGTCACCGACGAGACTTCGCTCCGCCGGTTTGATCGCGAAATCGAGGCGATCGAGCGGGTCGCTCACGAAAATTTTGTCGCCGTTCTCGACCATGGTCGCTCTGACGATATGCCCTACTTGGTCATGGAGTACCTCCGTGGCCGTCCGCTTGCGGCACTCGTGCAGGCGGGCACGCCCTTCGAACCAGTGCGGGCGCTGAGGCTCGTGCGCGGGGTTCTCTGCGGCCTCGCCCACGCCCACGGTGTCGGTGTGATCCACCGCGATCTCAAGCTCGACAACATCTTCGTTCTCGACCCCGCGACGGCCGACGGTGTGTGTATCAAGGTGCTCGACCTGGGTCTTGCGAAGCTGCTCTTTGATGACGAGAGCACTGCAAATACGATGCTGACCGAGCGCGGCGCGATCTTTGGTACGCCGTCGTACATGGCGCCAGAGCAGGCTCTTGGTGAAGAGGTCGATCTGCGCGCGGATCTCTATTCGATCGCCGTGATCCTCTACCAGCTGCTCGCCGGTGGCCTGCCCTTTGAGTCCGCCAATCCGGCGGCGCTCTTGGTCATGCACGTGTCCATCGCGCCACCGCCGGTAGCCCTGAGGGCCCCGCATCTCGCCGGCTGTGGAATGCAGCTACTCCTCGATCGCGGCCTGGCCAAGGCGCGCGCGGATCGTTACGCCAGCGCCGAGGAGTTCATCTCCGAGATCGATCGTCTGCTGGCGAGACCCTTGCCCTCGCCTGGCGATGAGCCGCCGGAGCGCGCCCTGTCGGGGCCCCTGGAGTCGACCGTCGAGCAACTCGCACCTGGCATGGGCGGCGGAGCAGGGGCCAAAGGCGGGGCGCAGGCGGGATCAACGAGGGTCGCCAGGGGCGGTGGGCTGCCTTGGCTTTGGCTCGCGCTCGGCCTGGTGACCGTTGTGCTGATTTTGGTAGTGAAGCTAATTGTGCTCTCTGAGGCACACTAAGGGCATTTCTTGCCTGTATTTGTCATTATGTGCCCCGCATTTTTTGATCTCGGGCGAGGTCTTGTGTCGCGAAGTCTGCTATGGCCCTGCGATGTTCGCGGCTGTGCTCTGGGATCTCGACGGGACCTTGCTCGATTCGCTAGCGCTGATCCTGGACAGCTATCGGCACACCTTAGCCGCACACAAGCTGCCGCCGCGCAGCGATGAAGATGTGCTCTCGGGGCTGGGCACGACGCTCGAGGCACAGTTTTGTCGTTGGGGTTACGGGGCTTGCCAACGCGAGCTAGTCGCTACTTTTATCGACTACAACCTGCGGGAGCACGATCGACTGGTGCGCCCCTTCGCCGGGGTTCAGGCGATCGTACGGGAGCTTTCGGCCCGCGGAGTGCCGCAGGCCTTGGTCACCAGTAAGCGGCGCCTTGGCGGTGAGAAGGGCCTGCGTGCCCTGGATCTCTGCGATCTCTTTGCGGTCGAGATTTATGGCGACGAGGTGGCGCGGCCGAAGCCGGATCCGGATCCGGTGCTGCGGGCGTTGGCCGGCCTCGGTCTGCCGGCCTCTAAGCGGGTGGCCTTTGTGGGCGACGCGATTCACGACATCAAGGCGGGACAGGCCGCTGGTGTGCATACGATCGCGGTCACCTGGGGTGCCGGTAGTCTCGCCGATCTTCACGGCGCCGACGCTCTTGTCGATAGCGCCACGGCCCTGCGCGCCTTGCTACTCGAATCGTAGTTTGGTTTAGTTTGGTTTAGTTTGGTTTAGTTTGGTCCCCGCATTACGAGCCGGTGGGGTAGTAGAGTTGCGGCTCAATCGGCAGCATCGGCTGGTCGACGGCGATTTCATCGTCGGGTTGAAACGCGGGTCGATCGACACAGAGCACCGTGCGCTGGCATTTTGTCGGGTTTTTGTAGCCATGGGCCTGGTCGTGGGACCAGGTCACAACAGCGCCGGCGGGCTGCGTCTGCCCCTGGAGTAGGAGGCCGCTAGAGAGCATCATCTCGCGCTCGTGCATGACGCGGTGCACATGGGTGGTGATGGCCCCACCGGGGTCGATGCGCAGGCGGTAGATCCCGCAATCTCGGGACTCAAAGAGCACATCGACTGTACCGAAGGCTTTTTGTTCGGTGCTGTACATATGGTCGCCTATACGTCGCTCGATGATCAGCGCTGGCCTCGCGGCTGAGAGCGCTGCGGGTTTTTCGAGGGTCAGTCGGACCGAGTCTACCTGGGCCCGCGGCGCGTCCTCGGTTGGTGGCGCCAGCAGATAGGCGCAGAGGGCCTCGGCGGCCGTCTCGAGCAGGAGAAAATGGCAGCTTTCGAGGAGAAAGCGCAGCTCGGCGGAGACCTTTGCGTAGTCGACGGAGCCCCGGAGCCCGCTTTGGCGGTGGGGGCGGGTGTCCAGGCGCAACTCGACGTCGATCGACAGGGGTTGTGGCGTATGCCGCTCGTGGGGGTAAACACCGATGATGCACTGCACGGCGAGCCCGCGCAGGCGGATGATATCTGGAGGGCGATCGTTCATCGGCGGCTTCACTCGCCGCGAGTATGCTCGATCTTCGCTTTTCGCGGGGGAGAAGAGCATGCGAAGTTGGCAACGATCGCAGAGCCTACTCTGCCCGCCGGTCCGCTTTTCACGGCCATCATCGTGGCCTTGGTCCGTGCACGACGCAGAGCGAACCGAAGCAACATCCTCAGCGAATGCCTTGACGGGGGACCGGTCGCCTCGTAGGCCCGTGGGCACCTCGACCTCGCCGAGAGCTGAAGGCGGATCGGTCGCGAAGGGTTGCGGGACCTCGACGGGTTCATGGGTATTCTTCGGTGATGCTCGGAGTGATCGAAGGACCCACGGCTGTGGGACTCTCCCAACGGCTCATTTTGAGCAGGATTGCGTTCAACGTATCGACCTTTTTCTCGAGGCGCCGGACACCTACCAGAATTTCATCTTCTTCGGGATCTGAGAAGAGTGACGTCATAAACCCCGCTATATAACCAAAGACTCCCACTCCAGCGAACATTACGCCAGCGGCCACCAGGCGGCCGAGTGAAGTCACCGGTGCGATATCACCATATCCAACTGTCGTCAGTGTCACGAATGCCCACCAGGCTGCGTCGGTCAGAGTCGGTACAGTCTCGGGTTCTACCGACTGGAGCCCCAGAGCTCCGGCGAGGACGATCGCGCTAGTGTACCCCAATGCTCGGATAAGCTGGGTTGCTCGTCCCCGATAGCGACGAGCCCTCCACGCGACCCGGGAGATACGCACGATTCTTACAACTCGAGCCATCCGCAAGCCCTGGAAAGCGTAGCTTAGCGGCAGCGCGGAGATGAGATCGAGCAACTTCACGGGGCTTCGAAGGTACGCCCATCGGTGCTCTGCGATGATGAGACCGAGAACCCACTCGAGAAGGAAGAAGCCGCAGAAGGCGAGGTTTTCGACATCGTATCCTGTGTTGACAAGATGTGTCTCTTGAGACAGATCGAGGATGATCGTCGTAAACTGCGGGATCAGCAAGATGTTGTTGATGAACCCGATCCCGTGGAGCACCCGCTCAAGGACCTCGCGTCGTGTAGACATGGCTCCGAAGATCACCTACCACGCGGGCTCAAGTCGACTGTCCTGAATGTTGGACACCTGTCATAACCTGAGCGTTTCTGTCCTGCTTAAGTCCATAAGCGATCGGGTTTCCTCCGCACTGCGCGATCTCTGGCCCACCGTGAGAGAAGAGGTCAGATACTCTAGAGACAATGAATCTCGAAGAAAAGCTGAAGAGTCTGGCGGCTAAGGCAGAGAACATGACTTCGATCCTCGAGACCGAGGAAGCTACCAAGAATGCGTTGGTTATGCCCTTTATCGCCGCCCTTGGTTACGATGTTTTTGATCCGACGGAGGTGATCCCAGAGTTTACGGCAGATGTGGGGATCAAGAAGGGAGAGAAGGTCGACTACGCGATTAAGCGTGGTGACGACATCGTCATGCTGATCGAGGCGAAGAAGGTCCAGGCCGACCTAAATCTCGCCCATTCGAGTCAGCTCTTCCGGTACTTCACGACGACAAAGGCCAGAATCGGGGTTCTTACGAATGGCGTCGTCTATCGTTTCTTCTCCGACCTGGAGGAGCCCAACAAGATGGACGAGAAGCCCTTCTTGGAACTCAACCTCCTCAATCTTCGCGAAAGTCTCGTGATTGAGGTCAGTAAGCTGTCAAAGGCAAATTTCGATCTCGACAATATGCTTGAGGCGGCGAGCGACCTGAAGTACATGCGCGAGATCCGAGCAGCGCTCGAACGCCAGCTCGAAGAACCGAACGAAGATTTCGTCCGCTTCTTCTTTCAGCAGGCGAATCCCAAGGGGCGATTTGTGCCCTCCGCGAAGACTCAGTTCGCGCGCCTCGTAAAGCAGACCCTCTCGCAGTTCATCAGTGACAAGGTCGGTGCTCGCCTCCGATCCGCGCTTGCTCGCGAGGACGCTTCGGTCCAGAAAAATGACACACGCCCGGAGGTCGAGAGCGATCCTGATGTCATCGTGGATGATTCGGGCATCATTACGACCGAGGAGGAACTCGCGGCCTATCGAGTCATTACAGCGATCGTCTGTGATCTCATCCCGGCCGAACGCGTCACCTATCGCGATAGTAAATCGTATTGCGCAGTCCTACTCGACAACAACAACCGAAAACCGCTTGCCCGTCTCCATTTTAACCGTAGCCAGAAAACTGTTGGCACGTTCGACGCCAAGAAAAAGGAGACTCGCCATCGTATCGACGATGTACAGGGGATCTATAGCCTGCGCGAACCTCTTCGAGCGATGGCAAAGCACTGGGTTAGCCTTGATCCTCCGGCTGCGGATACACCGAGCGATAAGGACAAGAAAGAAGCATCGAGCTAGTCCGGTTCTGACTCGATCTTTTTTGGGGCCTCGGCCTGCTCCTGTGGGGTTCCGGTTACTTTGAGAGCGAAATCGAACCTCCGTTGTCCCGTCGTGGCAGGCTTTTGGTGGCCGTTGCCCTAGCAGCGCTCGAAAGCACAAACGCCATAGGCCTGTCAGCACAATCCTTGCGCGACGCGGGGGAGGGCTGGCGGATCGGGACAGAAGGTGTTTCGATCGTCTGGTGAGCGACCGTGACCAAAGCCCTGAGGATGAGCTGCTCGCGAAATCTCCCGAGACTGACTTGCCTCACCGCTCGGCCTCGCTCGAGCGCGCTGACGATGGGCTCGACCAGTTGCTCGCCGATCCCCCCGAGACCGATGACGATCTGTCCCGCCGCTATGTGGATCTTGAACGTCACGGCGATGGGTCCGACCAGCTGCTCGAGCAACTCCCTGAGACCGACCATCACCGGGGTCGCTTTGCCGGCTACGAGGCGGGTGCGCGGGTGCGCAGGTTCATCGTCATCGCTCTGGCGCTCGCCTCGGTTGGGGCTGTGATCGCCGGCTACATGTACATCACCTATCTCCACGACAACCGCACGCCCGTGCATGCGGTGCCGCTGCCCGAGGGGACCGACATCTCTCAGCGCCCGCGGACGATGACCTGGTCGAGCGGCAAGGCGCGCCTAGGCCTCACTCGCGAGCCACCTGGGCTCCTCGAAATCGAACTGCCGGACCGCGTGATCCGTTTGGCCGAGGGCTGCGACTCGGCCCAGGTCCGACTCAATGTCGACAACGGACGGACCGTCGAAATGATCGTGCTCTTTGGCGAGGTCGACGAGATCCTGCACTAGACAACAAAGACAACCGCCTGGGCTCCTGCGAGCCCCTAGTGTGACGTTGCTATCCCTTTAGCCCGGCGACCTTCGCCTCTAGATCTTTGACGACCATTTCCTGGTGCGCGTAGTTGTCGGAGACGATCTTGTGGCGACCCTCGGCGACACCTCGCTCTTCGGCGGAGCTAGCCTCGCGCTTTGCCTTTTCGACACGCTTGACGAAACGAGCCCGCTGGTCGAGGAGCTGACGCTCGCGCTCGAGTTTTTTCTCGAAGAAGGCGAGTTCTTCTTCTTTGGTGTCGAAGCTCGGGGGCTCGGGGGGGCCGGATGGATTGAGCTTCAAGCCCTCGACCGGTGAGCCGAGCTTGGGGTTTACGCGCGTACCCGAGCGCCCCTGGGCCCGGTCGGTCGCGCGGGCCCCAACACCACCGCGGACTGGGCCCCCGGCGCTGGCTTTGGCATCGCTCGACATCGCAGACTGGGCCGATTTGGCGCCCGGTGCCTCTTCGGTCGCTTGCTCGCTGCTACCTGACCCGAAGATCAGGAAGGCCGCGACAGCAAGGATCGCGACGCCAGCAAGAATCGCGGGCAGCGGGCTGCCCTCCACCGGATCGACAGGCGGGGTTTCGGTGCTCATGGCCCGCAGGTTATAGCACGAGCCGATGGCTGTCCCGCGCACAAGCAGTTCCGGAGACAGCGACCGCCCCGACGCGAAGAAGTCCTGCGAGCAAGACTCGGGCGAGCGAACCAAGGGCGAGATCAGCGAGATCAGCGAGATCAGCGAGATCAGCGAGATCAGCGAGATCAGCGAGATCATCGAAATCCCCCTCGATGTCGATGCCAATAGTGTGGGCCTCCGCCTGGACCGCTTTATCCACAGCCGTATCGTGCGACTCTCACGAACCCGTATCCAGGGCATCATCGCTGCCGGCAAGGTCCGCGCTGCCGCCACAGGCGAGATCCTGCGACGACCGGCGCAGCGTATGCGCACTGGCCAACGCTTGATCATCGACCGACCGGCGCCGGTCGAACCCGCGGTGACTATGGACTACAGCGTTCTCTATGAGGACGACCACCTGCTGGTGCTCAACAAACCAGCGGGCTTGCCGGTGCACCCCTCCGCCAGCTATCACCGCCACACACTCACCTATCTTCTGCGCACCCGCCTAGGGGCAGGTCACGGCTGGGAGCTCGCGCATAGGCTCGATCGCGAGACCTCAGGGGTGCTCCTGCTCGGCCGCCGAGGTCGCGGCGCCAGCGGGTCGATCCTCAAGCGAGGCTTCTTCGAGCGCACGGTCGACAAGCGCTACTGGGCGATCGCCCGCGGCACTCTCCGCGAAGAGCGAACCATCGATATTGCTCTCGGGCCCGCTGCAGGCTCCAAGATCCGGGTCAAGATGGGCGCCCGTGATCTCGCAGATGGCGGCCAACCAGCGCGCACAAAGATCCGTCCGATCGCCATGGGCTGCTTTCGCGGGCAACCCGTGACCCTCATCGAAGCGGCCCCCGAGACCGGCCGACAGCACCAGATCCGGGTTCACCTCGCCCTCATCGACCATCCTCTGGTCGGCGATAAGCTCTACGGTCTCGACGAGGAGCACTTCATCGCCGTCGCCGACGGCCAGCGCACGCTCGACCAGCTCGGCGATATGCTGGGTATCCGCAGGCACGCTCTGCACGCGATCTCGCTCAGCTTCGACCATCCGCTAAGCGGCCATCGCATGACCCTGCGTGCGCCCTGGCCCGCAGAGCTCGCGGCTATCGCCGACCCTTTTAACAATACCTGAAGTCATCAAATCAGCGGTGTAACTATCGCCATATCTAATGGCCATATATTGTACGGCCGCCTACTCTTGCGAGGCCGCGTACACAGTACCCTGCTTGACGAGCAAGATCCCGTCTTCGACGCCGCCTAGGGGTGTACGGTCATGGGTCGCGATGAGTAGCGCTCGACCCTGCTCTCGCCACTCACATAGAAGCTCACAAAAAATACCCAAGGCTGCACTGTCGAGACCGCTAAAAGGTTCATCAAAGAGCATCACTCGCGGCGCACCGCAGGCCGCGGCGGCGATCGTTACCTTGCGCCGTTGACCGAGGGAGAGGGTCGCGATGCGCTGATCTTCGCGGCCCTCGAGGCCAAGTGCATCCATTACCGAAAGCGCCTCGTCAACGCTACCGCCGCGGAGATCCGCGATCACGCAAAGCAGTTCACGCGGACTCAGATAGGGGAAGAGATCCGGCGTCTCTGGCACGTAGCCGAGGTTTCGACGGGCGGCGACGGGTTCATGATCGAGATCGTGGCCGGCGATCGCGACGGAGCCCGAGGCCCGATGAAGGATGCCGGCGAGAGCCCGCAGGAGCGTTGACTTGCCGCTACCGTTGGCGCCGCGCAACACGGTGATGCCGGCGCCCAGGCGCAGCGAACAATTATCGATGACGACCCGACCTCCGCGTCGCAGGCAGAGGCCCCGGGCATCGATGAGCTGCTGCTTGGGCTCTTGTTCGGTCATTGTTTGTGCTCCGATCTCATAGCGCAGTCGCGTGGTCATCGTCGCGGCGCGAGGTCTCGAGTCGACGCCTTGCCTGGTTGGCGGGCCCCACTTGGCGCTTTGCAGCGACGAGCACCAGTGCCGCAATGGGGAGCAGCGCGAGGCCACTGTCCGTCAGCTGGAGGAATACCAAGGCGAGTAAGATTCCGAACGCGGGTCCGCCACTCGCCCGCTCGTGGAGACGGCGCTTCGCCTCCGCCCGGAATCCCGACCAGATCGTCAGAGCGACCGCGAGTAGGGCGAGTGCAGCGATTTCGATCGACGATGCGACGACCGGCACTCCGCCGATAAACACCACAACGACGAAAACCCCCAGGACTGTCGGAGCGGTGCCGATGAGACCGACGATAAGACGAGCGACCAGCTGCGCCCACTCGTCAATGGGCAGCGCGTCGAGGTACCAGCGATCTCGATCGACAAGGCGATGGGCGACGAGCACAGAACTCGCGCCGGCGAGGCAGCCAAGGCCGAGCATGACTCGCATGATCCAGGGATCGCCCGGCATGCCCACTCGCGCCGCGGCAACGAGCGCCGCTGCGGTGATCGTCAGCGCGGCGATTTGTAGCAGGAGGCGTCGACGCAGGCGCTGCGGAGCCCGTCGCAGCAATGCCCTGAGATCGAGGCTTAAGAGTGCGAGCCAAGGACTTTTACACCGCGACTTACGGGGCCAGGGCCACCGCCAAACCCTTCCATCGGGCTCTGCAGGCGGGGTTCCGAGCTTTCGCCACAGATACACCGACGACGCGAGCACAAGCACGAGACCTCCGCTTCGCCAGAGTGGCTGCGCCCCTACGAACTCCGACCCGGCAGCTAGCAAAAAAGCAACAGCGAGCGCGGCCACGAGACCGATGATCCGATGCGAAGCGGTCGCGACGATCACGGCGTGGAGCTGAGTCGTCAACATCAGGCTGATCCATGCGATCCCGCAGAGCCAACGATCCCCCAGGAGTTGATCGCCGGGCGCAGCCAACCCGTACATCACGACAGCGAGTGCAGGCCCGTTGACGGCGAGCAGATGGATGCCCTGCAGGCGCCGCCATCGTGCCCGTGAGACCGGCAGATGGCGGAGGTAATTGAGGCGCTCCGACGCGATCAAAATCCGCACCACCGGACCGGTCGCCACCAAGTAGGCCCCGAGAACAGCCCCCAGGAGTGCTCCTCTTAGCCAAGGATCTGCGTGCACGAGCGTGCTTCGGATCTCCCGAGGCGGCCACGCCTTCTCGAGCCAGAGCGCGACGAAGCTCAGGCTGACGACCAACACTCCGTAGGTCTTCGCGGCATCGCGGTAGACCAAGCGGGTGACCAATCGCTCGAAGGAGCGCGTTGCCGGCACGCCACTATTCTCGCAGATCTTCAGGGCC
>CAYYUP010000010.1:7504-36305 GCA_964474905.1 uncultured Nannocystis sp. | reverse complement strand
CTATCAGTCATCGGGGGCAAGGCTCATCAGCAACCTGAGCGGCGACCAAGCCCGGTTGAGGGTGGCAGCGATCGCAGCCTCCTGCTGGGCCTGGGCGTACTCAAAGCGGGTCCACGCGGCGAGCGACGCTTGGGCCTGGGCGCTACCGGCATGTCCCGGCGAACAGCTGAGCCCGGGGAAGCCTGCGCTGCCGAGGGGCGTTGTGCCGGAGAGGGCGATGCGATCGCGCTGCCACTGTTCGCCCGCGAAACTCCGCCGCTTTTCGGGACACGCGAGCTCCAGCGCGAGCTCGAATGACGAAGCGCTAGCCACCCGACGCTGCGGATCTTTGCTCAGTGCGGCGAGCACGAGCAGCTCTAAGGAACGCGGGATCGAAGCGTTTGGAGCGACCTCCGTGGGTGCTCGCGGCACCTCATTTAGATGACCGCGGAGCACCTGTTCGTCGGTGCCGACGAAGGGGGGACGGCGACAGAGCATCTCGTAGAGGATCACGCCGACCGCGTAGAGATCGACCTGGATCCCGATCTCTTGGCCGAGGATCCGCTCGGGTGCGCAATACGCGGGCGTGCAGAGCGGCCGCGCCGATGACATGCGCACAGGGACAGATTCGCCGAGATCAATGATACGCAGGTAGGGCTCGCGGCCGCTGCGTTTGCAGATGAGGCAGTTTTCGGGTTTGAGATCGCCGTGCAAGACACCCTGCTCGTGGATCGCCGAGAGACCTGCGAGGAGTTGGCGGCCGTAGGTGACCACATGGCGCCAGGGCACCGCGCCGTTGAGGATCCGCGAGCGGAGACTGTCCCCTTGAACCCACGGCATCACCAGGTAGGGCAGTGGCGTGGTCTCGCTGCGATCGACGCCCGAGTCGTACACTTGAACGACATGTGGGTCGTCGATACGAGCGCCGAGTTCTGCTTCGGCGGCGAAGCGAGCGATACGACCGCAGGGCAACTCGGGCTCCGAGCCCGCGATGTCTCCGGGAGGATCCGCTATCTGGCACTCAGGACATGTACAGTTGCCGCTGCACATCACCTTAACCGCGACCTCGCGAGCGAGTTGAAGATCCGTCGCTGCGTAGACCTCAGCAGCGCCGCCGCGACCGAGCTGCTCGCCCAGCTTGTAACGACCGCCGAGAGTTCGACCGCTGAGAGTCTGAGCGCAGCGTGTTGGACCGCTAAGCCCCCGTCCGTAGAGCTTGATGGATGCAAGTGTCATCGTGACCTCCACGTCATGCCTGACGCGCGAAAAAAGCCTAGCATCATCTGGGGGTTTCGGGCTCGTCTTCAAACGCTAGCCTCTCCAGCGTTGACAACGCCGCCCCCCCCGCAGGCGGCCCCTGCGACGAACTGCGCTCACGGGCTCAAAGGGCGAGCCGAGTGCGAGAACCCGCTCGTGGCCGGCGCCTGGATGTTCACTCAGGGCACATGCATGGTCTACTGCAAGTGCATACATAAGATGGGCGTGATACGTGCATCGGTGCATGCAACGTGCGCGGCAGGCCCTGTTTGCACCTGCTAGCCTAGCGGGCTCGCGGCAGCCATGCGGGGCGTAGCTGGGCCCACATCACATCGGCGACCAAGCCGAGTTTGGCGCTGGCCATGCCGACCGCGCCGCGGACCTGACGGAAGCGATCCCGGACCGGATAGTGCTGGGCGTGGCGCGGGACTAGGCAGCAGCTGACGGCGTGGCCGGCCGTCTTCAGATACTCGGTTAAAAAGACGGAGGGGCGTCCCTCGGAGCAGGAGAGCAAGGCCATCGACCGGCGACGTGCTTCGGGGCCGCTCATCCAGTACTCAAAAAGTGCCCGTTGGATCGCCCTTGCGCCTTCGTTGCCGCCGCGGAAGGCCTCGTAGATCGCGTCGGCGAGGGCCTGGCGCGTGGGTACATAGCGGTCGTGCTCGTTGCGGTAGCGGCGGAGGCTTGCGGTGTTGAGCCAGGGCTCGCGGCGGTCGGCGTTGGCCCGGCGCTTGGCCTCGATGCCGATGGTTTCGGCGTCGCGTAGACCCATGGTCATGCCGCTGGCGGTGATCGGATGGGAGCAGCCTGCGGCGTCGCCGACCAGGGCGACACCGGCGGCGATTGCCCGCGGTGCGGGCAGGTTGACGGTCGGTGCCATCTCCAGGTGACCCTTGCGGGCGAGGATCACAGAAGCTGCCTGTTCGGCCAGATCGGAGGGCAGGAAGGGGATGAACGCGTCGTACAGGAAGTCGACTAGGTGGGCGCCCTTCGCCGGCAGCGCGTGCGGTAGGTCGATGGTCATGCGAAAGAGCAGGCTGCCATCCGGCTCGCGGGCGATCGGGTAGACCAGCACTGGCCCCCAGGCGCCCAGGATCACGTTGGCGAAGCGCCGCGACTTGACCGCGGCCTCGTGCAGTTCGATGCCGACGGTAAAGCCGATGGTCTGGCGCTCGTCAGGCAGGCCGATCAGCTTGCGGACCGCGCTTGCTTTGCCGTCGGCGCCGATCAGCAAACTGGTGTGCACGGTGCGGGTTTTGGTTTTGTCCTTGGCATCGCGAAGCAGCGCTCCGCAAATTGCTCCCTTGCGATCGCGGAGCACGTCCAGCAGCACCCAGCCCTCGAGGAGTTCGACCTGCGACCGTTCGCGCACCACCTTGCGCATCACTCGGACGAGCGTCTTGTGGTGAACCGCGAGGCCGTGGGGGCGGGTATTGGGGATCGCCGCGTAGGGCAGCTCGACCAGGCGGCCGTCGGCGCGCTCGAGCACCGTGAAGCCGTCGACGTCGACCGCTCCAGCGTTCTTGAGCGGCCCGTAAAAGCCGAGATCCTCGAGTACCTGGGCGCCACGGGGATGGATGTACTCGCCGGCAAATCGGGGGGAGACTCCGCGGTGGCGATCGATGAGCAGGATCCGACGGGCGGAACTGCTGTCGGCGAGTGCCATCGCCTGGGCCGTTGCGCAGCCTGCCATACCGGCGCCGATGATCACCGCGTCGTAGTGTTCGTCGGGGTTGCGCTCGCTCATCGTCTCTCCTGGGTCTTTTGGTCGGTGGTTATTTTGTCGCCCTATGGAAGCGTGCTGGATTCGAAAACATGTCCTTTGGGACAGTGTTTTCGATTTGGTCGTCGCACGCTTGGGGCTCGCTAGAATTTGGGAGTCTTGGAATTAGAGCTGACCGCCGTGGGCGGCGAAGCTCTGCAGGGCGATGCCGGCCTCGCGGATCCCGGCAGAGGGATCGTAGGTGCTCGGGCTGAGACCGTGGCCGGCTATGATCGTGCCCGGAAGCTCGCCCTCTTCGCGTTCGATCTCTGCGACCAGGTGGCGAGCGGCTCGGACTGTCTGCACGCAGGGGGTGGTCTCGAAGGAGAGCAAAGCGCCTAGGGCCTTGGCGGTGGCGACGATGTCACCGAAGGAGCCGTTCTCGCGCTGGCGTCCGCGCAGGTGGCGTTCGACACGATCGCGGATCGCATGACCCTGAGGACAGAGAACGGCGATGCAGAGCGCGAGCGCGGCGAGGGTCTCGACGCCGTCAGAGCCGATGCTCCTATCGACATGTCTCTCAAGCCAGTGAAGCCCACGGGCGATACGATCGTCGTCGGCGCGCCAGCCCATGCGTGCGAGGTTGCGGAGGGCGTTGGCGGTGCGCACCACCTTGGCTTCACCGGCGGCGGAGGTATCGGCGAGGAACTCGGCGTCACGCCAGGGCGCTTGGGTCAACCACACCTCGGCCTCACCGCGCTCGTAGCGAGAGAAGCTACCGTCGGGCTCCTGCGCCGCCACCACGACTTCGATCGCCCGACGCATCGCTGCCCAGGCACCGCGGCGCTGGGGCGAGTCTTTGGGCAGCATGAGCAGGGTTTCGAGGACTGCCGAGGTGGCGTCGATATCGAGGAGTTGACGGGCGCCGGCTTCGCTCGGCCAGCCGCCGGCGGGAGCATTGGTCCGGTACTGCCACTCGCCGGCCTCGCTCAGCTCCTGGGCGAGCAGCCAGGGGATCGTATCGTCGTCGGCGAAGGCGGCGCGAGAAAGGCGGGCGATGATCTCGAGGGGGGCGCCGGTCAGGCCCTGGGCCAGGTGCACCTCACCGGCATGCTCGCCCTCGGCGATGCGAACGCGGGCCCTGGCGTTGCGGAGATAGTCGAGGCCGCGGCGGATTCGGTCGTCGTCAAACGTCGCTCCGGCGACCCGATGGGCGAGCAGGCTGAGGATCGTCGGGCGGGCCGAGAACCAGCCACCGTGTGCCTGTTGAGCGCCGCTTACCCAGGTTTGGGCGCGGCCCAGCGCGACTTTTTTGAGGGGTCCACGGGGCAGCTTTCGCAGCACTTTGATCGCCGTGTCAAAGTTTTGTACGAGGTCGCCGACCAGGCCATCGCGGGTGATTCGCGGCGGGATGGTGGTGCCGTCTCGGGTGATCAGCAGCGGCGATGCGTCGCAGAGGTGCACCCGCGCAGGCGCGCCTGTCAGCAGTAAGTAGGGCGTCAGCAGGCCCCGCGCCCAGGGGCAAAAGCGGCTGGGTGAGAACACCGAACTCGGAGGCAGGACCCAGAGTTCGGCGGGGATCGCCGGCAGCCAGCCCCAGGGGATCTTGCCGGCGATCGCCAGCCAAAGACGTACGGTGAAGCTCGCGCGCTGGGCCCCGCCGAGCTCGTGCACGATCCGCAGGGCGCGGACCAGCCGTTCGCTCTTGGGATCGTCACCTCCCTCGACGCACGCCCACCAGCCGAGCGAGGTCAGGGACAGATCGGGGGCGCCGCTTTGCGGGTGGGTCCAGGCTCCGGAGGGGTGCTGAAGGGCTCGAATCCACGCCAGCAAGCCCTCGCGCTCGTCGGTTTGGAGGTCGCGAAAGAGGCGATCTGCGAGCAGCACCTCGGCGGCGACACCGATATCAGGCACGCTCAGCTGCCAGGGGTTGCTCGGATCGAGGGCCCGGCGGCGCCATTTTGCCGCGGTCTGAAACGACCGATCGATCGCCGCCTCAAGACGGCTGAGGCTGCTCCCGTTTGCCGCGTAGCTGCCCATATTGTCCGCTCTCACGAGTTCCAGCAAAAGTCAGGCATGCGCGTGCATCGCGCACCCCCAAAAGCGGCTGAAAGCTATCACGAGCCGTCATTTGCACCCGGTGACAGGCGTCACAAGAAGGCCTGCCGGTTCGGCTCTGCCTCGCTGCGAGCGCTCACAGACCGTCATGTGTTGCTGGGCACTGTCGACCACAATGGGGCCTTGCGACCGCACGCGTTGACTGAGAAACTTCGCTCGATGAAGTCGCTAGCGCGAGTCTTGGCCTTTTTTAGCGTTGTCACGATGTGCCTTACGGGGTGCCCCGAGGACATCCCGCCAGAGACCCACGGGTATACCTGCGTGCAGGTCCGTCCCTCGCTCCTGTGGGCCGACAAAGTCGACGAGTTGTTCGCGGGAACCACCGAGATCCGCACGACGGTCAACTACGGCGAGTGCCTCAAGGAGTTTTACACGAGCACAAACGCCAACTACGCGATGGACGGCGTCGAGGGCGAAGCGGTGTTCATCGAGTGGCAAGACAGGCTCTGCTCCGAAGAGATCGCCGGCACGTTTGCCTGCGAGGTCAGCGAGATCAAGCAGAACTTCACAAACATGAACTCGAATCTGCAGGCTTCCCTCGTCGGTATCGATCCTGGTGGCATCGAGGGTTTTAAAATTCCCATCGGTCCGCTGCCTCTCGACAATCTCAGCGAGTGCACGTCGCAGGTCTCACTGGGCGCCTCGGCGGTGGCCGGCTACGACAGCAACGGCGCTCAGCTCTGGCGGGTCGAAACCTTCGAGATCGATAAGGCCAACCCCGGTCTCGACGGGCGCGGCTGCATGACCGTCAACGTCACTCGCGACTAGCAACCATCGATTGCGCCGCGAACCTGGATCACGAGCGGATGCGAGGTCCCAGGCGCAGCCGTTGGTGTCGAGCAAGGCGTCGGTCAGGGCGTCTGTCAGGGCTCATCCTCGGGCTTCTCTGCGCCTGTAGTGGGCAGACAAACACGGGCATCCAAGCCTCATCGCCCGCGCCGATAGAGAGCGCAGCGCCGGTTATCTGCGGCACGATCGACGACCGGGCGCTGGCGATCTTCGCCGGTGCTACCTGTCCCTGGGGACTGGTCGATGAAGGGGGCGGTATGCGTTTGGAGAGCGCGGCCGCTGGCGTGACCGCCCTACAGGTCACGCCACCGGTGCCTTGCCTCGAGCATCCGACGAGCTGTCGTTTTGAGGGCGTGATGAGCCCGCTCGGGCCGGCGCTCTTGGTGATCGTCAGCGCCCCGGAGAGCGAGCAGCCCGCGGATGTCCTGTTCGGGATCGGACTCGATGGGCAGCGTTTCGCCTTTACCTCGCTCTGGGGAGGCGATCGCTCGGTCGTCGATGGCAGCGCGGTGGGGCCGGTCTACACCCTGGTACCGGAGGTCTGTGCCGAGCTAGTGCTCAGGTTGGAGGCGCGTCTTCCAGAGGCCATCCACATGGGGCCCTCGAGCGCGTTGCAGCAACGCGAGGGCGTATACGTTGCCCAGGGCCAGGAACTCGTGCTGCGAGCGGATGCTCCTGGGCCGTCGAAGTGTCGACCCCTCTTTGAGACCCTTCCCTGAGCTCCGCGTTTTAGACGAGTGTTTCGCTCAGCCGGCGGGAGCGGGAGCGGGAGCGGGAGTCGGAGCGGGAGCGGCAGCCCCCGGAGCGGGAGCGGCAGCCCCCGGAGAGGGAGCGGCAGAAGCGGGAGCGGGAGTACCGGGAGCACCTGGAGCGCCAACGCCCGGGGCCAGCGGCAGGCCAGCGGCAGCGCCGGGCATGCCGGGTTGTGGGCTCGGGGCGAGTCGTGGCCTGGGAGTCCGCCGTCTCTTCATGATCGGACCCCAGGGCGGCGAGCTGTCGTTCTCTTCGGAGCGTGCAGGCACCGGTCCGCGGGGGCGTTCGGGGTACATGCCGATGTAGTCGATGCGAGCGCGACCACCTTCGGTCATCAGTTTAAAGGCGACGACGTCGAGGTGATCGTTGCTCATGTACCAGCACCAGTAGGGCTCGGCGCCGCTGCGCACGAGGACCGAGCCGGCGTTGATCAGCGGTGGACATTTGAAGGCCGCCTTGTCGGCGAAGCGAGCTGCGACTCCGCGGAACACATCGACAAAACGGGCGCCGCCGTCATCGTCGAAGATCGGGAACGATCCGAATTCGCGGCGGTCCGGGAAGCCCCAGCGAGCGTCCTTGGTGAAGAACATGTCCAAGTCTTCGTAGTTATCGTGGGCGGCCGCGATCAGGAGGGCGACCGGGATGCGCTTGCCCTTTTCGGGGATCTGCCAGGTCTCGGACTCGGTCCGAGTGACCATCTCTCGTCCCGCGTACTCGTCGAGCAGGTTGCGTTGCAAACCCTCAGCTGTGCCCGGCGGCAGCTCGCGACCGGAGGGCGGCAGCTCGCTCGTCGGCGTGCGGCCCCAGTCGGAGGTGTGATGTGTGGTGTCGCAACCCAATGACATCAGACCCACGAGGGCCGGTAGCACCAGGAGTCGAGCGAGGGAGCGACGGACACGTGAGCCGAGCATGGGCAGTCTTTAGATCGCCGAGTGAGATTCGGGCAAGCACGAGGGCCCTCCCAAGACAAAAGAAGACAGCGATAGGCGCGATGTGCGCAATGTGCGCACGTGCCCGATGTTCGCCTGAATGCATTGCTAAGGCGCGGAGCGGTGCACTTCTTGCGCCAGGGAGGAGATCTCCCATCAAATATGCTCAAAACGTGCGACATACCACTAATCGATCTGTCTCGATCTGGGCGAGCGACGTTGCGAGCCGATCCGGTTCGGCGTGAAAGTGAACAATGACCCCGGTGGTCCACCCAAATCGCGATGTTGCGGGATCTTGGGGCACGGTCGGCAGCGCAACGCCTCTGCGCTTTTGTCTATTCCGCAGCGCTAGGATCCCCCTGTTACGATGCCGCCATGTCCGCGACGGGAGAGCGGTGCACAGCCCTGGAGAGCGGTCTCCGAGGTCGCTGGGCGCAGGGGGACCGAGCCGGGCGCCCCGTGTTGTCGCTCGTGCCGATCTTCGTTTTGGGCCTGGGCCTAATGGGCTGTGGCGGGGATGAGGGCGAGCCGCGACTCCGACGACTGCCGAGCCGTAGCGAGGGCCAGGCGATGGTTCGTCTACCGGCGGCGGGATCGGTCAAAAACCGAGAGGCCGCGATCGGCGTCCGCAAGCGCGCAAAGACGGAGGCTGGTCTGAGCCGGCGCCCGAGGATTGCCCCACGGGATCCAGAGGATCCCGAAGATCTCGCAGGTTCCGCAGATCTCGCAGGCTCCGCAGATCTCGCAGATCTCGCAGATCTCGCAGATCCCCAAAACTCCGGGGAGCGCATCGACGCGGAGCGCGGAGCGAGCGCAGTGGGGCAGCCCCAGGAGATCCCTTCGGGGATCGATGATGGGGAGGCCGTCGGAGGCATGTTCGAAACGCTGAAAGACGCCAGAAAGCCTGAAAAACCCGACAGACCGGAAGAGTCTGAAAAGTCTGAAAAGTCCGAAAAGCCTGAAAACCCCGAAAATCCACCGGAGCAGAGGCTTGGAAATGGAACAGAGGGTTCTCGGGAGCTGGGAGTGCGGGAGCCTCCGCCTGGTACGCCGCCGGCGATCGCCCGGGTTTTTCGCCGTTTGCCGGTTTCGGTGCACGACGGTCCGCCGCTGGCGAAGATCGGCGCGAGTGGTGTGCATGTCGACCGGATCTGGCTCGGCTCCAAGCAGAACCGCCAGGGCTGTGCGGGCAAATCAGACAGATTTTCGGTCAAGGCTCGCGATGCCGTGAACGTCTGCTTCCGCGTCGTGCACGGGCGCGTCGAGGAGGACGTCGACGTGATCTGGGAGAAGGACGGAGATCTCGTCAAACGCCGGCGGGGCGTGACGATCCCCGCCGCTCATGCCTACCGTTCGCGCTCCTATCTAGTGCTGCGCCGTGAATACCTCGGCGTCTGGAGGGTGCGGATCATCTCTGTTGATGGGGTCGAGTTGGGTGCGGCGACTTTTAATGTCGTCGACTGAGCCGAAATATCGTCGACTGAGCCGACCCGTTTTATCGTCCGCCCGTGCGCATCGCATCGACGACGATCTCCCCACACAAGAGCCCCGCCCGAACAGGTCGCGCGCGTCCCAGAGTCGGATTTGCTGCCGCGCTTGGTTTGGCCTTGTTCGTCGGCGGAGGGCCTGTACCCTCGGAGGCCGCGGAACCCCCGGCGGAAGTTGGAGCTGGAGCTGGAGCTGGAGTTGGAGCTGGAGTTGCCGCTCCAGCGGCGAAGGCCGAGCCGGAGGTCCCAAACTGGCGTTTTCGGCATGACGATCGTCCGGTCAAAGTGATTTTTCTCGCCGGTTCGATCGGCGCTTGGCCGCGCGATCCGTACTCCAAGCGCATCGAGGGGTTTTGTCGAAACATCGAGGCGAAAAACCTCGCCAAGACCGGCTTCGGAGCGCTCGCTCTCAAGCAGCGTTTTAAGAGTCAGGTTCTCAAAAATCGCCGGGTTCGGCTCGGTCGCGGTGACGACGAAAGCGAGTACTGGTTGGTTTTTCAGGGTGGCCTCAACAGCGTGGCGATGCCCGAAAATACCAACCACCACATCCGCGAACTCTACGCGCTGGCCCACAGTAAGGGCATCAAGGTCGTCGGTTTTACGCTGACGCCTTGGGGCGACGAGAGCGATCGTCGGCGGTGGTCGGGGATCGGCGGACTTCTCTATCTCGACTTCACGCGCAAACTCGTCGACTTCACCTTGGGTCGCCTGGATCCTGCCCAGGCACTCGGCAGTTACGCGAGCAAGCGCAAGGTCGCCGCCGACGCTCCCTGGGATCCGGGGGAGTTGCCGGACATCGCGATCGATCTCTACGAGGCGCCCTACCTGCGCAGCGCCGACGCATCAGCTCGCGAGATCGACGTGATGCGCAAGGCGTTGGAGCGCGACAAGGGCTGGAAAAAACGTCTCAAGGCCGAGGGGCTTAGCGACGATGAGCGTGCGACTCGACTGGATGCGGAGGCTGCTCGGGCGGCAGAGATCCCCAAGTGGTTTTTGCGGGAGGAGCTGCGTTCTTTTGATCACATCCACCCAAACGGCGAGGGCCATCTGCGGATCGCTCAGTTAGCCTGCCCGCAGCTGCCGGAGTCCTGGGGTTGCGAGTGTCCCGAGCTTCCGGCTGGTGCAGTCGCGCCGAGTGAATCGCGCTCCGCTGTCGAGCAGGTGCTGCTCCCGTTTTATCCGTCCTGGGTCGGCGACTTGCTCCGTCTCTTGAACGAATGAACGAATGAACGAATGCATGAGCTGGTGGAGAGCGGGAGCATACGAGAGCGAGCGCAGGACGTCGGCACTGGGCCCGAGGAGCGTCTGAGACTCGTTGCCGGGCACGCCGGGCGCGCCGGGCCAGGGCCTGCTAGGCTCGCAGCCAACCTGGAAGAGTGACGTCGTGATAGCCGCTGTGGAAACGCTCCAACTGATTCTCATGATCATCCTTGTGGTTGCCGCAGTGGGAGCGGGCCTCTGGGTCGGCAAGGGCTTGGGCGACGCCAGCCGAAAGGCGCGAAAGCTGCAGGGTCGGAGCCGTGACAAGGAGTCGCTCGCCACTTCGATCGGCAAGTCGGCGCAGGATTTGATCTCTGGGTCGGCGGTTCGCGTTTGGCGGTGGCGACGCGAACGCAAGCGAGAGCAACGCGACAAGAGCTGAGCACGAGCGCTTCGCCCCGACCCTCAATTTCGGGATACACGCTTCGTACAGTGTTTAGTGCCTATTTGGAGGCAACGGCGGGGGCTTGCGTGCACATCTTTGTGATGCCATTACTCTGGTGGCCATGAGCGACGCCTTCTTCGCCTACGGGATCACGACCCTCATTCTCTGCCTCAACATGACGATGCTCTGGCTGCTGAGCGGCTCAGCCCGAGTAAAGTCCAAGACGACCCACAACCCCGAGGATGCCGTGAGCGTTTCAAAGGGCTCGGACGTGCGTGCCGAGGATCCCGAGGCAGTCGCTCGGGTGCTGCGGGCCCATACCAATACGTTCGTCAACACTGTGCCCTTTTTGTTTCTCGGCCAGGTGTACGTCGCTGCTGGGGCGAGCGCGACCATGGCTTGGGTCTTTTTTGGTGCCTTTGCGGCAGCGCGGGTGATCTACTCGATCTGTTACCTCGGCGGCCTCCAGCCCTGGCGTTCGCTCTCCTTTGGTGTCGGTGTGCTCGCGACCTTTGGCCTGATCGTGCACCTGGCGATCCTCATGCTGGGCTGAGTATCAGCCGCCGAGCCAGTCGACGGCGTTGACAAAGAGTGCGGCGTGGTCGAGGGCTGGGTTGTTCCAGGCGTCCTTGGATGACCACGAATTACCGTGGGAGTCAGAGCCGTCGCCGAAGAGCGCGGAGTCGGTGACAAAGACAACTCGGCCGTTACCGACTTCGACCGCGCCGACGACGATGTCGACCTTACTCGAGGCTGCATCGTCGAGAACGATCAGGCCTGCGGCGCTCGGGTTGCCGCCACTGAGCCGCGCGCTGGTGCCGATGTAGAGGCCGATCCGTGAGACCGTGCCGGCGGGGCCGGAGATCACCGGATGGTTTGGCGCTTCGATGCGCTCTAGCGTCAGCTCCTCTTCGATGTCGATCGTATCAAAGCGAAAGCCGAAGGGATCGGCGCGCACCGGGTTGGCGTCGAAAAGATCGTTGAGGGCGCGCACTGCTCCCCAACCATTGCTGTCGCGATCTGCCGACACGTGGTTTGCGGCGAGCAGGAGGCCGCCGCCGTCGTCGACGAAGTTGATGAGCGCGGCTTTTTCGGAGCTGCTGAGCTTGCGGCTGGGTTCGATGACAACGACGACATCGTAGCGGCTGAGGTCCTGGGGATTGCTCGCGTCGCCGTAGGTCATCGCCTGCTCCCAGGCGACCAGGTTTTCGACGGTGTGGCCTCCCTGGTAGAGGGCGAAGGCGAAGGAGGAGAGCGAGCCCCGCCACTCGTTGCGCGAGGTCGGGTTGGAGGGCGTCAGCAGGCGGCCCCAGGGGTCGACGATCCAATCCGAATTGGGGCCATTTGAGGCGGTTTCGTCGAGGGTCTGGTCGAAGAGCACGCGCAGGGAGCCGGCCTTTTGGGCGCAGTTTGGATCGAGGGCGAGGCAGTCGTTGTCGTCGCAATCCGAGTAGCCGTCACCGTCGCCGTCGATGCCCTCGCCGCAGCGATCCTCGGTGCGAGGTTGTACACAGACGTTGACGAAGGGGTTTTTAAAGCAGTCCGGATCTGCACAGTCGACGCGGCCGTCGTAATCGTCGTCCTTGCCGTTTGTACAGAGCGCCGGTGTGCTCTCGTAGAGCGAGAGCTGTGCGCAGACGATCACCGACGGATTACGCGAGCAGCTGAAGTCGTCGCAGTCGGCGTAGTCGTTGTCATCGTTGTCGCTGTTGTCGTTGCAGACTGCGTCCCAGCTCTCTAGCGACCAGGGGAAGGGGTTCTTGCCGGCCGCGGGCGGTGGGCCTTGGGGCTCCCCTGTGCTGCTGGTTTCGTCGGAGTCGGTGCCGGAGTCGATGCCGGTGGAGTCGGTGTCGCCGGAGCTGCTGTCGCCGCCGGTCGTAGTCTCGGTGGCGGAGGTGCTCGTCGCTGGTATTGGTGTGCACGCGAGGCCGACGACGAGGCAGATGCCGAGGGACAGGAGCCCAGAGGCGGAGCTAGACGCGGCGATTCTCGAAGGACCCATCGCTGGCTGGTCTAGGCGACGAGCGGCCCCGGGGCAAGCCCGCTCCTGCGCAGGCCTTGGCCTCGAAGAGCTCCAGAGACCCGGATTCGGGGTTAGAGCGCGTTCTTATCCGCATTTGGTGCACACTGGGAAGGGGTCGTTTGTGTGGGCGGTCTGCACGAGCCGCGCGCTTGCTAGCCCGCCGGCCGCGATGACAGCAGCGGAAGCGGTGAGCGGATGCGTCTCGAGTGGGCCTTGAGTGCGGAGTTCGGAATTCGGAGTTCGGAGTTCGGTGGCAAAAGAGCCAGGGCTTACCGATCCTCCTGGATTCGATAAAATGTTCCTAAAGACAGGTTTTGAGCACGAGCCTTGCGAGCCCTGGGCGCGGAGCCTGTGGTAGAGTCCTGAGCGACGGATCGTACATGAGTTGGATGCAGCACGAGCGGGTCCGAGGTGGCAGTGGCACGGGTTTACGCGACTCTTCGCCCGATTCGGTGGCGCGTCACCCCGACGCTCGCATCGGCACTTGCCGCCGACTACTCGCGGCATTGGGGTTGGTATTCGCGGTTGGCTGCAATGGCGAAACTACGGCGGAGTCCGAGAGCGCATCCAGCTCGGACGAGCCCTGCGGTGCGGAGCCCTGTGCGGAGGGGGCCTATTGTGACGTCGAGTCCGCCGAGTGTTTTTGCGAGCCTGGCAGTTTTGGTGATCCGCGCGAGCAATGTCTTGAGCACAAAGATCTCTGCGCAGATGCGGCGGCGCGTGTGGGCCATAGCGTCTGTCGTCATCAGCTGCCCGACGAACTCGCCTGGAACGCAACTTCGATCCCCTCGGCCGCTCGCCTCGACGTTCGCAGGCTCTCCAAATACCTGACGCCCGCAAACCCCGACGCACCGCTGCCGACGCTCTTCTCCGACACTAATTTTTATCGCCTCCACCGTTGCATGCTGCGCGAGGGGTTCGAGCCGATCTTTCCCAGTTTTGATCAGGACGCCTACAACGATCTCGTCTACTGGAGGCACTCGCGATCGATGTACGCGGGATCGATTTACGAGCTGATCGGCGACGACCTGCCGGCGCCCTATGCATTCCTTGTCGAGACCCCCGACCACCCAAATCAGCTGCTCGAAGAGGACGAGGTTTACACCGTCTACCGGGCGCTCAGCGATCGTTTTGGTCCGGGCGAGTTGGCTTACCTGCCCTACACCGAGGCGATGGTCGAGCGCGCTGCGACCTGGACCGATGCGCCCTTCGCCGTGATTGTCGAGGGCAGCGGCGCGATCAGCTTTGAGCCCTACACCACCGGCGCGACCTACGGGCGGATCCGTCGCTACAAGGCGGCGGATGTCGAAGACGCCTCGGGAACCTTTGGTTGGCAGGATATTCTCATCCTCGAGACCTCCTCTAACGACCTCGAGGGCGTCAGCGCTGGTGTGATCACCGGGGTCCGGCAGGATGTTCTCAGCCACATCAATGTGCTCTCTGGGCAGCGCGGCACGCCAAACGCCTATGTCGCCGATCCGCTGGCCGCATTCGAGGCCTTTGAGGGGCAGCTTGTGCGCCTCGATGTCACGGATTCAACCTATACCGTTGGCCTCGCGACGATCGAAGAGGCCGAGGTTTTTTGGGCCGAGCATCGCCCCTTCGCGGCGATCGAACGACCGCCGGACGCGACCTACAGGGACCTCACCGGTCTCCTCGACCTGCCCACTGTGGGCACCGAGGACCGAGCGGTGGCTCGCTCGCGCGTTGGCGGTAAAGTGACGGGTTTGGCCACCCTCTACACCATCCTCGATCCTACCTACCAGGTCGATGGTTTTGGCGTTCCGGTCGCTCATTACCTGGACTTCATGGCCGCCAATTCTTGGCAGGTTGATCTCGGCGAGGGGGTGCAGTCCCTGACCTACGCCGAGACCCTCAGCGCGTGGCTGGCGGATGATGCCTTTCGCAGCGATACCAACGTGCGACGCCAGCGGCTTGCGGCCTTGGTCGCTGAGATCCGCGAGCACGGGGTCGTCGATCCGCAACTGGTACTGGACCTGCGTAAGCGTATCGTCGATGTCTTTGGCGAGAACACAATGGTTCGTTTTCGTTCGTCTTCCAACGCCGAGGATGGCGTCGAATTCAACGGCGCAGGGCTCTACGATTCAACGAGCGCCTGCTCGGCCGACATGGTCGAGTACGGCAAGTCGCTCTGTGATCCGAACTCGAATGATCGCACGATCAAGCGCGCATTGCTCAAGGTGTGGGCGAGTCTCTGGTCCTTCGGCGCCTACGAGGAGCGCGAGTATTTCCAGCTCGATCACAACCAGGCGGCGATGGGTATTCTTGTATCCACGCGCTTTGCTGACGAAGAGGCGAATGGCGTCATTTTTACCGGCAACCCCAGCGACCCCGACGATGCTCGCTACACGGTCAACGTGCAGCTCGGTGAGGTCAATGTTGTCGGCGCGCCGTCCGGGGTCGTTGCCGAAGTGGATCGGTTGACGATCGAAAACGGAGCGGTGGTAGAGATCGAGCGTGTATCGCCGTCATCGTTGGCACCGGATGCAGAGGTCATGGATGATGCTGCCCTCAGCAGCTTGGGTGGGCTTATCGCTGACGTCGCTCAGTCGTATCCAGTGGAGCTCGGCGAGCATGATGTCGAGGATGTATTGCTGGATCTCGAGTTCAAAATCGCTGTTGGCGGACAACTGCGGATCAAGCAGATTCGGCCCTTCCTCCGGAGTGCTGTGGATCCGACGCTGGCGAGCTGTCCCCTACAGGTACAGCCGTAGTTCCGCTACACTGGGCGAATGATCCTTCGACTTTCACTTCTTACATTTCTCTTTGTTGTCGGCAGCGCTTGCGGTCCTAAGTCAATGGAGACAGATTCGGGTACATCGAGTTCGTCGAGTTCGTCGAGTTCGTCGAGTTCGTCGAGCACCGGCGAGACGACGACGACGACGTCGTCGAGTTCAGATCCCACCATAGATCCCAGCAGCAGTTGTTTGTTTAATGCGACCGCTGGCTGTACAACGGAGGGCCAGACGACGACGACGACAACGACGACGACCGGCACAGCGACCGATACAGCGACCGATACAGCGACCGATACAGCGACCGATACCGGCACGACTGGCATGGACACCGATACCGATACCGATACCGACACCGACACAGGAACGGGCGGCTGATCGGGACTCCTGAGAGTCGCGGTCTCTCTGGGGACCGCGAACAGGGGCGGCGTAATTGCTCGCTAGTGAGGCGCCGCGAACAAACCGACGAATGAGTCGTCGAGCGTTCCGGCACTCCAACGAATCACTGCTCACCTGATTGCAGCGATGGACCTGAGCTGCGATCAGGTGAGCGATCTCTATGTCTGTCGCGAACGTTGATGATCGCAGTGCCGTGCGGCGTTCGGATCTTCGCTGGGGTCTGCCAGGTCCGCCGGTGGCAGAGCGAGTTCGGGTAGGTTCGGCCAGCTCCAGCCTAGACGCGCGAAGAGCTCCACGAGTCCGGGATCGGCATCGATCTTGAGGCGCAGCTCTTCGTCGGAAAAGGGGTGTCGCAGGGTCAGTGCCGTCGCCACCAAGAGTAGTCGCCGGCTGTCTAAATGGCTGCGAAAGAGGCGGTTGTGATGGCCGTCGCCATGGCTTGTATCGCCGACGATCGGGTGGCGCAGGTGGGCGCAGTGGCGACGCAGCTGGTGCCAACGTCCGCTCTTTGGGATCAGCTCGACCAACGAATATCGAGCACTCGCGTAGCGGCTGACCGGGATCGGTAGTTCGACCGTGGTCAGGCAGCGGAGCTCGCTTTGGGCCTCTTTGAGGGGCGCGTTTTTCCCCTCGTGAGCGGCGACGGCGTAGTCGATCGCGACGTACTCTGGGGCGTATCCGCGGACCACCGCGAGGTAGCGTTTGCACACCCTGCGGGCTGCGAAGTGGGGGGCCAAGCGGCGGGCGGCCTCCGAGGAGCGGGCGAAGATGACGACGCCCGAGGTCGGTCGATCCAGGCGGTGGACCGGATACACCCAGGCACCGATCTGATCGCGGAGGAGCTGGAGGGCGTAGCGGCCGTCGTCATTCTCGCGGGCGATCGAGGTCCGATGGATCAGGAGTCCGGCGGGTTTATCGATCGCGACGTAGTGATCATCGGTGTAGATGATCTTGAGTGGCGCGGTCACTGCGGGCTCTCTCGGTGGTTTTCTGCCTTGATGTGGGGGGCCTGGTGGTGGCTGAGAACGCGGGCGCGTTCGGCCCGGATGGCAGCGTAGCGGCGGTTCCATGTCGGGTTGGCGTCGATCTTCCAAGCCTCGATCGGCAGCTGTCGGCGACGGGCGAGATCTTGGTGCAGGCGGACTTCGTTGGCCGGCTCGCGCGAGAATGGAAAGGCGTTGCGCGGTCGTCGATCACGGAGCGTCGGGTACTTGCGATCGTCGCTGGAGATCAGGGCGAGCAGCTGCTGGCCGCGGGTCTCCATGTAGTGGAGGAACGCTGCGCTGTAGGGACCGTGATGTCGTCGCGGGGGCGGATCGCGAGCGATCCACTTGACCCAATCGTAGCCGTAGACGAAGTCGTGTACGTAGGTGAAGCGGATGGCAGTCTCGCGGCCGTAGAGGTGCTGAAGGCCGGCGATCTGTTGCATTCGTGTGCGGGCGAGTTGCGCTGGCCCTGCGGAGTCGACGGCCTCGCGCATGACGCTCGCAGCCATAAATTCGAAGTCCCAGAAGAGGTTGCCGGGGAAGGCCCGCAGCTGGGCGCGGGCGACCTCTGCGAGGCCGAGCGAGAGCGCATCGACGAGGCTTTGGGTGCCGCGAATGGGCTCGTATCGGCCGCTGATGGCGTCGATGATCTCGGAGAGGGGACGGGCGCGGCTGCGATCCGGAGAGAGCGAGCAGCGCTGCGGTGAGGCCTCGTCGATCATGCGATCAACGGTCGCGAGGGTAGTGTGGGCGTTCTCTGCCGGTGCACTCATGAGCTGCTCCGAAGGACAGAAAACACGACCAGCGAGATCGCCAAGACGATCGCTGAGCGGCTGATCGCTTGGTTGATGCACTGTTTGTAGGCGCGGATCGAGGCGAAGTTGTTGCTGGTCGCACCTCCGCTGGTTGTCACTAACGTGCGCCAGTGTGCGATGAGAACCACGAGTGTTGGCAGCATCACCCAGGGTGAGACCAGCTCTGGGGTGGCCCGCGTTGCGAAGGCCCAGAGCAGCGCGCCTGCACCCAACAAATTCTCGCCGAGGAGGCGGCAAAAGGGGTTGCCGTAGCGGCTGGCGAAGGTTGTTTTGCCGCCGAGGCGATCGCTGATCTCATCGGCGAGACCGCTGGTCACCGCCGATGCAAGGGCGAGAAGCGCGAAGCCTGGCAACAGCGCCCAGGCGAGCGGCGGAATCGGATCGCCGCCCTGCAGGTAGGCGCTCAGCCAGGGCAAGACGACGCCGACACCGAGCATCTCAAAATACTCCCCGCCACCGCGGTAGTTGGCGCGCAGCGGTTTAAACGAATAGGCGAAGAAGATCGCGAGCCCCGAGGCGGCGGCGAGCAGGAGTCCGGGTCGTTCAAGCCATTGCTCACCGAGGGCGGCGATACCGAGGCTCAGCGCCGCCGCAGCGAGGCCGCCGAGGAGCACACTCTCGGCTCTGAGAATACCGTCGGGGATCGTCTTTGGTGAGCATCCGTGGGGGTGGAGCTGGCGCTTTAGCGCGTCGATCTCGCGATCGCTGTAGTCGTTTAGGAGAACGATTGCGGAGGTCAGTGTGATCGCAAAGGCGAGGGCGAGTAGGCTTGCGGCTGGGCTCCAGCTGCCCGCCGAGACCCCGCCGATCGCCTGCCCGAGCGCGACCGGTGCCAGCAGCTTGGGCCAGCTCGACACCTTGAGGGCGTAGAGCCATCGGCGTTGCCAAGGGAGGCGGGCAGGGTGCACTGGCGGAGGATGCCCGAAAGTGGGTCGTGGTGCGACCCGTGGCGGTCGCACGGGCACGAATCACGAAAATTACATCGACATGACGATCGATGTGCTCTTGTCGTCGACGGCTTTGCCGGCGTAGCGTCGACCGTGATGAATCTCTTAGAGGTGTGGTCTGTCGCGGGGGGTTCGCGTGGCAGGGGGCCGATCGCATGGTCACGGGCTTGCGGGCTTGGGCTTCTCATCGTCACCGGGTCGCTTGGACTCGCGGCCTGCGACAAGAAGCAGGGCACGAGCGTTCCCGCCAACGACTCTGCGGCGATGCCGAGGGGGGGTGCCGAGGGCGATGAGCTGGTGGAGGCCGGCGGTGATAGGGGAGCTGAGGAGACGCGAGATCGACCGGTGATTCTCCTCCGCGGTGGTCGCCTGATGACAGCTGCGGGCACGATCTACGAGCGCGGGGACATCTTATTGCGGGGTGGCACCATCGCTGAGGTCGCCGAGAACATCGCCGCGCCCGCGGGTGCTCAGGTGTTTGATATCTCTGGAAAAACGGTGACGCCGGGGCTCGTCGATACTCACTCTCATATGGGTGTGTACGCCGCGCCCGGATTTAAGGCCCACGCAGACGGCAACGAGGCGGTCTCTCCAAACACCGCCTACGCCCGTTCTGTCGACGGCTATTGGCCGCAGGATCCGCAGCTCGAGCGGGCTCGCGCCGGCGGTGTGACGACCGCCCAGATCCTCCCGGGATCCGCCAATCTAATCGGCGGTCGCAGCTTTGTCGTTCACCTGATCCCCTGGGCTCGCTCGGCCGAGGATGCTCGCTTTCCGGGGGCCCCAGAGGGCCTAAAAATGGCCTGCGGAGAGAACCCCAAACGGGTCTACGGTGAAAAATCGGGGCCACAGACCCGCATGGGCAATGTGCACGGCTATCGCGACGCGTTTCAAAAGGCGCTCGAGTACCGGCGGACCTGGGCGAAGTACGAAAAGGCCAAAAAGGACAGCGCCAAGGGGAGCAAGAAGAAGGGCCTGGGCGCTGGGGGGGCGAGCGATGGCAGCAAAGAACCGCCGGCGGCTCCTGCCCGCGACTTCGCGCTAGAGACCCTAGCAAAGGTACTCGACGGCGAGATCCTGGTGCACAACCATTGTTACCGCGCCGACGAGATGTCGCTGATGCTCGACCTCGCGGCGACCTACGGCTTTAAAATCCGTTCCTTCCACCACGCGATCGAGGCCTACAAGATCGCCGATCGGCTGGCGGAGGCCGGGACTGCGGCGTCGGTCTGGGCGGATTGGTGGGGTTTTAAGGCGGAGGCCTTTGACGGTGTTCGCGAGAACGCAGCTCTCATCGAGGTCGCTGGTGCGCGGGCGATCATCCACTCGGATTCGGCGATCGGTATCCAGCGCCTGAACCAAGAGGCAGCCAAGGCGATGTACGCCGGACGCAATGCGG
The DNA here is from genome assembly GCA_964474905.1 of uncultured Nannocystis sp. Lineage (GTDB taxonomy): Bacteria > Myxococcota_A > Polyangia > Nannocystales > Nannocystaceae > JADJRG01. The sequence continues at coordinate 16,321 of CAYYUP010000010.1, read as the reverse complement.
GCCTCGAGATCAGCGAGGATGCAGCCCTTCGCTGGATCACAAAAAACCCGGCCTGGGCGCTCGGCATCGACGAACGTGTTGGCACTCTAGAGGCCGGCAAGATCGCGGACGTGGTCGTCTGGAGCGGCTCGCCATTTAGCGTCTATACAGAGGCAGAGCGCGTCTATATCGCAGGGGAGCTGGTCTACCAGCTCGGTGTGCTCGAGCCGCGCAGTGACTTTGAACTCGGGTATCGCGACGGAGATTTCGGCGGAAATGCCGAGGGGGTGTTGCCATGAGTCGTTCTTCACTTCGCCGAGATCGCCGTCGTTTTCTCTCGGGGCTGGCGGGGCTCGCCTGCGTTGGTTTTGGTTCAGGTTTTGGGGCGCCACTTGTGGGCACGGCGCAGGCGGCCGCACCGGCGCGCGCGGGCCTTCGGAGCCCGACCAAGGTCGGCACGATCGCGTTACTCGGCGCTCTCGTGCACGTCGGTGATGGCAACGTCATCAAGGATGGCGTTGTCCTGATTAAGGGCGAACGCATCAGTGCGGTGGGGGGCCCCGAACTCGGTCGATCGTTGCCCGCAGGTGCCGTCACGGTTGACCTCAGCGGCAAGCTCTTAACGCCTGGTTTTATCGCCTCGGATACACCGCTCGGCCTTGTTGAGATCGGAGCAGAGCCCGGCACCCGCGACGATAATGGTGTCGGTGAGGGCGCTGCTGCACGGCCGATACGGGCCTCTTACGACGCTGCAACCGCGATTCGAACGCGTTCGAGCGTGATCCCGGTGCAGGCGATCGAGGGCATTACCAGCGCCGCCGTTGCGCCGAGCGGAGGTCTGATTTCGGGACAGGTCGCCTGGATCGATCTGTCTGTAGGTGCAGGCGGAGCATTGCCGATCCAGCCGAAGATCGCCGTGCGGGGCAGCATCGGTCAGGTGATCGATGGTTCACGAGCTGCGACCCTGGCGAAGCTCCGTCAAGTGATCGACGATGCGCGTATCTATCGCAAGAAGCGCGGCGCCTACGACCGTCGGCAGCTTCGCGAACTCGCCGCTCACCCGCGCGATCTCGAGGCGCTCTTTCCGGTGCTCGATCGCCGGGTGCCGCTGACACTGAGGGCGCAAAGCGAGAGCGACATCGCCGCGGCGCTCGATCTAGCCGCGGAAGAGAAGTTGCGCCTCGTGCTCATCGGTGGCGTTGAGGCCTGGCGTCTCCGCGATCGCCTGGCCGCCGCTGCAGTCCCGGTGATCGTGCAGCCGAGCCAAAACCTGCCGCGTTCTCTGGACCAGCTGGGCGCGCGTCTCGACAACGCGGCATTGCTCAGCGCCGCCGGTGTCGAGGTCGGGATCGCGATCCTTGGGGGGCCCCACAACCTGCGCAACGTGAGCCAAGAGGCCGGCATCGCAGTCGCCCACGGAATGGCCTGGGAAAAGGCACTGACTGCCATCAGCCTGACCATCGCTCGTGCCTACGGCATGGACTCCGACTACGGCAGTGTCAGCCCCGGTAAGATCGCCAACCTCGTCTCCTGGGGCGGCGATCCCTTCGAGCACGAACACTTCGCGGAGCAGGTCTACGTGCGCGGTGCGGCGATCCCGATGGTCTCGCGCCAGACCTTGCTGCGCGAGCGCTACCGCGATCTAGAGCGCATCCGTCAGCATATGCGATGATCCTGCAGGCGGGCGAAATACGCCAGAATGTAACGTCAAGGCACCTCTGCGTGTTATCTGATTCTCGTCATGGTGACCCGCAAGACCCCCTATGTTGTCGATCGCGCGCCGGTATTTTCCTGGTATCGCGACCATCAGGGGTTGATCTACACCTCGGGACACGCGGCGGTGGATATCGACTCGTTGCACATCGAGCGCGGCGATCTGCTGAGCGAGACGAGGGCGACTCTCACCAACCTGCGGCGCACTTTGGAGGCCGCCGGCTCGAGTCTCGCGCAGGTGCTCAAGGTCACCGTCTATCTCACGGATATGAGCCAGTACAACGCGTTCAACAGCGTCTACGCCCAGTTTTTTCCGAGCGGTCGTCCGCCGGCTCGGACCTGCGTCGAGGTCACCCGCTTGCCCTTTAATTTTAAGGTCGAGGTCGAGGTGATCGCCGCATGCGGGCACCAAGAGTCCTGAGCGGGCGCTCTATTGGTTGAGATAGGGATAGGACTGCAGGAGGCCCATCGCCCAGGGTTGCCCGAGGGTGGTATCGCTGCCGAGGTGACGATCGCGGAGCGACTTGAGCATCGTCTCGACGTCGAAGTCCATGCTCTCGAGAACATGTTCGCAGGTCGAGCCCATCTTGATCTCGAAGGTGATACCGTCGCCGAGAACGACACGTTCAGAGCCCACCAGCAGCAGCTCATCGGCGGCATCGCGGAGGATCACCTCGTGGCAGCGTGAGAAGAGGTTGTGGGTGTTGGCGAGGCTGTCCTGGTAGGCGCCGGTCATGAAAAACCCGAGTAGGTAGTCCTCGTCGCGTCGCTCGTGCAGGGGCAGGTAGGGCAGGTTGTCGTCGGGATGGGCGAAGGTATCGACACGGCCGTCGCTGTCGCAGGTGATGTCGACAATCTTGACGTTATGGGTCGGTCGTTCGAGGTGGCGGGAGAGCGGCGCCGCCGGAAAGACATGTCCGATCGACCAGGAGTCTGGGAGCGACTGGAAGATCGAAAAATTGACCAGGTACTTCGCCTGTGCGCGGCTCAGGTAAGAGACGATCTCTTCGGAGACCCGCGGCATCGCTTCGACGATCGTCACCGCCTTGTTGCGGATCCGCTGAAAAAGCCCCTCGGCGGCGGCCCTGTCGGCGAGTGAGAGATAGCCGCGGGAGAAGAGTTGCAGGCACTCATCGCGGAAGTCGATCGCGTCGTGGAAGTACTCTTCGAGGTTTTTTGTGGTGATGTTGGCCAGGGTGTAGCGAAGCTCGGAGACCATGTTGTGTTCGCTGTGGTCGGCCTCCGGCACGGGCAGCAGTTCGCCCTGGACCTCGCGCAGATCAGCGATCGTCACCGCGTGGGTCGCGACGATGATCCGGCCGCTTTCGGTGAGGATGCAGGGCTGGGGGATGGCGACCTCTTGGCAGACCTCGCCGATCTCAAAGACGACGGTCGACGCGTATTCGACCAGGGAGTAGTTGGCGGAGGAGGGGTAGGAGGTTTTGGAGCCGTCGTAGTCGACGCCGATGCCACCTCCGAGATCGATGTAGCGCAGCGAGGGGCAGGTCGCCGTGAGTTCGGCGTAGATCCGGGCGCCTTCGCGGACGGCCACCTTGACCCGCTTGATCTGGGTGATCTGCGAGCCGATGTGGAAGTGCAGCAGGATGAGTTGGCCCTCCAGGCCCGCGAGCGTCAGCTGGCGGACGACCTCGAGGATCTCGGAGGTAGTCAGGCCAAATTTTGAGGATTCGCCGCCCGAACTTTGCCAGCGGCCGCTGCCCTTGGAGTAGAGCTTTGCCCGTACGCCGACCGAGGGGATCGCCTGCCAGTCGTGCTCGGTGTAGACGTCGATGTAACGCCGGACCTCGCGGGTGCTCTCGAGCACGATGACCACCTCGTGGCCGAGTTCGGCGGCGTGGAAGGCCATGCGAATGAATTCGCGGTCTTTGTAGCCGTTGCAGACCAGCGGCGAGCGTTCGAGGGGCGGCTGCGCCATCGCCAGCAGGAGTTCGGGTTTGGAGCCCGCCTCCAGGCCGTAGCCGATCTCGGCGCGGGCGTTGACGACAGTGTTGACGACCGCTCGGCGCTGGTTGACCTTGAGCGGGAAGACGCCGATGTGGCCGCCGCTGTAGTCGTTGTCTTTAAAGGCTCGGTCAAAGGCGGCCCGCAGCACCTGCATTTGGCGGGTGATCATCGTCGGAAAGCGGACCACGAAGGGGGTCCGAATGCCGCGGCGTTTGAGCTCGCAGGAGAGCTGGTGCAGGTCGACCTCGGGCACGCCGGGGGCGCGGAAGATCAGATGACCCTGGTCGTTGGCACCGAGGAAGGTGCGACCCCAGCGGTCGATCCCGTAGCGCTTAAAAGAGCCCTCTAGGGCGGAGTAGAGGCTTCTCCTGGCGCGTACGCTGCGATCGTCGGGGTTTTGGGCGTCGCTTTTTGCGCGCTGTTCGTCAGCGCTGACACTGACGCTGCCCGATTTGGGTGTTTGTGTGCTTGGCGATCGCAGAGGCTCTGGCGGGGTGCTCTGGACGACGAAGAGGGGCTCGCTCTGATCTTGGCTGGACATGTCGACGGCCGCGGAAGTATCGGTCGCTCGTCGGCCTCGTCCAAGTCGTTTTATCTGCGAGTTGCGAGACCGGGCCGGCAGCGGATCACGGATGAGCTATCCTCCGGCCGCTCTCCGCGATCGCGACGATGTGATCACGGCTGGTAGCGACACGGACAAGGAGTCGACCATGGCCTCGTATCAATACATTTACACGATGAAGGACCTGCGAAAGGTCTTTCCCAACGGCAAAGAGGTGCTCAAGGGGATCTACCTCTCCTTCCTTCCAGGGGCCAAGATCGGCGTTTTGGGGGCAAATGGTGCCGGTAAGTCGACGTTGCTCAAGATCATGGCGGGCGTCGACAGCGAGTTTTTGGGCGAGGCTTTCGCCGCCGACGGTGTCAGTGTCGGCTACCTCCAGCAGGAGCCCGAACTCGACCCCAACAAGGATGTCCTGGGCAACATCGAGGAGGCCGTTTCTGAGATGAAGGGCATTCTCACCCGGTTTGAGGAGGTCTCGATGGCCTTCGGCGAGATCACCTCGGACGACGAGATGAACAAGCTGTTGGCCGAGCAGGCTGAGCTTCAGGACAAGATCGACGCCGGCAATGGTTGGGATCTCGATCGCACCCTAGAGATCGCGATGGACGCTCTGCGCTGCCCGCCCGGTGACGCAGATGTCACCACCCTCAGCGGTGGCGAGCGTCGTCGGGTGGCGCTCTGTCGTCTGCTGCTGCGCCGCCCCGATCTGCTGCTGCTCGACGAGCCGACCAACCATCTCGATGCCGAAAGCGTCGCCTGGCTCGAGAGACATCTTCATGAGTACACCGGTACGGTTGTCGCGATCACCCACGATCGTTATTTCCTCGACAACGTCGCCGGGTGGATCCTCGAACTCGACCGCGGTGCTGGCATCCCCTGGAAGGGCAATTACTCGTCGTGGCTCGAGCAAAAACAAAAGCGCCTGGCACAGGAGGAGAAGGTCGCGTCCAACCGTCAGCGAACCCTTACTCGCGAACTCGAGTGGGTTCGCATGGCTCCAAAGGCGCGGCATGCAAAAAATAGGGCGAGAGTCAGGGCCTACGAAGACCTTCTGGCGCAGTCGGACGATCGCGGCCGCGATACCACCGAACTCAAGATTCCCTTTACGCGTCGCCTCGGCAATATCGTCGTCGAGGCTAAGGGGCTGACCAAGGCTTTTGGCGACAAGCTGCTCTTGGAGGATTTTTCCTTCACTCTGCCGCGGGGTGGCATCGTTGGCATCATCGGCCCCAACGGCGCCGGCAAGACGACGCTCTTCCGCATGATCACCGGCCAAGAGAAGCCCGACAGCGGCAGCATCAAGATCGGCGAGACCGTCGACATCGCCTACGTCGATCAGAGCCGCGACGCGCTCGACCCCGACGCGACGGTTTGGCAGGCGATCTCGGACGGCCAAGAGACCCTCGATATCGGCGGCGTCGAACTCAATTCGCGGGCCTATGTCGGTCGATTTAACTTCAACGGCGCCGACCAGCAAAAGCGCGTTGGCAGCCTCTCAGGCGGCGAACGCAATCGTGTTCATCTCGCCCGGTTGATCCGCAAGGGCGGCAATCTCTTGCTGCTCGACGAGCCGACCAACGACCTGGATGTCGATACCCTGCGCCACTTAGAGGACGCGCTGCTCGCCTTCCCGGGCTGCGCCGTTGTGATCAGCCACGATCGCTGGTTCCTCAACCGGATCGCCACCCATACGCTCGCCTTCGAAGGCGATTCGGTGGTCGAGTGGTTTGAGGGCAACTACGAGGAATTTGAGGCCGACAAGCGCCGCCGTCTCGGTGACAAGGCGCTGCAGCCAACCCGTGTGCGCTACAAAAAGCTCTCGCGCGGCTGATCAGGCCGCTCCCGAGAATAGAAAAAGGGAAAAGGGAAAAGAGCGAGAGGAGGTGGCGTTGCGGCCTACTTTTTCTTGCTCTTTTTCTTGCCCTTTTTCTTTTTCTTGCCCTTTTTCTTCTTTTTCTTGGCCGCGGTCTCCTCGGCTTTGAGGTGGCTGTTGATCTGCTGCACGCTCGCGCATTTGCACACCATTGCACCGCCAAAGAGATCCATGCAGGAGGCCGCGAGCAGGCGCTGTGTGCTCTCTCGGCAGAAATAGCCGAGCACATCGCCGCAGGCAGAGCTCTTCGCGCGGTCCTCCGATTGGCAGGTGCACTTGCTCGGGTCGGTCATGCAGCCAGCGAAACCAAAGCCGCCAGAGGCCGCGCCGTCGGTACTGATTGCGGCCCTCTTGGAGCTTCGTCGGGCGTCTAGGTAGGCCGGGCTGAGCGTCGCCGCAGGCCGCGAAGACGACTGTGGTGTCTCGGCACTCGCAGGTTCGCCAGCATGTGCGTCACCAACTGCGACTGCGAAGGGCAAGAGGCCGATAGAGAAGGAGAGGGCGAGGCTGCGGGCGAGGCTCATCCCTCCAAGGCTAACGGCGGCCCCGCGCGCCGTCGACGACGAACCTCGTGATCGACGGGATTCGCTTTTGTCTTTGCGGTGGGTCGGAGTGGGTCGGGGTCGGCCGGGGTCGGCCGGGGTCGGTCAAGATCGGCCTAAAATCGCCCTAGAATCGGCGAATCGGCGCAATACGGAATGGCTGTGGGGCCGATGGGTTTGTCTAGGTCGGCAGAGGCCGTGTCGCTCGCGTATTTTGCCGCGCGCTCGATCAAATCCGTCCTCCGCGACCGCTCTTGCTCTCTGGAGCTACGGCGCGGGCTTGCGCGCGGCTGCTGGGTCGTGCGATCTCCCGCCCATGCGCATCGAAACCGACATGCTCGCCGCGACGATCTCGGCCGCCTTCGCCGATCGTACTCGGCTCGACCTGACCGAGGTTCGCGAGGCAATTGCTGAGGCGATCGGTCTCCTCGATCGCGGCTCGATCCGTGTCGCGACGCCGCCCACCGCTGCGGGCGAGGCCTGGGTGGTGCACGCCTGGGTGAAGCAGGCGATCCTTCTCTACTTCGCCACGCAGGAGCTCGAGACCGTGGAGGTCGGGCCCAACGAGTACTACGACAAGATTCCGCTGAAGCGCGGCTTTGCGGCGGCAGGGGTCCGGGTGGTGCCACCTGCGACCGCCCGCTACGGTTCCTTCATCGAATCTGGCGCCGTCTTGATGCCGAGCTACGTCAACATCGGCGCCTATGTTGGTGGCGGTACGATGGTCGATACCTGGGCGACAGTCGGCTCTTGCGCCCAGATCGGCCGGCATGTGCATCTCTCCGGCGGTGTTGGGATCGGCGGCGTGCTCGAGCCGCCGGGAGCGACCCCGGTGATCGTCGAGGACGGCTGTTTTGTCGGCTCGCGGGCGATCGTGGTCGAGGGGGTGCATCTCGAGCGTGAGGTGGTGCTCGGTGCCAATGTCACGCTGACCGCTTCGACACCGATCATCGATGTCACCGGCCCCGAGCCCGTGACCCATCGAGGTCGGGTTCCGGCGCGCTCCGTGGTGATCCCGGGCACCCGTCCACGGAGCTTTCCTAGCGGTGAATTTCAGCTCGCATGCGCGCTGATCATCGGCAAGCGCAAGGAGAGCACGGATCGGCGGACCAGCCTCAACGACGCGCTCCGCGACTTTACGGTTCCGGTGTGAGGAGCGCGCTCGGTCGCAGCAAAGCCCGCGAGAGATCAGCCCTTGGCGCCGGCGCAGGCGGTGTTACTCTCAGTAGACGGCGCCTCGGCTGATCGAACGGTCGACGTGATCGTGTATCGTTCTCGTACGGCCTATGTCTCGCCTCCGGCCCATTCGCGGTCGCCGCTCGCGGCTCCACAGACTCCGACGGCACTCGGCCGGGGGAGATGCACGGCCCGAGCACCAGGTCGATCTGCAGGCCGCACGCGATCGCTGGGCGGCCTACGAGCAGCACCGCGAGCCTACCGAGATGGTCCGTACGCACGGCCCTGATATCGGTTGGGATCGTTCGGCTCCTGTTCCGGTGCCCGACTTGGGCTACCGCGACGATGGCAGCAACTCACCGCTGCAACCGCAAATCCTGAGCCTGCTCGCCGATCCGCGGGTCGATGTGCTCACAGTGGATTCGGCGGCGGTGGCCCTTTCCTTGCCTCGCCTGGACATCGAGACCGCGATGGAGGCGATGCGAGCGGCGGGCACGCTGGTGGTGATTCCAGGGTCGACTCCGCGGTATGCGGTGCCTCTAGAGGTCAAACAGGAGCTCGAGCAAGAGTTTCAGGATGTCGCCGAAGAGCTCGGCGAGCAAACCTTGCTCGCCCGGATCTCGAGCGAGACGGCGTTGATGCCCTTCGACGACGATGAGCCGCGTCTGCCGGCGACGGCGGGCCTGCTAAGCCTTTTTCTGCCGGGTACAGGCCAGCTCCTAAACGGCGACATCGGTCGTGCGTCACTGGTCTTCGCGGTTTGGAGCCTGGCCTGGATCACCCATCTGGCGCCCGTCTGGACCTTTGTCTGCCTCTACGCCGGTGCCGAGGCGTTTTTCACCGCGAAGATCCGCGGCATGGAGCGCAAGATGCGGGCCGAAGCCCGCGACGACGGTCCCAAAAAGCTCACCGAGCCGCGCATGACCTGAGCCGAGCCCTTTCACGGGTGCATAGCTGGTCAGCGATCGCGATCCGGGTTCTTGAACTTCGCTCACGGAACTCACGGA
>CAYYUP010000010.1:0-7404 GCA_964474905.1 uncultured Nannocystis sp. | reverse complement strand
AGCTGGTCAGCGATCGCGATCCGGGTTCTTGAACTTCGCTCACGGAACTCACGGATCAAGAGGACATGTCACAAAAGACATGTCCTCTTGATTTGAAGATCGACCAACTCGCGAACCGCGAAGAACGACTTCTTACTTGCCGGGTTTCTTTGAGGCCTTTGCTGTGGCTTTGATCGCGAGCGTCTTGTTGTCGAGGTCGAGCTCGCGCCAACGCCAGCCGAAGGCGAAAATCACCGCGAAGAAGCCGAGCGGCATCCAGGGCACGCGGTCGGGATCGCGGCCCTTTTTTGCGAGTTCTTCTTTTTTCTTGGTCCACTTGCGCTGGCGATGTTTGTGCCAGGGTTTGTGAGGGCGCTCTGGGGGCAAGAGGTCGAGGCCGTGGCGGGCGCGGAGCTTGTCGGAGAGCTGCCCCAGCGGCTCGTTCTTGCAGATCGCGGTGTAGACGATGCGCTCGTGATGGGTCTTGGCAAAACGCTCTTGGGGCACGTAGGGGCCGCCTTTACGGACCTGCTCGGGCGAGGGGATTCCGTACCAGAGCTTGACCAGCTCGACCTTTGTCGGCTCTTGGCCATCGTGCTTGAGGGCCCAATCGCGGCAGATCCAACGGGCGTGCCACTTTTGGTACCACGAGCCCTTGCCCCCCTCAGCGCCGACCACACGGCGGTTGATTTTGCGTTGTCGGGTGTAGGTGAGCCAGGGAATCGGCCGGTTTGCCGGGTGATAGATGTCGGTATTGAGGTCGTAGATCTCGCCGTCGACGTCGGTGACGAGCACCCGCATGAAGAGGTTCGAGCGCGGCGGGTTGGGGGCGAACATCCTCCAGCCCTGACTGGTCTGGGTGGTCCGCAGCCACCACTTGAAGGATTCGTGGGTCTTTGTCCGCCAGGTCGAGAGCGAGTCCTTGGGCGGCAGCAGCCAAACGCCGACGCCGATCACCTGGTAGAGGGCGATGAGACCGGCGAGGTAGCGACCGGCGGGTCCGTAGGCCCAGGGGCGTCGGGGTGCGCCGGTATTTGGATCGATCGTCGAAAGTTGTTCGTGACCGCATCGATTCGCCTGGCGATAGCCGACGACGGCGAGGAAAATGGCGATGCCGATCGCGGTAAACGCCCAATGTGTGCCCGGCTTACTGACGGTCTCGCCGGCTTCGTTGGTGATCTCTGTGGGCAGCGCGAAGAAGACCCCGAGCACAGCTGCGGTGATCGCTGTGACGATCGCCCAGGTGGGAAGGCGTGCGGCATCGCGGTGTAGGCGGGGCAGGGTGCGGTCCTCGGCGGGCGTGATCGGAGCCCCCTCGCGCACATGCTTGGGGATGAGTGCTGAGAGCAGAGGGATACGAAGCTTGCTCAGGCGGCGCCCGAGTTGGCGGAGGACGTGGGCGATCTCAGAGCCGTTGAGGAAGGCGATGTAGGTGGTTACGGTCGCCGGCGTGAACCAGCCGACGTTCATCAGCACCATCAGATGCGAGTGAAAGATGACGCCCAGGCCGAGCCAGATCCGGCGACCCATCAGCCAGGTGCAGACGTTGTCGAGGTTGAGCCAGGCCGGGAAGCGGAGACCAAAGACGCGCTTGCCCGAGAGCAGCGGCCAGAGCAGAGCGATCGCCAGCATCGCCCCGAGCCAGACGAGCGTGAAGAGCATGCTGGCCTGGTCCATGCTCATCAGCCCCTTGCGCGGCGTGCTTGGCCAGTGCACCGGGAAGGCGACCAGTACGACGGCGAGGCAGAGGAAGCCGAAGAGCGTCCACAGAGCGCGGTGGGCCCAGATCAGCCAGCCCCTGAGGGGCGGGATTTTCTCGCGGCGATGGAAGCGAACGATCAGGCCGAAGATCACAACCGGGAAGCAGGCCTCCCAGTAGTGGGTCACCCAGGTCATCAGCCGGAAGGCGTTGGTGCCGAAGATCGCCGACAGCTGCTGGGGCTCAAAGCGGTAGAAATGGTCGAGGTTGAGCGCGTAGTAAAACGCGTCGCCGCGGGTCCACACCGGGCCGTTTTTGACGATGCCCGTGTAGGAGTAGAGCGCCGCTGTCTGAAGGATCATCAGCATGCGCGGCCAGGCGGGGACCAGGCGGTAGATGGCCTCTAGACCGGTGGGATAGGCCTTGGAGGGCGCCAGGCCAGCCCCCCCGCCGGGACCTTCTCGCTCGCTTAGGCGGCCCTGTTTACGCAGCTTGCGGACGCGCAGCCAGTTGTCGACGCTGTAGGCGGTGCCGCATCGCGACAGGCAGAGATAGAACAGGAAGCAGCGGTAGACGTTCTCGGTCCCCTCCCAAAATACCTGGTTGCGGAGGATGATCGAGTGGAAGAGAAAGAGCGCGATCCACTTGGTGTAGCGGGTCTTGTAGCCGACGATCAGCGAGATGCAGGCGACCTGGAAGGCCGCCCAGTGGATCCACCAGGCGCTCGGGGAGTCCCAAAAGAAGAGCAGGGAGAACTTCGGCCCCTTGAGAAACTCGACGACGCCGCCCCACGAGAAAAAGCCGTAGGGGTCGTTCTTTGACAGGCCGTCGCCAAAACCCTCGAACTGCGAAGCGGCGAAGACCTGACGGGCGATGTCCGTCGGAAACAGGCCCTCATCGGTGAAGAGGTAGGTAAAGAGCTCCCAGAGGCCGTTGATGTTGGCCAGGGTCACCAGGCCAAAGAAGATGCGGAAGAGCCCGATCGTGCGCGGGTCCTCGGCGCGCAACCAAAAGCGACGCCAGGTTTCGCGGTTGATCGTGAAGATCAGCGCCAGGGTGGTGACCGCGGCCAGCATCAGCCAGCCGATCACAGGCGAGAGTGCGATCGCCTGCTCGTTTGGGATTCTGTCGGCGATCGCCATCGCCGTGCCGAGTACGCCGATCATTTGGTTTTGACCTCTGTGTTGGAGTCTCTATTTTTGGGCTTGGCGCCGCAATGCCCGGGTCCTGCGCTCTTCGGCCTTGGCCTTGCGCGCCTCAGAACGGGCCTTGTTGATGGTTCGCTTGACCTTTTGGATCGCCGGCTTGGTGATGCCGCGCGGGTCGTTGCGCTTGTCCCATTTTTTCTTGCGGTGCTTGTCCCAGAGCTTGACCGAGTCTTCGTCCACGAGCGGCAGGCCGTGACGCTCGCGCTGGTAGTTGGGGACCTGAGCGTTGATACCGCTGCGGCAGGTCTCGGTGTATTTGCGGTGCTCGGATCCGGCGAGCACCATCTGGATCGCGGGCTTGTACCAACCCTTTACGCGAACCTCGTTGGGGCTCGGGATTCGGTACGAGATCTTGAAGAGTTCGACCTTTTTGGGGGCGGTGCCGTTGTGGGCGAGGGCCCAGCTGCGGCAGAGGTAGCGGCCGTACCACTTTTGGTACCAGCCGCCCTTGCCCGACTCGCCGCCGATGATGCGGCGGTTCATCTTGCGCATGCGGTCGTTCCAGATCCAGGGGATCGGCCGGCGCTCATCGGCGTAGACGTCGGTGCGCATGTCCCATTTCTCGTCGTTTTGATCGACGACGACCGCTCGCATAAAGACGTTATGCCGGGGCGGGTTGGGGGCGAACATTCCCCAGGATTGGTCTGTCGCGGTGGTGAGCAACCAGCGGCGGAAGGTCTGCTTGGCCTCGCCACCCCAGTGGAGCGAGTCCTTTGCCGGCAGCAGCCAGACCGCGACGCCGGTGATATGCCAGACCAGCATGCTGCCGACGACCAGACGGCCGAACGGACCGTAGGCCCAGGGCGCTCGCAGATGATCGGTGTGGGCATCGTGCGTCGGCAGATTTTCGTCGGCAGGCTTTGAGGGCGATGTGAACGTCAGGCCCAGGCGGGCGAGGGCGCGATCCAAGCCCGGAGAGAGCTTGCGGAGGATCATCGTGCCTGCGAAGAGCACGAGGACGCCAGCGCGGATAGCTCGCCAGCGCTCCCCATCCTGGTCGAAGAGCCACATCAGGCCGACGATCGATGCGAGCAAGAGAACCGTGCGCACGGACAAGCCCGGGGTGCCGCGATGGCCCTGCACGTAGGAGAACACGACCAGCGTGAAGCCGATGCTGAGCGCCGTCCAACCGAAGTTGATCTCGGCGTAGGCGTGCAGGGCGATGCCGATGAGGGTCGCGCCCAAGAGGGCGAACATCAGCCACTCTGGGAGAGCCCTTGAATCGCGGATGTGATGGTTGAGCGAGCGGTCCTCGGCGGGCAGGGGCGGCTCGCCGCGACGCACGTCTGCGGGGATGCCCGGCACCCATGCGGGCAGGCGCTTGCCGATCAGCCGAAGGATGCGCCCCGGCTCATCACCATTCAGGAAGCAGATGTAGAGCGAGAGCATCACCGGCGGGAAGAGGCCGATGTTCATCAACACGTTGAGGTTGCCGTGGAACAACATGCCGAGGGTCAAGACCATCCGGCGGCCGAGCACCCAGCGGCAGAACCACGCGCGATCGAGGGTGAAGCTGTGGCCTTTGATCGTGACGGTGCGGGGTCGATTGCCGAGGCGCCACCAGAAGAGACCGATGAGCGAGATCAGCACCATCCAGGCCGCGGCGAAGGCGATCTGGAACTCGGCGGTCGAGAGTTTGAAGGCGACACCCGGCACGTAATGGACCGGCATCGCGATCAGGGCGGTTGTCATCGCGCCGATCCCGACGAAGAGCCAGCAGGCGCGGACGATCCAGAGGCGAATGCCCTTGAGTGGCTCGATGTGCTCGCGGAGGGCCCAGCGGGCGATCACTGCGAAGACTAAAATCGGGAAAAAGGCTTCCCACCAGTGGGTGATCCAGGTCGCCAGGCGGAAGAGGTTGGTGCCGGCGATGGACGCGATCTCCTGGGGGTAGAACCGGTAGAAGTGGTCCATGTTCAGGGCGTAGTAGAGCGCGTCGCCCTTCGCCCAAACGGCGCCGTTTTTAACCACTCCCGTGTAGCAGTAGAGCGCGCCCAGATTGATGACGACGAGCCATCGCGGCCAGGCGGGGATCAGCCGGTAGATCGCAGCGAGCCCCTTGGGGTGCTCTTTTGTCGGATTAATGCCGGCTCCACCACCGGGGCCGTTGCGCTCGCTGAGGAGCTTTTGCTTGCGCAGTCGCCTGCAGCGGAGCCAGTTGTCGACGCTGTAGGCCTCACCGCTGCGGGAGGCGAGCAGGTAGATGAAGAACACTCGGTAGACCAGCTCGGTGCCCTCCCAGAAGAGCTGGTTGCGGAGGAAGATCGAGTTCATCAGCAGGAAGCTGAGAACGCCCATCAGCCGGGTTCGCCAGCCGACGAGAAAGAGCACCGTGACGAGGTGGAAGAGCGCCCATTGGGTCCACCAGGCGATCGGTGTGTCCCAGAAAAAGAGCAGCGAGTACTTCTGTCCTTTAAGGAAGAGCAGCAACCCGTGGATATCGAAGAAACCGCGGGGATCCTCGCCGATGCCGTCGCCGTAGCCCTTGAACTGGCCGGCCGCGAAGATCTGACGAGCGGAGTCTGAGAAAAAGACGCCCTCGTCGGTGAAGAGCATCTCGAAGTACTCCCACAGATCGTTGATGTTGCAGATGACGACGAAGGCGAAGACGATGCGGAAGAGCGCCATCGGCCGCGGGTCCTCCATCGTCAACCAGAGCCGCCGCCAGCGATCGCTCTGCACGATGAACAACGTGAATACGCAGACTGCGCAAAAGACCAGGCTCCAACCAACGGTTGGAGCGAGGGCGATGGCGTCTTCGTTTGGGATTCGATCCTCGAGGAGGAAAGAGAGTGCAGAAAATGCGGCCGTGGCTAGCCCAAGCATAGGTTTGCGAGTGTCGGAAACGGTGAAATCGGGCGCAAGCGCAAAGAGCATCGAGAAGGCGCCTCATTTGCGGTGAGTGCGCGCAATTTTTGCAATGAAAATGATGCGTGTTTGACGCGAGCAGTGGTTCGGTCTTGCGATTTGCGACGAGGCCAATCTTGACGTGCTCGGTCCCGGCCGGCGAACCTCTGCTCTCTCAGCTATGTCGAAGGAACGCGATGAAGTTCGTCTCACTGGCTTCAATAACCTCACCAAGGTTGTCAGCTTCAACCTCTACGACTTCTTTGTCGCTCGCACGGAAGACGAGCGGCAGGGCTATGTAGCCAGCCTCGACGATCGATTTTCGGCTGCGCGGATCACCACGATCCTTCGCCGCATCGCCGAAATCATCGACGCAGAGGTGCTTTCGGTCTCGGATCAGGATTACGATCCGCACGGCGCGAGCTCTCTCGTCCTGATGAGCGATCTCGGTCATGCCAAAGCGGAGCTCTCTGGCCCTACGAGCGTCGCTGCACACCTGACCAAAAGTCACCTATGTGCGCACACCTACCCGGATTGGACCGATCCAAAGGGGATCTGCTCGTTTCGAGTGGACATCGACATCGCCACCTGCGGGACCATCGTGCCTCTGCGGGCGCTCGACTATATGTTCGAGAGTTTTGAGAGCGACGTTGTGATCATCGATTACGTGGTTCGGGGCTTTACCCGCGACGCAGAGGGCAAGCGCGTCTACATGGACCATACGGTGCGCTCGATCCAGGACTTCATCAGCCCAGACGTGCTCGCGAACTACGACTGCGAAGATCTCGTCCTGCAAAACGAGAACATCTGGCAGACGAAGATGCTGCGCACCCAGCTGGAGCCGCGCGAGTACTTTCATGCAGGGGCCGACGTGGGAACCCCTGAGAACCTGCAGGCCCTCGCCGACGTTCGCCGCGAGATGGTCGGCATCTATTATGGCTGGCCGGGCTGAGGCTCGGATGCAGGGTCCAGAGTTTGGAGTTTGGAGAGCATGCCGGGGAGATCTCCTTGGGGTTTGCCGCGATGGCCGCGACCTGGCTCGGCGGCGTGCCGGTTTGATGGCTCGGCGGCGAGGGTCCGGGGGTTCTGCATCGGCGGTCTGAGATCGCCCCAGAACAGCTAGGCGCAAGTGACGCCCAGGAAAAAACTATGGGCTAGGCCCTGTTGGATTCGCCGGGAAAACGACGAAAGTGCGCACAGTGGCCCCATCAGGGCCGAAATTGGCCTGATTCAAAAAAACGCACCAGGGCCTTGACGGCTTCGAGCAAGACGACTAAATCTCTCCACCCCGACGGAGAGCAGCGCTCGACGCCGGGCCGACAAGACCAGCCGAGCCGATGTGAGCGGGCCTTCAAGCCCAACCACAAAAAACTCGACCACTGACCTTGACGGAAACGAGGGATGGAGATAAGCCTTCCCTCCGCCGCGCTTGCGGAAGCGAGCACGGCGAGGACGCTCTCTGAAAACTGGTTGAGGAAGAGGAAACCACGAGAAAACGCTCGCGGATCACGCCGTAAGGTGTGTGAAGTGAAGCAATGAGCCTGTGGGATTCGGTCAGTCGTGAGATTGGCCAACCCGTCACCCTGTGCTTCGGCACTTGAGAGACAACAAACAGCATCAAACTGGAGAGTTTGATCCTGGCTCAGAGCGAACGTTTGCGGCGGGCCTAAC
>CAYYUP010000009.1:104790-121990 GCA_964474905.1 uncultured Nannocystis sp. | reverse complement strand
GCGCAGCCTGGTAGCGCGTTCGGTTCGGGACCGAAAGGCCGGAGGTTCGAATCCTCTCGCCCCGACTCTTAAAGACCCCGAGGTTCTCCAACCTCGGGGTCGCTTTATTTTCGGGTAGGCTGCTCCGGTGCGTGCCCTCGCCCCCCTAGCCCCTCTTGCGCTCCTCCTCCTGTTCGCTGGCACCAGCTGCAAGGACAAGGGCGAGACCACTGCGCCGGCGGAGGTCGAGAACACCCCACCGATGCCAAAAACCACGGCGCTCGGCGGTCCAGAACTGGTCGAACTCGCGGCCGGTGCAGACCATATGTGCGCCCGTCGGGCCTCCGGCGAGGTGCTCTGCTGGGGCAGCAACAGCGACGGTCAACTCGGCTCCTCCGGCCTGCGCGAAACCCCGACGCCGCAGCCGGTCAGCAGGCTCGCAGGCGCGACTCGAATCGTCGCCGGCAGTCACCACAGCTGTGCCCTCATCAGCACCGGCCAGGTGCTCTGCTGGGGTAGCAACGGCGCCGGTCAACTCGGCGATGGCCGCGGCCGCCCAGGGGTGCAAAGTGCAGGCCCTGTCGCGGTCCGCGGACTCCAGGATGCGATCTCGTTGACCGCTGGCGACGACCATACCTGTGCCCTCCGCAAGTCCGGCGCGGTGGTCTGCTGGGGGGACAATCGCGGCGGACAGGCGGGCAGCTCCGGGCGTGCTGTATGGGTCGCCCCGGTGGTCGTGCAGGGCGTCCGCGATGCGGTTGCCCTGACCGCCGGACGCGCCCATACATGTGCCCTCAGCGGTGACCGACAGGTCTATTGCTGGGGCGAGAGTGGCCGCAGCCAGCTCGGCGACGGCACCAAGGGTCGACGCCCGAGCGCCGCCCCCGTGCCCGGCCTCAGCAAGATCAAGGCGATCGCAGCAGCCGGCGATCATACCTGCGCACTCAGGCCCCAGGGCGACGTCGTCTGCTGGGGCGAAAACCGCGACGGTCAGGCAGGCGTCAACCCGGCAGGCAACGGCACTCGCCCGGGACCAGGTGCCGTCTCCGGCCTGCGCGGGGTCGCGGCAATCGCCGTCGGCAGGCGACACAGCTGCGCTCGCCTAACCAGCGGCCGCGCGGTGTGTTGGGGCAACAACGACGAAGGAGCGCTCGGCGACGGCAGCCTCCAAAGCCACAGCCAAGCGGCGCCCGTCTCCGGCATCCAGGACATCCGCGATCTAGCCCTCGGCGACGATCACTCCTGCGCGCTCACAGGCTCCGGCGCCGTGCTCTGCTGGGGCAGCAACGGCGGATCGCTGCTCGGCGATCTGCCGCCGCCCGCAGTCGATGACGGCAGCCGAAGAACGGTTAAGGGGCTGGAAGGTGCGGCTGGCATCACCGCCGGCGCGGGCTTTAGCTGCGCTCCGCTAGAGACCGGCAATGTCGCCTGCTGGGGCGCCAACGATCGAGGTCAACTCGGCAACGGCGCACCCGGCAAGGGCGGCATGAAGCCCGTGCAGGTCCGTAAGCTCAGCGACGCGGTCGATGTCTCCGCCGGTCGTGCCCACGCCTGTGCCCGGCGTCGCAGCGGTCAGGTGGTCTGCTGGGGTGCCAACGATCTCGGCCAGCTAGGCGACGGCGGCAACCGAAAAAAAGACCACTCGACACCTAGCCCCGTCGCCGGACTCGCCGATGCCGTCCAAATCGATGCCGGCCGCGATCACACCTGCGCCCGCCGAGGCAACGGCTCGGTCGTCTGTTGGGGCGAGGGTAGTCAGGGCCAGCTCGGTCAGGGAAAATCCCAGAGCAGCACAAGGCCCGCCCGCGTCAGCTCGCTCAGCGGCATCGTCGACATCTCTGCGGGCGGCAGTCACAGCTGCGCGCGCTCGGCCGCCGGCGCGGTCTCCTGCTGGGGCGCCAATACCAAGGGACAGCTCGGCAATGGCGCAGGCGCAGCTGACCTGAGCGTACCTCAGCCGAAGCCGGTGCAGGTCCGCAAGCTCGCCGACTCGACCGGACTGGCGCTCGGCGAGAATCACTCGTGCAGCCGGCGTTCGACCGGCGGTGTCGCCTGCTGGGGCGGTGGAGGCAGCGGCGCGCTCGGGGCCGGCACCAGCAATGACTGGACGATGCGTGTGCCGGTCACCAACCTCCGGGGCGTGCTCGATCTGAGCGCCGGCGACAACCACGTCTGCGCGCTGACCCCTGGGGGGCTCCTGCAATGCTGGGGTGACAACAGCAACGGTGCCCTGGGCGAGGCCCCGCGCTCGATCCACAAGGTCCCTGTGCTCAGCCAGCGCATCGCCGATGCGACCTCGATCGCCGCCGGTCAGAGCCACACCTGCGCGCGCACCAAGACCGGTCGCGTGCTCTGTTGGGGTGACAATAAACAGGGCCAGCTCGGCCAGGGCGAGACTGTGCGCTCGATGACGCCGGTGGCGATCGCCGGCTTCTAGTTCGATCCTGGCGGCTCCGCCTGAACGGCCCTAAAGCTGCGCACGATGGCCACTAGAGCCTCTACGACCGCTGGTTTGTCACGCAGATCTGGATTGGGAGCCATCACCGGGCTCAACCCCGCAGCGACGCCGCCGTCGAGAATCGCCAGGCGGATTCGGTCGTCGCTCGATTGCCAGCGAGGATCGCCGAAGTCACGCGGAGGAGGAAAGGTCGCCCGACCTGCCGGACCATCCCCACGACCGTGAAGCCCGTGGCAATTTACGCAGCGCGTCTCCCAGACAGAGCGCGCTTCGGTCCCGGGATCGATCGTCGCAGGACCGCCGCAGGAGGCGACCACCAAGGTCGCCGCCAACGCCCTACTCGACATCGTCGTCGTAGTCCTCGAGATTTTTGAAGATGCCTGGACGACCCCCGCCACCGCCACCGCGACGACGGGGAGCCCGTGAGCGAGCGCCACGATCATCATCGATCGGTGCGGACTCGCGGACCCGACGCTTTTTCTCGCGGCTTCGCTTCGATCGATCGTCAGCGCCGGGCGGCGTGGCTCCGAAGGGCTGTGCGCTCTGGTAACGCGGGCCCGACGGACGCGGACTGGGACCTCGACTCGGAGCACGGTTGTCACCGCGACCTGACTGCCGGCCCTCTTCCTGGCTAAACGATCGCCCCCCCATGCGTGTCTCGACAATCGGACGCGGGCCTCGATGATCCCCGCGATGATCTCCGCCGCGATGATCTCCACCGCGATGATCTCCGCCGCCGTGGTCCCCGCGGCCACGACCCGGACGCTCGGTGGCCTCGCTGCAGCGGATCGCTCGACCGTCGAGCATGAAGCCGTTCATCTCCGTGAGCGCCCGCTTACCCGCATCGGCGTCGGCGAAAGAGATGAAGCCAAAGCCCCGCGAACGGCCCGTGTCTCGATCAAGGATCACCGCCGCGTTAGTCACCGCGCCGAACTTCTCGAATGCTGCGCGAAGGGAAGCCTCGTCGGTCCCCCAGGCGAGTCCACCAATGAACAGTTTCACGCTTTCCTCATCTCCATGGCTCGATGGATACGGGGTGCTGCGAGCCGGACTGGCGCCCGAACAACGATGACGGCTGTCCGTACTATGAAGAACCCGAATAAGTCCTGGCTCTCGCAGAGCGCCCGTGAATGCGCCATGGCTCAATAGGCTTACCAGCGATCCCAGCCCGTGTCGACTGTCGCCGGCGCCGCAAAGTCCGGGTTCAAAAAGAGCGCGACCTACCCTGCCGGCGAACTACGATGCGGCATGCCGCTCATCACCGCCCATGGACTCCACAAGAGCTACGGCACTCGAACGATCCTGGACGATGTCTCGTTGACCCTCGGCAGCGGCGAACGAGTCGGCCTGATCGGCGGCAATGGCTCAGGAAAATCGACCCTCGCGCGGATTCTCGCCGGCCTCACAGAACCCGATGCTGGGGACGTCACCCGCCGCCGCGACGTCCGCGTCACTCTGCTCGATCAGGTCCCCGATCTTCCCGCAGGAGCGAGCGCTGCCGATGCCGTTCTCGCGGGCCTCGCCCACTGGCGCGATGCCATGGCCCGACACACGCGAGCGAGCGAATGCCTGCGCACTGGCAACGGCGATGCCGAACAGCTGGTCACCGAGCAAAGCGCCGCCGCCCAAGCGATCGAACGCCTCGGGGGCTGGGAGCGCGAACACGAGGCCACCGCATTGCTCGCTCGCCTCGGCATCGCCGATGCATCCGTCATCGTCGACAGGCTCTCCGGCGGCGAGCGTCGACGGGTCGCCCTCGCCCGCCTTCTGGTCTCCGCCCCCGACCTCGCAATTCTCGACGAGCCGACCAACCACCTCGACGTCGCCACCATCGAGTGGCTCGAGCGCTACCTCGCCGACAGCTTCCGCGGCGCGTTGCTGCTCATCACTCACGATCGCTACTTCCTCGACCGCCTCGTCGATCGCACGATGGAAATCGAACACGGCCAAGTCTTCTCGTACGACGGCGGCTTTGAGGCCTACCTCGCCGCGCACGCCGAGCGTCAAGCTCATGCCAAGCGCACCGAGACCAACCGCCAGCGCTTCATCGCCCGCGAACTCGAGTGGCTGCGCCGCCAGCCCAAGGCCCGCGGCACTAAACAAAAGGCGAGGATCCAGCGGGCCGAAGGCGCCCTCGCCGAAGGACCGCCGCCCGTCGATCGCTCGGTATCCATGGCGATCAGCGGCACTCGGGGGGGCAAAACGGTCGTCGAATTTCGCAACCTCAACCTCGAGCAAGGCGGCGCTCGCCTGATCGACGGGCTCACCTTGGCCCTGCGCCAGGGCGAGCGCATCGGCATCCTCGGACCCAACGGCTGCGGCAAAACGACCCTGCTGCGCACGATCCTCGGCGAGCATCCGGCAGCCGCAGGCGAGGTGGTTCTCGGCCGCGCACAACAGGTCGCCTATCTCGACCAGAACCGCTCTGGCCTCGACGAGCACGACACCGTACGCGAGTCGATCGCCGGGGATCGTCGCAGCGTGACCATCGGCGACCAGACCCTCGACGTCTCCGCCTATCTCGAACGCTTCCTCTTCGACGGCCACGCGGCGATGCAAAAAATCGCGTCGCTCTCGGGCGGTGAGCGGGCCCGGGTCGCCCTCGCCCGCATGCTGCAACAGAGCGCGAGCCTGGTGCTGCTCGACGAGCCGACCAACGACCTGGACATCGCCACCCTCGGTGCGGTCGAGGAGATGCTCATCGACTTCGGGGGCACCGCTCTGATCGTGACCCATGACCGCTGGTTCCTCGACCGGGTGGCGACATCGATCCTCACCTTCGAAGGCGACGGCCAGGTCGTGCTCTACCAGGGCAACTACAGCACCTACCTGACCCTCAAAGCACAGGCGATCGCAGCGGCCAAGAGCGAGGCGACCTCGGCTCTAAACACAGACAAGGACCCGGACAAGGGCAAAGACAAGGGCAAAGGCAAGGGCAAAGGCAAGGGCAAAGGCAAGGGCAAGAGCAAGGGCCAAGGTCCGCGCCGCCTCACCTACGGCGAGCGCCTAGAGCTCGAAAAATTACCGGCGGCGATCGACACCGCCGAAGCTGCAGTGAGCTCGCTCTGCGAGCGACTCGGCGACCCGACGACCTACCAATGCAAGAGCACCGACGTCGCCGCGCTCCAGCGAGAATTGGAGACTGCGCGCACCGACGCGGAGGCCCTCTTCAACCGCTGGGAGGAACTCGAAGCCCGTCGGGAGGCGACCGAAGAGGCCTAAGACAAAACGACCTGCGAAGCTCAGAACACGTAGAGCGACGGCAGGTTGTTCAGACGCTTGCGCTGACAGGGGCTGAGCACCCAGGAGTAAGCCCCCGAGGCCGCCGACATCAGGTTAAAAGCGTTGCCCGAGAGAAACGGATTGATGTCCTTGCACTCCGTATGGTCGACCTCCACGAGCCCGCCGAGTGCCTCGGCGATCCGCTGGGCGGCGATCTGAGCGAAGGCCTGGAAGCCGCTGTGATAGCCGCTATCCCCCAGGTCGACCGGCATCTCGAGAACCGGTGAACGAAAGGGCGTTTTGGGATCTGTAGGATGGCCATAACCGCCGCGATAGGCTCCCCGATCGCCGCGCGGTGTCCACATGTCCTCGACGACAAAGATCGTCAAGCGCTCGATCGACTTTGCGGGCTGGAACGCAGCCAGGGCAGCGACCTCCTCGTCGTCATCGACCCGGGTAAAGGCCTCGATCGCGACGTCGCTCATCCCGAGTTCCTGGGCGCTGTAGTGACGGCTAAGGGTGCGATTGACTGTAAGGCCGGCGCTCTCGAGGTACCCGCTGGCGCCGTCGATCACGGCCATCGCCGCCCGGTTCCGCTTCTGCGGTGTGAACTCGCCGATAAAAACAACGTCGACGGCGATGCTCGGCAAGGTCGCCCACTCGAGGGTCCTGGTTTCGGTGCCTGGTGATGGCTGCGAGCCGCGAAGCGCCGACACCAACATGCTGAGCGACTCACGATAGAGACGCTGGCCGAGCCCGGAGCTCAGCGGATAAGAGAGATGAAAATCGCGAACCTCTGAGATCTGGTAGGGCCCGACCTCGATCGGCTTCTCGAGGCGGATCGCCCAGCTCTGCGCTCGGCTGCCGTCGTGCACCATGCCGCTGATCACCCCGTCAAACTCTTTGGTCTCGGCGGTGCCGTTGGCGACGTAAAAGCTGGCCTCGATCCGAAGGAAATCACCGCGGCGGATCGGCGTGCCGTAGCGACGGATCGGATGGGCGAAGCGCGGGTACACAACAGTATCGATGTGATCGCGGGGCACCACCGCAAAGCCTTCTTCGCGGGTCTGCACCCAGGTGCTCGCCTCAAAGAGTTCGACCCGCAGCGTCGCCTCCTGCGGCCAGTCGACGGCAAAACCATCGACGCAAGCCGTGAACTCCCCAACATCCGAGCCGTCGAAGGTGACGATGCGATCGCGAATACCGTGGTCGTCGATGCCGGTAGAGATCCGGAGGATCCGCGACGATACCGGCACCTCGGCATGAACGCCGACGTAGACCGCGAAGGGCTCGCCCCTAAACGCAAAGCCGCGGCCCTCTTCGCCGTCGTGCCCACAACTTCCAGAGCGGACCTCGACCGATGCGATCGCCGTCGCCTTGGGCGCGTCCGAGCCCGGCCCCGCAGCCTCGCCCCCCAAGAGACAGGCGCTCAGACTGAGCGCGGCCACGCCCACCCCGGGTTGGAGGATCCTCGCGATGCCCCGCCCGAGCGAGGCGCGTCCATTGCCTTGGCAGGTCCGCAAGCCCGGGTAGATTAGCGCGCGACCGCTACGGCTCACAAGGACAGGACAAATCTCGCCCCTCCGATGCTCAAAACAACGTAAGGCGCTCGTTTTCTGCCTTCTTGAGCCCGTCCTCCCAGGCCTCAAACCTTTACTCAACCATCCGCGGGGCGACTGTAGAATCCCCCATGGTCGTCCAACGCGCCCTCCCTCTGCTCCTTGCAGCCCTCACGATCGCCTGCCAGAGCCCCGAGTCGTCCAGGAGCGGCGAACGGGCGGCAAGCCCTGCTGGCAAAAGCCAAACCGCCGACAAACCTCTGGTCGCGAATCAAAAACCGGGTGCTCTCAGCGAGTCCGAGCCGCCAACACCCGAGCACCCCAAATCCGTCGAGCCCGAGTCCGCCAAGCCCGAGCCCAGCCGGCCGCTCTACTACGAGCGAGCGCTCACGGACGATGATCTCAAGGACCGTTCGCTGCGCGAGCTCGACCTGATGCGCAACACGATCTACGCCAGGATCGGCCAAAAATTCCGCAAGCAATGGCTGCGTCAGTACTTCAGCGCCCAACCTTGGTACCAGCCGATGGACGACGTCGACGCCAGCACGCTCGGCGAGGTGGACCTGCATAACGCCGAACGCATCGTCGACTTTGGCAACGCGATCACCCCGGCAACGCTCCGTGAGCAGCGCAACGCGCTCAACGAAAAAATGCTCGCAGGCACCTCCTCGCGCCTCGATACCATCGAATTCCAGCTGATCGCCGCACGCCTGGGCGAGTGGCAGGGGGGCTCGATGATCGAAGAGCGTCCCTCGCCCTTAGAGGAGCCCGAACGCCTCGACGAACTCTTGAGCGTCGCCGACCTCGGCGACTTTTCACTGCGCGACCTCCGAATCCTGCGCAACACGGTGTACGCCCGCCGCGGCCGTATCTTCAACTCCGGGCTGCTGCAGATGACCTTCGAAGACAAGGCTTGGTACGAACCAAACCCGGACTTCAGCGGCAAGCTGCTCACCTCGATCGACCGCAAGAACATCCGCATCGTCAAGAGCCTCGAGAAGGAACTCGGCGGGCCGATCTCCGACTGGGGTCATCGGATGGAAGAGGGCTGGCTTTACGGGGCTTGATGACCCCTCCGCGCCCCGTGCGGGCGCACGACATGCAAACTAGAGATCGAGACGGTAACGGCTGCCAACTCGCTGCCCGGGCGAACTCCCGAGCGAAGCCAAGAGATCGATGAGCAGCGCCGGCTCTGGGTGCGGAGCCACAGCTGCGCCTTCGATACCCGCCGCGATCGGGATCCACTCAACCAGCGTCACCGCGTCCCTGCGCAGGCGAACACGCAGCAGCGCCGCGTCGATTTCGTCGGTGCAATGGCAGGCGAAGGCGAGGTTGCCCAAGCCCCAAGCGATCACCGAACCATCGCGGCGCTCGAGACGAGCGAGCGCATGACTCCCGTGGGCGATGATCAGCGATGCAGAGGCCGCGATCGCGACCTCAACCGCCGCCCGCAACTCGGATGAGGGAAGGTACGAGGGCGGCCCGTCGACATGAAAGGTCGCGATCAAATGATCCGCCCGCGTCCGCGCCTCTCGGAGTTCGGCGGCAAATTCAGGCCTCTGCCCAGGGCGCAGATAGTGGGCCGTAATCGCCAGGTGAATGCCCTCGCGCTCAATCCTAGCGACCCCAGCATCTCCGCCAGCGACCGCCAGATCCGCCGCCCGCAACAGGCTGATCGTCGCCCCCCGCCCGGCCTCCCCGTGATCGTCAGCGTGGTTATTGGCGACGCCGACAACCCCGACCCCGAGATCGCGGAGCACCGCCGGAACAGACTCACTGTTCCTTAAGACAGGTACATCGCCGGGTAAAAATTGCTCCTCCGCTGTCGATGCAGCGATCGGTCCCTCGAGGTTGAGAACGCCGGTGCCATGCGCCGGTACAATCGTGCTTAACGGCGCTAGCACCTCGGGACCGAGGTCGCCGAGATGAAGATCGCCGCCAAACCAGAGATCGATCTCGGGATCATTCTCTGAGACGCCAGGGCCTGCGGATGAGCGTTCATCGAGCCCCTCTGCTGGTTGCGCATCGGACTCGGTTTTCCTGTCCCTTGGAGCAGGCCTCTTACGGGCGGCCGTCGGACAGCCGCCGAGGGCCAGAAACGCAAGCAGCAGGCGGCGGCGAACGAGGAGCATCGTGCTGATCCTACTCTAAAGGTGCGCAACACCCAGCCTAGGCCTCAACGACCAAGGGCTTTGAATCGGCGATCTCTCGTCCGTTCAAAGCCCTTGCTCCTGTCTCTTGCCGCGAGTCGTGAGGGCCGCCCCTAGACCCGCTCAAAGATCATCGCCGAGCCCATCGCCCCGGCGGCGCAAGCCGAGATCAGCCCAAAGTGCGCGTCCTTCTCGGCCATCTGGTCGAGCAGCATCATGATCAGGCGGCCACCGGTGGCGCCAAAGGGATGACCCAAGCTGATCGAGCCGCCCCACTGGTTGACAAACTCAGGGTCGAGCTCGCCGACGGCTCGACTGCGACCGAGTTTTTCTTGGCAGTAGGCCGCCGAGCCGAGGCCGTGAATATTGGCCATGATCTGCGCAGCGAAGGCCTCGTGCATCTCGACGACGCCGAACTCACCCAGACCGAGCTTGTTGCGCTCGGTCAGCTCGGCGACTGCAGCGACCGGCCCCATCAGCAGGTGCTCAAAGGGATCGACCGCAGAGTATTCGTAGTCCCGCAGGAGCCCGAGGATCGGCCAGCCCTCGGCGCGCGCGACCTCTTCGGCAGCGAGGATTACCGCCGATGCGCCGTCGGTGAGCGGCGATGAATTGCCAGCGGTGACCGAACCTGTCCGGCGATCAAAGACCGGGCGGAGCTTGGCGAGCTTCTCGGGCGTCGAGTCAGCACGCGGGTGATCGTCGCGCTCGACGACCTGGAGGCCCGATCCCCGCGGCGCAGCCACAGCGGCGACCCGGCCCTCAAACTTGCCGGCCTCCCAGGCCGCGAGCGCCCGCTGATGCGAACGTCCGGCGAAGGCGTCCTGCTGGTCGCGACGAACCCCGAAGTCCTTGGCCATCTTCTCGGCGGCCTCGCCCATCGTCTCGCCCGTCGACGGCTCGGCGATCGCCGGCGCGACCGGTGCGAGATCCTGAGGACGAACCTTAGAGAACGCCTTGAGCTGAGCGAGCGGAGTCTTCGCCCTGGACGCCTTAAAGAGCGCGTCGCGAAAGCGCCGACCGTAGAGAATCGGCACGTCGGAGAGCACCTCCGCACCGCCAGCGAGCACGACATCGGCCTTGCCTAGCGCGATCTGATCGGCGGCATTGGTCACCGCCTGGTTGGCGGAGACACATGCAAGCGAGAGCGTATAGGCCGGAATCGAAGTTGGAAACGCGGCCTGGAAAACGATCTCGCGAGCGATGTTGGGGGCCCCAACGGGTGCCGACACGATGCCAAAGATCACCTGGTCAAGGCGCTCTGGACGGATCCCCAGGGCGAGCACAGCTTCGCGAGCGGCGACCGCCCCAAGCTCGACCGCAGAGCGACGAAGAAAGACGCCGCCCGCTCGGCAGAAGGGCGTACGGGCCCCAGCGACGATGGCGACATTGCGAACATTGCGAACATTACGGGATTGCATGGCTAGTCTCGTTCCTGCTGCTTGCTTTTGATTTTTTTTACTTGAGAGAGGCGAAGGTCAGACGATCCTTGGCCAGCTCGACGAGCAGCTCCGGCGCGGCATAGGCCTCGCCGTGCTCGCCCTGGAGAGCCAGCACCCGGTCGTGGATCGCCGCCGCGCCGATCGTATCGATGTGACGGAAGGGCCCGCCGCGCATCGGCGGGTAGCCGAAGCCAAAGACCGCGCCGATATCACCATCGTCCGGGTCCGCGAGGATGCCCTCCTCGAGACAGCGAACCGCCTCCATCGCGCAGATCAAGGTGAGACGCTCGCCGAGTTCTTCGGCATGCGGCCGCGCGCCGCTGATCGATGCCCGCCCCTTGAAGAAGTCGTAGACCCCGGGGTCGACCTCTTTCTTGCCCTTTTTCTTGCTCCGCTTGCCCTTGCCGCCCGAGGCCTCTGGGTACACGTAAAAACCGCGGCCGCTCTTGCGGCCCAGCCGCTCCTCGGCGAGGAAAACGTCGACGGTATCCGGCACCGAGATCCGCCCAGGGAAGGCGGCGCTTAGGGTTTTTGCCACTTTGGCGCCGACATCGATCCCGACCTCGTCGAGCAGGGTAATTGGACCGACAGGCCAGCCCACCTTGCGGGCACCACTGTCGATCTCTTCGATCGTATGACCGGCCTGCACCATCTCGAGGGCAGCCATCAGATAAAAGCCGAGAACCCGGGTGGTGTAGAAACCCGGGCCGTCTTTGACGATGATCGGCGTTTTGCCGATCTGGGTGGCGAAGCGGAGGCTCGCCGCCAGCGTCTCGGCCGAAGTCCACTCGGTCTTGATGATCTCGAGCAGCGGCATCTTGGGCACCGGCGAGAAGAAGTGCAGACCGACAAAGCGGCCCCTGTGCTCGAGATCGGCGCCGATCTGCGTCAGCGGCAGGGCCGAGGTATTGGAGGCCAGGATCGTGCTCTCCGGTACCAACGACTCGAGCTCGGCGAAGACTTTTTTCTTGAGGGCGAGGTTCTCGGGCACCGCTTCGATGATCAGGTCCATCGTCTCGTAGCCGCGAAGGCTGAGCCCACCGGAGACCCGCGCCTTCGCCTTAAAAACGTTGGCCGCACCGATGCTCCGCGAGCGCCGCTTAAAGTAGGCATCGACGTGGCCAAGCGCGCGCCCGAGCGGCTCGCCGGCGATGTCGCGGATTCGGGTTTCGATGCCCTTTTCGGCGGCGACGACCGCGATATCAGCACCCATAAAACCACCGCCGACGAGGCCGAGACGAGCCGTCTTGGCGCCCTCGAGCACCGCACCGTCGGCGCCCTTGATCTCCTGGCGCTTGAGCGCGTTGGAGCGGCGAAAGAGCGACACCAGCGAGCGTGAGACCTCGCCGACAGCGAGTTCTGCGAACGCCGAAGGCTCCAACGCGAGCGCCTCCTCTAGGGGCAGCTCTAGCCCGCGACCGATGAGATCGATCGCCACCAGTGGCGCCGGATAGAGCCCCTTGGTCTTGCGCTCGACGGTCTTACGCGCCTGCCTGAGCACCACCCTGCGACCGAGCGGATTGCCCTCGAGCATCAACCTGGTGGCGTCCTGCTTGGGCTCATGCTCGGGCTTTAAGTCGCCACGGCTGAGCGCCTTTGCGGCCGCTCGCGCCCGCCCCATCAGCGCCTCAACCGGCACGACCTCGTCGACCAAACCCAGTTTTTTCGCCCGACGCGGCCGCACGTTACGACCCGTAAGGATGATGTCGAGGGTCTCGCGAAGGCCGATCATGCGCGGCAATCGACTGGTACCTCCGCCCGCCGGGAAGAGCCCCAACATGACCTCTGGTAGGCCGAGAATCGTCTTTGGGGAGTCGGTGCAGATCCGGTAGGTGCAGGACAGCGTGAGCTCAAGACCCGCGCCCAGACAGGCGCCGTGGATAGCCGCGACGATCGGGATCGGTGAGGCGGCCATCTTGCTGAGGATTCGATGACCATCGCGGGAGAAAGTTTCGATCTCCTCGCGTTTTTCGGCCCGGGCAAAGACCTCGATGTCCGCGCCCGCGACAAACGAGTCCCGCTTCCCCGAGATCAGGATGATCGCCGCGATCCCAGGGGTCGCCTCGACCTCCGCAAGGATCGTTTCGATCTCAGGGAAGAGCTCTGGGGCGATCGAATTGACCTTCTCGCCCTCGCGATCGATCGTAATCACGGCGAGCCGCGGCGACGCCTCCGGTGGGTCCAGGCTCAGCTTAAACATGGTCGGCGGACCTTACTCAGCTTTGCGAGCGGTGCAAGGGGGGCCGGGGTCAACTCACGCCCGCAGCCTGGGGTCCTCGCGGAGCGCTTCCAGTCGACGGTTGAGCCCCGCGGGCAAACGCGCCCGCCAACCCAGGTTGATGCAACGCCGGAGGTCGTTCGACCCGTGCGTATTCCACAGGAGTACCGGCCCCACGACCCCGCCCCGTTTAAGATCCGCTTGGAGCCCGGCGAAACACTTGCCGGTGTAGGTGGTCTCGAGATGGAGCCCGTGGTCCGCTGCATGCGCGATCGCAGCCCGGCCTTCGGCCGTCGGCACCGCATAGCCACCGCCGACATGAGCATGGTCGATCGACCAGGTGACACCGGCGTCGGCCAGCAGACCTCGAACACCCCCGCGCAGCCGTGCCGGATCCAGGCCGTGGATCGCGAGGGTCGCCGCCACTTGAGCGAGCATCCGCCGAAAGAGGAGGCGATTAAACGACCAACGCTCGACAGCCGAGACGATCCGAATGTGGCAACCGACCCCGGCTAGCGCGAGGCCCAGTGCGAGGCCGGCAGAGGATCCCGCAGAGCCGCCGGTGATGTAGACCGTCGCCGGTTTCGGCAGCTCTCCGCGGTCGATCTGGGCGGCCACTTCGACACCCGCGGCGACAAAACCGAGGCCCCCGAGGCCGTTGGAGGCACCGGGTGCCATCGAGATGCCCCGCTCTTTCGGCCGCCTCCACAGGTGGTAGGCCATCCACGCGACCGGCAAGGCGACCCGGGTTTGCACGTCCCAAAGCTCGGCGCCCTGCGAGATCAGGGTCGCAAGGTTCGCTTCGACATGGGGCGTGACCACCTGATCAAAGGTCAAGGCGTGGAGACGCCGGTCGAGCTGGCGAAGAAAAAGCGCGAGCGCGACCAGATGGTGAGAGCCGATGCCGCCGATACTCAGGATCGGCTGGTCGCCGTCAAAGGGCGGATTGGCGAGCAACCACTCGAGCTTTCGCACCTTGCCGCCGCCGTAGACAGTGGAGCTCATGTCGTCGCGCTTGACCCAAACCTCGACATCTCCGCGGCCAAGCCAGGCCGCACGCTCGACCGGGGTCGGCAGATCTGCGAGGCGAAGACACGCCGGCGGAGCCCCGAGATAGCCGGCAAGTCGATGCCCCGCGCGCAGTTCGATCGCGTCGTTACGGCCGTCCATTGGCGCGAGCTATACCTTATGAGTTGGCGACACTGCCAGGCGCGAGGGGCCGCCGAGTGCACGGCTCACGACCTACCCAGGCGCGGCCTCGACCGCACCCCAATACCCCTTCGAGCGCCGCTACGCCCGGCAGCGGCGCATGTACGCTGTGCTAATGTTTGCCGCGTGAAGGCCTGCCCCTACTGCGCTGAGTCGATCCAAGACGTGGCTGCGAAGTGTCGCTATTGCAGGGAGTGGCTCGACCCGAGCAAGCGACCGCCGTGGTCGATCAGCGGTTTGCCGCTCCGCGATCCGCTCCACGATACGATTCCCTACGGCCAGATCTCGGCCGCCGATCTGGCAGCTCACGAGGCCTCTCTGCGCGCCGAAAAGCCGCCACCCGTGGCCGAGCATCCCCCAGAGGACACGCTCCGCGAAGGCTCGCTCGGTGCGCCGCACATGCACGAGACTGAAGCCGCTCAGCTCCGCGATCCCCCGAGCCCGATCGACGAGGGTGGGCGACCGATCGCCCGTCCGCCCTCGTCCTCCGGCGAGCCCTATCCCAACTACGACGCGTCCCCTGTCGCACGGCCCCCGGCCCGCAGCCCGCACCCCCGTGCTACTGCACGCGACGAACCCCACTACACACATCCCCGCGACGAGCCCGGCTACGCACCCGCATCTAACCGGCCCGAGCCTCGCCACGTGCACGCCTCCGGCGATTACCAGGGAGGTACTCGCCGCCCCCACGACTCTCTGCAGGACCCCCGCAGAGCCCCACCGCGTGATCAACGATCCGTGCAGGCCTCGCTCCAGGCGCTCCTGACAACGCCGCGTGCAGATGAGGACGACCAAGAACGTCGCCCAACGCGAGGCCACGTGACCTTTCCGCCTGCTCTCGCACCGCTGCATCCTTCTTCTTCAGGCGTTGGCGACTCGCCCGTCCGCGACTCCAGCTCCAGCTCACCCAGCCGATCGTCCGGCTCTTCCAGCTCTGCCAGCCGACGCAGCTCTCCCGCCGAGGCCAGCGCGGCGACGGCATTTGAGAAGTCTTTCTTCGGCGGTGGCGATTCCTTCGTCGACGATCCCTCGAGCGACTCGATGATCGACGGCGATCCCTTCGCTCCGCTCTCGCCTTCGCGTTCGATCCCCACCGGCCCCGCGATCGGCGGCCTCGCTCTCATCATCATCGTCGTGCTCCTAGCTC
This sequence comes from uncultured Nannocystis sp., assembly GCA_964474905.1. Taxonomy (GTDB): domain Bacteria; phylum Myxococcota_A; class Polyangia; order Nannocystales; family Nannocystaceae; genus JADJRG01. Next base: position 106,606 of record CAYYUP010000009.1, on the reverse strand, counting down.
TTCGCGGCTTCGGCGATGGCGCCACAGAGAGCAGCGCGATCCCTGCGGCACAAGAAGCCGCCGACAACGCTCTCGCCAAGGCCGAGGAGGCCGCCGCAAAGGAGGTCGCCACAAAAAAAGCCGCCGCCGAAGTGGCCGCCGCCAAGGCGACCCCGCCCCCCCCGGTCGCAGATCCTGAGTTCGACGCCAAGATCGCCGAGGCACGCACCGCCTACGACAAGCACCGGCTCAAGGCTCTCAAGTCGATCCTCGATGAACTCGCCCCAAAACAGCCAAACCATCCCGATCTCCTGATGCTCCAGGCCCAGCTCCATCTCGAGCGCGGTGATCTCAAAGCGTCGATGGTCGCGGCGTCCAAGTGCGTCGAACTCGCGGCCTCGCAGGCGGATTGCTGGCTGACCCTTGGCGTGCTCCACCAAAACGACAAGAACGACGTCGAGGCCATCAACGCCTACGAGACCTACCTAAATCTCGCTCCAAAGGGCCGCTATGCCCGTGACGCGACCACTCAGCTCGCGCGCTTGAAGTGAGACGAGCTGTCACAGGCCAAGGCCGTGATCACTCACACCGCTGCAGTAAGACTGCTCCTGTCTCAAGGGTCACAAAACGACCAAGCAGTTCTTAACCCCCGCGTTCAGTCTTACTTCGCATCCATTTTTGGTTTCTATTTCACAGAACCATCAATTTCGGACTCCGCGTGTCGCCAGAACAGCTTGACAGCGGGGAACAAACATCGGCATTGTCCCGCCGTTCCCGAAGAGCAATTCAGCTCTCGGCTACACATCACCAAAGAATCTCCAGGAGCTATCCATGCGCCGTCTACTCACCGGAATGTTCATCGCTGTTGTCGCCGTCTCCTCCGTCGGCTGCACCTACGGAGCCATCACCTCGCACGAGGGCAAGCTCTACATCGCTCGCAACGACGCCTTCCTCTTCGGCGCTCTCCGTAAGATCTACGAGTGTGCCCCCGCCTCCGGCTCGATGACCTGCGTCGAGGTCAAGGGCAAGCCGTAGTCCACACGTCCACACGATGGACCCTCCGCGCTCGCTTCGGCGTTGTCGCGGTACTCACCCCGGTTTGACCCCACAAGGTCACTCTGGGGTGAGCTAATTCAGGCTGCCGCGATCGGTCGACCATGCGCTCCAACGCCCCCTCAATGCCTCTGTTCACCTGCCTGCTCGCCTTTTTGCTCCCCCTTTGCGGGTGCCAAGGTACCGAGCAGACGACCCCAAAACCCGCGATCGAGCTCACCCACCAGTGGAACGTGCCTCCCGGGCTGACCCTCTTCACCCAAAACAACTTCGGCAGCGATCCCGCCGCAGCAGCAGAGGCGCTGATGCCCTCGATGCCCAACGTGGTCTACCGCCTAGGTGAGCGTTGCAAGGACGATCCTGCCTTCGCCAAGCCCGGCGCCCTGACGATCGAGTTCACGCTCCGGGGCAAGGTCCCCACCGAAGTAGCCCTGCAGCCGGCGTCGACGGGCGCTGAGTGTGTGCGCAATGCGATCGCCGAGGAGTTCGCCGCCGAGAAGACACTCGCAGAGCTCGGCTCCAGACCGACGCGAATCCTGCTTTACCTCGAGCATGCGCCGCTCAGCACCTCGTAGATCGACTGCTCCCGAGTGCAGCTGCGCAGCGAACTAGGGCTTCTTGGAGGGCGCCGCTTTGCTCGGCAAAGCTTCGCTCGGCATCGCTTCGCTCGGCAAAGCTTCGCTCGGCAAAGCTGAGACCTCCGCGGGTGCAGGAGAGACCTCCGGTGCAATCTGCGGCTCATCGGGCTGCGTATCGGGCTGCGTATCGGGCTGCGTATCGGGCT
>CAYYUP010000009.1:84948-104690 GCA_964474905.1 uncultured Nannocystis sp. | reverse complement strand
ATCGGGCTGCGTATCGGGCTGCGTATCGGGCTGCGTATCGGGCTTTGTGCCCTCAGAGTCCTGCTCCTCGCCGCTGCTGTCGTCCCAATGCAGCACCGAATCTGGCGACCCGTACATCGGTCGGTACTCGCAGCAACGACCGCCCGCGCAGCGCTCCTCTTCGACCGCGGTGCACTTGATATAGCCCCGCATCCAGATGGGCTCGTCCTTTGCGCAGCGCCCCGTCGGTCGACAACCAGCGAACTTGGTCATGTCATCGTTCGCGACCTTGCAGCAGGCGTCGTTGATGTCGTCGGCCGGCTCGTTTGCGGAGTAATTGCCACCACAGGCGCAGACAAACGCGAGTGCGAGCCCCCCGAGCCCTCCGAGCGAGAGACCACCGACGAGATGACGAGCCCTTGGCAAAATGGCGGCCATGCGCCCAGCCCGACGACAATTTCCCCTGAACATGGTCGGCACTGTGTCGTGTCAACCGGGCGCTTTCAACCAGAAAGCTCGGCAGCGGCCATCAAGTCCTCGAGCTCCGCAATCGCGATCTCCCAAGCACCTGTCTGCTCCTCCAGCTCCTGGGCATCACGCTGGTAGGTGTCGATGAGCTCACTGCGCCGTTTTTCGTCCTCGTAGGTCGCAGGATCCGCGAGTAACGCAGAGCACTGCTGCTGTCTCTCCTCGAGCTCCGCGATCACGGACTCCATTTTCGCAACACGCTTCTTGAGCGGCCCCACAAGGCGGTCTCGAGCTCGCCTCGCCTCCGCCTCACGCCGCCGCCGCTCCTTGGCATTGCCGCGGCTCTCCTGTGCCTCAGGGGAACGCCCAGTGCCTCCATCTGCTCCGCCCTGCCCTTTGCCCTGGCCCTGGCCCTTGCCCTGACCCTTGCCCCGGGCCTTCGAGTCGCCGCGGGTCGTGCCCTGAGCCCGCCGCGGCTCGCCCTTTTTTTTTCGCGACGGAGCGCCTTCGGAGACCTCCTCGAGCAGGCGACGATGGTGATCCATGTACTCGTCCAGCGTGCCCGGATAGACCTCGACTTGGCCATCGTGAACATCCCAGATCCGAGTGGCCAGGGCCCGCACAAACGCCCGGTTGTGGCTGACAAAGAGCAGGGTGCCGTCGAAACTAGCGAGCGCCTCGGCCAAACTCTCGCTGGACTCTAGATCAAGGTGGTTGGTCGGCTCATCGAGGAGAAGGAAGTTACCTGGCTTTAAAAGCAGCTTGGAGAGCGCGACCCGAGCCCGTTCGCCGCCCGAGAGCACACCGATCGATTTGTCGACGTCATCGCCCTGGAAAAGAAAGGAACCCAGCAGCGAACGCACCCGGGTCTGGCCAGACGCTGGATCGACACTCGCGACCTCCTCAAAGACCGTGCGTTCGCGGCTCAGCATCTCGGCGTGGTGCTGGGCGAAGTAGCCGAGCTTGACCTTGTTGCCCGGCCGAATGTCGCCGCTATCCGCCGGAAGTTCGCCGGCGATGAGCTTGAGCAGGGTCGTCTTGCCAGCCCCGTTGACACCGATGATGCCGATCTTCTCGCCGCGCCGAATCGTCAGGTCCACGCTGCCGAGCACGACGTTGTCTTCGTAGGCCTTCGAGAGGCCCTGGATCTGCGCGACGATGTCGCCCGCGCGCTCACAGGGAGGAAAGCGAAAGCGCATCACCTGCCGGGTCGCCAGGGTCTCGACCTTGCCCATGCGCTCGAGCGCCTTGACCCGGCTCTGCACCGCCTTGGCCTTGCTCGCCTTCGACCGAAAGCGTTCGATGAAACGCTCCGCCTGCTCACGCTCGCGTTGGAGGTTGCGCACCTTGTTCTCGAGAACGGTGGCCTCCTCGCTGCGCTGTCGCCGGTACGACTCGTAATCACCGGTATAAAAACGGACACCCTCGGGCTCAAACGAGACGACCTTGGTGATCTGTTCGTTGAGAAATTCGCGGTCGTGACAGACCAAAATAAAGGCGCGACGGTAGCGGCGAAGAAACGCCGAAAACCACGCAACCGAGGGCATGTCGAGATGGTTGGTCGGCTCGTCGAGGAGCAGCAGATCAGGGCGCTGGAAAAGCAAGGCCGCGAGCACCGCACGCATCCGCCAGCCGCCGCTAAATTCGCTGAGGTCACGGGTGCCGTCGTCAGAGCAAAAACCGAGTCCCGCGAGGATCCGCTGGGCCTCGTGCGGCGTGTAGTGGGTCTCGAAGTGCAGGAGTTCTTCGTGCAGCTCGGCTAGGCGGATCGCGAGGGCCATCACGGTCTCCTCGTCGACCTCTTCGCCCCGGGCTTCAGCACCCTCTTGGGCGTCTAAGAGCTCCGCCTCCGCAGCATTGACCGAAGCGTCGAGCTCGGAGCGACCGGGCACCGAAGAGACCACGTAATCGAGAAGTCCGATGCCAGAGACCGGTGCGATGTCCTGGGCGAGATAACCGACACGCACACCCCGGGCAAAGCGCAGGTCTCCCTTATCCGGAATCTGTTCGCCCGCGAGCATTCGCAGCAACGAACTCTTGCCCGAACCATTAGGCCCGACGAGGCCGATTCGATCGCCCTCCCCAAGGCGCAGGCCAAGATCCTCGACGATGACTTTGTCACCGAAACCCAGGCAGACGTGCTCGAAGACGACCAAGCTCACGGTCGCGGGTTATAGCGGATGGCGCCGCCACTCGAAAGCCTGGGGCCCTCGATCTGTGCCCCATCGCGATCGGAGCGCGGTGCTGCTCACTGGTTTACGACCCAAACCAACGACAAAAAAGACGCCGACCCCATCGGGACCGGCGTCTCAAGATCGCAGAGCGGACGATCAGTGGTGGCGATGATCGCCGTCGTCATGGTCGCAGCAGGTGCCCTCCATACGCGCGACCGCACCCATGCTGAGTTCGTCGACATTGGGCTTCATGCCACCGCTCGGATGCTGGATCCACGAGCCGACCTTGCGATAGTGAACCCCGTACGCGCAGCCAAAGATCAGGCCGTACGCGGCGATCCAGCCAACGAGCGAACCGTTGCCGAGGATGTCGAAGAAACCGTGCGAGACGTCGAGAGGGGTACGCGCGCTGTACTGGCTGCCGTAGACGAGCATGGCGATACCGCCAGCGATCATCAGCAACGAGTAGAGGTTTGTGTGCGTCAGCTTGCCCCAAAGCTTGCCGCGATCGTCCTGGCGGAAGAACTCGAGGCTGACACGGATGAGCGAGTGCACGATGCAATAGACCCCGGCGAGCGCCCCGTAGTAGGGCAATACCGGCAGCACTGCGACGAAGATCAGGAAGAGCACCAGGTACGCGGCCAGCGCGTAGAGCTGAGCGGGGTGGATCTTGACGTTGTGCAGGTGCGGCGCGCAGCGGATCACCTTGGACTCTTTGCTGGTGTAGCGGACGCCGAAGCGACTCGACGTCGGTCGGCCCCAGCAACAGCCATAAACGTAGCAACCCAGGCGAGCGATGGCCTCACCCAGGGGCTGCGCCAGGGCGGCACCGTCGAGCAGCAGCAGCAGCGGCCAGGCGTAGATATCTGAGATCGCGAAGATCGCGACGATCGCCCCGGCGATGCCACCGTGCAGCATGTAGCCGGGCTTTATCAGGACCGCCAGCGGTCGCTTAAAGAGTTCGCGCCATTCGAGCAGGATGCTGAAGGAACGGAGACCGATGAGCACTGCGGGCGCGACGATGAAGAGATAGACCTTGCCGACCTGTGTGGGGTCAAGGCCAGCCATCGACGCATGCCAGAGCACGACCGCAAAACCAGCCGCAAAGGCGGCGCCGGCGAGGAAGGCGTAGGTCGTGAAGATCCAGTTGCCAACGCGAAAGAGCACCGTCCGGTTGTGAAAGTCGAGGGTCCAAGAGCGGAGCCATTCGGAAAAACCGGAAGCCTCATCTTGCGCAACGTCGTACGAAGAATTCTGCATATCTGACATGGGCTCGGGAGTTCGTGCTGACTTTCGTCGCATGGTAGACGATTCCCAGTGAATCAAGGTTACGTCTGGTAAACCGATGTGCCGCGGATCTCAAGCCTGCGCCTATGTAGAACGGCGTCCAAAGCGCGGGCCACGTTCTTGCCCCAAGAAGGCCCTAAGTGCTAGGGTCCAAGTTTGAGGTACGGGGACGCACGTGGCTGACAAGGCAAAATCCAACGACGAAGAGCTGCCCTCGACGGGCTTCCTGCCGCTCACGCTCGCGCTCACGCTCTTCATCGCAGGACTCTTCGCTCTCGGTGCAATACCTGGCTTTGAGTGCGGCGCATCCGTGCCCTGATCTCAACCAACGCTCCGCGCCTGGACAGCCAGGTCAGTCGACCCAACGAAGAAAAGGGCCCCCATCGGAGGCCCTTTTCTTACGACTCGTGAGTCGCTCCGTGCTTTAAGGAGTCGGCACGTCCGCGCCCGGGAACTCCATCGAGCCCTCGCTCGCCATGCGCGGATCACCGTCGTAATCCGTACTCGGATCGCCAGCAACCCACATCGCGACCCCTGCGATCGGCGACTCCATCTCGTCGACCATCGCCAGCACGCGGAAGATTCCGCCGCCGGCGTCCTCAAACCAGGATTTCACATCGCTGCCGGTCGCCATCATGTTGGCCTCGCCCTGCATATCGCCGCCATCGACGAGCGAGTACGAGACCATCGCGCCCATGCAGTCGACGGAGGGGTTGTTTGTGCGACCGATCACCACCGAGTTGCGGATCGTGCCGCCGTTGGCATCGATGCACTGGATCGACGCCGCCTGATCGCCATCGTTGCCGATCAGCGTCGTGTCGACGATCTCGAGCTCGTTGGCCTGGGCGCTGCGTACCCCGCCGAACTCCGAGACGATGTTGCCGTTGGCGGTGATGAAGGAGTTCTCGATGCGGGTGATGCCCGCGCCGTAGGAGGCGACGCCACCCTTTTGGTTTTGGGTGATCAGCGAGCGCACGTGGAACGTGTCGCAGTCGAGGGCCTCGACACCGTGCTGCGAGTTGTTGCTAAGCCGGGTGTCGGTGATGAACACCGACGACGCCGAGCACTTGAGGCCGCTGGTCTGTGCCAGCGAGAGCGTGATGCCCTGGAGATAGAGAGTCGAGGCATCCCCCGTGGCCAGGCCGGCAGCACCGTCTAGGGTCGAGCGCAACGTCACCGTACCGCCGTCAGCGATCAACGCGATCGTGCTGGTCGAGGGGGTCAGGTGCTCGATCTCGATGTAGGTCCCTGGGGCGACCCGCACCGTCCACGGCATCACGATGTTCTCCTCCTCGGCGACCTTGAGGAACGCCTCTCCCACAGTGCAGAAGGGCGCTGCCATCGTGCCATCACCGACCATGCAGTCCTCGGCGGCCTTGTTCACCCAGATCACGTTGTCGCCGGAGAAACAGGAGCCCTCGCTGAAGTTGCAGGCGACGTCGCCACACTGGGCGTGCTCGGTACAACCGACACAGGCGCTGGAGGCATCGTCGCAAACCGGGGTCGTGCCCGAACAGGCCAAGGCATTGTCGGCCGAGCACTCGACACAAGCGCCATCGCTGCACACCGGACTGGCGGCGTCGACAGCCTCGCAGGAGCTATCTCCGTTCGCACCTGCACAATCGACACACTTACCGCTGACGCAGAAGGGAGTCCCCGCATCACAGGCATCATCGGGCTCGCCGTCTGCGGCCATGCAGTCAGGCGTCACGCCGGTCGTCTCGGTCGTGCCCATCGTCGTCATGTCTGTGGTCGTGCCGTCGGTCGTCGTGCTCGACGTCGACCCCATCGTCGTCGGCCCCATCGTCGTCAGACCGGTCGTCGTCGGACCGGTCGTCGTCGGACCCATCGTCGTCGTGTTGTCGGTATCCGAATCCGTGCTGGTTCCGGTGTCGGTAACCATCGGGTTACCCCCCACACACGCCACAAGAACGAGGCTAAGCGGTAAGGAAAGGCTAGAAAGGGTGCTGCGGATCATCACTATTGGTCCCGAGATTCTGTCGCGGCCCGACGGGCCTGATCCGCCGCAGTATTCCCCACTCCTGCGGTCCTGGCAAACACCTGGGAGGGGAGCAAAGCGACCCCCGAGATGTGGACCCTCGCCCCCTACCCTGGTGCTCGCTCCCCTCGACTGTCCTCACCAGAGGAGCCCAAAGAGATCTACGGCACGTCGGCGCCGGGATAATCCGCGAACTCAGGGCCGACCGGCCTCGCGTCCCCCTCGAAATCGACGAGCGGATCACCCTCGCTCCACTCGCCGACGACCGCAGCCTCCATCTCCAGGACCCGGTACACACCTTCCATCGACGGAGAGAACAACATCATCGCATCATTCGATTGCATATGCAGATTGCTGGACTCTTCTGAGGCGAAGTCGATGAGCGAGTTCTTGATCAAGACGCCGGTGCAGTTGACCGAGTTGCCGCCGCTGACAAGAACCGAACTGCGGATCGTCGCCACGGCGATCTCCGTACAGTTGACCGATCCAGCGAAGCCGATCGTCGCCTTGTTGCCGATCACCGTCGTATAGACCAGATCAAGGTCACCGCCGGCCGCCATGAGCCCGCCGTTTGTCGTCTGCAGCGAGCCGTTTTCGGTGATGAAGGAGTTCTCGAGGAGGAGCGAGCCCTTGCCCGCCGCCGAGATCCCGCCGCCGAGATTCGCCGTAAACACGACCCCGCGAGCGACCACCGAAGAGACCTCGGAGCTCAGACCCTTGCCGGCGTTTCTTTCGATCCGCGAGCGGTCGATCCAAAGGAGCGCGTTGTTGCTGTAGAGGCCGTCATCCGAGTCGTTGTCGACGATGGAAAGCCCGTCGAGGATCGCCACAGATCCCGGCTCAACCGCGATCGTCGGCACTCCAGATCCGCTGATCGAGACGAAGCCACTGCCCGCCCCACCGTGGATCATTGCGACCTTATGACCGGCCTTGATCACGATCCCGTTCGTGTAGGGACCGCCGGAGATCCGAATGACAGCCTCGCCTTCGTTGCCCTGGACAGCCAGGGCCATCGCGTCACTTAGCGAACAAAACGGCTCGCTCTCGCTGCCCCCCGAGTCCGAGCACGCACCGTCACTGCTATCGACCCAGATCACCGTGTCCTCCGCGAGGCACTCGCCTGTGAAGAAGTTGCAGGCGCCGATGCCACACTCCGCGTGGGCGATGCAAGGAACACAGGAGTTCGTCGCGCCTTCACAGACCGGCGTCTGTCCGGTGCAGGCCGTGGCGTCATCTGGCAGACAGAGCACGCAGGCGCCAGTATCGGCATCGCAGACCGGCAGCTCCGGGCCGCAGGCGCTGAGACCAGTACAGTCGACGCACTTGCCGGCGAGGTTGCAATAGGGCTTGCTCAGCTCCGTGTTTGCACACTTTTGATTGATCGAGTCATCGGCCGGCGTACAACCGCCGCCGCCGGAGCCGGACGAAGAATTTGTCGAACTATCGGTGCTGGAAGTTGTGCTCCCTGTCATCGACGTGCTGCCGTCGCTCATGTCGGAACTCGGCACGCAGAGTTTTGACGCACAGAGCAGGCCAGGATCACAGAGGCCGCCGTCGAGGCAACCGCAGCCATCCGAGCCCAGCTCGCAGCCGGAACTATCGCTGGTCGTAGTCGGATCGCCCATGCTGCCAGGACACCCAAAGCCGAGCAACGATCCGAAAGCGAGGAGCAAGCCCCAACGCGGAATAAGCATGCGCATCGTTCGAAGTATCCCGGACAACTATGCTCCTGACAATCTCTGACACCACGCAGACATGGCGTCCGTGGGCCCTCATCAGGCGCAGGTGTCCGTAAGCGAGCGCAGTGCATGCCAGGCCGATGTGGCTGTGCACTACGGCTGAATGCTGCGACGCGAGTCTGTCACTCGAAGCCGGCTCGATCGCGAGTCAGATACAAGCCAACCCGCCGACCTTTTTACCGCGATCTTCCTACGGGACATCTGCCCCCGCGTAGTCCACGGATCCATCGACCGTCGGCCGCGGATCCCCGTCGTAGTCGGTCAAGGGCTGGCCGTTGATCCACAGGGCCGCATCCTTAAAGGGATTCATCGAACCCGCCTTGATGTGGAAGTTGTTCGTCTGCGGACTGACAAACCAAGCGGCCTCAAGCCCGTTTTCTTTGCACGTGTTGGTGCCCGTCGCGAGCTTGCAGTTGTCGAGCACACTGTACTCAAAGGTAAGCCCTGCGCACTCCACCGACGCCACTCCCGCGTCATCATCCAGAATGATCGAATTTTCGACGAGGCCGCTAGTCTCCGCAGAGCAGCTCATCGACTTACCGGTCTTGTTCTTCGAGTTATTCGCGAGCAACGAGACGTAGACCAAATCAAGCTCGGCGCCTTGTGTGGTCGAGATCCCGCCAACTTCGGAGAAGCCGTTGCCGTTACCGACAACAAAGGTGTTCTCCATGCGCAAGCTACCGCCGCTTTGCTGCACGCCCCCACCGCTGTTTGCTGAAATCTCCGAACGGCGAAAAACGAGTTCACAGTTTGAGCCTGCATCGACGCCGATCTGCTTGCGATTGACGATGCGGCTGTCGTCGACCCAAATCGATCCGCCGCTGCTGCAAGTGACGCCGGGATCCTCGCTCGCGTACCCGATCTGCAGGTGATCGATCAACGCGAGCCCGCCGTAGACCGTGAGCCCAGCCTTGCCGTTGACCTCGAGGCGGGCCAGGTTCGAGTCGGCGCTGCGAATGGCGACGATCTGAGAGGAACTCACGGCCACCTGCCCGGTATAGGCGCTCGCGCTCGGCACCACCCAGACGATGGTCGGCGAGTTCTTGTTAATGCTGTCGACCGCATCGTCGATCTCACAGAAGGGTTTCTCTTGGGTGCCGCCGCCGTTTGGACCACAGGAGGCATCGCCCTTGTCGACCCAGAGCGCCTTGTCGGGGAAACAAGCCCCCGAGAAGAGGTTGCACGCGCCCGATTCACACTCGGTGTGCTCGTTGCAGGGCACGCAAGTATTGGTGAGCCCGGAGCAGACCGGTGTGACTCCGCTGCACGCGTCTGCGTTGTCGGCGGAGCACTGAGCGCAGAGGCCTGAGTTCGCATCGCACGCGAGCGTCTCGCCGCTGACCTCCGCACAGGAAATCTCCGTGCAGTCGACGCAGATCCCCTCTGAAGTACAGTAGGGAGCCCCTTCACCGCACGCCGGGTTCTCAATCCCGTCCCCGGGCTCGCACTCTGGACCCGCCGTCGTCGTCGTCGAACTCGAGCCCGTGCCTGAGGACGTCGCGGTATCGCTGTCGCTGTCGGTCGACGAGCCTGTCGTCACACCGTTTGTCGTCGCCGCTGTCGTCACCGCGGGATCGGTGATGCACACGTTTGACGCGCAGATGAGAGCTGGTCCGCAGGTGTCGTCCTCGTAGCACACGCAATCCAGAGTCCCCGGCTCACAACCATTGTCGGTAGTCCCCTCGGAGGAGGAATCCGTGGCAACGGAGGACCCCGGACAGGCCGCCAGGAGAACCCCGAGCACGACGAGGCCAGTGGTCTGAGCAGAGGCTAAAAAGGTAAGGCGCACCCCGCGAGTATCCCCGCTCCCCCGAGGGCTGGCAACGCACAGCTCTGTCCAGAATGGGCGCTAGTGCCCCGTACGGCGCGCTTCTGGCCACTTTGGACTCTCGGCAACGCCCCTTGCGAGGCGCGGCTCACTCGGAGAAGAGGTCCGCACCCGGTGAATCCGGAGAACCATCCTCGAGCGGCCTCGGATCACCCTCGAAGTCGCTCCTCGGATCATCCTCGGTCCACGAGGCGACACCTTCCATCATCGCCGCCGCATCTGCACCTGCGATCCGGTAGATACCCGTGATGCCCTCGGCCTCGAGCAGATCAAGGATGTCCTCGGCCGCTCGTTTCATGTTGCCTTCGCCGCTGCCCTCACCGCCGTCCACGAGGGAGTTGTGGATCGTCAGACCGATGCAGGCCACCGACGGGTTCGGGTTGTCCGGGTTGTGGGCGATGATCGAATTACGGACGAGATGCTTGCCCAAGGCGATCGTGCAGGAGATCGAGTCGGCCCCATTGGGCGCCGCATTGTCGACGATCGTGCTGTAGACGATGTCGATGTCGACCTTGTCGAGCGAGAGCCCGCCACCGCCCCACTTTACGTGGCTGCCGTTCTTGGTGATGAACACGTTGCGCATCACCAGCGACCCACCCACGAACTCAATGCCCTCGGACTTGTTCTTCGTCACCGTGGAGCTGCGTAACTTGAGGTTGCAGTTCTTGCCGCGGACACCAGGCCCGAGGCCGTCGCGAAGCCGGGAGTTGCTGATGTCGATCGTCGCGCCGTTGGTACACTGGACGATCGGGTGATCGCTGAGCACAGCGCCGCTGACGATGTCGACGTTGTTGAAGTAGACCGTCACATCGCCCGCAACCTCGACCACCGGAAACTGTGACTGGAACTCCGGCGCAGTCGAAGGGTTGCTGTCGGCGACGACGGCGATGACCGTCGGCTCACCGAAATTCGCGAAGGTCACGGCACTCTGGAAGAGAGGCCCGCCGGGGATGATTTTGAAGGTCGAGCCGTTCTGGCCGCCGTTGTCATCCGCATGCGCCCGAGCGGCCACAATCGTGCAGTAGGGCATATCGACGGTCCCCCCCACGCCGACAACGTTGGTGCAATTCCCCGAGTTCTCAGAGTCGCTAAAAATGTGGACAAGCTTGTCGGGATCCATGCACTGGCCCGTCTCAAGATCACAAGCAGAGTCTGGGCACTGAGCGTGATCGGTGCAGCCAGTACACTCGCTCACGAAAGCATCGCAGACCGGCGTGTCGCCGCCACAGGCGGAGTCTTCGCCGACGGTACACTCGACGCAATCGCCGCTACCGACGTCACAAACCGCCTTGCTCGCACTGACATCCGCACAGCTGACGAGCACCGAGCAGTCGCCGCAAACCCCAGAGGCTGAGCAGTAGGGCATGTCGTCCGGACAATCCGGGTTTTTCAAGCCGGCGTCAGGATCGCAAGAGCCAGGGTCGCCAGAGGTCGAGCTCGTCGGATCACCGGTCGTCGATGTGGCCTCTGTCGTCGACGTGCCGTCCGTCGTCGATGCTGTTCCGGTCGTCGAGCTGGTTGTCAGTGCGACGTCGACACAGACCCCCACGGAGCACATCAGCCCGGTATCGCAGCTGCCCCCCTCGGTACACATGCACCCGAGTGCGCCGACTTCACACCCTGAGTTCGACGTAGTTGAGGACGACCCGGTCGTCATGCCTGACTCTGTTTCGCCCGTGCCATCGGTGCACGAGGTCATGAAGAGAGCGAAGAAAGCGAGGGGAAGCGCGGATGACCATCCGTTTGCCATGATGTGAGGAGTGTCGCGCTTTCAACGGGCGCTTTCAAGCGATCTAAGCGCGTGCGCGCATACACAATACGCACACTGGGACCGCTTTTTGCGGCACATCAGCAGATCTGTCGCTCGTAAACCCCATTTTAATCAAAAAACGATGCCCGAAACCGTCATCCTCAATCGAGGACCTCGCCGCGAGGCAAGACTCTCGCGGTGCGGCTCGGCGATCAAGCGCTGGCGTCTAAAACATGACCAATCAGACAGGCTGACTTTTTGGACATGTCTCTTTAGGGCCGAGCAGCACCGGCAAAGTCGGTCGCGCCCGCAACGTTCGGCCGGAGCTTGCCGTCGTAGTCGATGTAGGGATCATCCACCTGCCAAGTCGCGAGCGTCTTGATCGCGTCGGCCCCCGACTTGGGCCGAAAGACGCCCTTATCCGATGTCTGGAAGAGGGTCTTCCAGAGCGTACCGTTGGTCTCCAACAGCGTGCCCTCCGCATCGACATCGTTACACCCAAACACAGGGGCCGGAAGCCCGAGCAACACGGAGTTGCGAATCTTGAGCGAAGCACTGCCGTCCGCGCAGATGAGGCCCGTGTTGTTTGCCCCCGCATTATTGACGAAGGTGACGTGGGTCAGCGCGACCTTAACGCTATTCGAGAGCTTGAATGGACCGCCAAACTTCAGCGCATCGCTGTTCGAGCTGACGATCGAATTGACCATCGTAAATTTTGAACCATTGATACTACTGCCACCATTCGTCTCGGTGATCAAAGTGCGGTTCAGTGTCACCTCGCAACCCTCCGAATTGATCGGATTCGCGAGGTCGGCAATCCTCACCTGATCAAGGTGTAGATACGAACCGTTACATCCGAAGTAGTTCGCGGCGGGCTTAACGGGGTCGACGAGTTCTACATTCGACATGTAGAGCATCGAGGCGTCCTCCACGATAATCCGAGGATCACCGTTTTTCACACCGAGCCTTGGCTTTGTCTCGCCGATGCCGATCACCGCGACCTGCAAGCCCACTACGACGGTGACCTGCTGCGCCATAGGATCGTTCTCTCGGCTGGGCTTTACCCAAACCACGATCGGTTGCAGGTTATTCTCGTCGTACTCTTTTTCGAGCGCAAGGGCGACGAAGCAGTAGGCATTGTCCTCAGTGCCGTCCGCAACGTTCTCATTGCAGCCAGCCCGTTCCTCGACCCAAACGACCGTCTCTGGGGGGAAGCACAGCCCGGCCTTGATATCGCAGGCGCTTTCAGGGCACTGCTCGTGTTCAAAGCAAGGACCGCAGTCATTATTGTAGGTGTTGCACACCTCGCCGGGGTTGCAATTTGTCGTGTTGTCAGCGGTGCACTCGACACACATCGCGTGGTCTGGATCGCAAGCAGGCGTCTGCCCATTGATCTCTGCGCAAGTAACCTCTTCGAGCTCAGAGCAGGGACCGCAGGTGTCTTGATCGACGCAGTAGGGCTTCTCTGGATCAGCCTGGAAACACGAGACACTCACCGGCTCGGACGGATCACAGGTGACCTCTCCGGTGGTCGTGCTGGTGCTGCTGGTGCTGCTGGTGCTGCTGGTGCTGCTGGTCGTGGTGCTGGTGCTGCTGGTCGTCGGCTCGGTCATGACGGTGGTGCCCGTCGTCGATCCGGAGAGAGTCGTTGTCGTCTCGGTGCTGGTGCCCGAATTCACGACGAGGCATGATTCTTTGGTCAGCTCATCGGCGCCAACACAACCATTATTCGCGACAGCACAGCGGTCGCAAACCAGGTCCCCACCACAGGCTCCTGCGTTTAAGGCGCAGTGATCATTATTTGTGAAGGGACATCCCGCCAGCATGCCCGCCAGCGAGCTGGCGATCATCACCGCAGACCAAGGAAAGCGATTAGAACGACGCATAGTGTTCGATCTCATAGGTTAGAAGCGCCCAGACCAGCTCAGGCCGGCGATGCCGGGACCCAAGACTGGCGCAACAATGGTCTCTCTCTCGAGTCCCTGCCTCTTACGCTCGCGCGAGTCGAGCACGAGCAAGACAACGCCGCCGACCACAAAGGCTCCGCCGATGCCGAGCGCCGCATAACCAGGCGTCTGGGTCTGGGTCAGCTCATAGCCGTTGTCGGGTGCACGCTGGGTCGGAGCCTTTGCAGCCATGACCGCACCGGCGATCACCCCCCCAACGCCGAGCCCCACCAACGCGATGCCCGCCTTGCCTTTGTTGCCCATGCCTGTGGGCACATCGACTCTGTTCTCTGGCGGGATGATCTCGATTTCGGGCTCGGGCTCCGGCTCGGGCTCAGCTGCTGCAGCCGCCGCCTCGGCCCGAACCGCGGCCATGTGCTCGCGCATCACCGGCACAAGTTCGTGGAGCTTCACGGCGACCAGCTCGATCAGCTCGTCCTCAACGCAAAGCTCGCAGACCGCCGATACCGTCTCGGTGATCGGCTGCCCCATACGACTCACCGCGATACCGACGACGTAGCCCTCGTCACCAGAGTCAGGAGGCGTAACTTTGAGGAAGACCAAGATGTCATCGACACCCGCCCGCCGGACGATGCCCTCATGCTTGAGAGTCGTCTCGGCCTCCGCTGCGACCCTGGTGGAAACCGCCGAACCGACTTCACCAAAACCATCTGCATCGACCTTCACAGAGGCGAAGACGGGACCGTCTTCTTGAGCGGGAGCCGCCGTCGCATGAACAGGCTCCGCCGGAGACGTGATGGCGCCTACCACTGAGGCAGGAAGCACGAGTGAAATAGCAGTGACGAGGGGTACCAGCATGAGCGGGAGCGGTATTATTGCTCCGAACCTGCTTGGCGTCTATCCCTCGGCGATATCGCCGTTTGAGGCGCGATCTTCAGCACTTCACGCGCATTCGCAGGCCTCTTCACATCTTGCTGGCCCGCTTCTCGCAAAGACTGACCCATTTCTGCACCTCAGGGTCACGAGAGCCCTTTCCGGTCTTCGCGCAGAGGTTGAAGTCACGCCGCTCCTTGTAGGCCAAGGTCTTGAGCTTCACCGAGCTGCCGCGCCGGAAGCACTTTCGCTCTTTGTTGAGGAACTTCAGCATCGCGTTCCAGTTACCTGCGGTGCGGGCCTCGGAGACCGCCTTACGGGTTTGCTTGCACTCTGCTGAGGTGTAGGGGTCCTTCTTGGGCGGCGGCTTGATCTCGACAACAGCCCCACCGGTTGGGTCTGGAGGACCTCCCGTCGGCAACTCCCCGGCGCTGTCATTCACAGGCGGCGGTAGTTTCTTTAGCTTCTTCTTCTTTATGGGGCGGGCCTTGCTGGTGCTCTTGTGCACACCGAGATCCTGCAGCGATCCATCGCTCTCTGCAGAAGCGACCTTCGGACCCCCCGGCTTTGGGTCCTCAGCCTCGGACGGTCCGCTAAACCCCCAGTAGAGAAGGAAAGCGAGCAGAGCGGCGCCACCGATGAACCACACCTTGCGGTAGCGGGGATCGGCAAGCCCTGTGGGCGACGCCACCGCAGTCGGCTTGAGCCCGACAACCGCAGGGGCCGACACCGGTCGCGAAGCAGCCTTCGCCATCACCAGGTCGGAGTTCATGCCGGCCGCAGAGAGCTCGCCCATGTCCCCGTCCTCCGCCGGTAGGACGCGAACCACATCCTCCAAACGGATCAAAAAATCTCGGGCGGACGCCGGACGCTTCGCGGGGTCGATCTCGAGGCAGTCGTCGACGAGTTGGATCAGCGAACGCGGGAGATCGGGGCGCTTCTCGGCGAGGGAGGGAGCGCGCTCCGTCGACTTGCGCGCCATGATCTCGACCAGGTTGTTGGAGACAAAAGGCGGCTCGCCGACCAACGCCTCGAAGAGCATCACCCCCAGGGCGTAGAGGTCGAAGGCCTCGGTCGCGTCCTTGCCCTTGGCCTGCTCGGGCGCCATGTACTCGGGCGTACCCAGGGCATGGCCAGGGATCGTTAAACGTGCCTGTGACTCCGAGCGCTCCGCCCCCGCGGAGATCCCGAAGTCGAGTACCTTGACGGTCTCGCCCTCCCCCTCCGGCAACGGCACGAACATCACGTTGTCCGGCTTGAGATCGCGGTGGATGATGCCGACCTCGTGGGCCGCCCGGATCGCCCGACCGACGGCGCGAATGATCCGACAGGAGCGGCCCACCGAGAGCGTGCCGAGATCCTGAATCTCGTCGTAGAGATTGCGCCCGGTCAGGTACTCCATGACCAGGTAAAGACGACCGTCGGGCAGCTCGCCAGCGTCGAAGACCTCGATGATGTTTGGATGGCCAGCTGCACTCGCGGCCCTCGCCTCCGCCCGAAAGCGCTTCGCGACCAGCTCGTTGCGGCTCCATTGGTGGGTGAGCACCTTGATCGCCACCCGCCGACCGACGGTGGTGTGCTCACCGAGATAGACCGTGCCCATGCCGCCTCGGCCGATCCGGGAGACCACCTGGTAACGCTCGGCGATGATCGTCTCGGGCTCGATGTACTCGAAGTCTGGGGGGCCGCCGGGCTCTGATGGCGGCGGCAAATAGGGCACAGGCTTCTTTGCCGACGGCGCTGATGCGGGCTCGGGCTCGTCGTCGAACGTGAGGTCGATGTCCTCTTCGATGATGTCGATGCCGTCATCATCATCATCCTCGTCGACCGACTCCGTATGTTCGTGAACCTCGGTGCGCTCCTGCAGGAGGCTCTCGCGAAAGGTCCGCTCACGCTCGGCGGTGTCGGTGAAGAGGTCGCCCATGAATTTTGCGACCTGCTCCTGACCAGTACCCGGGGCATGTGTCGCCAACCAGTCGCTGAGCGCGTCCATCATCGCGTGGGCTGAGAGGAAGCGCTCCTCGCGATCACGGCTGAGCCCCTTCGCGACGATCGCGTTGAGTTCGTCGTTGACCCGCGAAGAAAAGTCGCTCGCAGCGGGCGCGTCGAAGCTAGACACAGCCTCGGTGTCGATGACCTCTGTGCTCCGAAGGGGCCGCCCCGTGAGTAGCTCCCAGAGGATCGCCGCACAGGCGTAGACGTCGGTACGACCGTCTAGGACCTCGTGCCGGGCCTGCTCTGGCGACATGTAGGCGATCTTGCCAAAGACAACTCCTGGCTGGGTCAGGGTGCCCTTGAGCGTCGAGGTCGCGAGGCCGAAGTCTGCGAGGCGAACAGCGCCGGCCCAATCGATAAGGATGTTGGACGGCGACACATCGCGATGCACCAGGCCGAGACCGGGAAACGTATGAGCGTAGTGCAAACCACGCAGGCATTCGCGGAGCACATGCACCGCCAACGGCACAGGAAATGCCCGTCCAACGTTGGCGCAACGATCCCAAATGTCCGCGAGATCGCGCCCCTCGACCAGGGCCATGACGATGAAGAGCTGGCCGTCGATCTCCCCAGCTTCACGGACATCAACGACGTTATTGTGGTGGAGCTTGAGGACGACCTTCGCCTCGTCGATAAATCGCGTGCGGTAGTCGTGGTCCGGGAGGCCGGCGCGCAGCAACTTAACCGCCGCGAGCCGAGCGAGTGAGCCCTGGCCGACAGATGCGAGGTAGACCGTCGCCATGCCGCCCTCTCCCAGGATCCCGAGCAACGTTACGTTGCCGAGCCGCTGGGGCGGGTCCAGTCGCTCAATCTCGCCCATCACCATGTTCGCCAAACGCTACCACGACTTGAGGAATTCCGAGTATCCTTTGCCTCGCCTATGGCCCCCTCATCCCCAGGCTCTCGGCCCGCACAGCCCGGAATCCTCTACTACGACCCGAATCCGACCACGGCCAAGCTCGCGACCGCGGGCCTGCGTCTAGCCGGCTTCCAAGTCTTCAACGCCCACGTCCTGCAAGAGGCCGTCGATCTCTGCCGAGCACACGGTCCAGGAGGCGATGCGAGCGTCGTCGCGCTGCTCCTCGATGCATCCGCAGACCCTACGGCCTCAGCCTCTGTTCTCAAGGCTCTCGTACAGATCCCAGGGGCCGCTCAGCTCCCGGGCATCCTCCTGGTATCGCGCTCCAACCCGACCCCGATCCCAGGCGCCGAAGACCTTCCAAGCCTCCGCCGTCCTTTCTCGACGCCGGCCCTTGTAAAGGTCGTCCGCGAGACCCTCGACGAGCATCAACCTGGCATCGCCGGCGCACCGATCTCCGTCGATCTGGCGACTAGCAGGCTCAAGCAGCTGCTCTCCGACCACTTCCCAAACCACGACTTCACCGACGACGGGGTCGAGCGTTTCGCCGGCGCGCTCAAGAGCGACGAAGATATGCCCGATCCGCCCACCCCGGCGGCACTCCGCGGGATCCTCGAGGCCTCGCGCCTCGAAGCGGTACTCGAGATGCTCGGAAATACAGGCGTTCTCGGGGTGCTCACGGTCGAACGCGATGACGAATGGGGCAAACTCCACATCGATCAGGGGCGCATTCGCCTCGGCGAGTACAAGGGCGCGGGCGAGGATCTCAAGCTCGGTCGTTTTATCGTCGAAGGCGGCTTCCTCCGCGATGAGCAGCTGGAGGCATTTCTCGTCGGCAAGGATCCCGAACGTCGGCCGCTCGGCACTCGCCTAGTCGACGCGGGTCTTCTCAGCCCCGCAGACCTCGCCCAAGTTCTCGTCGATCAAGCGCGAGCCATCACCTGCCAGCTGCTCTCTTGGACAGAAGGTACCTACACCTTTGCGCCCCGAAGCTCGCTCGATCCGATGGCCGCTGCGGCCTCCCGCGGTCGAGCAGAACTCCTGGTCGCCGAGGCGCTGCTCGACGGCCTCCGCAGAATCCAAGAGGCGGCGGCGATGGGCCCACACATGCCTAGCGTCGACGACATCTTCCTCCGTATCGACGAAGAGGTCGCACGCCTCAGCCGCGACGCCCTGCCCCGCGAAGAACTCGCGGTGCTAGAGCTCGTCAACGGTCGCAACACGGTCAAAGAGATCGCGCGAAAGACCCGTACTGGCACCTTTGCTGTCTCTCGGGTTCTCTACCGCCACGCAAAATCCAAGCTCATCCGTCGCCGCGTCATGCCCGTTCTCGTCTAGCCGATGGCCCCGCAGCAACACGTCGTAGTCGCCGATCCCGAGGCCAAACATCGCCGCCGGATGTCGGCGCTCGTGACCCGTGCGGCATCGGAGCTAGACACGAGCATCAAACTGCACGAGGTCGAAGATGGCCTCGAGGCCCACCGCTTGATCGAGGCTCATCGCCCTCCCTTGGTGCTCGCCGAAGTCTTGCTGCCAAAGCTCAGCGGCCTCCAAGTCATCCGCAGGCTCCGCGACTCCTGGGAGGACAGCACCCTGCCCCGATTCATTTTCGTGACCTCGATGGGGCGCGAATCGGATCGCTACTGGGCACTTCGTAACGGCGCCCACGCCTACGTGATCAAGCCCTATGAGGACGAGGTTCTCTTCGCCCGGATCCGTCAGGTCCTGGCAACAGGACGAGCCGCGACCCCCGAAAAGCTCGGACCGATCTAGATCCAGGGCTCCAAACTCCACATCCAGAGCGCTAGAGACGGATGTCGATGTGCGCCTTGGAGCGGAGCTGCTGGCGAAATTCACGTTCGGCTCGCTCGTAGGCCTCGGCTTCGAGACGCGCGCGGATCCCCTCTTTGGCCTCGTCGTAACCGAGCACCTCGCTCTCGAGATGCCGGACCACGTGAAAGACGACGTAGCCCTGACCCGATGCGAGCGGCCCCACAACCTCGTCGGCGATCGCCGGGAAGAGTGCGTCCTCTAGTTGTGGGGCGATCTCTCCCCGCGAGATGGTCCGACGAAGGCCCACCGGATCACGACCGAGCGAAGCCGCCACCGCCTCCGAAGATTCACCCGCCCGGAGTCTACGCGCGACCCCTTGGGCCTTGGCGACGACATTGTCACGGGCGCTGCTCGTCGAACTCTCGGCGACAAAAACGAAGCGATCGACCTCGATGCGGGCATCTTCGCCGCGCGCCTCTTTGCGGTAGTACTCGCGGATCTGGGCCTCGGTGACCGCCCAGTTGGCGAGCATCGAAGTCGCTTTGTACACCGTGATCTGGTCGCGGATATCCTGGCGGTACTCCTCCCAGGAACCGAAGTCGCCGCTGTCGATCACCGCCTTGCGGAGGTCCTGAACGGTGGCGTAGTTGTTGCCCGACGCGAGCTGTTGAAGGTAGCGCTGGATATCCGCTTCGGTCGCGGTGATCTGAAACTTCGCCGCCTCTTTTTTGATCAGCACAGTGTCGACCAACTCGTCCAAGACCAGCTGGCGCATCTCCTTGAGCAGTTGCTCGAGCTGGGTCTCGGTCGCGTTCGGGCCGAGCGACTGCACCGCCTGTTGAAGCTGCGGCGATGAGCGCACCGATCGATCGAGATGGGAGAGAACGATGATCTCATCGTCGACGACCGCGACCACACGATCCAAAAGCTCAGGCTCGGCAACGGCTCGACTCGGCGTCATCGCGATCACGGCAAGCGCGAGGGGACAGAACCAGGCAAGCCCAGCGGTGTAGGCCGCGGCTATCCCGCGATTCAAGGAGCGACGTCGCGTCACGGGAGAGGGCATATCAACGTCGACCGACCTCGGCAAGCCCTGGTCCACACCACAGCC
>CAYYUP010000009.1:19465-84848 GCA_964474905.1 uncultured Nannocystis sp. | reverse complement strand
GAGGGCCGCGCCGGTCTCCCGATCGCGGCCCTCCGCAGGCGCCAAGGCGCCCCTCAAGCTACATGCACTTGGCGCCGAAGAGCTCGCCGGACATGTCATCGACAAAGGGATCCTGGCACTTCTTGCCGCCATCGCAGTCACCGTCGACAAAACACTCGCCGCAGGCCCCGATCTTGACGACGCCCATGACCACCGCGACGCCGCACTTACCGGACTCGCAAGCGGCGTTGCCGATCGGCACGCCGCCGTCCTCGATGTAATTGCACGCCGAGTCGTTGGGCACCGAAGCATCCGCCACGCAGGAATTGATGCCCGAGAAGTCACCGATGCTGATCGTCGGCGAGCAGTTCGGCGAGGCGTCATCGCTGCAGTCGGCGTTGCTCTTGCACTCGCCGCAGGTCTGGACCTTGATGATCGGAGTCGCGTCGAGGACCAGGCCGCAGAAGGCGTTGTTGGGATCGACGCAGACGCTGTCGTCCTCGCAGCCCGCACCGGCCTGTCCCTCGTTGCAGACCGCGCCGACGCCAGCGAGTGGGTTGGGGATCGTGCATCCGCCCTTCGGGCAATCGGCGTCGACCTTGCATTCGCCGCAGAGGCCACCGAGCAACGGCACGATAAAGCAGGAGCCCGACTCGCACTCTTTGTCGTCGCTGCACATCGCACCATCGGGCCCGGGCGGGTCGCCGGTGGTGGTCGTCGTCGTGCCCGTCGTCGTCGTGCTCGTGGTGCCGTCGGAGTCGGACATCGAGCCGCTGGTGCTGCTGGTGCCGGTGGTCGAGGTGTCAGAGTCGCTCTCGGAGCTCGCAGAGGTGCTCGGGTCGGTCATGGCCGTATCGGATGTCGCCGAGTCATCGCTCGTACAGCCGGAGAGCGGCGCCGCGAGCATGGCAGCGAAGATCGAAAGGCAAGTGAAGCGCTTCGAGAGCGCGAGGGCATTGAATCGGGTCATGGTCACTCCAAGGAGTCCGCAGGGGGTGCGGCCAGTCGTATGCGATGAGTAATAAACGAACGTCGGTCAAGTGCGAACGAGCGTCGGATCGGAGGAGGGATCGAAGAGGGTCAACAAAGATGCTGACGTCCCCACAGGTAGGGGTTTAGCCCCCAACAGCGCGGCATCATTACCCAGGAATCCGGCGTTTGTCCACGTATCGAAGGATACACCAGCACCCGCCTTCGCCAAGCTCCAGGGGTAACCAAGCTCACAGATCCCATCTCCGCCGGCATACACCCCGACGGCCCCCACGGCTCTCAGCGCGGCGCCTTTCGCCACCCCCTGTGATTGGCTACAGTCGCGGCGCGCTCACTACCAAGTGATCGCGATCCTCAGAAGCCGTCTCGGGGGCCGCCAACCAACGCCCCCGGCAAGCTCCGCACACCTCCCCTCACCCAAGGATCCCCATGCCCTCGCTCGTCCGCTGCGGCCTCATCCAGTGCTCTAACCCGGTCAACGATGAGAGCGTGCCCGTCGCCGATATCCAAAAGGCGATGCTCGACAAGCACCTGCCGCTGATCGAAGACGCCGCCAAGCGCGGCGTCCAGATCCTTTGCCTCCAGGAGATCTTTAACGGCCCCTATTTCTGCCCGAGCCAGGACAAGCGCTGGTACGCGGCCGCTGAGCCCGTGCCCGGCCCGACGACCGCGCTGATGTCCGATCTCGCCCGCAAGCACAACATGGTGATCGTCGTGCCGCTCTACGAGAAGGCGATGCGCGGGGTCTACTACAACACCGCAGCGGTCATCGATGCCGACGGCACCTACCTCGGCAAGTACCGCAAGCACCACATCCCGCAGACCTCTGGGTTTTGGGAGAAGTACTTCTTCAAACCGGGCGACGGCGGCTACCCGGTCTTCCAGACCAAATACGCCAAGGTCGGGGTCTACATCTGCTACGACCGGCACTTCCCCGAGGGCGCCCGCATCCTCGGCCTCAATGGGGCTGAGATCGTCTTCAATCCAAGCGCGACCGTCGCGGGGCTCTCCCAGTACCTCTGGAAACTCGAGCAGCCGGCCCACGCGGTCGCCAATGGCTACTTCGTCGGCGCGATCAACCGCGTCGGCACCGAGGACCCCTGGAAGATCGGCCGCTTTTACGGCACCTCGTACTTCGTCGATCCGCGCGGCAACTTCCTCGCCGTCGGCTCCGAGCACGACGACGAAATCATCGTCGCCGACGTCGACCTGGACATGATCGACGAGGTCCGCCACACCTGGCAATTTTACCGCGACCGCAGGCCCGAGAGCTACGGCCCGATCAGCGGGGGCTAAGCCCCTAGTACCCCCTAGCGCCCACAAAACCCCACATTCAAGAGGAGCACGCCATGCCTGGAGTCGTCATTCGCGGCGGTGAAATCATCACCCCCCTCGATCGATATACCGCCGACATCTACTGCGACGAGGGGCTGATCAAGGCGATCGGCCCAGACCTAGATGTGCCCGCCAACACCGAGGTCATCGATGCCAGCGGCCAGCTCGTCTGGCCCGGGGGCATCGACGCCCACACCCACATGGAGCTGCCCTTCATGGGCACCAAGTCGGCCGATGATTTCTTCACCGGCACCGCCGCGGGCGTTGCCGGTGGCACCACCACGATCATCGACTTCATCATCCCCGCCCGCGACCAGAGCCTGCTCGAGGCGCGCGACACCTGGATGGGCAACGCCGCCAAGGCCTGCGCCGACTACGGTTTTCATATGGCCGTGACCTGGTTCGGAGACCAGGTCGAAAAAGAGATGCGCCAAGTCTACGCCGAGAACGGGATCACGTCGTTCAAGACCTTCATGGCCTACACCGGGGCCATCGGCGTCGACGACGACGAACTGATCAGCATCATCGACACCGCAGGTTCTCTCGGCGCCCTGGTCACCACACACTGCGAGCACGGACTCGCCGTGCAATCGCTGCAGCGCAAGCTCCTCGCCCAGGGCAAGACAGCGCCGAAGTACCACCCACGCAGCCGACCGACCTGGGTCGAGGGCGAGGCCACCCACCGAGCGATCACTCTCGCTCGCTGCTCCGGCCAGCCGATTTACATCGTGCATCTGACCTGCAAAGAGTCGATGGATGCGGTGACCCGAGCGCGCTCGGAGGGCGTGACGGTCTTTGTCGAAACCTGCCCGCAGTACCTGCTCCTCGACGATTCGGTCTACGACAAGCCCGACTTTGAGGGCGCCGCCTACGTCATGAGCCCGCCGATCCGCCCCAAGGGCCACCAAGAGATCCTCTGGAACGCGCTCTCGGCCGGCATGATCCAGCACGTCGCGACCGACCACTGTCCCTTCAGACAGGCCGATCAAAAATCGATGGGCAAAGATGACTTCACCAAGATCCCAAACGGTGCTGCCGGCATCGAGAACCGCATGGCGCTGATGTACACCTACGGCGTTGCCACGGGCCGGATCTCGCTGCACCAATTTGTCGACGTCTGCTGCACTGCGCCGGCGAAAATCTTCGGGCTCTACCCGCGAAAGGGCGCGATCCGAGTCGGCGCTGACGCGGACCTGGTCGTCTACGATCCCAAGGCGAGTTCGACAATCTCCGCGAAGACCCACCGCCATAAGGTCGACCGCAACATCTTCGAGGGTTTTGCCATCGAGGGCGGGGTCTCGCACACCCTAGTCGCCGGCAAAATCGCCTTCAAAGAGGGCGACCTCCGGGTCGTCCGCGGCGCTGGCCGTTACCTACCGCGCAGCTGACCAAATATCACCACACGAAGCGCCGCGACGGGCAGGATCCTGCTCCGCCGCGGCGGCTTTTTTGCGCCATTTGCGGTATCTAAAAGGGGCCTCTCAAGAACCTCCAGGACACCGATGTCGACGAGCACACTGCCGCCCTTCTCCGCCCGCAACTACGACTTCACGACCTATGCCGCCGCGCAGAACTGGATCGACGGATCTTGGCGCAGTGCCGAGGGGCGACCTTTCGAGCCGGTCGAGAACCCGCGTCACGGCAGGCCCATGGGACAGGTTCCGCTCTCCGGCGCTGCCGAGGTCGAGGCGGCGGTCACAGCTGCCGCAGCTGCCTTCCCGGCCTGGCGCGCAACACCCATGAAAGAACGCGTGCAGATCCTCTACCGGGTCAAGGCACTGATCGAGCGCGACCTCGAGGAGCTGAGTTGGCTGGTCGCCCACGAAAACGGCAAAACCTACGCCGAGGGCAAAGGCAGCGTGCTCAAGGGTATCGAGTGCCTGGAGATGGGCATCTCGATCCCCAACATGGCCGCCGGCCCGCAACTCGACGTCAGCCGCGGGATCCGCTGCGAAACCAGCTACGAACCCCTGGGCGTCTGCGCCGGCATCACCCCCTTTAATTTTCCCTTTATGGTGCCCCTGTGGATGCTTCCGCAGGCGCTCATCGCCGGCAATACCTTCGTTCTTAAACCCTCCGAAAAGGTCCCCTACGGGGCCATGAAGCTCGCTGCGCTCTTCGCCGAGGCGGGCCTGCCGGCAGGCGTTCTAAACCTGGTGCACGGCGCCAAAGATGTCGTCGAAGCGCTGGTCGATCACCCCAACATCAAGGCGATCGGTTTTGTCGGCTCGACCCGAATCGCCCGCATGGTCTACGGCCGCGGCAGCTCCCACGGCAAGCGCATGCTCTGTCTGGGCGGCGCTAAAAACCACCTCATCGTCGCCCCCGATGCCGACCTGCAACTCACCAGCACAACTGTCGCAGCCTCGGCCTTCGGCTGCGCCGGCCAGCGCTGCATGGCGGCGGCGGCGATGATCGCCGTCGGCGACACCCAGGCGATCATCGACGCGACCGCGACCGCAGCCCGCGGCTTTCGCCTGGGCGAGCATATCGGCTCGATCATCAACCGCGAGAGCGTCGAGCGGATCACCCGCTATGTCGACGAGGCCGAGAAACTCGGCGCCAAGGTGCTCGTCGACGGTCGTGGAGCTACGGTCAAGGGTGCTGAGAACGGCTACTGGTTCGGGCCCACAGTGCTCGACCATGTCACACCCGAGATGCCCGCCGGCTGCGAAGAGGTGTTTGGCCCGGTGCTCTCGATCATGCGAGCGCGCACCCTCGACGAGGCGATCGCGATCGAGAACGCCAGCCCCTACGGCAACTCCGCGTCGGTCTTCACCCAGAGCGGCGGCGTCGCCCGCTACGTCATGGAGCGGGTCAACGCCGGCATGTGCGGGATCAATGTCGGCGTGCCAGTGCCGCGCGAACCCTTCGCTTTCGGCGGCTGGAACGATTCAAAATTCGGCCACGGCGACATCACGGGTTTTGATGGCTACCGCTTCTGGACCCGCGCCCGCAAGATCACCAGCCGCTGGGCGCAGCAGCAGGACATGACCTGGATGTCCTAGAAGGAGAGCACGATGGACGCGAAGAAGATGGACTCCAAGACGATGATCGAGGCCTGTCGGGCGCACACGCTCTACGCGTGGTCGCAGCAGGATAAGGTCGACCCCCTGCCGATCGCCCGCACCGAGGGCGTGTACATGTACACACCCGAAGGCGAGCGCATCCTCGACTTCAACAGCCAGCTGATGTGCGTGAACATCGGCCACGCGCACCCCAAGGTGATCGCGGCACTCAAGGATCAACTCGACAGCGGCCTGACCTACGTCTACCCGGGCACCGCCACCGAGCCGCGAGCTCGTCTGGGCAAGAAACTCGCCGAGATCACGCCGGGTGACATCAATACCTTCTTCTTCACGCTCGGGGGCGCCGAGGCCAACGAGAACGCGATTCGAATCGCCCGCCTCTACTCCGGCCGGCAGAAGATCATCAGCATCTACCGCTCCTATCACGGCGGTACAAGCCTAGCGATGCAGCTCACCGGCGAACCCCGCCGCTGGGCCAACGAGCCTGGCGGTCCCGGCTACCTGCACGTCGTCGGTCCCCAGCCCTACAGCTACGATTTCGGCAAAACCGACGCCGAACAAACAGCCGCCCACCTCCGCTACCTCGAGGAGGTGATCGTCTGCGAGGGAGCCCAGACAATCGCAGCCATGATCATCGAGCCGGTGATCGGCACCAACGGCATCCTTCCGCCGCCTGCGGGCTATCTCAAGGGTCTTCGCGCCCTCCTCGACAAGTACGGCATCCTCCTGATCTGCGACGAGGTCATGGCCGGCTTTGGCCGTACCGGAAAGATGTTCGCCTTTGAGCACGGCGAGATTATCCCCGACCTGGTGACCATGGCGAAGGGCCTGACCTCGGCCTACGTGCCGCTTGGCGCTGTCGGCATGCGCGACGCCATCGCCGACCACTTCGAGAACCACGTCTTCTGGGGCGGCCTCACCTACAACTCGCATGCGCTCGGCTGCGCCGCGGCTCTCGCGGTTCTCGAGGTCATGGAAGAGGAAAACCTGGTCGAAAGAGCAGCCTCTCTCCAAGAGCTGATGCTCTCCGAAATGGGCCGCCTTGCCGCCAAGCACCGCTCGGTCCGGACCTTCCGCTGCCTCGGGCTCTTTGGCGTCATCGAGGTGCAAAAAAACAGCGCCGGCGATCCGATCGCGCCCTTCAATGGCAGCCACCCGGCGATGATCGAGCTGGCGGCGTTCTTCCGCAAAAGCGGCCTCTTCACCTTTGTTCGCTGGCACTACTTCATGTGCAACCCGCCGCTGACGATCACCGAAGATCAGATCCGCGAGGGCTTCGCGATCATCGACCGCGGCCTCGAGATCACCGACGCAGCCTTCGAGGGCTAAGCCCACTACAGCGGTGCGAGGCGCAGACAGGTCTCGACCGCCGTACCCCCTGTGGGCCGCGCCTCGATGCGGATCTCCCCACGGTGGAGAACGATGATGCGCTTGACGATCGGCAGGCCAAGACCCGTGCCCTGCTCCTTGGTGCTGAAGAAGGGTCGAAACGCCTTGCTCCGCACATCTTCGGGCATGCCCGGCCCCTCGTCTTCGACTCGGATCGCCAGGAATTCACCGCGAGCCTGGGCGCTGATCGTGATCGTACCGCCGCCGCTCTCTCGCATCGCGTCGATCGCGTTGACGACGAGGTTGATAAAGACCTGCGTCAGCTTGCTCTGATCGCCGAGCACCCGTGGCCAACGATCGAGATCGGGGGCAGAGAGCATCACTCCGGCCGCCTCTGCGACCGGTCGCTGCATCGTCAGCACGTGCTCGACCACGGTGCCAAGCCTCATCGGATAGAGGTCGAAGGCACGGGGCCTCGCGAGGCTGAGGAACTCCTCCAGCAGCTTTGAGAGCCGCCTGATTTCGGTCTGAACCAAGCTGACACTCTCGCCGATCCGTCGCCGTGAACGCTCCTCCTCGAGACGACTACCCACCCGCGAGAGCAACTCGAGCTGGAGGATCGCCGCGTTTAGCGGGTTGCGAATCTCGTGGGCGAGACCCGCGGTGAGCGTCGCCAGCGAGGCCATCGCCTCGGCATCCGCGGCCCGGCGCTCGAGATCCAGGCGTTCGGTGACGTCCTGACCGACCAATAAAAGCAGCGTATGCCCGTTCGAAAGCACCGATGCCTGGCTCCAACGCACGGTGCGGAGGCTGCCGTCGCGGGTCACCAGGTGAACTTCGATCTCCTCGGGCTGGGTCGACCAGGCGAGCTCGATCCACTCGCGCACGGCCGGCCTGTCGGCGACCTCAAAGAGCGTATCGATCACATCGAGCCCGATCGCCTCGGCGGCCTCGAACCCAGCGGTCGAGGCCGCGCAGCGGTTCCAAACCCGGATCCGGAAATCGCGATCGAGGCCGATGATCAGGGTCTGAACAGCATCGACGACCCCACGATGCAGCTGCTCAGAGCGGGCCAAATCGTGGGCGAGTTCTTCGCGCTCGCGGCGGAGCTTGACCTGTCCGAGCGCACGCTTGGCGAGCGCCACCAGGTCATCCGGGCGAAAGGGCTTTTGCACATACGCAAAGACCCCCGCACGGACCGCAGCGATCGCTGTGTCGACGGTCGCGTTGCCGGTCATGAAGATGACCTCGCCGCCGGCCAATCCAGGCCGGATGCGAGCGTGCAACTCGATGCCTGTGATGTCGGGGAGGCGCACGTCGATGATCGCGAGATCGACCTGTTTCGCCTCTGCGGACTCGAGCGCAGCTTTACCTGTGGAAACGCAGCTGACCTCGATGCCCTCATCTGCGAGGAGTTCGCTGATGTTCTCGGCGAGCGCGAGGTTATCCTCGACGACGAGCACTCTCGGTCCCGCCATCAGCTGCACTCCTGAGCGGCAACCACCGAGCGAAGGGCCTCGAAGAGCGCGTCGGTATGGAAGGGCTTGGTCAAGAAGCGCACGCCCGCAGAAGACAGGGGCATCAGCTCTGCACCGCCATCGAGCTCGCTGATCAACAGGACCACGGGGATGCCCCGGTTCAGGCAGAGCGAGCGAGCGAGGTCTGAGCTCTTGCAGTCCGAGAGAAACGCGTCGAGCACGACGGCATCGAGACCTCCCCGTACGATCCGTTGGATCGCCCCTCGACAGCCCCGCTCTAGCTCCGCGCTGTAGCCTCGACCTGTAAGCGCCGCGACCAACTGCTCGCCGAGTGCCTCGTCCCCTTCGACCACCAGCACCTTGACCACATCGTGGGGCAAGCGCGCGAGCAAGAGATCGATATCCACCGGTTTTGTCAGTACCGCCCGCACACCGGCGCCGAGTGCCTCGCTGAGCACGGCGTCGGAGGAGTAGGCGGTCATCAAGAGGAAGGAGGTCTCGGGGTTGAGCCCGCGCAAACGCTTGACCAGATCGACACCGCTGATGCCAGGCATGCGCACGTCGGTGAGCACCGTATCGAAGACATCAGCCGCCGCGAGCACGAGCGCCTTTTCGCCGCTGTAGGCCGTCGCGACCGCATAGCCCTCTTGCTCGAGCAGCTCGGCAAGGTTGTCTGCGAGATCGTGGTTGTCGTCGACGATCAGCACACGAGGGCTCACAAGGCCTCGCCTTCACGGGGGAGCACAACGACAAAACGTGCGCCTCCCCCCTCGCGGTTGGCTGCGGTGATCGTACCGCCGTGTTTCTCGGTGACTCGGCGACAGAGCGCAAGACCTAGGCCGGTGCCGGTCGAACGTGTGGTGAAGAGCGGCTCAAAAAGGCGACGCCCGACGTCCTCTGGAATACCTGGCCCGCTATCCTCGACACAAAGCGCGACCCCTTCTTCGCGCTCCTCCACCCGGATCTCGACCTCCCCCACGGGGCCCACCGCTTGCACAGCGTTGAGCACGAGGTTGACCACGAGCTGGCGCAGCTGCCCGGGATCGACCGAGATGGGCCTGAGTGAGGGCGGCATCGACAGGCCGATGTTGACCGCATCGGGTCGTGGGACCACTGTCAGCGCCTCCTCAACCAGCTCGCAGAGATCGCTGGGCCGCCTGTCCGGCGGACGATCGCGAGCGAGTTCTAGGAGGTCCGAGATGATCGCGCTGCAAAGACCGATCTGATCGTCGAGCTTTTTGAGATGGCGCTGCACCTTGGGCTCATCCGGGACCCGACGGCCGAGCAAAATGAGCGAGGTCTGCATGACGGCCAGCGGATTGCGGAGCTCGTGCCCGATCGAAGCCGCGACCTGACCGACCGTCGCCAAGCGCTCGACCTTCTTGAGGGTCGCATTTGAGTCTTCGCGGTAGGTCTCGAGCATGATCGCCAACTCGACGTCGCAGATCTTGTCGAGCGCGCGATGCCCTCGCCGACTCATCTCGCGATCAAACTCGCATTCGCCGAGCGCCTCGTGCAGCTCGCTGCGGACGATGTTCATACCGGCAAACATGTAGCGCTGGTCGAGCGCGATACGGACGTGCGCCCGACCGATACGAGCCCGGCGCTCGTAGTAGTCATCGTCGTAGACCCCACCCAGCAATCCCTCGAGCCAAGCATGCAGCTGCACCCGCTGACGCTCGATCTGCTGATCTCCGCCGCGAAAGACCTCGAGCGCAGCTGGCGTCCTGTACACGGCCTCGTAGAAGCGTTCGACGATATGCGGGAAATAGGGGCGAAGCTTGGGCCGCATCACGCCCAGGACCGCGGCGTCCTTGTCTGAGAACTCGATATAGCGAATGAGAGCCTGCAACACGTTCGCGGTCCCACCCATTGTTGCCGACCCATACCACAGGATCCGCACGGCTGGGGTCGACGACCTCCGGGCCCCATCGAACACCGAAAGAGCGTGCTTTCGCAGCGGAAGAATTGCCGGCACCCAAGACGATGCCGCGCCGATTCTGCGTTCGTCGCCCTGCCCGCCAACGAGCCCGCCCACGAGCCCGCAGCCTCAGCTGTGCACGCCTTTTTTCGGGCGCAGCGCAGCGCCCTCCTGGAGGTGCTGATTCCAGGTCGCGGGCGCGAAACCATTGTCGACCTCGACCATCGAGATGCAGCCCGGCACCGGACAAACGATCTCGCACAGGTTGCAACCGACGCACTCCTGCTCGTCGACATCTGGCACCCGCGTGGAGGGATCTTTTGGCGGGTGGATGCACTGGTGCGCGCCGTCCTGGCAGGCGACGACGCAGGCCTGACAACCGATGCAGCTGACGGGGTCGATCTTGGCGACGGTCTCGTAGTTGAGATCTAGATCGCCCCAGTCACCCAGGCCCCCGAGTGCACGCCCGACCATCTGATCCAGGTGCGTAAAACCCTGGCGCAGCATGTATTCGCGGAGGCCCTCGATCATGTCCTCGACCACCCGGTAGCCGCGCAGCATCACCTCGGTGCAGACCTGCACGCTCTGGGCCCCGAGGAGGATAAATTCGACGGCGTCGCGCCAATTGGAGATGCCGCCGATGCCCGAAATCGGCAGGTTAAAGGCCTCTTCGCGACCCAGTGACGCGACCATGTGCAGGGCGATCGGCTTGACCGCGGGGCCACAATAACCGCCATTGGTCGAGCGCCCGCGGACCTGCGGCAGCGGCACAAATTGATCGATGTCGAGACCGATCACGCTCTTGATCGTGTTGATGAGCGAGACCCCATCGGCGCCGCCACTCTGGGCCGCAAGGCCGTGGGGCACGATGTCGTCGACGTTGGGCGTCAACTTGACGAGCACCGGAATGCTCGAGAACTCGGCGACCCAGGCGGTGATCGTCTCGTTGAGACGGGGCTCTTGACCGACTGCAGAGCCCATGCCCCGCTCGCACATCCCGTGGGGACAACCGAAGTTGAGCTCGAGACCGTCGGCACCGGCATCGATCGAGCGCTTAATGAGATCACGCCACTCGTCCTTCGATTCGACCATCAGCGAGACGATCACACCGTGTTTGGGGTAGCGACGCTTGACCTCGGCGATCTCTCGGAGGTTGGTCTCTAAGGGCCTGTCGGTGATCAGCTCGATGTTGTTAAAGCCGATCCCCCGGGTGCCTCGATAGTGCAGGCCGCCAAAGCGACTCGACACGTTTTGGATCGGCTGACCCAAGGTCTTCCAGACGGCGCCGCCCCAGCCGGCGTCAAAGGCCCGCATGATCTGATCGCCAGAGTTCGTCGGCGGCGCAGAGGCCAGCCAAAAGGGGTTGGGAGTGATGATGCCCGCGCAATTCGCGGTCAGATCCGGCGCAACCTTAACGCTCACGATGCTTCTCCTCCACAGAGATCGCGGTCGATCGCGATCGCCGCACGTTTGCCCTCTGCGACCGCATTGACGACCTCTTTGCCGCCATTTGCACAATCGCCGCCGGCGAAGATCTTGGGGTTTTGGGTGCGGCCTTCGGCGTCGACCAAGAGGCGGCCCCGATCGAGCGAGATGCCCTCGATGTCGCCCAGGAGTGCGCCCAGGCGACCCTGGCCGATCGCCAAGAGCACGAGGTCCGCGGCGACGACAGGCTCACGCCCGGCGATCGGCTGACGCTGGTCGTCGAGTTTGGCGAAACGCACAGCGCCGACCCGACCCCCATCGCCTTCGTACGCCAGTGGTTGCACGTTCCAGAGCCCGCGCACACCGGCGACCTTGGCCACGCGCCACTCGTGCTCGTAGCCACTCATGCGCGTCTCGTCGCCGCGGTAGGCCATCGTGACTTCGGGGACGCCGAGCCCGTGCAACTCGCGCACCGCATCGACCGCGGTATTGCCTCCGCCGATCACGACAGCGCTCTTGACCCCCTGCAAGGAGATCGTGCCGGTCTTAAACGCG
Source organism: uncultured Nannocystis sp. (assembly GCA_964474905.1). GTDB lineage: Bacteria > Myxococcota_A > Polyangia > Nannocystales > Nannocystaceae > JADJRG01. The sequence goes on along the minus strand of CAYYUP010000009.1, from coordinate 72,807 downwards.
GCGATCCAATCGACCGCACCGCGCACCCCTTGGAGATCTGCGCCCGGCAACTGCAACAGACGATCGGCGCCCAGGCCCAGACCGACAAAGATCGCGTCGTAGCTCTGCAGAAGATCCTGCACGCTGATGTCGCGACCCACCGAGACTCCCAGGCGCACCTCGACACCGCCGATGCCGAGCACCCAATCGACCTCCTCGGTCGCACGATCCGCCCGCATTTTGTAGGGCGCAACGCCGGTGGTGCTGAGACCGCCCAGAAGCTGGCCCTGCTCGAAGATCGTGCAGGCATGACCGCGACGGCGGAGTTCGTGGGCAGCGGCGATCGACGCAGGACCCCCCCCTAAGAGCGCAACCCGCTTACCGCTGGCCGGGCCCGCCGCAAAGAAACGATCGCCGCGCTCGAAGGCCGCATCGGTCGCAAAACGCTGCAGCTTGCCTATCTCGATCGGCGGCGCGTCCATCTCGTTGAAGACGCAGGAACCGACGCAGAGCACCTCGACCGGACAGACGCGGGCGCAACTCATGCCAAAAATATTGGCGGCGAAGATCGTCCGCGCCGATCCGCGGAGGTTGCCCGTCGCGATCTTGCGGATGAATTCGGGGATCTCGATCGCCGTCGGGCAGGCCTGCACGCAGGGTGCATCGACACAGTAGAGGCAGCGGTGGGCCTCGGTCAGCGCTTGAAGCGGGGAGTATCCCCGTTTTGCGTCGACAAAGGTGGTCTCGGAACGCGTAGAGGGCAGCTTAGACATCGGCGATCGAAGGCCGGAGCATATCACTCAGGCCTTCGATCAAAGCGGGTTTTTTCCCCTTATGCAGAGTCTGTCGAACCCCGCCAGAGGTCGCCGCGATGTATGCTCCCGAAGCCGTGCTCCCGACCGGGATCCCCCTCCCCGTCCAACTCCATCGCGGCCCGAGACCCCCATGAATGACACCGTCAAGATGTTCCTGATCTCGCTGATCGTGTCCGTATTGGTCCTGATCTTCTTGGGACCACAGATCATGAAGATGAACGGCATGGTGCCCGCAAACCAGGCGATAGCACCCCAGACAACGCCTCAGCCGCCCGCCGCCCCGCCCGTTACAGGTCCGACCACCGCCGAAAAACCCCAGCCGATCGCGGCCCCCGACTACCTCGGCATCACCGTTAAAAAAGCCCGCTCTCTCGCCAATGCCGAGGGCATCGTGATCATCGAAGAGGATCAGCGCGACGCGCCCGACAAACGCCCCGGCGAGATCCTCGAGCAACAGCCGCCGCCCGGCACGATGCTCACAACTCGCGAGCTCCGGGTGGTCGTCGCCAAGGGCAAGGACAACGTGAAGATCCCCGCCGTGCTCGGCAAGTCGCTAGAAGAGGCGACCGCAGAGCTCGAAGCGCTCGGCTTCGAGGTCGGCGAGCCGATCCCGCAAGACTCCAACAAGACCCCTGGCACCGTCCTCGGCCAGGAGCCCTCGCCAAACTCGCGCATGGCCACCGGCAGCGAGATCAAGCTGACGATCGCCAGTCTGCCGATGATCGAGGTGCCCAAGGTGACCGGCAAGTACCTGCGCTCGGCAAAGGGGCTGCTCCAAAAGGCAGGTCTGGAGTCCGGCAAGGTCCGCCGCCAAGAACACGCCGAGCACGGCAGCGGCTATGTACTTCGCCAAAACCCGGCAGCCGGCGACAAGGTGCCCTTTGGCACCGAGGTCAACCTGGTTGTGGTCGCCCCCAACTAACGCGACCCATAAAAACCGCTACACTCGGCGCCGATGCAACTGCGCCTCTCCACCACTGCCTTCGCCGCCGCGCTCCTGCTCGGCGGCGTCGGCATGTTTGGGCTCAACGCCTGCGAGCCCACTGCCCCCGCAAAGAGATTCGAGTCCACCTTCGAGGTCCACGGCATGGTCTGCGAGTCCTGTGAAAAGGCGATCAGCGCCAAGGTCAGCACCCTCGACGGTGTGCACTCGGCGAGCGCAAGCCACAGCGAAGAGCAGGTCACGGTGCTCTACGATCCCGCAGAGACCACAGCCCAGACGATCGCCGCGGCGATCGAAACACTCGGCTATACGGTCGTCTCGCACACCCCCGCGACCCCGATCGCGACGCCCGCAAAACCCTAATTTAGTATTCGAGAACGCCGCCATGCGACCCGTGCCGAGTCCACCGTCATGCCACGATTTCGCCCGCGAACTCGTCTGTCCAGAGTGCCTGCAGGGGCTGCACATCAGCGGTCAAGAGCTGCGCTGCGCCGCCTGTACTCGGCTCGCCGCTCGTCGCCGTCATGGCATCACCGATTTTATCGGCATCGGCGAAGCCGTCGACCTGGGCCCGAGCCGCGGGATCGGGCCAAGAATGATGCACTCGCGCCTGCTCGCCCGGGTCTATCAGCGCTACTGGAGACCGGCCTTCATCGCCTTTGCCGGTGGCGAGCCTCACGATCTCGATCAGGAATTCGACTTCATCGATCGGGCACTTCGTCCGGCATCGGACAGGCCTGGGGGCACGGTCGTCGATCTCAGCTGCGGCCCCGGTCATGCTGCGCTGCACCTGCATGCTGGCGGGCTCTTCTCCCGAGTCATAGGTCTCGACTGGTCGCAGGCGATGCTCCTTCAGCTCGGTGATGAGCTGCGCGCGCGCGACATCCAAGATCTGCCGCTCATCCGCGCCGATGTCGCCCGCCTGCCCTTCGCCTCCGGCAGCATCGATGGCCTGCACGCCGGCGCTGCGCTACATCTATGGCCCGATCCAGCGGCCGCTGCGGCTGAGATCGGCCGGGTGCTGCGACCGGGTGCCGGTTTCATCGCCAGCACCTTCGCCCACCAAACAAACCCGATCTCGCGATCCATCGAGGCGCTCATCGGCTTCGCCCACGCCCGCGTCTTCTTCGAAGAGGAACTGCTCGGCATGTTTCGCGCCCACGGCATCGGCGACCTCGAGAGCTACCGCCGTGGAAGCCTGATCATTTTTTGGGGGCGCCGCCGCTGAGCGACCTCCACCACCAAGAGCACCTGCTGCGGGCGACCGACGGCTGGCAACTCAGCGTGATCGAGGTCCGGCCGCGGTCGGCTCTCCGCGGCACAGTCATCGCAGGCCACGCGATGATGGTCGACCGACGCACACTCTTGCGCAGCGATCGACCCTCCCTTGTCATGACTCTGGCCGCCGCTGGCCTCCGGGTGCTGGTCCCCGATCTGCGGGGTCATGGGCGCTCCGGCCCGCGCGCGCACGAGGGCGGCGAGTGGAGCTTTGACGCGATGGTCGACGACATGGGCCACGTCGTCGATCTCAGCCGCGAACTCGACAGCAGGACCCCGCTCGCCTTCGTCGGTCACTCCCTCGCGGCGCTCGTCGGGCTCGCCTGGCTCGGCCAGCGACCGACCGAACCCGTCATCGCCCAGGCCTGCCTGGGCAGCGATGTTTGGAACCTCGGTCAAGAGCCCCAACGCCTGCGCCGATGGACCAAAGGGGCACTGCTTGCCGCCACCACTGCGATCACCGAGCGCTACCAACGACTGCCCGTGCGCAGCTTTGGTGTCGGCAGCAACGACGAGTCGATCGCCTACTGGCGCCAGCTCGTCTCCTGGGCGCGGAGCGGACGCTGGCGCTCAGCCGACGGCCAGATCGACTACGATGCAGGCCTCCGCAGGATCACTTGCCCGACCCTGCACATCGTCAGCGCGGGCGACAGGCTCTACGGCCACGCCGCGAGCGCGCTCCGCTTCTCTGCCCCGCTTTGTCAGCGCGAGGTCTGGCACATCGGCCATGCAAGCGCGCCCGCGACCCTCCAAGAACTCCGCCCTGGACACATGGCGATGGTCACCGATCCGCAGAGCGCCCCGCTCTGGCGTGCGCTCGCCCGCTGGCTCTGCGAGCGCTTCGCCGCCGCCTCTTGAGAGATCGGTTACTCTGCCGCCGATGAGCGCCCCCTTGCCCCGCGACGCCGCCGGCCGAGTCCTCCTGATGGGGCTCTCGCGCGACGCTCTCGCCGAATGGCTGGGCGCAGAGATCGAGGTTCCCGCCTCCAAGATCGAGACCACGACCCGGCGGATCTGGACTGCGATCTACCGCCACGGTCACGCCAAAATCGCAGCGTTCCCCGGCATTCGCGGCGATTTCCGACAACGCATAGCCGCCGCCGCGCGCATCGACCCACTTGTCCTCAAAGACAGGCGAAGGGCCGCCGACGGCACCCAAAAATTCCTCTTTGGCACCGACGACGGGGCGATCATCGAGTCGGTATTGATCCCCGGCCGCCAGCGCCTGACCCTCTGTATCTCGAGCCAGATCGGCTGCGCGATGCGCTGCGCATTTTGCCTAACGGGCACCATGGGACTGCGCGGTGACCTCAATACCGCCGAGATCGTCGGCCAGGTGATCCAGGTGCGACGGGCCCTGGCCGCGGACCCCCAAGTACCCGACCGAGCGCTCTCCAACGTCGTTTTCATGGGCATGGGCGAACCGCTGCACAACCCCCAAGCGGTGATCCCGGCGACCCGGGTCTTGATCGACCACGAGGGCCTGGACCTCTCGGCCAGGCGGGTGACGGTCTCGACCTCCGGCATCGTGCCGGCGATCGATAGGCTCGGTGCAGAGTCCCCGGTGCAGCTCGCCGTCAGCCTTAACGCGACCACCGACGAGGTCCGCGACTGGCTGATGCCGATCAACCGCAAATACCCGATCGCGAGTCTCTTGGCGGCAATTCGCCGCTACCCTCTGCGGCCGCGCGAGCGCGTGCTGGTCGAGTACGTGCTGCTCGCGGGCATTAACGATCAGACCGACGACATCGAGCGATTGGCCACGCATGTCCGCGATCTCCCGGTGAAGATCAATCTGATCGCGTTCAACCCCCACGCCGGCAGCGAACTCGAGCGTCCGAGCGCCGAGCACGTGCTGCACTTTCGCGACGCCCTCCGTGCTCGAGGCATCGCCGCCGGCATTCGAGAGACGCGCGGAGACGAGACGATGGCCGCCTGCGGTCAGCTCGGACGCCCGCCGGGCAGCACCGAGACGTCGGTTCAACGACGCCGACGCCTACCGCTCGCACCTCCGGTCTGAGCACATTCGCCCAAACCGAGCCCCTCTGCCCGCGCGCTCTCCCGCGCCGCCACCACGGGCCCCATGCCCGGGCGCCCAGGTTCACAACCTCCGACCCCTGCGCTACCATCGAAGTTGGCCCGGGGGCCGCCTCTGCACCCCCTTCTCCCGCCTCCCAGATGTTTGAAGCCTTCAAGAAGCTAAAGCTTGCAAGCGCTTTCCTGGGCTGCGCGACGAGCCCTCAAGGCGCCAAAAAATTGTCCGCTGCGGACATCTTTGGCGATCTCGACGCCGACAAGCTGGAGACCTTTGGGGGCGATATCGACGCGATCTTTGAGAGTCCTGGCGTCGCCCAGCTCTACGAGAACGGCTACATGCCGCCGCCCGAACGGCCCGCCATCCTCCTCGATCTTCCAGAGGAAACCCTCGGCTACCAGCTCGGCTGCTACCTCAAGCAACACAAGCTGACGATCGAAGCCCCCGGCGCCTACGATCACGGGGACCGCGTCGCCTACATCCGCGAACGGGTGCGCATGCTGCATCCGCTGGTGCACGTGCTCACCATGTACGACGCCTCACCGCTGGGAGAACTCGCGGTGCAGGCTTTTTTTGTCGGCCAGTTTGGCAACCTCGCCAGCGGCACAATCCTCGCCGCGGGGCTGCTACGGCTCATCCAAGACACGCCGCAGCAACTCGGCGATGCCCTCCAGCTAGTCGCCGAAGCCTTTGAGCGCGGACGGGGGGCGAGGAATGTGCTCGCCATGCCCTGGGAGGAACTCTTCCCCGCACCCTCGGGCCAGATCCGCGATCTCTTTGGCCTGTCCCCAAGGACATCAGACTTTGCCCTGCTCGACATGTACGGAGACCAGGCCTTGGCCCCCCGCCAACAGCCCCGTGCTTCCGCCGAGTCCCTCCGAAAACCCGAACCCGAGCCCGAGCCCGAGCCCGAGCCCGTCCAGCGGAGAACACGTTCGTTCTCCTCTAGTATGTCCTTTGGCGGCGGCGGCAGTGGCCGTCCAAAAACCCGCTGGGCGGGGCTCGATCACCTCTCGGATGCCGAGCCTGAACCCGCCCCAGCTCCTGCGCCCGAGCCCGAGCCACGCACCCGCGCGCACACCCGGGCCGAGCCCTCTGGCCTGGCTTTGGCGCTCAGTGAGCACAGCGCCAAGGCCGCCGCCGCGAAGGCCGAGAGGACTGCGAAGGCCAAGGCTGCCAGAGAGGCAAAATCCTCGGAAAAGGCCTCTCCCCTTGCCGGCTTCTTTGAGGCGGCCTCCACGGCCTCCACGCCATCCCCACCGCCGGCTCCAGAGCCACCTCAGCTCGACCTCCGGGGCCCCCCGAGGCGCGTGCCCCCTCGCCTCCACAACTCCAACTCCGAGAGCCCGGCGCCCCTGCCATCGCGCACCGAGGCTCCAAGCCCACAAACGACCGCCAGCAAGATCGCCGCCGCCGAAGCCAAGGCAAAAGCTGCCAAGGCCAAGGCCGCGCAGGCCCGGGCAAAGGCCGAAGCCAAGGCCGAACTCGAGGCCAAGACCAAGCCGCAGCCCACCGCGCAGACCCTCCCCAAACCGGGCGACCGCGACTATTTTTAGGTGCGACCGAAGTCGACCTGCAACCGTCGGCGCGAGCGCAACATGCCGCCGCCAACCTGCGCCGAACAACCAGAGCCGACAAACCAGAGCGCCGGGATCCAACCAGCCCCCCCGCAACCTCAGGTCAGTTCACACCAGGCCGTCGAGCAGCTCCGCCATCTCGACATCGCGAACGCTGAGGCCACCGGCATCGTGCGTCGTTAATGTGATCTCCACCCGGTTGTAGACATTGAACCACTCGGGGTGATGGTTGCAGCGCTCGGCCACGAGCGCGGCCCTGCTCATAAATCCCCAAGCCGCAGAAAAATCGGCAAACACAAAGGTCCGGTGGATCGCATCGCGGCCCGAGGTGAGCGACCATTCGGGCAACCTTGACCCGAGCCTTGTCCGCTCGGATGCGCTGAGTTTTTCGATCGAAGGTGCCATCGCCGCACTCTAGCGCGAGTCCCGAAGCCTTGCGCTCCGGCAGGCGGGCCGCCATGATCCGCCAGTCATGCTTCGTTCTCTCTTCGCCTCCTGCAGGCTCTTGCCCGCCGCTCTCCCCCTCCTGTTCGCCTGCAGCGGCAGCCCCGGAGAGCCGCCAGCAGAGCCCGCAAAGGGCTCCGCAGAGCAGCCCCCCGCTCTCCCCGAGGTGGCCGCCAACGACGATGCTGGGGCGAATTTTGCGAGCCCTCCCCCCAGCGATCCTGCCCCGATCGCCAGCCCCAAAGCGTCCGGCGATCCCGCGCTCGATGCCCGGATCAAAGAAAAACACGGGGCGAGCTGCCGCTTCGCTCGGGCCTGCGGCGACGACCTGCTTGGCATCGATTGCAACGCCGCCGCCGACGGGCCCTACTATTACGTGCGCCGCGACGATCTCGAGATCATCGCGAAATGCGGCGGCCATTGCATGACCGGCAAATGCACCAACTGCCCGCCCAAAGAGTGGACCTGCTCCGCGGATTACTACGAAGAGTAGCCATGTACATCCTCCCTCTCCTCGAGCGATACGCCCGTCGGCGCCTCCATCAGCACGGGATCCACAGCCGCTTCGTCGAGACCGCACAGGGTCGGATCCATCTCTACGAGGCCCGGCACGCCGACGCGGAGGGACCTCCGATCGTCATCCTCCACGGGCTCGGCGCCTCGGCGACCTCCTTCGGTCCGGTGATCGCTCGACTCCGGGATTGCTCCCCGCGGATCCTCGCCCCAGAGCTACCTGGTCACGGGTTTAGCAGGGCCCATCGCTCGGCTCGCGGCGTCAACGATCTGCTCGCGAGCATCACCCAAGTCCTCGAGCGCGAGCTCGACAAACCCGCGATCTTTGTCGGCAACTCGCTCGGCGGCACAATGGCGCTCCGCTACGCCCACCGCCACCCTGAGCGGGTCGCGGGCCTGGTGCTCGTCTCCCCCGCGGGCGCTCCACTACCTGACAACGTGCACCGCGACCTGCTCGCTCTCTTTCGGATCCGCAGCTACCGCGACGCCTACTCGCTGCTCTCGCGGCTCTATCATCAGCCGCCCTGGTATCGCGCCCTGGTCGTGCCCGATGTGCGTCGCTACTTCCGCCGCCGATTCTTCCGCGACTTGCTCGCAACGCTGACCCAAGACGACGCACTGCGCCCAGCAGAACTCGCCGAGATCACGGCGCCCGTGCTCCTCCTTTGGGGCCAGGGCGAGCGACTGCTACCCAAACAGAGCCTGGAGTTTTTCCGCGAGCACCTGCCCGCGCACGCGACGATCGAAGAGCCCGCGAACTTTGGTCACTGTCCGCAGCTCGACCAGCCGCGCCCTCTCGCTCGCCGAATCGCCGAATTTTACCGCGCCGTAGCTGCCAGCTAGGCGCGGATGCAACCGTGAGGTCGGCGGAGCCCCTGTCGGCCTAGGGCGTCGACACTGCCGCAGCTGCTGCCGCGCGGCGCTTGGCTTGGATGGGCCAATCGATCGAGTGCTTGATGATCCGACGCTTAAGCGCGTGACGAGTGATCCCAAGCAGTCGTGCGCCCTCAACAATGCTGCCGGTCTGATGCAGGGCGGTCTCGCAGAGCAGGCGCTCAGCAAAGGCGAGGTTGAGGGTTTCGAGTTCGATACGCATGGCCACGGGAGGATAATGAACACATCCTCGAAATGAAATAATTGTTTCCTGGAATATTGTTAGTTCCAAGCGCGACGATCGGCGTCTCTACAATCGCCAATGGCGCAGGCGATCAAGGACTTCTGGGTCCGGTTCATCTGCAAGCGCAAAACCCGCAGTCCTTGCTTTCCTGGCGATCACCTCGTCTGAGGCGACACCGCGGTCATGCAGCTCCACTGCCGCCCATAGGAGCGTCTCTCCGCCCCTCGCATTACTCATATGATGACTGGCCTCGATCGCGGCGGCGAATACCAGCTCGGCGGAGACCTCCGGGTCGGCCCCACGAAGTTTCGCCAGTGCCGCCCAGACCTCGCCGACTACGGAGGACGGCCAACGGCCATCGCCGATTTCGGCAACCAAAGCCTCTAGCTCCTGCCGGCCCCGACGGACCCCATCGACCTCGATCCCTGTGCAGAGTGCCCAGGCAATGCGAAAACGGGCCCGATGCACAGGGTGGGAGGAGACCCGAAAGCCCTGGGCCAACATCGCCAAGAGCCCGACTCGATCCCCCGCTCGGCCGCGAAGAATGGCCAGCCGTGCCCTGGCTTGGCGAGAACCCCGAACGAGTGCCAACTCGAGAATTGCACAGGCCTCGCCGATCTCGCTGACCTCCGCGAGGGCCAACACCGCCGATTCTGGCAGGTTTCGCCCCCCCGCGATCGCCAGTTGATCGTACACAGCGAGCCCAATACCTGTCCCTAGCGCCTTCTTTATCTGTGTAGGAGCATCGGCGATCACCGTCGGCGACGCGAGTTGCACATCCCCTGCAATCGCAGAACTAGGAGATACACATTCGCAGACGATTATCTCTGTGCAACCGTGGCCGATACGCCGAATTCGGAGCTCTGCACCGGCAACCGTGCGAAGGGGTCGGTGGCCGCCGAGCAGCAACCAACGATCGACCCACAAGCGAAGCGGGTCCACATGCAGCGCCCCGTTCTCTGCCACAACACCGCGACCCAAGGCGCGTACTGTCAACGCAGCCCAAATAAGGATCGGATCAACACCGCCGAGGGCCCAGAGAGTACGCGGCTTTACCGCTATGTGGGCTTTGTGCGCAAAAAGCGCTATGCGAGCCCCCCACTCCGAGCGCCTGCCGTGGGTCCCGACCAAGCGCAGGTGGATCTCCACATCCGTCGTCTCCCCTGAGATCTCTCTGAGTTCCACGCTGGAGATCTGCATTCCCGAGATCGACAGACCGCGGAGCCCACAAGCGATCTGCTCGGCGATCGCCTCGTCGCGGATCTCGATCTCGCAGCGCTCCACGGTTACCGGCCGCCCCAGCAGCCGACCGACGCGACCCGGTCCGCCGCGGATCAGATCCGACGGGCAACCGGCGAAGGTCGGGCGCAGGCGCAGGCGACGGAGCCGCACGCCCGGCAGTAGGTGACGCTCCTCGGCGACTAAGCGCGGCGCACCGCCACCCAGGAGCAATGAGAGGGGCGCCTCAGCCACCCGGATTTATCGTCGCACCGACACGGGCCATGCCGCCGCGGTTGCCCACTCGATCACAGACCACATAGGGACGCAGGACCCGCTTGCCATCATCGTCGACGCCGAGTTTGGTGTCGTAGACCATCAGCCGCTCGAGCTTTTGATCGCTGCCGACGATGTCGCCGTGGGCCTTGGCCTCGCGACACACCCGGTTAATAAAGTAGGCGTTGAGCCGCATCGCCCGGAGTTCGCGAAGCTCGCGATGCAGATCGATCTTGGCCTCTGCAAATCCCTCGTCGCTGCCGCTCTCCCGACGATCGATGCCGGCGAGCACCAGATCGTCGCCGACCTCAAAGACGCGATCGATCAGATCTGCGGTGGCCTCGCTCTCCCAGGCGATCTTGACGAGCTCGGGCTGCGGACCCAAACCGGGCACCGACTTCTCCTTGGCAAAGAGTCCGGTCACGCGCAGCTGCGGACGATCGTCGTCGATCTCCGCGGCCGGCTCCGCCAGCTCACCCAGCGGCAGACCGTCGATGCCCTTGCCCAGGCCCAGGCCCAGCGCGTCGTCCGAACGGAAGATCTCAGAGAGCGCCTTGCCGCCCTTGCTCGCCTCGAGTGCCTCTTTCGCGGCCTGACGCGCGAGGTCCTTGCCGCGCGAACGCATCAATGCCTCTTGGGCCAGCTCGCGGAGCGCCTCCTCCTCGGGCACATCGCCCTCGCGAACCCCGTCGACCTGGACGATGTAATAGGCGTCGTCGCCCGCGACCACTGGCGAAGGCGCGCCGACTGCCAAGCCCTTCGCAGTCTCGTCGACGATGTACTCGAGCCCCGAGCCCGTGCCCTCGATGCTGACCCACCCGTAATCACCACCGCGACGGGCGGTGCCGCGATCGTCGGAGAGTTCGCGAGCGATCGTACGCATGTCCTCGCCGGCGGCCAGGCGAGCGGCCGCGCTGTCGATCTTGATCTTCGCGCTGTCCTCTTCGCCCGTGTCGGCCTTGATCTTGTCGACCTGGATGAAGCGCAGGCGAACCTGCTTACCCAAACGGGTAAAGCGCACGCCCTGGGCGGCGTAGGCCTTTTGCAACTCCTCTTTGTGCTCGGCGAGGAAGCGCGAGACCTCCTCGTCACTCGGATCGATGAGATCGGCGTAGCTCGTTACGGCGAAACGAACGTAGCGGAGCGAAAGCTGGTTGGAGCGCTTGTCGTAGGCCGCCCGCAGCTCGCTCTCGGCGACCGGAGTGCTGGCCGTGATCAGATCGCGAACCGCCTGCGCCAGCAGCTCGTCCTGCTGGTACTCCAGGTACTTGGCCTCGGTGACGTTGAACGCCGGCAGGAAGCGGTTCTTGAACCACTTGTAGTTAAACTTGTCGCCGCGCAGGAGGTCGATGGTCTCGCCGAGGATGATCATATGGCCGCGCAGGACCATGCTCTCGGCGTCGGCCTTGGTCGTCGCCATGCCCATCTGGTCGGCGACATCGGCGAGCAGCTCGCGCTCGATCACCGCCTCTAGGACCTCCTCCTTGAAGCCCATCAGCTCCATGAATTTTGGGTCCATCTGCGAGCGCGGCAGCATCAGCTGCGAGATCGCCATGTACTCGTATTGGTAATCGCCGTCCTTGATGGACGTGCCGTTGACCTTGACCAGAGGCTCGTCACCGAGGCTGATCGCGTCGCTCGGGAGGCCAAAGGAGAGCCCGAAGGCGAGGGCTAAGACGCCGAGGATAATCCAGATGACAAAGCTCTGGGTGGCGTTGCGGAACGTCTGGATCATAAGAGGCTGGAAGGTAACGCGCCCCTCCCCGCTTGGTAAGACCGCATGGCAAGCGAGACCAAAAAACGCCGGGAATCACCGACGCCCCAGAGGCGTTGTCCAAGGCGAGAACCGCGAAAGCTCACCGCGCGTTTTGCGCAAGCCTCAATAACAGCGTTTATTCGACCTCTCTGACCTCTCTGAGTGTATTTTTTACCTCTTGCGCCGCTCACTTCTTGGACAACGCGCCTCGGATCACCGATCCTGCGCTGGCTTTTCCCGACCTTGGACCCATGCTCACAGCGGGGCCCGCCACCGCGGGTCCCGGCGAACCTGCGGTGCCGTGAGAACCGCGCTCTAGAGCCCCCACTGCATGCTCTTCGACTGGGTATACGGCCTCTTCTCAAACGATCTGGCCATCGATCTTGGTACCGCGACGACCCTGATCTACGTCAAGGGTAAGGGCATCGTGGCGCACGAGCCGAGCGTCGTCGCGGTCCAGATCAAGGGCTCACAGAAGCGCGTGGTCGCGGTCGGCAAAGAAGCCAAAGAGATGCTCGGGCGCACGCCGGGCAGCATCGTCGCCATCCGTCCGCTCAAGGAGGGGGTGATCGCCGACTTCGAGATCACCGAGGCGATGATGCGCCACTTCATCAACCGGGCGCACAACCGCCAAACCCTGGTCAAGCCGCGGATCATCGTCTGCGTGCCCTCCGGGATCACCGAGGTCGAGAAGCGGGCCGTCCGCGACTCGGCCCTGGCCGCCGGCGCTCGCGAGGTCTACCTGATCGAAGAGCCGATGGCAGCGGCGATCGGTGCGGGCCTACCGGTGACGGAGCCCGGCGGCAACATGATCGTCGACATCGGCGGCGGCACCTGTGAGGTCGCCGTGATCTCGCTCGCCGGCATCGTCGCCTGCAAGAGCCTGCGAGTCGGCGGCGACAAAATGGACGAGGCGATCGTCCAGCACATCAAGCGCAAGTACAACCTGCTGATCGGCGAGCGCACCGCAGAGAACGTCAAGATCACCATCGGCTCGGCGGTCGCCCCCCGGACCCCTCTGACGATGGAGGTCAAGGGTCGCGATCTCATCGGCGGCATCCCCAAGACCGTGGTCATCGACTCCGACGAGATCTGCGAGGCCCTCTCCGAGCCAGTCGCCCAGATCGTCGACTCGGTCCGCGCTGTCTTAGAGCAGGCACCACCGGAACTCTGCGCCGACATCGTCGACAAAGGCATCGTCCTCACCGGCGGCGGCGCCAAGCTGCGAAACCTCGACGTCATGATCTCGGACGAGACCGGGCTGCCGGTCTTCCTCTGTGACGAGCCCGAGTTCGCGGTCGTGCTCGGCACCGGTGCGGCTCTCGACGAGCTCGATCTCCTCCGCGAGGTCGCGCTCGCCTAGGCCGGCGGTGAAGCGATGGCGGCTTCGTCCAGGACCTTCCGCGACCTCTTTGTGGTGCTCCTCCTGCTCGGCATCCCGCTGCTGCTGCTGCGCTCAGCAACCCAAGATCCGCATCGCCTGAGCCCCTTCGACCGCACCGTGCGGCGGATCGGCGGCCCCCTCGAGGCCGGTCTTGGCTTCGCGGCGACGACGGTCGGCTCGTTCTTCGAACGCTGGCTGCTGCAGGCCCGCCTGCAAGAGGTCAACTCCGAGGTCAACTCCGAGAACCGCCAGCTCCGCCTCCGCCTCCGCGAGCTGCTCCGCGTCGAAGAGGAGAACCGCGAACTCCGACGCTCGCTGCAAATGCGCGACAAGGTCGCCGAGGACATGCTCGCCGCCGAGGTCACGGCCTTCGAGCAATCGCCCTACTTTCGGGTACTCAAGTTGGTGCTCGATCGCGGCGAACGCTACGTGCTGCCGGGTATGGCAGTGCTCGCCGATACCGGTGTTGTCGGCCGCATCGATCGCGTCACCGACGAGCGCAGCGACGTCATGCTGATCACCGACCCGCGCTCCAAGGTCGCCGTCGAAGTCGCACGCACCCGGGCCGCTGGCATCCTCGAGGGCGCCGGCGAGGATCTCTGCCTGGTCGTCGTCGCCTCCGAAACCCCGGTCGAGGTCGGCGACTTCATCCAGACCACCGGCGTCGACGATCTCTTTCCCAAAAGCCATCCCGTCGGTCGCGTGGTCGCGGTCGAGAACTTAGTCGGCGATCAGCAACGTCTGGAGGTCCTGCCCGCGGTGCGATTCGATCGATTGAGCATGGCCTGGGTGATCCTCTCGAGCGCACCGCCCCCCGACTCCCACGCCGAAACCCGACGGCAACAACCCACCGCCCGCGGCCTTCAACCCCTCCGCTAACCGCGAGACTCTGCAGTGCTCCGCGCGTCCCTCCTGATCGCCCTCGGCTGGATCCTTAGCGCCGGCGTCGCGGGCCTCAGCCACGCCTTCGCGATCACCCTGATGCTGCCGGCGACCAGCGTCATCCTGCTCTGCCACGTGGCCTTTGATCACGAGCGCAGTTTGCCCGCGGGTCTAACGGTGGCGATCATCCTCGGCTACCTCGAGGACCTCCATCAGGGGCTGCCCACCGGCACCCTGACGCTCTCCTTCGCGCTGGTCTATTTGGTGCTCTCGTGGCTCAGCCTGCGCCTCGCAGTCAGCGGCAATACGGTCCGAGCACTCACTGCGCTCGTCGCCTGTTTTGCCGTCGATCTGCTCACCTGGGGCATCCTCATCGTGCTCGCGGATCCCCTGGGGATCTCCCGTGAGGGCCTGCAAAGTGGCCTGCGCATGATCCACTGGCATGCCCTCGCGACGATGCTGGCGGCGCCCGCCGTCTGGGGCATGATCGCCGGGCTCGACGCGTTTGTTCGACGTCGCCGCGGTGGCGACAGCGGCAAGGGTGCCAACGCCGGCAACCACCTCCCCTTCAGGCAATCGTGAGCAACCTCCAACGCAGCGAAGATATCCGGGCCCTGGTGCCTCGCCTGCAGGCGATGGGCGTGGTCGCGACGCTTGTCTTCATCGCCCTCCTGGGGCGCCTGTGCCAGCTGCAGATCCTCGAGGGCGAGCACTACACCCGCAGGGCCGAGCGCAACTTCATCGACGAGGTCAGCGTCGAAGCTCCGCGCGGCCGGATCTTCGCCAGCGGCAGCGAGGTCCTGGCGACCAACCGCCCGGCCTACACGCTCTACGTCACGCCGATCCCCCGGGTCACGGTCAAAAGCGAGGACCCCAAGGCACCGCCGGTCGGCGCCCGGGTTCCCCTAGACGACGCCCAATTAGAGGAACTCGCGGAGCTCATCGATTTCGTCGACGAGAACGATCGCGACGCCTTCTTCGTCAAGATCACGGAACGCCGCGCCGACGAGCTCAACGGCAAGTACGCCTTCGCGGTCCGCTCCAACCTCTCGTGGGAGGAATACGCCCGCATCGAAACCCGCCGCGAAGCGCTCGGCGAGTGGGTCGAAATCCGCGAGTCCGCCCGCCGCTACTACCCCAAGGGGGAGCTCGCCGCGTTCCTCTCGGGCTACGTCGGCGAGATTTCCCCCAGGGGCCTGGCACAGTCGGCCGGCGCTTACCGTCTCGGCGATCGCGTGGGCAAGACCGGCATCGAACGCCAATGGGAGAACTACCTCCGGGGTCGCCTGGGCCGGAGCTCGCGGGTGGTCGACGTGCACGGCCATAACGTGCCCGATCCACCGCCCGATGCCCTGCTCGCCCTGCCCCCCGTCGAGGATCCGATCCCCGGCCAGGACATCCACCTGACCATCGATCTCGAGCTGCAAAAGGTCGGCCGCGAAGCCTTCGAGGGCAAGCCCGCCGGGGCCGTCGTCGCCATCGAGCCGCAGACCGGGAGAATCCTGGCGATGGTCTCGGTACCGTCGATCGATCCCAACCGCTGGCAGCAGCCAATCGCCCGAAAAGATTATCAGGAGTGGGCAGAGAGCCCCTACAAGCCCTTTATCGATCGCACGGTGCAGGAGCATTTTTTCCCGGGATCGACCTACAAGGTCGTCTCAGCACTCGCCGCCCTCAACGATCCCACCTTCGATCCCGAGCGCGAGGTCGACTGTCAGGGCTTCGTCAAATACGGCGGTCGGCGCTTCAAGTGCACCCACAAACACGGGCCCGTGAACCTGCACCAGGCGATCGTGCAGTCGTGCAACGTCTACTTTTACACCTTGGCTATCGAGGACGTGCTCACCCTCGATCGGCAAGAGATCTTCGCCCGCCGCACCGGCTTAGGCGAGCGCACCGGCCTCGGGATCAACTCCGAGACCAAGGGGCTTATCCCGACCGAAGCGTTTGAGGCCCGCGAGGGCACCTACCAGCGCGGTGTGCAGCTCAACTCGGCGATCGGCCAGGGCAACGTGACCGCGACGGTGCTACAGGTGGCGGTGCTCTACGGCGCGGTCGCCAACGGCGGCCAGGTGATGACGCCCTACCTGGTCGACCGGATCGAGACCCACGATCGCAAGCTGGTCTTCGCCTCGACCCCGCAGGTGCGCCGCGACCTGGCGGCGATCGTGCCCGCCGATCGCCGGCGGATCCACCAAGCGCTGATCGGCGTCGTCAACGATCCGCTGGGCACCGCCTACTCCGAGCGCCTGCCCAACATCGTCGTCGCAGGCAAAACCGGCACCGCCGAGGTCGGCACCGAGCTCTCCCGTCGACGCCGGCGCAAAAAACAAAGAGAGGAGGAGATCGAGAACCCCGACTGGGATACCACCGAAGATCACGCGTGGTTCGCCGCCTACGCCCCGGCCGAGAACCCACGGATCGCCGTCGCGGCCTTCGTCGAGCACGGCGGCATCGGTGCAGATGCAGCCGCGCCGATCGCCATGAAGATCATCGAGTACTACCTCAGCCGCTCCGAGGATCCCTCGTCGGCACCGATCCGCCCCCCTGGGGTCGCGCCGCCGCTGCCCGGTCAACGGCGCAAGGACTCCACTGCCAGCGGACCTGCCGGGCCCCGCCTGGGACAACTCGGAGGCGGGCGATGAGGGCCTTAGGCGGGCCTCAAACACGGCTCGGCCGCCTCGTACGCGCGATCGATTGGGTCGTCGTGGCCATCGTCGCAGTGCTCATCGCCCTCGCGATCATCAACCTCAACAGCGCCTCGTCGTCGGCGTGGTCCGGCAAGATCCAAAGCCAGATCCGGTGGCTGAGCATCGGCGCGATCGCGGCGGGCATCGTCGCCGCATTCGACTACCGCTTCCTCTACCGCATGGCCTACCCGGCCTACGCGTTCGGCATCGGCCTGCTCGCCCTGGTGCCCCTGGTCGGCATTATGCGCAACGAGGCCCGTCGCTGGCTCGGCATCGGCGACTACCAGTTCCAGCCCTCAGAGCTGATGAAGGTCCTGATCGTGCTCGCGCTCGCCCGCTACCTGCACGACCACGGCGGCGACCTAGAGAGACGCTCACGCCTGCGCAGGCTCCTGGTGCCGACCTGCCTCGTGGGCCTGCCGGTCAGCCTGATCATCGTCCAACCTGACCTTTCGACCAGCATTATCTGCATCCTCCTGACGATGTCGCTGCTCGCGGTCGGCGAACTCACGGTGCGCGAAATGCTGGGCATCGGTATCACCGGTCTGGTCACTATGGTGCTCGGGTGGGGCTTTTTTATGCTCGACTACCAGCGCTCGCGGATCGACGTCTGGCTCAACCCCGAGGCCTACGCGGACAACGAGGGCTACCAGACGATCCAGGCAATGATCGCTGTCGGCGACGGTGGTTTCTTCGGCCGCGGCGTCAGCCAGGGCACCCAGAGCACGCTGCACTTCCTGCCCTATCGCGACACCGATTTTCCCTTCGCGGTCTTCGCCGAGGAGTGGGGCTATCTCGGCACGTCGATGGTGCTCGTCCTCTTTCTCTGCCTGGTGATGTGGTGTCTCAACATCGCCTCGCAGGCCCGCGACCGCTTCTCTTCGCTGCTCTGCGTCGGCATCGCGGCGCTCTTCTTTTGGCACATCCTGATCAACGTCGGCATGGTCCTCCAGCTCCTGCCCGTCACCGGGGTCACCCTGCCCTTTTTCAGCCTGGGCGGCTCCAACGCGCTGACGATGATGATCGGCATCGGCGTTCTACTGAGCGTCAGCCGCTCCCGCGAGCGTCGTACCTGAGCTGAGCAAAGTGCCAAGAGGGCGCTGACAGGTCGATGCTGTGCACGCGCACAGGGGGCTTTTTAGGCCCCGTTCTTGGCTTTGGCGGCCGCGTTGAGGTCGGCGCGCTCCCAAAACGCGTGCATGAGCCAAAAAACACCGACCAGAATCATCGCTGCACCCTCGGAGGGTCCGACGTCCGAGAACATCATCATGCCGGCGGTGAGCAGGCCCGCCTTCATCATCGCCCACGAGCCGCCGCGGGAAACGATGTAGACCCAACCGAGCAAAAACCAGCCCACAAGGCTCGCCACAAAGCCGATGGGACCGGCGAAGGACAGCACGCTCACGATAGCCACCCCCGCGAGCGCGCCCGCGATCAGCATCGCGAAGATCCGCCCAAAGTTCAGGCTGACAATTCCCCCGCAGATCGCGATCGTGCACCACTGGATCACAGACCGCACGTAGGGGCCAAGTTC
This sequence comes from uncultured Nannocystis sp., assembly GCA_964474905.1. Lineage (GTDB taxonomy): Bacteria > Myxococcota_A > Polyangia > Nannocystales > Nannocystaceae > JADJRG01. Next base: position 54,366 of record CAYYUP010000009.1, on the reverse strand, counting down.
TGGATCCAGGGTGAGATCGGCGAGCTCGCTCTGATAGGCGAGGCCGGTGATCAGCGGGAAAAGGAACGCTGCGATGATCCCCCGAGCAAAGGGACGCACCTTCGGGGCCGACGCGGAGTTTGTCTTTGGCTCACTCGCGACGACCTTTTGATCCATCTCGGCGAGTAGCTTCTCGAATTCTCCACTGTCGTCGTTGTCGTCGTCATCCTCGACGCTATCAAAAATGCTGTCGCCGCCCGAGTCGACGTCGTCATCGTCGTCATCGTCGTCGTCGTCGTCGTGCACGTCCGCCATCACCTCGGAAAAGGACCTGCTCACGGTCCGTACCGGGAAGGCCTTGGCCGGGGCTTGCGGACCCGCGGAGCTGCTCGGTGGCGGTGGCGGTAGAGGTGGCGAAGAGGACAGGCTCCGCGAAAAGCTCGACGCCTGCGTAGCCGCGCCGACTTCGTAGCTCGGCCGCGCCGAGAGCGAGTCGCTGAAGCTCAACCGCTTGCGAGCGGGAGGGGGCTGCCGCTTCGGCCGAATCTCCGCAGCCTCGCCGCCGGCCGCTTCGACCGCACGGGCGAGCGCCGTGGCGCCGCGCTGATCAAGTCCCAAAAAGCGGTACAACCGGCCGAGAACCAGCACCCGAACCTCGAAGAGGTCATCGGTGCTAAAGCTCGGTTTGACCTCAATGCCCGTGGCCGCTGAGGTGACAAATTCGGAGTGCACGCCCCACTCGCCGTAACGAGCGCAGAGGAAGTAGCAGCTGCCACCAACGATGATCAAATACCCGGAATAGAGCTGGCTCTCGGTGGCGAAGATCTCGCGTACGCGAATCTCCTGACCGAGATGGGCCCCCAAGGCGTCTTGAACCGCAGCTCGCTCATCACTCGCAGTCACCCGCAGATCGTCGCTCATTCGCCGCCGGCAACAAAGCACTCTCTCGCCCTGGCACAGGAGCGCTTGTGGTCGACGCCGCGCTAAAGCTCGTGCGCCAGCGCCGGAGCCCAAAAAGCACCGCGAGATAACTGCCACCGCCGCCAAAAACGATCAGGAGCGCGCTGCCAACAGCAAAGGGGCCCAAGATCTCGCCAAAGAGCTGCCACCAGCCGGCGACATCCAGGACCTCTAGCTCCGAGAGGCTCGGCGGTTCTCGGCCAAAGAGGCGCAAGCCGAGCCAAAGTTCGGCGAAGTAGATGAAAGGAATGGTGAGCGGATTGACAACCGCCGTGCCGAGGTAGGTGGAGACCGGGTTTAGGCGGAGCACCGGAACCAGCGCCATGGCGGCAAGCATTCCCGCAACCGGGATCGGCACCAGCGACAGACCGAGACCGATCGCAAAACCAGCGGCGATCCCCTTAGGCGAGCCGTGAAGCGCAAGGAGGCTGTTGAGCCAGGCCCGAAAGCGACGCACGACGCCAGTGTAGAACGAGGACCTGGGGAAGCGTCAGCTGTCCGCAAACGCGTCGATGAGCCCCAGCGTGAAAATCACCGAGAGCAGCTCGCGCTCGTCGGTGTCCCACTCGCCGAGCATCTGCTCCAGGCTCTGCAAGCCGTCAAAGCGCTGCAACCACATGCCCTCGGTCGGCAGCAGGCCCAGGCCGTCGATCAGCGACTCAGCGCTCCCAGGTGAGCGCAACTTAGGCCTCCGGCTGCGCTCACCTACCGCCGCCCAGAGCTCACTCAGCGGGATCCGGTGACGGGCGGCGCCCATGATGATCACCGCGGTCGGCGAGCCGAGCGTAACCGCCTCGTCGCAGAGATCCTCCGCATCAAACGCCCACTCGCCATCGACCCAGAGGAACATCGAATCAAACATGTGCAGGAGATGCTCCTGCAGGGCCTCGTCAAGCGCGCTCTGGGAGATCAACTTGGCCTCGACGAGGACCTCGCCGCTGCGCCTTGAGCCCTTATTGGCGATCAACTCCTGCGCGGCCTCGAACTGCGCGCGGCTGAGAAGACCTCGCTGTAGGAGACGGTCGGTCAGGCGATCATCGCTGAGGTTGGAACGAGCGAAGACCGGCTGGCCCTCGGTGAACCACACGCATTTTTGCGTGCCGCCGTTCTGTACTTTGAGACAGCCATTGGCATTGACCGTAGTCAACGCCCAGAGCAGCTCTGACAGCCGCGTATCCCGGAGTTGACCGGAGGTCCCTGGCATTCCGGGGAGCGGCGTCTGGCTCTGCTCGTCAAGCACAATCGGCACCGTGATGCATCGCGCACGACCTCTTGCGAACGTGCAAAGAACTCATACACGATCCGCGGGCGATACGAGCGACGAAAACGTTTGCTCGCCAACAGTCTGATCACATCGAGTTCGCTATGCGGATATCCCGCGCACATTTTCTCAACCTCGAATCGATCGGCCAAAAACACTCATTCCGGCCCTTTTGGGGCATCAAAATGACAATGCGCACAATGCGCCAGGCATTCAAAAAGCCCACCCTTCCGGCCATCCGCAACGTTGCAGGCGCGGGGCCGACCGCCATCGACGTGCAGCCGAACCCAGACCCATCCCTCGACCCAACCTCGATCTCAAGCGGGAGCACATGCCCTCAAAACGAGACAACCATCGAACTCCGTCGGACAAATCGACCGACGCCGATCCTGCTCTGCGCCGAGGATCGAGCCCCGGTCGCCCTCGTGCGCGGACGCTCATGGCTTCTCGGGACCTCGCGTGCCGCCGATCTCCACCTCAACGACCCGACCTGCTCGGGCCGCCACGCCCGGATCTCCTGGGAGGGCGAGGGCTGGATCATCGAGGATTTAGGCTCGACCAACGGCACCTACGTCGACGGTGTGCGCGTCCGTCAAGCATGGTTGCGCGCCCACACCAACCTGCGCTTGGGTCGTTGGCGCGGTCATCTGATCGCCGCCCACGGGCCTAAAAAATCACCCGAACTCGCGGGCATGTACGGGCGCTCGCCCGCCTTCCGCCGCCTCATCGATACGCTCCGCCGCTTCGGGCCGCTGCCCACCACAGTGCTGCTCAAAGGCCCCACCGGCTCCGGCAAGGAGCTTGCGGCTCGCGCTCTCCACCAGCTCAGCCCCCGCAAAAACGGGCCCTTCATCGCCATCAACTGCGGTTCCCTGCCCGAAGCACTCTGTTCAAGCGAACTCTTTGGTCACGTGCGCGGGGCCTTTACCGGTGCTCTGCGAGCCCACGACGGCGCCTTCCTCCGGGCCCGCGGGGGCACTCTCTTCCTCGACGAAATCGGCGAGTTGAGCCCGCAGATCCAAGCCACGCTCCTACGGGTCCTCGAGACCCGCACAGTCGTGCCGCTCGGTGCAGAGAAGGAGGTCAGCCTCGATCTCCGGGTGATCGCCGCAACCCACAGGCCTCTCCTCCGATGGATCGCCGAGGGCCGCTTCCGCGAGGATCTCTACCACCGCCTAGGCGTGCTCACCCTCGATCTGCCGGCACTCCGCGAACGCCAGAGCGACATCCCGCTGCTCATCGAGCGCTTCTCCGCAACCATAGAAAGCGAACTCTCGCGCCCGGTAGTTCTCACAGACGAGGCGATCGAGGCCGCCACGCACTACCCCTGGCCGGGCAACATTCGCCAGCTCCGAAACGCCCTGCTGCGAGCTGCCGTCGCCCAAGACGGACCGATCACCGCCGCCGATCTGCTGCCTCCCACAACCGCAGGAGCGACACGCTGTGATCGCGAGAGCCTGGCCGTGCCCCGCGGGACCTATGCGCAGATGACCCACAGCCTCCTCGATCAGGTGATCCGCGAGGCTGGTTCGATCCGCAAGGCCGCGCGGGTGCTGGGCATCCCGCGCTCGACCCTGGGCGCCTGGGTGCGCCGCGGCAGCTCCCGCGGTGGCGGACATCCCCGGGCGATCGACGCCACCGACAACGCCCCGGAGGATCAGCGAATGTAAATCCCGTACCGCCAGCTGCCCTCGCTGACCTCGACGGTATTGCCGGCGAGCCCAGGCTCAACGTCGACGCTCCAGTTGGCCCAGGGACCCGCCGGAGTGGCGTGACGATCGTAGCCCCAGAGCACGCTTTGATCGCCAATGCCCGCTCCAAGGCCTATCTGCGGCCAGTACTCGGGATCTCCGGTGAAGACCTCGATCTGCGCACCGCTCGGGATCACATCGAATACGCCCATCGAGGTCGCGCCCTCGCAGGGGCCGTCGACCACACAAAGGCCCTCTAGGCCCTGATCACGCGTGAGCATCCCGTAGCGGGTTGGGTCGTCGGCTGCGGCGGGCTGCCAGGCGAAGAGCACCTCGTGATAGAGGCTGAGATCGAGGCCGCCGCTGTGCACTGCTGTGCTCTCGTGCGAGGGATCGACCGCTTCGATCGGCGCGATCAAAGCGATCGCAGACTCAAACTTCGCGGCTTCGGCAAAGGACCCTGGGGCATCGCCGCGGCTAAAAATCGACGTCCAACCACCGCCCTCGAGGCTCATCTCGCAATACACAGCGACCGGCTCGGCCGGTCCGTCGGCATCGGGATCGACGATGTAGATCCCATCACCGGCATCGAGCCCGAGCTCGCGCACGTCCAAGCAATGACGCGGGCTCTGACAGATATCGTCGCCGCAGACCCCCGAGAGACAGTCTGTCGGCACCTCGCAGGGCTCTCCTTCTTGGCAGCCGAGACAGTCGCCACCACAGTCCATCGCGACCTCCGAGCCGTTTTGCAGGCCGTCATCACAGCGAGCCGCGACGCACTCCGAGGTGCAATGATCGTCTTCGAGGAGGTTGCCGTCATCGCAGGGCTCGACGCCGAGATGCACGTAACCGTCACCGCAGATCGCCACCTCGCAGTCTTCTAGGCAGGCGTCGCTGTTGTCGAGATCGCCGTCGTCACAGGCCTCCCCGGGATCGACAATGCCATCACCGCAAAACCCCTCTCCTTCGCCAGAGCCTCCGGTCGTCGTGCCCGTGCTGCTGCTGCCCTCCGTCTCGCCGCCCGTCGTCTCACCGCCCGTCGTCGACGTCGTCTCGTCGGTCTCCCCCGCGCTCGCGCTCTCACCTCCGCTGTCGCCAAAATGATCGTTCGACAGGTTCACCACGCAGGCGCTGAGCAGCACCGACAAAACACCGACCCCGTACAGGGAGTTGCAACCGTCATCGCTTCGCATCGATCTCACCTCACCCGCCCAGGTAGAAGGCCTTCGGAAGGCCAGCGGCGCAGCGCAGGAGGCACTGACGACCGCGGGGCGGGCACTCGTGATAACCGAAGCCCTATCCCTGGATCAGATCACCCGCGATCCACCGAAGCCTGGTGTATGGTCTGCGCCGACGCAGGGGGTGGCTAGAGAGCCTGAGAAGAGACCCCTCGAACCTGATCCGGCTAGCACCGGCGGAGGAATGCGACCATGAGCGAACCCAACGAATCCACAAGCAAGCGCCGCCTCGACATCGCCAGCGACGACATCGAATCCGTCCGCACCCTGCCACCACTCGGCGACAGCTTCCCAAACTCGGCCAAGGTGACAACCGGCGATCTCGAGGTCCCCTTCCGGCGCATCGAACTCGGCGGCGGTGAGTCCCCGATCCAGGTCTACGATACCACCGGGCCCCAGGGCCTGGACCCCCGCAAGGGCCTGCCAAAGCGCCGCCAGGCCTGGATCGACCGCCGCCAAGCCAACAGCGACGGCAACCTCTCGCAGATGCACTTCGCCCGCCAAGGAGTCATCACCGAGGAGATGCACTTCTGCGCGATCCGGGAGAACGTCGAGCCCGAGTTTGTGCGCTCCGAGGTCGCCTGCGGCCGCGCGATCATCCCCGCAAACATCCGCCACCCAGAGCTCGAGCCGATGATCATCGGCCGCAATTTCTTGGTCAAGATCAACGCCAATATCGGCAACTCTGCGGTCTCCTCGTCGATCGAGGAGGAGGTCGAGAAGCTGCAGTGGGCGACCCGCTGGGGGGCCGATGCGGTGATGGACCTGTCGACCGGCGACAACATCCATCGAACCCGCGAGTGGATCATCCGCAACTCACCGGTGCCGATCGGCACTGTGCCGATCTACCAGGCCCTCGAAAAAGTCAAAGGCAAGGTCGAGGACCTCAACATCGATGTCTTTATGGAGACCCTCGAGGAGCAGGCCGAACAGGGCGTCGACTACTTCACGATCCACTCCGGAGTGCTCCTGCGCTACATCCCACTGACCGCCAAGCGGGTCACCGGCATCGTCTCGCGCGGCGGCTCCATCCTCGCCAAGTGGTGCATGCACTACCACCGCGAGAACTTCCTCTACACCGAGTTCGAGCGAATTTGCGAACTCATGAAGAAGTACGACATCTCCTTCTCGCTCGGTGACGGTCTGCGACCGGGCTCGATCGCCGACGCCAACGACGAGGCCCAGTTCGCCGAGTTGCGCACTCTCGGCGAACTCACCAAGACCGCCTGGAAACACGACGTACAGGTGATGATCGAGGGCCCCGGACACGTGCCGATGCACAAAATCCAAGAGAACATGGACGAGCAGCTAAAGCTCTGCCACGAGGCGCCCTTCTACACGCTCGGGCCGCTGACCATCGACATCGCGCCGGGCTACGACCACATCACCTCGGGCATCGGCGCGGCGATGATCGGCTCCTTCGGCTGCGCGATGCTCTGCTACGTCACGCCCAAAGAGCACCTGGGCCTCCCCAACAAAGAGGACGTCAAGACCGGCGTCATCACCTACAAGATCGCCGCCCACGCGGCCGACCTCGCCAAGGGGCATCCGGGGGCCCAAGCACGCGATGACGCTCTCAGCAAGGCCCGCTTTGAGTTCCGCTGGCACGACCAGTTTAACCTCTCGCTCGACCCCGATACAGCCCGCGAGTTCCACGACGAAACGCTGCCCGCCGAACCGGCGAAGGAGGCCCACTTTTGTTCGATGTGCGGGCCCCACTTCTGCTCGATGAAGCTCAGCCAAGATGTCCGCGACTACGTGGCCCAGGGAGAGATCAAGCGCGGCATGGCCGAGAAAGCCGCCGAGTTCCGGGAGGGCGGTGGCAACCTCTACGTCAACCGGGATGAGAGCGCCGCCGAGTAGCCGAGTAGGTCCACAGGACGTCAAAGAGCGCCGTCGCGACAACCGCGATGGCGCTCTCTTTGATCGGCCCTGCGAGCGCTGACTCGTGAGGCCCGCTACCAGCAGAAATTCAGGTTCTCGTTGTTGATGCTGACCGCCTCGCAGGTCATACCGATCGGGCAATCAGCGTCGGCGTTGCAGTCGATCGCGCAGTAATTCACGGCCGGAATACAGACGACGTTGCCGTCGCTCTTGGGCGCCGGCACGCAATCAGCCGCGCTGTTGCACTCTTTTGAGCAAAAGCCGTCGAGCACCACCATATCGCCGTCTTGGAGCAGCAAGCAGAGGTCCGGGCACATGTTGTTCTCGTCGTCGCAATCCGAGTAAATACCGCTGCCTGGCTGTGGATCGTTCATGTCTCCGCCCGACGACGAACTCGAACTCGAACTTGAACTCGAACTTGAACTTGAGCTCGAACTCGAACTCGTCGACGGATCCGTTGTCGACGGATCCGTCGTCGACGTCGTCGGGTCTGTCGTTGTTGTCGTCGTCGCGTCCGTAGGATCCGTCGTCGACGTCGAGTCCGTTGTTGATGCCGTGACATCGCCGGTGCTCGTCGAGTCGTCACTCGTCGATCCGCTCGATGACTCCGAACTCTCGCCTGAAGACACAGAGCCTGAACTCTCGCTAGCTCCGGATTGCGACACCGAGACCGACATGTTGTAGCCCCCAGAGAACCCCGTAGTCATCGGTTCGCTGTCAGTTCCACAGCCTGCGAAAGAGAGCCCCAGGGCGAGAACCCCAACGATATGCGCCCAGCGACGATTCGACATTGAGTACCCCATTACGTGTATGTCGGATACGGTAGCACGTCATGCGACGTTGGCCCACAAAATCGCTATACAATGCAGAGCCGCGGCTTTCGTGCATGCTCAAGGGTCATCTGTAGAATCGCTCAACCTATCCAAAAGGTCAGTTTTGCAGATGTACCCGTGAGGACGTCAGCAGCTCGGTTCTTGGCCAGTCTCGATACCGACGCAGCAGCTGAGCATGTGCCCGAGCAGGGCCACGACGGCGGTCTCGACCCGCAACGGACGCGGACCAAGACTGATGGTCTCAGCGCCGCAATCACGAAGAGCCGTGACCTCCGACTCGATAAACCCACCCTCGGGTCCCACCACCAAGACAAGCTCTGAGGAGCCACTATTGGCAACGATGTCCGCGGGCCAATGCGGGCTCGGTCCGACATCTGCGAGCAAAGTGCGGCCTGACGCTCGAAGCATCGGCCAACGCTCGCGCAGGAAGGTTGAAAACTGCGGCCACGCCTCGAACACCGGCATGATCGTATCCTTGCCCTGCTCGAGCCCAAGGATAAAGCGCTCGCGCAACGCCTCGGGGCGCAACGCCTTTGAGGTCCAGTACGAACGTTCGACACGGGCCGCCCCAATCGCGACGAAGCGCTTGACCCCCATCGCACTGCCCTGCTCGATCACTTTTTTTAGGGTTGGTGGTCGCGGCAAGGCAAATACAAGCGTCACCGGCAGGGGCCGCGGCGGCGCCTCAGTGCACACAACCTCGAGCTCCAGCAGCGACTCGCTGAGCGCGATGATTCGACCGACCCCAACACCGCCGTCGATGCGACCGACACGGAGCGTATCGCCGACTGTCGCCCGATGAATCTCCCGCACATGCCGCAGCCGACGACCCCGCACATGCGCCCGATCGTCATCGACAAAATCTTCGCCCTCGAGGAGGAGGAGGTTCACGGCCGGCGAGGGTAGCAGATGCCACCCGCCGCCCGAAGCCTGCCGCTAGCGCCTCTTTGGAGCGCCTACTACCGAGGGCACCCCGGACTGCGGTGTCGACCGATACTCGTTGAGCCGGTACTGGATCTTGCGCGGCGAGATGCCGAGGATCTTCGCAGCCTTGCTGGTGCTACCGCCGACATGCTCCAACGTCCGCAGGATCGCGTAACGCTCGAGTTCCCTGAGCGAAGCACCTGGCACCGCCGGCATGTGCTCGTCGTCGTGGGTCTCTGACATCAGCTCCCGGGGCAGATCCCGCGGCTCGATCTCACTCGATCGCGCGAGCACAACGGCGCGCTCGATGCAGTTCTCGAGCTGGCGGATGTTGCCGGGCCACTCGAAATTCAGGAGCACCCCGAGAGCACGCTCATTGAGGCCTGAAACTTTTTTGCCCGCAGCATCGGCGTAGATCTGCAGGAAATGCGAGGCGAGCAACGGAATGTCATCACGGCGCTCACGTAGCGTCGGCATGCGCAAGGTGACGACGTTGAGCTTGTAAAAGAGATCCTCGCGGAAGCGACCCTCGCGGACCAAAACCTCGAGATCTCCCTTGCTCGCCGTGATCACCCGCGCATCACTCGTCTGCTTGTCTACCCCCCCGACGGGCGTGTAGGCGCGCTCTTGGAGGAAATTAAGGAGCTTGGCCTGGAGCCCCGGGGAGAGCTCGGCGATCTCATCGAGGAAGAGCGTGCCCTCCTTCGCCACCGCGATGGCACCCTCGTGCAGCTCTGCGCCCTCGACGTATCCAAAAATCTCGCGCTCGAGCTCGTGCTCATCGCGGGCCCCGCATTGCACGACAACAAAGGCCGCCTCGCTGCGATCGCTCCAGCGATGAAGCAGCGCCGCAGTGTAGCGCTTGCCGGTGCCTGTTTGACCGCGCAGCAGCACCGCGACCGGGGACGCGGCGACCTGGCGAACAACCTTTAAAAGCTCGCGCAAGGGCTTGCTCTGACCGATGACACCGGATGGCTCGGCCTCTCGCTCACGCAGCGCATCGCGGAGAGCAGAGGCCTCTCGCTGGAGAGCACGATGCTTGAGTACGCGTTTCAGGATCATCAGCAGTTGGGGGAAGTGGATCGGCTTTGACAAGTAATCGTCGGCACCGAGACGGATCGCCTCGACCGCCCCCTCGACCGAGCCAAACGCCGTCATCACGATCACGGCCGTCTCCGGGCAGTTCTCGCGGATCTTTGCCATCAGCTCGATGCCGCCCAGGGCCGGCATCTTGACGTCGGTGATCAACACATCCGGCGTCCAGCCGTCCGTCTTGCCGAGCGCCTTAAAGCCATCCGCGGCGGTTTGGACCTCGTAGCCCTCATCCCGAAGCATTTCTCCAAGCGCGGAGCGGGCGGCAGGCTCATCGTCAGCGATCAGAATTCGAACTGTGGACTCATTCGGCTGCGGGACCATCGTCCAGCTCCTTCTCGGTAATGCTGCTCGGACAGGAGCGGCTCTGATGGTTTGCCACGGTGACGAAGCGTGCCACTGCGCAAATTATGCGACCGAGGAGCTATGCCCAGGTCAGCCGGCCGCCCCCCTTGAGGCCACCAAATCCGCGGTATTCGGCTGCTTAGCCGGCCCTATCATCATTGCGGACTCGGAAGAGGGGGATTTATGGGACGGAGATCTTGGTTATTCGCGCTTTGCGCGGCGGCAGCGTGTTCGGGCGATGACACAGCATCTGGGGGCACCGCTACGGACGCCAGCTCAACCACGATGATGCAGGAGACCGGCACCAGCGGCACGACCGAGGCGCCCATGGTCACCGAGACCGGCGGCGGCACAGGCACCGCAGGCGAGACCACCGGCACGACGGGCACCAGCACAGGAACCGGCGGAGAGCCGACCTGTGGCGACGGCACCGTCGACCCCGGCGAAGAGTGCGACGACGGTGCCGCCAACGGACCCGGCAACGCGTGCAAGAGCGACTGCACCCCAAACACCTGTGGTGATGGCGACCTAGGCCCCGACGAGCAGTGCGATGCGGGATCCGACAATTCGAATGAAGGGCTGTGTAAAAATGATTGCACGAGCGCCGAATGCGGTGATGGGTTCTTGCAACCGGGCGAGGGATGCGACGACGGCAACGCAGTCGACGATGACGAATGCACCAACCAGTGCAAACTCGTCAGCTGCGGCGACGGCGAGGTCCAGGCTGGTGAGCAATGCGACGACGGCAACGTCGACAACACCGATGGCTGCACCGAGACCTGCCTGCTGCCGCTATGCGGCGATGGATACCTCCAGATCGAGGTCGGCGAGGGCTGCGACAACGGCAATGAAAATGACGACAATGCGGATTGCACAAGCCTGTGCAAAGCGGCCGTTTGCGGTGATGCCTTCGTGCACAACAGCGGCAGTGGCACCGAGCAATGCGATGACGGCAACGATCTCGACTTCGACGCCTGCTCCAATATCTGCATCAGTCCGACCTGTGACGACGGGCTGAAGAACGACACCGAGAGCGATGTCGACTGCGGTGGCCTAGCCTGTGCTCCCTGCGACGCAGGCTTGGGTTGTGTCGACGACGGCGACTGTGAGTCGCTGCTCTGTGAGGGCGGAACCTGCACCTGGCCGCGCAGCTGCGCGAAGATCCTCGAGAAGAATGCCGAGGCGTCCTCGGGGACCTATACGATCGACGCCGACGGTGACGGACCCGCACCTCCCTTCGCCGTAGTCTGCGATATGGACACCCAGGGCGGCGGCTGGACGATGATCGCCAACCTGCACAGTAACCGCATCCCGCAGTCGATCAACCGCGACAAGCGCTTTTTTACGGGCGCTTGGAAGCAGCTCCTGGACGGCAACCAGGTCGTCTCTAACGACGCGATCACGCTCGCCGATGACAGCTTCGGAATGCACGACGCCACCGACCTGATCGCCGACTCCGTAGACATCCGCTACTCCTGTAAGGACGAAACGCGAGACCTCGCCGCCGACGCAATTTGGACGCCGACGATGGCCGAATGGAGCTCGCTTCTAGAGACGATGATCTACAGCTCCGATGCCAAAACAATCTCGATCGCGACCAACGGCGGACCCTACGGCAATGTGCAGGCCTATCCGACCGCCGCTAACAAGCACACCTACGGCTGTTGGCATATCTGCGGCAGCTGTGGCCCCTCGAAGCAAAATCTCTCATTCCAGCTCGGGCTCTGCCACAACTCTCCGGCCCAGGGAGACAACGGCACAAGCAATACCAACCACGTCGCGATCGGCTACCACGACGGCTATCAGGCCCTGCGCCTCGAGTGCACCGCCGATACCCCCAACAGTACGCCGATCCTCAACGGTACCTGGCGTGCGTGGGTGCGCTGAGCTGCACGGGCGCATGACGAAGGGGCCGTGTCGCTAACGACAACGGCCCCCCTGCCCGACTCTTGGCCAACCCCTTTAGGCCGAATCTTCGCCGGTGGTTGAAGCACCGGTCTCCCCACCACTACCCGTACCACCGCTGCCGCCGCTATCTCCGTCGCCACCGCTCGTCGTCTCGCCGGCCAACTCCGCGGTATTTTCCTGGTCCGAAGGCTCGCCTTCACCAGCGGCCTCGCCCGATTCTCCACCGGCCTCGCCCGCAGCATCTGATGTGTCTGAAGGGTCAGGCAAGGGAGCGACCGCCGCATCAACCTGAGTCGTGTCCGGCGGCGAGGGCAGCTCGGCAGTGTTGCGAGCCGTGCTCTCAGCGTCCCCCTCGTCCCGAGGATCGACCTGTACCGGCGTCGGCTTCTTTGCCTTCTTTTTGGGCGTCTTCTTCTTTGTCTTCTTCTTCTTTTTCTTGCCCTTGGCGGCCTTCTTACGAGCCCTCGACCGCGCCTTTTCGCGGCGGGCACGTTTTCGTTCTTCGCGTGACTTGCTCTTGATGCCCATGAACTCCGGCCGGGCGACGGTGCCGCGGAGCTTAAAGCCCATCCAATCCTCCTCGGGCGGATCGAGGAAGGTCTTCTTTGAGCGGGTCTGGACCATCAACCTCAGGGGCTCGGAGGCACTCTGCAGCTCCTCGGTGAGCAACACTTTGATGTCAAACTCGAAGGCCGACTTGGCGAAGGGATCGCGCAGGTTCATCGAGCCCAAGAGTTTGAACTTGAGATCGTCGCTCGAGGTCTCGATGCCCTCGGTTTTGGCCGCCCCATCCTCGACGTTGAGGCGACCTTTGAGGTTACCAAAGTCGATCTCGGGCAGGGTAATGCCCTTGGCCATAATGCCCTTCTTGACCCCTGGGATGAAGAGCAGGGTCTCGCCATCACCGACCCGGCAGCGCGCACAGGAGATGTCGATAGTGCCGAGCGCCTTGGTAAATTTGTCCTTCTCGAGGGTGAGATCGACGTGCAGTCCAAAGAGCCCGCGCACAGGAGCATTCACCGCTTGCTGGAGCTTGGGCACGTCGTAGAGCGGCAATTCGTCGATGTCGAGCTTGATCACCGACTCGGCGTCGTCGCGCTGATACATCGCCGTGATCGTGCCCTCTTCGATCACCGCCTCAACATCGACACGCAGGGTGCCGAAAAGCAGGCGCACGAGCGAGACATCGACCTCGACCTCTTCGACAAAGAAGTTCCGCGGGATCTGGCCCGCCCGCGACGCCTCAAAGGTCCAGGTGACGTTGTGTAGCGAGGCGCCACCAAAGGGTGAGATCGAGACATCCTCGACATCGACGATGTAACCCCGCGCCTTTGCCTCATGCGAAATCCGCCAGGCGATCGCCCGAGTCGGCAGGCTCATCCAGACGAAGAGGATGAACAGGATGAGCGTGAGGCCAACGTACCCGGCGATTCTTCGGACCTTGCGCAGAATCCTTCGGAGGCTGGTCGTATTCCAATTCATGAGTCGTCCGCCTCGCGCTTCTCGTCCTCATTCTCAGTTTTCACCATCTCCCAGGTCGCCAACTCGATCTCGACATTGAGCCGATCCTCGAGGTCGGAGGGCGAACGCACCTTCATGCGCTCGGTGTAGACGATGTGCCCGGGCTGCGCCTCGACCTTGTGGAGAAAGTGGGTCATCTCCTCGATCGTGACGCTGCGCAGCTCGAAGGAGTAGACCCGCTTGACCAGGCCTTCGCCTAGATCGAGGGGCGGCATCTCCTCCTCTTGGGTCGTCGTCTTCTCGCCGAGCGTGGCCTTGGTCGCCTCCTCGAGGAGGATCGCAAACTCAATCGGTTCGTTCGAGATCATCGACTCGCGATCGGCCTTCTCTTTGAGCTTCTCTTCGTACACTGCGCCGCGTGTCTGCATCAGCCTGATGCCCCGACGGAGCTCGGCGATGCGATCCTCGGACTCCGTAAACGAGTCGCTACGGAGAAGAAAGAGGATGCCTATCGCCATGCAAAAGAAGACGAGCAGAAGGATCGCCAAGAGGTTGCGCTCGCGCGGGCTCAGCCGCGACCAGAAGCCCGCAAGGGCGCCGACAGGAGCGGTCATGCGTCCTCCTCTAGGGGGTCAAAGAGACAGTTGTGTTCGATCGACATCTCGAAGACCTTGCGATCGTTGCTATCCCGAGCCTTGCCCTCCTGGACATTGGAGACGCAGGAGATCATTTGAAAACGCCGCTTGAGCCGCGACTGCGCCGAGAGCCGGGTTGCAGAGGCCGTTAGATCGATCTTTCGCAGCCGAACCTCGAACGCGACAAAAACCAGATCATCCTCCCAGTTGATGCCCGCGTTGGAGTCGCTCACCAGCGCCGGTGTTGACGTCGAGGTCGCACCGTCGGTGCTTACCGTCGCTCCGGGCGGTGCACTAGGGCTCAGGGCCGACGCACCGTCGGCGGTCAGCGTCCCGCTACTCGCACCGGCCGCTGCTGCTGCTGCTGCCGCTGCTGCCTCCTCGGGGGAGCCCGGCAGAGGCGGAGGCGGAGGTCTCTCGCCGCTCGGAGCCGCCGCCCTGAAGAGCGCCGTCATCACATCGAGAGACGAACGCGTCTGGACCTGCGATGTCACATCGCGACCCTCGACCCGCCGCAGCCGTGTCTCGAGTTCGGTGACATCGAGGATCTCCTCGCCAAAGACGTTCGAGGTGGCCTCGGCGAGTTCGTTGGCATAGACCTCCTCCTCGATCTCGTAGGCCTGCAACTTGGCGACGGTATCGAGGGCGCCAAAGGCGAGAATCGCGAGGCCCATCACAGCGAAGGTAGAGGCTTTGTCGACGAGCCAGCTCCCCTCGCCCGCGCCCGAAGTCGCGTCGGAATAGAGCTGGATCAACGGCCGCCTTGCGGCTGCGATCGCAGCCCCCAAAGCCGCAGTTGCCCGTGACCAATCACGGCCCTCAACCTTTTTGAGGGTCGAACTCTCCCGCGGCATCGCGGCCTCGACAGGGACGCCCGTCTGCTCGCCGATGTACTCGAGAAAGCCGCTGAGCGCAGCTGCCCCGCCGGCGATCCGAAGCACGGTCACCTCGCAACCTAGTTCGGAGCGGAGCCAAAGCCGGGTGTGCTCGATCTCGCGGATGAGCGGCTCTAGGGCCTTGGCCACCACCGCAGCCAGACGCGCCTGCTCGGCGTCCAGCTCGGCCCCCTCGTGCGGAAGAATGCCCCGCGCGTGTTTCATCGCCTCGGCCTCTTCGGGCTTTATCGAATAGGCCCGAGCGATGGCGCGGGTGACATGATGCCCCCCACGTCGCAGCGAACGCGCAGCCACCGGGCCCTTGGGCCCCAGAGCCACGAGTTCGCTGTTGCGATGGCCGACGTCGACGACCAGGGCGACCGGTACCCGGCCCTCAGCCGCCGCCGGATCGGTGACCGGCGCCGGCATGTCGAGCACTTGACCCAGGGCCAGGGGCGGCACGGTGACCGTCTTGACGTCGATCTTTGCCGCCTTGAGACCGTCGCTGACCCTTCTGTTGACCTCTTTGCGGACCGCGGCGACCAGCGCTTGGCCGACGTTCTTGGTACCCGTGACCACCAGGTGATCGATGTCGAGATCCTCGACGGGCACCGGGAACTGACCATCGACCTCAAAGCTGATCGCCTGGGCGATCCGTCGCGCATCCCCGAAGGGGAAGCGGAGTACGCGGTACGAACCAACCCCACCCGGCAGGACGACGCCCACAGGATAATGGCTCCAACCGCGGCGTTTTAAAACGGAGACCGCGACCTCGATCGCGGCCTCGATCGAGTCGTCGCCATCGGGCCCCAGAACCACCGCCTCTTCGTGCACGTCGAGAACCTGCATGGTCCGCAAGCCCGCGCTGATGAGCACCACCTTCACTCCGTGGGTGCCGAGATCCAAGCCGATAAATTTTTGGGCCATCTGTCCCCCTTAGTCCTCGCGGTAGTAGAGCCACGCGCCCTTGCCCTTGGATTGCGAGCGGGCGTATTGCATGTCGTAGATCGCGGTTAGGCGCCGCTTGACCGCGCCGACCTCGGTGATGACCTCGACCCGGTAAATGCGCTCAGGATCGACACCTGCGACGTCATTGATGCCGCCCCAGCTCTCGCCTTTTTTGTTCTTGCCGCCCTTGATACGGACCGACATGCCCTCGGGAATCCGCGGCAGGTTTGGGTCTCGCTCCCCATCTGAGCCGCCGAGCATTGCCAGCGGCGAGATGAATTGGTCGGGTTTCTTGACCAACTCGGCGAACTCCTTGGCGTCTTTGAACAGGGCCATCTGCCGGTATTCGACCACATAGCGGGCGAGTGGCATTGTCTTGAGCAGGAAGTTCTCGCCCTCGGTACGCCAGCGATCGTCGTCGGTCACCGAGTGGCGCAGCACCAGCGCCAACTGATCCGCGCTCGCAAAGTTGAGGTTGACCTTGCACTTGCCCGAGTCGCCGTAGACGGTAAGGCTGTCGCCAAACGCGAGCATCAGATCGTCGTCGACGCCCTGGACAAGCTGCAACTCGTCGACCGTATCCAAGCGGGAGTCTCGGGCGCGGTAGGGGTCGTAGAGCTGGCTGTAGCGGTAGCTCTCGTTTGCCGAGGAGTTGCCCAGCTTGACCATATCGAAGCGCTTGGTGTCCTCGTCGATGTAGTCGACGATCGCCCCAAGTACCTTGGAGCGGGTGTACCGCTGGCCGTCGGACTTCTCCTCCTCGAAGAGGGGATTGAAGAGCGTCGGCAGGAGCATCGCCTCGAGGGTCTCGGCAACTCGCGCCTTGGGATTGTTGACACCCTCCCCCTCCGAGCCGAGACAGTTGACGTTGACCTTGCCACTCTCGGCCTCGAGACGGACCTCGAAGGTGCCGTACTCGACGCCCAGGTCACTGAAGATCGAGGTATCAAAGCCGTCGAGACCCATCAGACTGGCGAAGGCGCCGAGCTCCTCTGCGCCGTCTTTGGAGCCGAAGATCGACATCAGATAGGGGGCTATCTGGGTGATGTCCATGGCCCCGATCATCTGCCGGAACTGCTTTTGGCTGAAGACCTGGCGCTGAAGCTCGAAGAGCAGCAACGACAGGCGCATCGCCCCGCGCTCGAGATTGCGGGCGACCACCTCGTCACGCTGATTTATCGCGGACTGGAAGTCGACCCGCGAGTTGTAGGAGAAGCTCGCCGTAAAGGGCAAGAGCACCGCGAGGCAGGCCACCACCATCAGGATCGCGACCCCGTGCTGGCCCTTTGCCGCCTCTGCGCCCACCGGGCGCTCTCTCTTCGCTTCTTTCATCTGTCCCTTTAGGTCTAGCCGTCTACTTCGAGAGGTCAATCTTCTCTTGCATGACGATCGCCACCTGGGTGGTGTAGGTGACGAGGGTGCCGTTTGGATCTCTGATCTTCATGGTGAGCTTGACGCGCTCGGGCAAGCGATCGGGATGCAGGTCTTTTTGCGTGGTCCGCCACTCGTCGACCCACTCGAGCTTGCGCACGTCCCAGTACTTGAAGTCGAGCTCCTTGACGTCCTCGCAGAGCACGTAGGCTGGGTAGTAGTTCTCGAGTTCTTCGGGCAGGTCGCCGGTGAGCCGCCTGGTCTCGCGGCGGTAAAGGTGAGTACGCGAGCTGTCCTTTGGGTCCTTCGCCAGGAAGTACTGGATCACCGACTGGTCGCTCTCGTTGGCATCCTTGCGGATCCGCAGATGAGCGAAGGCCGAGAAGGTCACGCTGTCGGCATCAAAGCCGTCACGACCCTCAAAGAGGGTGTAGTGCTTGACCTCGGCGGCCGGCCGATTGAAGGACAGATACGACATCGACATCTCCCGCGACATCGTGCCCATCGAGTTGCGGATCATGCCGTAGCGGGTCTGGAGCGCTTCGGTTGTGCGCATGCCCCTGAGGGTCCCGCGAAAGCTCTCCCAAACGGCGACGATCATCATCGTCATGATCGCCATCGCGACCAGCACCTCGATGAGAGTCATGCCCCGTGCACGTCGATGGTTCATCATCGGCCCCTCATGCCCCCGAGTTCGCCGCGCCCACCCCGACTCGGTGACCCGGTCGACGGTGAGCCAGCGCCGCTCTGCCCCGCCTTCGCCTCTTCGTCGTCGCCAGGCAGCGCCTCGCCGCCGAGCCCTGGTACCGCGGTGAGCATCTCTGGCTCGGTCCAAAAGGTCGAAACCTGCATCTCGCGGACCGTTCGGCCCTCGCGCCAAACAACCGTGCAGACGACCTTGCGGATCGAGTTTTCGATCGACTGCTTGACCATCGGCCAGACGAGACCGAGCGCCGTAAAGGCTTGGTCACTGGCGTCTTGGTAGTCGGCCCCCGACTCGTCACCCTCTTGGGCAGCGCTGTCCTTGGCCGCCCGCAGCTTTGAGTAATCCGGCAACTCGATAAAATCGACAAGGCACGTGTAGGTGATTTTTGGCCACCCCTGATCGGCGAAGTTGCCCTCGTAGACGCGGTCCTCGCGAACCCAGCCGCCGTCTTTCTGCATCTGGTACTCGACCTCGATCATCTGGTACTCGGCGAGGAAAGCGACAGAGGTGAGCCCCTGCGCGTAACGGGTGGCACGGATGCTCGCGACCTGCGAGGTGAGCAGGGAGGTCATCGACACCCCGAGGATCGCGACCGCGATCATCACCTCGAGCAGCGTAAAGCCGCCGTCACCGTAGGGCTTCTTGGGCGCAGGAGTTGCCATTAGAGGCGCCGCCTGTCTTGATCGCGGCCGAGGTCATCGCGACGACGGCGCTCTTCCTCTTCGATGACGAGCGGGACTAGGCCCTCACGGATCTCGACCTGGCCAGTCAGCGGCTGGATGATGATCGTGTATTTGTTGCCCTCCTCGCGGATCTCCTCGAGCTGGATATGTGCGAGCTGGGTCCGCCCCTGGGGGAAGAAATAGACCGCGGCCTCGCCCTTGGTGATCGGCACCATGTCGTCGGCAGTGCGCACCGAGACCACGTTCACCCCCTCGGGCAAGGGCACAGGCTCATTGAAACCGCTGAGCGAGTTGCCCTCTTCGAAGCTGCCAAAGAGCGGCGGTTTGCGCCGCGGTACTCGCTTTGAACCACCGAGGTATTGGCCCCCGACCGCACCGTCCTCCGACCCCGCGCCGCCCGAAAAGATCGTCGCCTGTACCGACCGGTTGTAGGCCTCCTCGGCCTGCTTGTCCCGATCCTCGCGGTCTTTCTCTTTGCTGGCGTCGTAGATCACCGGCCGACCGTCGCGATCGGTCGCCGGCAGGTACATGCGATCGTCGCCTCGCTGCAGAATGATCGTGTTCTCGTCGACGTTGATCGCCAGGCGATAGTAGTCGCCGGTAACCCGCGATTTGTTGAAGGCAAAGCGGATCGTGTTGGCGATCTGATTGGTCGAGCGGACGATTTGGGCCTGCTTCGCCGAGCTCAGGCCGACCATCACGGATCCAAAAAGGAGCCCGATCACGGCCAAGACCACGAGCATCTCGATCAGCGTCATGCCGCGGTCACGGCTGACGATCGCTGTATACCTCCGCTCCACCGTCTCTACTTACCCTTGTTGTCGTCGTCGAGCGTCGAGATGTCGTCGTCGCCGCCCTGCGAGCCATCAGGGCCCCAGGAGAGCACATCGACCTTGTCGCCCTTGGTCCCGGGACAGGTGATGATGTAGTCGTTGCCCCAGGGGTCCTTGCTGGCCTTGTTGACCACTCCGGCGGCCTTGAGATCGGCGATGTCCTTGGGACACTTGCCGTTTTTCTCGAGCATGTAGATTTCGCTGTGCCCTTGGATCTGGGTGACCTGGTTTGTGCAGGTCTTGATCTTCGCGGCATCGAGACGGCCAAAGGCCATCACACCAACGCCGCCGAGGATCAGGCTGATGATCGCGAGAACCACGAGGATCTCGATCAGAGTCATGCCGCGGTCGGCACCCTTGATCGAGGCCTTGAGGCGCCGTGTGGCGATCGCTTCGATAATCTCAATCTTCGTCATTTCAGTCTCCTGTATCTGGGATTCGGGGCTTTGAGCTACTGCTGACCAGCTAGCTCGTTGAGCATCATGATCGGTTGCATCACCGAGAAAATAATAAAGCCGACGGTCGAGCCCATGACCACGATCATCAGCGGCTCGAGGGCCGCGGTCATCCGGCCGATCGCGATGTTGACCTCGCGGTCGTAGGCATCGGCGACATTTAGCAGCATCGACTCGAGCTGGCCCGAGCGCTCGCCGACGGCGATCATATGGGTCACCAGCGAGGGGAACTCGCCGCTTCGCTTGAGCGCAGGAGCGATGCCCTCGCCCTCGCGAATGTTGTCACGCGCCGTCGACACAACCTCCTCGAGGATGACATTGCCGAGTAGCGAACGCACGATGTCGAGGGCATGCAAAAGCTGAACGCCGCTGGAGAGCATCGTCGACAGGGTCCGCGCGAAGCGGGAGATCGCGACCTTACGGGCGAGGTCGCCAACGATGGGCATTCTTAGGACCATCGCGTCACCGCTCTTGCGACCGGCCTCACTCGCGCGCCAACGGCGAAAGAGCCAACCGACGCCAAAACCCGCGCCGATGAGCAGAAACCAGTAGCTGCCGACAATGTCGCTCACCAGGATCAAGAGCTTGGTGTTCCACGGGAGTTCGACGTTCATGCCGTCGAACATCTCGGTCACCTGCGGCACAACATTGAGCATCAGCAGGGCAACGACGGCCGCGCTGACGCAGCCCATGATGATCGGGTAGAGCATCGCCGAAGCGACCTTTGAGCGCAGCTCCTCCTCCTGCTCCATGAATTCGGAGATCCGGAGGAGCACGGTCTCGAGCGAGCCTGAAGCCTCGCCCGCCCGGGTCATGTTGATGTAGAGCGGCTTGAAAACCTCGGGGTACTTGGCGAAGGCATCCGCGAGTGCCGAGCCCTCGTTGACCCGGTTCGAAATGTCCGAAAGAACGCCCTTAAAGCGGGCGCTCTCGACCTGATCGGTGAGGGCCGCGAGCGACTCTGGCAAGGTGATACCAGCGCCCAAAAGAGTGCCCAAAAGCTGGGTTACCCGGCCGACATCGGCCTGCTTGATCCGATCAAAATAGGCCGAGAAATCAACCTCTCGATTGAGACCGCCGGTCTTCGGCGCTGACGCCTTGGTCTCGGAGACCGAGGTCAAATAGACGCCGGCGCGCTTAAGCTGAGCCTTGAGCGCAGCAACACTATCGGCGCTCTCGACCCCCTTGATCGTCTTGCCGCTGGACGACAACCCTGTGTATGCGTACGCCGGCATCGCTCCCTACCTGTCCTCTGCGGTCACCCGCATCACCTCATCGAGGCTTGTCATCCCTAACAGCACCTTGTGAGCTCCGTCGTCGCGAATGGTCCGCATTCCCTGGGCCAAGGCGGCCGATTTGATCTCACCGGCGTCGGCATTTCGGATCGCCAACCGCCGGATCTCTTCGGTGACCGTCAAGACCTCGTAGATTCCTGTTCGACCAGAGTAACCACTGCCGTGACAGCGGGCGCAACCGGCCGCGCGGTAGAGCTTGCCGACCGGCGGCATGCGCTGGCCCGAGGGCACCTCTAGCGGGATCACTGCACCGGTATCGTCGAGCATCGGCGTGCGCAGGCAGTTCTCGCCCGCGAAGAATTTTTCGGGATCGATGCCGACCTCCGAAAGCTCAGCAGCGAGCGGCTTGTAGGGCTCTGAGCAGGCCGAGCAGACCCGCCGCAGGAGGCGCTGGGCCTGGAGCGCAACCAACGATGAGGCGACCAAAAAGGGCTGCACGCCCATGTCCACCAGACGCGTGATGCCAGTCGCGGCGTCGTTGGTGTGGATCGTCGAGAGCACCAGGTGACCGGTGAGCGAGGCTTGAATCGCGATCTCAGCGGTCTCGACGTCCCGGATCTCGCCGACCATGATGACGTCGGGATCGTGACGCAAGAAGGATCGCAAACCTGCTGCAAAGGTCAGATCGATCTTGCTCTGGACCTGGACCTGCGAGATACCGGCAAGCTGGTATTCGACGGGATCCTCGATCGTAAGAATGTTGAGATCAGGGGTATTGATCTCGGAGAGCGCCGAGTAGAGCGTCGTCGTCTTGCCCGAACCTGTGGGGCCAGTGACCAAGAAAATACCGTGCGGGCGGTGGATCACGTCTCGAACCAGGCGCAGGTGATCGCCACCCATACCGATACTGTCGAGGCTCAGCACCATCGCCGTCTTGTCGAGGAGGCGGATGGTGACGCGCTCGCCGTGGGCCGTGGGCACAGTAGCGACGCGCATGTCGACCTCTTTACCGGCGATCTTGCGGCGGATCCGGCCATCCTGCGGCAGTCGTTTTTCGGCGATGTTGAGGCCCGCCATGATTTTGATGCGGGCGATGATGCTGGCGTGGTGAGCCTTGGGGGCGCGCTTGGTCTCGTGCAGAACGCCGTCGACCCGGTTGCGGATGATCACCTCGCGGTCACCGGGCTCGATATGGATGTCGCTCGCTCGCTCCTTGGAGGCATTAAAGATCAACGAGTTGACGAAGCGGATGATCGGCGCGTCCTCGGCGGAGGCGTGCAGAATGTCCTCGTCCTCCTCCTCAAAGGCCTCCTCTTTGCGTTCGAGATCGACGTCTTTGGCCCGCTTGGCGTAGACCTTGTTGATGATCTCGTGCACCGCCGACTGCGGCATCAAGGTGACGTGGATCTCGGCGTCGTAGATCTGGCTTAGATCGTCGAGGTCGAGGATTTTCAGCGGATCTCCGGCGAAGACCTCGAGCAACTCGTCCTCGACATCTAGGCGCCAGGGCACAGCTGAGTTGGCGCGGGCGTAGCGGATCGAAAGGCGCTCGATCAGCTCGTCGTCGACCTCGGCGATGTCGACCTTCTCCTGCGTCGGCAGAGCGAACTGAGCCGCGAGCGCCCGGCAGACATCCCACTCGGAGCAATGCTTGAGACGCACCAAGGTCTCGCCGATGCGTTCGTCCTCGAGGTGCTGGACAGCGAGTCCCTCCTTGAGCGCGTCGGGGCCGATCGCCCCGTTCTCGATCAGGATTTCGCCGAGCGGGCGGGTATCGGGGCGCCGGATCGTCAGTCCACCGAGCGGAGGAGTCACGGCGGACGTCGCAGGAACGTCCCCCGCAGCGGCCTCTGTCGCAGGCGCTTTGGACACGATTGTCACCTCGGATGCCGGGCTGGGCTTGCCCGGAGGCGGCGGCGGCGGCTTCGCTGTGTTGACCTTGGCCATGGCTACTTCGCGCGTCCTCCCCGAGCGGGTCGGGCGATCGCGGCGGGCACCGGTGATGTCGTCGCCTCACCGACGTTGCCCCCATTGCTCCCGTTGCCACCTCCACGGGTCGGGCTCAGGCCGATCTCGCCGGTGATGATCTCGAGACGCATCTCCTGCTCCGCCTTGCGCAGCAGCTCCTCCTCCATCTCGACCCGCCGAGCCTCGCGATCGATGGTCGCCAGTACCCCGGCCTTCTTGCGGAAGTTGACGTTGCGCGGGATGTCCCGCTTTTTGAAGTTGGTCTCGCGCTCGATGAACTCCAGGCGCTCGCGGTCGCGTCGGGCATGGATCCGACGAACATCGTCGGGGCTCTCCAAGATGTGCGGGATCATCACGATCAGGAGGTTCACCTTCTCTTTGGTCTTTTGCTTGCGCTTGAAAAGCCAGCCGAGCAGGGGGATCGATCCGAGGCCCGGGACCTGCTGCACGTTCTCCCCCTCGCGCTCGCGCACGAGCCCTCCGAGCACCATCGGTTGGTCATCGCGACCGACAATTTTGTCGAGCTTGAGCAGCCGCTTGGTGGTTGTCACGCCGAGCACAGGGTCCTGACCGGCGATGTCGCTATCCTTGATCTCGACGTCCATCGTCACGGTCTGCGAGTCGTTGATGTAGGGCTTGATCTTGATCTTCAGGGTGACGTCTTGGCGCTCGACGGACTGCAGAGGCACCAACGAATTGCCGCCACCGCCAGCATTGAACGAGAGCGCCCCCGGGGTCGGCACATTGCGTCCGACCTCGATCACTGCCTCTTGGTTGTCGGCCGCATACATGTGTGGCTCGGAGATTACGTTGACATCTTCGCTGGTCTGCAGCGCCTGGATCACCATGCCAAAGGCCGGCACATCGCGACCGATGCCGAGCAGGGCCGCGGAGTTGCTGACCGTCGGCCCGAGGAGCGCCGCACCGAAGCCGGTCAGGGCAGTCGGCGAGATGAGCAGCGAGCTAACCGCGGTGCTTGGCGCCGATGAGACCAGGCCAAGAGCTTCGCCCCCCGCGGTATCAAAGGTGGTGCCGAAGTGACCACCGGCTCCACCTTCGATGCTGCGCTTGATCGTGACCTCCATCAGGTAGATCTCGAAGTAGAGCTGCTTGCGCTCGCGGTCGAGTTCGTCGATGACCGGCTCGAGATTTTGGTAGTCGGCCTGCGAGGCGATGATCACCAGCGAACGCGTCGCCTTGTCCGGCGTGATCTTGACGTCGCCCGAGAAGAGCTCGGCCGATACAGCCGAGGCCGCGCCCTTGTTGCCCTTCTTCGCCGAGCCCTTGGCATCGGCTGCCGCCTTGGCGCCAGTGGCCAGCTGCGAGAGCACAGCGGCCACTTCCTCAGCTTCGGCGTTTTTCAACCGCTTGACGTGGATCCGCCCGCCACCGCCGGGCAGCTTGACGTCCAAGCGCTCGATCAGCCGACTGATCATCTGATACTCAGCCGTGCTGGTGACGATGATCAGCGTGCTCGTGCGCTCATCGATCAGCACTCGACTGCCGGCGGGGGTCGAGCTGCTCTTTTTCTTGCCCTTCTTGCCCTTGGACTTACTGGCCGCGCCCTGCTGACCAAAGATGTCGCGGATGATGTCGGCGACCTCGGCCGCGCTCGCGTACTGCAGCTGATAGAAGAAAATCTTCTCGCCGTTGCCCGGCCGATCGAGTTCATCGACCAAGCGGAGCAAGCGACGCACGCTGGTCCCCTTATCGGTGAGGATGATCAGATTGCCGACAGTTTCGACTGAGCCGTTCTTGCTTTTGAGACTCTTGAGGAGGCCGCTGATCTCGCCGGGATTGCCGTGCTTCACGCGGATCAACTGGGTGACAAAACGATCGGATCCAGGCGCCCGCGAACCGTCACCGTAAAGCGGCAAGGCCCGGTTTTTGGCGTCCGCGGTCTCGACGATTTTGAAGTACTGACCCGAGGGCTCTACCGTCAGCCCCATGAGCTCTAAGGCCGCGTAGAAGGCCGCGTAGGCCTCTGCAACAGTCACCGGCTCTGGCGAGAGGATGGTGACCTTGCCCGAGCGAGCCTTGCGGTCGAGCACGAATTTTTGACAGGTGATCGACATCATCCAATTGACGAGGTCGTCGAGCTCCGTCTCCCGCGGCAGGGTCACGGTGAACTTCGCCCGCCGTGACATTTTCTTGCATTTGTTGAAGGCCATGTTGCCGACACCGCCCTCGTCACCGATGAGCGCGCCGCCGCGGCCAGGAGCTGCTGTCGCACCGGTCAGATCCGTCGGCGGAGCCGCAAACACCGGGGCTGGAAGAGCGCCGACCATCGTCAGGCAGGCGAGCGCCGCAAGGCCCTTTGCGGCGAAGCCACTACGGCCCGTTAAGAGTGACGTTCTCATTGGATTGTGATCTCCTTGGTCATCTGCTTGCCCTTGCGATCGAGGCTGATCGACAGGTTGGGGGCGTTGCGGAGCTTGGCGTAGAGGGCCATGGCGTCGTCCATCGTCCGCAGGTCTTTACCGTTGACGCTGGTGATCATGTCGCCGTTTTTGAGGCCCAAGAGCTTTGGCAGGCTGCCCGAACGGATCCCGTAGAACTTAAAACCGCGGGCCTGGCCGTCGACCACCGAAGGCACGACCCGCGCCTGTTTGGCCAGCGCCGCAGGGTTCGAGAGGATCTGCTCGACGAAGGAGCGCTTGATCGTGCAGGAGCTCTCGGAGTCGCAATTGATCGCGTCTTCGGCCCCTGGGATCGCGCCCTTCTTCTTCTTCTTTTTCTTCTTTTTCTTCTTTTTCTTTTTCTTCTTTTTCGGCGCCGCTGCCTGGGCACCGAGCTCTAAGTACTCGAGCGTCGAGTTGTTTTGCAGATGCACAAGCCCGCGCTCGACGGCCACCAGGTACACACCAGCAACCCCGATTTGGTCTCCCGGCCAGAAGGGGCTGACGCCGCCGTCCTCGGTGTTGAAGATCGTCGCCTGCGAGAACTTTGGATCCGAAGACTCCATCGTCACCACCAGACGAAGCGGCAGGGTCGTCGCCAGCTCGCCCGGTTGAATGCCGCCGATTTGCTCGCCGTTGTCATTGAGAACCGGTGCACCGACGTCAGACTCGGCCGGAGGCTCGGGCACACAGCCCGGGCAAAAGAGGTTGTTCGAGAGCAGTGCCGTCAGCATCTTGCTCTTCGCGTTGTCGCTGCGCTGACGACCATCGCCGCGGCCGGACTTCGACGTCGCGTCGAAGATGCCAAAGCCCGGGGACTTCTTGTCGTCATCGCCCTCGTCATCACCGTCGCTGTCGGTGCCGCCCTCGCTGTCAGTGCCGCCCTCGTCGTCATCACCGCTGCTGATGAAGATCCTGGCGGCGCCGATCTTGGTCGTGACCGCCGAAGCCGCAAGCGCGACGACCACGATGAGACCGAGCAGCTTGACTACCCAGAAGTATTTCTTGAAAAGGGCTTCCATGGTCGAGAGCTCCGGCGGCTAGGGCTAGTGGAGCAGGTCGTCGTTCTCTGTGGCGACGACCGCCGGAGCGTACTGGTCCTCGCGCACGAGTCCAGCTTCGATCTTGCGGTAGATCGTGCGAGTCGCGATGCCGAGCAGATCCGCGGCGAGACGTTTGTCACCTTCGGTAAACTTGAGCGTCTCCATGATCATCCGGCGCTCCACCTCGGCGAGCGCCGTGCCGACCGAGAAGGTCACCTGTCGACCGTGCCCGGCCTGCGGATCGCGGAGCTCCGGCGGCAGATCGTCAACATCCACGAACTTGCCCCGACAGAGCACTACAGCCCGCTCGATTGCGTTTTCGAGTTCGCGCACGTTGCCCGGCCAACCGTAGTTGCTCATCAGCCGCAGGGCCCCGTTGCTGACGCCGTCGACCGCTTTGCCGTGCTTCGACGCGAAGGAGCGCAGGAAGTGATCGGCGAGCAGTGGCACGTCCTCGATGCGATCGCGGAGCGGCGGGATTCGGATCGGGATCACGTTGATCCGATAGAAAAGATCCTCGCGAAAGCGGCCCGCTTTGACCTCTCCGGCCAAATCTCGGTTGGTCGCGCAAACCAGGCGAATGTCGACCTTATTGGCGCGACCGCCGACCGG
Organism: uncultured Nannocystis sp.; assembly: GCA_964474905.1. Lineage (GTDB taxonomy): Bacteria > Myxococcota_A > Polyangia > Nannocystales > Nannocystaceae > JADJRG01. Next base: position 27,027 of record CAYYUP010000009.1, on the reverse strand, counting down.
CTCGATCTCCCCCTCCTGCAGAGCGCGCAGCAACTTGACCTGGATGTGCAGCGGAATCTCGCCGATCTCGTCGAGGAAGAGGGTGCCCTTATGGGCCTCGACAAAGCGGCCCTCACGGTTGCGGATTGCCCCCGTGAACGCGCCCTTTTCGTGGCCAAAGAGTTCGGACTCGAGGATGCTCTCGGGCAATGCAGCGCAGTTTGTCGGCACGAAGGATTGGGCCGCGCGCGGGCTGTGCTGGTGCACATAGCGGGCGAGCAGCTCCTTGCCGGTGCCGCTCTCGCCCAAGAGAAGCACGGTCGCCGAGGAGGCTGCCGCCTGCCGGGCGATCTCGAGGGTCGCCCGCATCACCTGCGAATTACCGACGATCGAGCGCGAGGTCGCGGCCGCGAGTTGAGCCCGAAGCTCGCGGTTCTCGGTGACCAACGCGTGCTTGTCGAGCGCCTTGCGGACCGCGGCGACGATCGCCGCTCGCTTTAGCGGCTTGGCGATGAAATCGTAGGCACCGAGCTTCATCGCCTGCACTGCGTTCTCGATGGTCCCGTAGGCCGTCATCACAATCACCTCAACCTCGGGCGTTAGGGCGGTCACCGCCTTGAGCAGGTCGTCGCCCTTCATGCCCGGCATGCGAAGGTCGGTGATCATCACTTGGATCGGGTGGTTTCGCAGAATTTCCAGCGCTTCTCGACCGCCCGGGGCGACGAGCACCCGCAGGCCCTCCTTTATCAGGACCTTTTGCAGGGCCTCGCGGATGCTCGACTCGTCGTCGACGATCAGGACAGTGGGGGCGCGGGGACTTGGACTGCGATCGGATGGCATCATGGCGAGGCGGCTCTGCCTGAATGCAAGCAATTCGGGGACCTCATATCAGATCATGTAATTTCAACACCTTAGAGGCATTGATTCTGCCCCACAGCGCTACTCTGTCACGACGTCCGAGCCGTCGTGTCAATTTGTCACGACAGCGCAACGGCGCGCTCAGCAGGGCTCGACAAGCGCGATGTACTCGCTCGGGCCCATGTCGTTGACCAGAAGCACACCCGCCTGACCCGGCGCCGACATGACCAGCGGTCTGTAACCGTTGCCGTAGTCCCCCTCTTCGCCGCTGTGCGGGAGGTCTGCAACGCTCTTCCAGCGCCAGCGAGCCCCCTCCAGCTCGAGCAGCCCCGCCTGTCCCTTGAAGCTAAAGTGCTCCGTGTACTCGTACTCGCCGTTAACATCCGGTGGGTCGTGCTGCATCCACGAGGCCGAGTCAAAATCAGTCGCGAGGATCCAGCCCTCGGCCCCCACAACCAGGCGCTCAGTGGACTGCTTCGGCGGCAGAGGCATGAGCTTGGCGCCCTCACCCGCTTCGCCGATGTGGATCAGTTGTCGGCCATTGATGACGAGCCCATGGCCCTCCGGGAGCGCAATGGGCTGGACCTCGCTGCACTCCCCGCCGACCTCGACAGACTCCTGCCGGAGCCGGCCGCTCGACAGATCCAGCACCGAGAGGGCGACCCGTCCGCGCTCGTTGCGAGCGATCCACCACTCGTCGCCCTCGCGCCACTCGACCGCGCCACTGCAATCCCAGGCACCGAGTTCTTGGATCTCACGCAGACCCGCGTCGTCGATCTCCACCAGCATGTTTGGCTGCGGGGCTCGGTTGAGTTCGGCGAGACCGAAGCAACGCCCCGCGGCGCAGCGAGCCATCCACAGGGTCGCAGGCGCCGAGTCACCGATCTTGGCACCAGTGCGGACGTCCAAGAAAAACGTCTCGCCGAGGTATTTAGGGCCACCCTTGCCGGGTTTGGTCGCGCGCCGATAAAGAGAGACCAACGCCCGCCGCCCGTCACTGGCGACCGCCTTCGGGTACTGCCCCGGCGTGAGCCCCGGAATCGGCCGCACAGGCCCGACCTTGGGGCGCCTCGGATCGCCTAGATCGACGCGGAACCACCGAGGCGTCGCAGTGTCGATAAAACGCAACCCAGGGGCATCGTCCCCCTCGATCGCGACCCGTTCGCTCCACCAGGGCAGCGGTGTCTGCACGAGGCCGCCAGCGCTATCGAGATGGAGAAGGAGTGCGCGTCCCTCGGGCCCGTTTGCGACGACCCATGTCCGGCCGGCGACATCGGCGATCCGATGCACCGTGTTGAGTTCGAGACTCGCCCGAATGACCTGTTCTTGAGGACATCCGGGTCGCTCGATCGGCAGCGGACTCGGGGGATCGATCGGTGGCGCCTGAGCGACCACGGGCAAAGGCTTGGTCCGCCCAGCCTGGTCGGGTGCGATCGCCAGGCCTGTGCTCGCAGGCTCGACATGCGGACCACCGCAAGCGAATGCCACCGCAAGCCCCAGCGGGCCGAACCACAAGCGACGCATGGCCGCAGTCACCTAGCCTTCTTCGCCGTCAAACGCGGCCTTTAGACGCTTCTCGATCGATTTTTTGAGGAGGTCCGGCTTGATCCCCGCAGCCTTGGCGAGCAGGCCGAGCTTGAGTTCGACGATCACCGCCGCGGGATCGACCGCGATCGATCCAGAGACCCCGGTGCCCTTGAGCTTCGCCCGGTTGCCGGACCACTTCGAGGAAACACCGTACTTCTTGACCATGTCTTCGAAGCCCTGAACCTTGGCGCGGGCCTCGTCGATGCTGACAGAGTGTGGTTGCGAGACCTTGATCGTGCTCATAGGCCGGCGAGTGTAGCTTAGCTTCGCCGTCTCCGTGGGAGCTACCAGCCGAGCTGCCGGGCCGCGAGCTCCTTCATGATCTCCTGCGCACCGCCGCCGATCGACAGCACCTTAGTCTCGCGGTAGAGACGCTCGACCCTGGTTCCGCGCATATAACCAGCGCCGCCAAGGATCTGCAGCGCCCCGTCGGCACAGAATTCATAACACTCGGTGGCCGCGTTCTTGAGCAGACAGACTTCGGCGATCGGCTGAGCCCCGGCATCGATCCTGGTGGCGATGTCCGCGAGAAAGGCCCGGGCCCCGTGGATCTTCGTCGCCATGTCGACGAGGCGATGACGGATGACCTGGTGGCGAATGAGCACCTCGCCAAAGGTCTCGCGGATCCTGGCATACGCAACGGCCTCGTCGAGGCAGACCTGGGCGGCAGCGACCGCCATCGCGGCGATCATCAACCGCTCGCCATTGAAGTTGCGCATGATGACTTTAAAGCCCTGATTCTCAGGGCCGAGCCGATTGGCGACCGGCACAGGGTAGTCATCAAAGTAGATCGCGGCGGTGTCAGAGCAGGCCCAGCCCATCTTTTTTAGGGGAGCCCGACTGAGCCCTGGGCGGCCCTCCTGGACCTCGATCGCCAACAGCGAGAGACCGCCAAGACCGGGCTCGCCCGTGCGTACGGCGGTCGTGATCACACCGGCGCGCATGCCCGAGGTGATGAAAATTTTCGCGCCGCTGACAACGTAATGATCACCTTTGAGACGGGCCCTGGTCTGCAAGTTGGCGACATCGGAGCCGCCGCCCGGCTCGGTAATCGCCAGAGCGCAGATCGTCTGACCCCGGAGGATCGGCGGCACCAATCGCGACTTTAGGGCCTCGCTACCGAAGTTCACGATCGGCGGCAGGCCGATGCCATGGCTGAGCAAACCGGCAATTAGACCGCCCGAGGCCGCCTGCATCAGCTCATCAACGACAACGATCATCGACCGCTGATCACCGGGCAGCCCACCGTACACATCGGGAAACCCAAGGCCGAGAAGGCCGAGTTCGCCGGCCCGCGCGTAGAGTTCGCGGGGAAACTCGCAGGCCACCTCCCAGGCGTCGATATTGGGCATGATTTCGCGACGGACAAAGCCGCGGACAAGACGGCGAAGCGCCTCCCGATCCTCGGCGGTGATGCTCTGTGAAGGCTCAGACACCCGCCGATTTTCGCACGCCGAGCACCGGAGCGAGATACCTCGATCGAACGACCTCCAGGGCGCCCTGAACTCGCTATAGTTCGACCCTGTGAACGAGCCTGAAAGCCCACATAAACGCCAAACGGGCATCGCTGCGCGCCTCCGCAGCGCCACCTACAAAGGCGCCGATCGCTTGATGTACCGGGCCCTCCGCCAGATTTTCCTCAGGCAGCCCTTTCCGGTAACCACTGCAGCCGAAGTCGAAGCGCTCTTGGAGGCCGCCGATCGCTACTCCAACCCGGCGATGCTCCGCGATCCGGATCGCCTCTTTACGCCCCCAGAGGAGTTCCGACAAATGGCACCGGTGCGCAGCAAGGCGGTGCGCGGCGGTACGCTTAGCCACTTCCGCCTGCCGACGCCCTACCGCCCGATCGACCCCAACTACAGCGACAAACTCCGCCGCTACGAAGGTGTACAACACGTACACGTCTTCGCTTGGCGTCACCCCAAACCGGCACCGCTGTCGATCATCCTGCTTCACGGCTGGGGCGTCGGCAATCGTCGTCTACACGAGGCCGAGTTCAACATCGGCACCCTCTTTCGCCGCCTCGGTCTCGACGTCTATTTTTACGTGGCGCCCTTCCACGGCCTCCGTCGGCCAGCGGGATTTCGCTCCGGCGAACTCCACCCATCGATCGACGTCATCCGCAGTAACGAGGCTTTTGTGCAAACCGTGCAGGAGTTGCGGGCTTTGATCACGATGATCAAAGCAGAACGTTCTGCGCCGATCGGGGTCATGGGATCGAGCCTCGGCGGCTACACCTGCGCACTGCTCGCATCGATCGACGATCGCCTCGACTTCGCAGTGCCTATCATCGCCCCGGCCTCGCTCGCCGACCTCTTCTGGGAGCGCAGCGCAGGCGAACCGGTACAGACCCGCGCCCGTGCTTTAGGTCTCACGATCGAGCGCTTCAGGGCCGCCTGGGCGATGCACTCGCCACTCTCCTATTCGCCGAAGATAGCGCTCTCACACCGCCTAATCATCGATGCGAGCGACGATGCCTTGGTGCCCCGCAGCCATGTCGACGCGCTCTGGGAGCATTGGCAGCGGCCTCGGCGCTTTGAGTTCTCTGGGGGGCACATCCTTCAGGTCGGCCGCAGCGCCTATATTCGCGAACTCTCGCGGTGGTTTCGCGAGCTCGGCCTCCTGCCCGCCAGCGCCTAAACCTGCCCCAAGAAACGGGGCTCAAAACGCAGATGCGCAGCGGCTTGCGCAGGTGCGTCGACATCGACACCCTTGCCGCTCCTGCGTGCTGTCTCTTAGGCTACCTGAGACCGCCAAGCGGCGGATGAGGTGAGACGTGGCGAACTTCTTCGACGACAACGACGACCTGCTCTACTACTTCGAACGCGGCATCGATTGGGAGCCGCTCGTGCGCCTGGTCGAGCACAATTTTGACGCTCCCGACAGCTACGAAAACCTCGAGGAGGCCCGCAGCACCTACCGCGACATCGTCACGATGGTCGGCGAATTTTCGGCCGATGAGATCGCGCCGGTCTCCTCCGAGATCGACCGTGAAGGCGCCCGCATGGTCGACGGCGAGGCTGTGCTGCCAGCGGCGACCAACCGCATCTTCGATCGCATGCGCGAGCTCGACCTGCACGGCCTAGCACTGCCCCGCGAACTCGGCGGCTTCAACTGCCCGATGGTCGTGCACTACATGGTCTCCGAGCTTATCGCCCGCGCCGACAACGGCATCATGACCCACTACAATTTCTTCAGCGGCATCGCCATGGCGCTGCTGCTCTACTCGATGCACGAGGGCACGACGACCTACGATCGCGAGACCCACGCGCTGGTCTCGACCCGCTTCGAGGCCGAGATCAAAGAGATGATCGCCGGCGATGCCTGGGGCAGCATGGACATCACCGAGCCCAACGCCGGCTCCGACATGGCCGCTCTGGTCGCCCGTGGTGTGCAAGACGAGGACGGCACCTGGCGGGTCAGCGGTCAGAAAATTTTCCTGACCTCGGGCCACGGCAAGTACCACATCGTCATCGCCCGCACCGAAGAGGCCAGTACGCCCGACGATCCAAAGGCGGGTCTCGGCGGCCTCTCGCTCTTCTTGGTGCCCGCTTACCAGGATGACGGAGAGGGCGGTCGGCGACGCCTGGCGACCGTTGATCGCCTGGAGGAGAAGCTCGGTCACCACGGCTCCGCAACCGCATCGGTCACGTTTGACAATACGCCCGCGCAGCTGATCGGTGAGCGCGGCCAGGGCTTTCGCCTGATGCTGCTGCTGATGAACAACGCCCGGATCGGTGTCGGCTTTGAGGCGATCGGCGCCTGCGAAGCAGCCTACAGGTTAGCCCGCCAATACGCTTCAGAGCGCTCGAGCATGGGCAAGACCATCGATCGTCACGAGATGATCGCCGACTTCCTCGAGGGCATGCGCACCGACATCCAAGGCCTGCGGGCGCTGGCGATCGAGAGCGCCTACTACGAAGAACTCCACCAGCGGAGCCGCGCCCAAGCGACGATCGAGCATGAGCCCGGTTCGCTCGACGCCCGCCGCCTGCAGAAACAGGCCCGCCGCTACGGCCGACGCACCCGCAAGGTGACGCCGATGCTCAAGCTGCTGGCAACCGAGCGCGCCGTCGATATGTGCAGGATGGCGATCCAGATCCACGGCGGCGTCGGCTACACCTCCGAGTACCGGGTCGAGCAGCTCCTCCGCGATGCAATGGTCCTGCCGATCTACGAGGGCACAAGCCAGATCCAGGGGCTGATGATCATGAAGGACAGCCTCTCCGGGATCATGAAAAATCCGCAGGGTTTCATCCGCGACCTCGCCCAGGCCCGCTGGCGTTCGCTCTCGGCCCGCGATCCGCTTGAGCGGCGGGTGGCCAAGCTGCAGTACCTCGGCTACAGCGCCCAGCAACATCTGATGCAGAAAACCGTCGGCGGCAAGCTCCGCGAACTCAGCAAGCACAAGGTCCGGGAGTGGTCGCATCGCCTGCGCCACGGCTGGGATCCAAAGCGAGACTTCGCCTACGCGATGCTGCACGCCGAGCGCCTGGGGCGGCTCCTGGGTGACATCGCGATCGCCGAATCGCTGCTCGGTCAAGCGCGCCGTCACGACGAGCGACGCGAACTCTTGGAGCGCTTCCTCGAGCGAGCAGAGCTCCGCTGCGGCGCCCTGCACGAGGAGATTACAACCCGCGGTGATCGCCTCATCGCTTCCCTTCGCAAAGCCGACGACATCGAAAGCGCTGCTCAGTAGCCAGCCCCAGGCACAGCTTGCGAGCTGCGCCAACCCTCAGCCGCTTGCGAGCTGCGCCAGCCGACACGGCCCGCGCAGCTCGCTCAATTTCTACGATCACCGCGCGCGAGCGGCCGCAAGATCTGAACCGCAAAACTCATCCGACCGCGATTGTCGGCGCTAAGTAGGCTCGCCCAAAGAACACGATGTTCACTCCAAATGGCCACAAACGACGTTTATTTAACGTGTATGACCTGCATCGGACCACGACAGACTTGTCAGAGTGCGACCCCCACTCGCCGATGCTAGCGTCCTGCCCATGAAGACCTTAAATCTACGTTCCTCGCTCCCCATCGCATGCCTCAGCGTGCTCCTCAGTCTCAGCCTCGGCGCCTGCGACAAAGAAGACGGAGAGAGCACCAGCGAAGGCAGCGCAAGCGAAGGCAGCGACAGCGACAGC
>CAYYUP010000009.1:0-19365 GCA_964474905.1 uncultured Nannocystis sp. | reverse complement strand
CAGCAGCAGCAGCAGCGATACCAACACGACCTCGACCGGCACCACCGGCATGACGAGCATGTCTACTGGCAGCAGCGGCTCCGACTCTGACACCGACACCGACACCGACACCGACACCGACACCACTGGCGATCCAGGGGCCTGCGGCGACTCCAAGCCGATCGCCGATTTGGTCACGTCCATGGCCTATCTCGAGTCCCAAGTCCCGCCGGATATGACCTCCGGTGGCAGCAGCGGCTCCTCGGGCGGCGACGACCTCGATCCCAATACGCTCTTTATCCATCTCTCGGATCAAGACTTCACCTGCAAGGATCCGAGCGCCATCCTGCAGTGCGGTCCCCACTGGGGAGTGACGATCGTGCTACCGCCGGAGCACCAGTCCCCCGGCGTCTATGCCTTTGGGCCTGGCGAGATCATCGGCTTTTTCACTGAGACCGCGATGGACGAGGGCGGCGATCAGTGTGCCTTTGGCGGCGGTACCTGGAGCGGCACCCTCGAGATCGTCGCCATCGACGATACTCTCGTCGAAGGTCGCTTTTGCAACGTCGATGAGCTGTGGGCCTGGAACAACCCCGAGCTAAACGGCACCTTCTACGCCGAGCGCTGCCAGTAAAAAATAGGCCTTCATCCAGCGCTCGAAGGGCGGCACCGCAATCGCGGCGCCGCCCTCGTTCTATCTAAATAGTACGATCGATCGTACCCCGTCGATCACTGCGGCACGGGCACGACGATGTCATTGATGCCAGCGATATCGCCGCCACCTGGGTACCCGTAAGACGCGTAGTAATCGGTCCCCCAGACGACGATGCCAAAGATCCCGTCGCTCTCAGCGAGGTGGCGGCTGGTATCACAGCTGGTGCCCGGTGCCGGCTGACCACCGCGGGAGAGATCGATATGGGCGTACTCAAAGCGGCCGTCGCCCCCGAGCGGCATCCATCCAGAGACAACCCCCATGCACTCGACATTGACGTCGGCGAAGGTCTCGTCCTCCCCCTTAACGCGGACGAGCACCAAGTTCGTCGTCGCGTAGGTCGGATCGGTGAAGAACACGTAACGATCCTGGAACTGCGCCGGCGGCAGCAGGCTAACCCACTCTTCGTCGCCCAGGCCGCAGTTGCCCTGATTATTCGAGCAACCGGGGCGGAAGCTAGGCTGCGTGCCCGCCATGTACTGCGAGAAGAGGAAGGGATGATCCTCGTCCTGCGAGCTAACAATGAATACGTCGGTTGTCTCAAAGTCGACGACCTGCCCGGCGTTGATCATCGTCGGCACGTTGGGATCGGGCATCGGATCCCAGCTCAGCTCGGTGCCATCGACGGCGCCGACGATCCGGTAGGGCACGCTCTCGGGGGCCAGGCTGACCAGACGGGTGACAAGCCCAGCACCGACGTACTCGCTACCCAGCGCCTTGACGTGGGGGATCTGCTGATGCGCTGATTCACCGCCGCCTCCACCGGGTGAGGTTTTACTATCAATGCGCATGTACTTATTGCCGGTCCAGAGGGCGATGGGTTTGTCCGCCTCGATGATCGCCGCGACCGGATCCATCGGGTGACCAGCCCCGCTCCACTGCAGGATTTCGCCGGCATTGAGCGTGTACTCCGTGGTGACATTGGCCGGCGCCGGATCGATGCCGTTGCCCCCCGGAAAATCTGTCTTTGGGGCCACCTTGACGATCGTGCCGTCCTCGTTGGCAACCACCAGGGCAAAGAGTTGGTTGCCGTTCGCACCCTTCTCGGGGGAGTTGACGACAAAGTTCTCGCCCCAGGAGGTCGCCGGAAAGAGCAGGGTCGCACTCGGCAGATAGGACGAGGCTCCACCGTAGGGCAGGATGTCGTAGGCGCGCACCGGCCGGTCCGTGACGATGCGGAAGGCCTTGCCCTTACCGGCGCCAGAGACCGCAGTGTCCTCGAGAACAGCCGGTGGAATCGGACATTCGAGGCTGGTGGAATTCTGGACGCCAGGACGATGCGAGAGGAAGAGGATCGCGACCTGATCGGGCGGCAAGCCCTCGGCCGGCAGCGGGTCGTACTGGGTATTGGGGGCGATGCCGCTGGGGATCCGGGCGTAGGCACTGGCGTCGAAGACCTGGCCATCGCGCTCGATCGTGATCTTGACGGAGTCCTCCCAGGTGTTGGCGAGGAATACCGCAAAGCAAGGGCCGCGCTGAGAAGCGTTGTCATCGCCGTTGAAGACGAAGGGGGGAGTTGGCGCCCAAAATTCACAGCCGATGGTGCCGTCGACCTGGGCGATCGCGTCGCAGATCGGCACGCACATCGCATCGAGACAGCCCTGATCTGGAGGACAGCTCTCGACCACTTGGTTGTCCTCATTGAGGATGTCTTTAAGGTCACCTGAGCAGTGGAGGATCGGCATCGGGTCTTCGGTGGTCGAGCTCGAACTGCTGCCGGTCGTCGGACCCTCCGTCGTGCCCTCCGTCGTCATTCCAGTCGTGCTCGTCATCGATGTGGACGTGCCCTCGGTCGCGCTCGCCGAGCCGGATGTATCGGTTTCGCCAACGGTCGATGTCGCCGTCGCCGTCGCCGTCTCCGTCGCCGTCGCTGTCGACGATGCAGTGAGCGACGTCATCCCGGTCGAGGCCGACTCCGCAGAGGTATCATCGCTCGAGCATGCGACGACGAGAGCGAGGCTCGCGAGACTCGCGAGGCTCAGAGGTCCGCCGGCAAAAACGGTCTTGATCAAAGAACTTCTCATCATTTGTATGTGCTCCAAACAGGTCTACGCCCGAGTATTGCAGCCATGCTCCAGTTTTGCGAACTCTCCCGAGGATCGAAAAAACGGAGCCCTTTCAGACCTCTCTAGCCATCGATCCTAGCCCTCGATCCTAGCGGACCGATCGCCTGCAAACGTCGCTCAAGATGCGAATCATCGCCGGCCCCCAAGTCCTCGGTCATGGCCCCCAGAGCCGACCTCGACAACGCTGCGACCGCTAGCCCTCGCGGCGAAGGCGGGCTACCTTGGCGCGCCCGCGTGGCCCCCCCCGACAATGCCTGCACAGACCTCGATCTCCGCGATCCCCGCGATCCTAAGGGCTCTCCGCAGCCGCCGACGCCTGCGGGTTCTCGGCGCAGAGGGGGGCTTTCTCGGCCTCCTGCTCGCAAAAGCGACAACCGACTTCGAGGCTCGCGGACCGCTGGTCTATGTCGCCCGTGATGATGCGAGCGCACGCACGGTGGCCGCTGATGCCGGTTTCTTCCTCGGCCTAAGTCCCCGCGAGAGTGCCGCCCCAGACGCTCGCATCCTGGTTATTCCAGAGAACGAGACCTCCCCCTACGGCGATGCGGCGACCGATCCCCGGGTGCTGGCTCAACGCATGGGCGCGCTCTATCGCCTACAGGCAGAGAGCGAGGGTTGGGGGGCCGCGCCGCCAGAGCTAGTGATCGTCAGCCTGCGCTCGCTGCTCCGACAAGTGGTTCCCCGCCCCGCCTACGCCGGTCTCTGCCGCCGCTGGCAAAAAGACGGCTGCATCGAACTCGACGAGGCCGCCCGCGATCTCGAGCGCGCCGGCTACCAACGCGTCGATATCGTCGAAGACGCCGGTACCTATGCGATCCGCGGCGGTGTCGTCGATGTCTACCCCGCGCTCGGTCGCTTCCCAGTACGCATCGAACTCTTTGGCGATGAGATCGAGCGCCTGCGCCTCTTCGATCCCGACTCGCAGCGATCGCTCCGGGAGGTCCACGAGGTGCTCGTGCACCCGGTTCGCGAGACCGTCTCGACCCTCGACGGACCGCTACAACCGGCGATCCTGGCCCTCGCCGACGAACTCTGCGTACCCTCTAGCAAGACCCGGCAAATCCTCGACAACCTCGGCGCGGGGCTCGACTTCTTCGGCAAAGAAGCCCTCACGCCCCTCTTTCACGGGGGCCTGGCCCCCCTCTGGGATTACTTCCCTGCGGAGACGCGCTGGTACGTCGACGACCCCGAACTGCTGATCTCGCAGGCCCACGAGATCGCCGCAGAGGAGCAAGAGCGCTACGCCCGAGCGATCGCCGACAAGTCCTTGGTGGCGCCGCCCGCCGATTTCTTTGTCGATCCCGAGCAGCTCTCTGAGCGCCTGCTCGCGCTGCCCGTGGTCGGCCATGGCCTCGATGTTTACGACCCCCAAGCCCCCGATGATCGCCGGCTCTTGAGGATCGGCCTCGACCCCCAGACCGAGCTCCGCGCCCACATCGAAGCCGCCCGCGCCAAGCCCGGGGCCGAGCTCCTGCGGCCGGTTGTCGATGTGATCCGCGAACTGCTCGCCGACGGCATCGAACACGGCGCCTGGTCGATCGCCATCGTCGCCGCCAATGTCTCTCACGCCGACCGCCTCGCCTGTCTGCTCCGCGGGTACGGCCTCGTGGTCGACCCCAGCCCCGACGACATCGCACCGATCGATCTCGCAGATTTAAACGCCGCGACCCGACTCTCGCCGACGGTGCGGATCTTTGCCGGTGCCCTGGGCAGCGGCTTCACCTCCAAAGCAGACCGGGTCTTTGTGCTCTCCGAAGCCGAGATCTACGGCGCCGCCGTGCGCCGCGAGACCCGAAGCCGCAAGAACGTCGGCATCCAGAGCCTCACCCAGCTCTCGATCGGCGACTACATCGTGCACATCTCCCACGGGGTCGGCCGCTACCTTGGGCTCAAAGAACTCGCGCTCGGGGGCGTCAGCGGCGACTACGTGCAGATCGAGTACAACGGCAAGGATCGCCTCTACCTACCGATCTACCGCCTCCACGAGATCGAGCGCTACATCGGCGGCGATGCCAAGCCGCCACGCCTCGACCGCATGGGCGGCAGCACCTTCTTGGTCAAGATCGGCAAGGTCAAAAAGCAGGTCCGCCAGCTCGCCGAAGAACTGCTGCAGATCTACGCCCAGCGAGAATCACGAGAGCGCACCCCCTACCCCGCATCGCGCGACCTCTACCTCCAATTCGAAGCGACCTTTCCCTTCGAAGAAACCCCCGATCAGGGCGATGCGATCGTCGCCGTACAAAAGGACCTCAGCGCCTCGCGGCCGATGGATCGCCTGATCTGCGGCGATGTCGGCTTTGGCAAAACCGAGGTCGCACTGCGAGCCACGTTTCGGGCCGCGATCGCCGGCAAGCAGGTCGCCGTGCTCGCGCCGACAACGGTCTTGGTGCAGCAGCACTACCAGACCTTCCTCACCCGCATGGAGCACTTTCCCCTGCGAATCGAGCACCTCAGCCGATTCATGAGCACAGCGGAGGTCAAGCGCGTGATCGCAGAGATCCGCACGGGCGAGGTCGACGTGGTCATCGGCACCCATCGACTGCTCAGTCGGGACGTCCGCTTTCTGGATCTCGGCCTGGTGGTCATCGACGAAGAGCAACGCTTTGGGGTCACCCAAAAAGAGCGCTTCAAGAAGCTGCGTACCCAGGTCGATGTGCTCACCCTGACAGCGACGCCGATCCCCCGCACCCTGCACATGTCGCTGCTCGGGCTCCGCGAAATCTCGCTGATCACAACACCGCCGGTCGATCGTTTGGCGGTGCGCACCCACGTCACTCGGACCGGCGACGGTGTGATCGAGGACGGAATCCGCCGCGAACTCGCCCGTGGTGGCCAGGTCTTCTACGTCGTGCCGAGAATCCAGGGCATCGAGGAACACGCCCATCGGATCCGCCAACTCGTGCCCGAAGCCCGGGTGCTGGTCGCCCACGGCAGCATGTCCGGCGAACTCCTCGAGCGGGCGATGATCGACTTTGTCGAACACCGCGCCGACATCCTGGTCTCGACGACGATCATCGAGAGCGGCCTGGACATCCCCCGCGCCAATACCATCTTCATCGCCCGCGCCGATCAGTTCGGCCTCTCCCAGCTCTACCAGCTCCGCGGTCGTGTCGGTCGCTCGCGCCTGCGCGCCTACTGCTACCTGATGGTCAACGCGCTCGAGCGCCTGAGCACCGACGCCAGCAAGCGCCTCGAGGCGATCCAGCGCCACGCCGAGCTGGGATCGGGCTTTCAAATCGCCAGCCAAGACCTCGAGATCCGCGGCGCTGGCGAGCTCTTGGGCGGCCGTCAAAGCGGGCAGATCCAGGCGATCGGTTTCGACGCCTACGCCCGTGTTCTCAGCGAGGCGGTCGCCGAACTCAAGGGTGCGCCGATCTCCTACGATCGCGATCCAGAGCTGGCCTTTGACCTGCCGGCCTTTCTACCCGAGGCCTACATCCCCGACGTCGGCCAACGCCTGGGCTTTTACCGCCGGCTCTCGGTCGCCCGTGATCGTGACCAGATCGCCGATGTACTCGCCGAGCTGAATGATCGGTTTGGCAGCCCACCCCTCGAGGCCGAACACCTCGGCCTCATGATGACCTGCAAGGTCTACGGACTCCGGCTCCGGGCGCTCTCCCTAGAACTGCGACAGAGCCGCTTCTCCCTGCGCCTGGGCGACGATACGCCCCTCGATACCGCCGCCGCGCTGGGGCTGCAACGCTCGTCGGGTGGCCGGATCAAGGTCAAGCCCGAGCGCATCGTCGTCGACATCCGCCCTGTGAGCGGGCCCGACCGCAGGGCCCAACTCCACGACTGCCTCGACGCGCTCGCCGAGCTAGCAGATCTGCTTTAAACGACAGATTAAAGCGGCAGCCAACTGTGCCTGCAGGAGCCCTTTTAGAAGCCGCCCTCGGGTGCGCTCATAAAGGAATCCTCTGCACTCAGGCAGAGTCCTGCAAGGCGAGAGTTGTCCGCGAGTTCGGTGCGGATCCAGTAGCGCGCGGCGGCGATCTTGCCGTTGTAGTAGTCGGCCACCTCCGCCGCAGGATCCGCCCGAAGGCCACGCACCGCGGCCCCAGCCATGCGCAGCCACTGCCAGGCGATCATCAGATTGCCCATCAACGTCAGGTAGTCAACGCTGTGCCCGAGCATGCCAAGCACCTGCCCGGCGGCGCCGCGACCCGCAAGTGTGCGGGTCAGCTCTAACATCCTGGCGAGCTCAACCTCGACCGCCACAGCCAGCTCCTCATCACATTTTTCAGCCCGCGCCTGGCTGATCTCGGCCGAGATCACAGCCTCGAGCACACCGAGCGCCCGGCCGCCGCTGCTGACCACCTTGCGACCGAGCAAGTCCAGGCTCTGGATCCCTGTGGTGCCCTCGTGGATGCTGTTGAGCCGCTGTTCGCGTAACCACAACTCCGGCAGGTACTCGCTCGAATAGCCGTAGCCGCCGTGGATCTGGAGCGCCAGATTGTTGGACTCAAAGCCTCGCTCGGCGGCGAAGCTTTTGGTGACCGGGGTCAGGAGATCGAGGAGCATACGGTTGCGCCCGCGCTCCTCTTTGCAGGTGCTCTGCTCCGCCAGATCGGAGGCGAGCGCAGCCTCGACGAGCAAGCTCATACTGCCCTCAACAATCGCCTTCTGCCGGAGCAGCATGCGGCGCACATCGGGGTGTTCGATCAGCGGCACGGGATCGCCACCGCGACGGTCAAGACGCCGCCCCTGGGTGCGCTCGCGGGCGTACGCCAGCGACTGGTGGTACGCCGCCGAAGCCGTCGCCGTCGCGTTGGTGCCCACCAGGATCCGCGCCTCGTTCATCATCTGGAACATGTACTTGAGGCCATGCCCGGGCTCCCCCAACAGCCAGCCCATACAGTCCCCCGCTTCGCCGTAGCTGAGCCCGAGGCTTGGCAGGCCCCGCCAACCGATCTTGTGGAGCAGCTGGCTGGTCTGCACGTCGTTAAATTCGAGGGCCTCGCTGCTTAGATCGCCCCCCACGGGCCGCAAGCGGGGCACCACAAAGAGCGAGATGCCGCGGGTACCGGCGACATCGCCGACCCGTCGCGCGAGTGTCAGATGCACGATGTTCTCGGAAAAATCGTTATCCCCCCCGGAGATAAAAATCTTGCTACCAGAGATCCGATAGACCCCCTCGCGTCCCGAAATAGCCTCGGCCTTGGCCGTCAGATCGCCCAGGGCGCTGCCCGCCGCTGGCTCGGTCAGCGCCATCGTGCCGGACCACTCACCGCTGTACATGCGCGCCATAAAGGCCTGACGCAATGCGTCGTCACCAAAGGTCTCGATCAGATGCGCCGCACCGCTGGTCAGCAGGGCAAAGCCGACCGCCGCAGCGTTGCCCGCCATCAAGTAGAGGTAAGCCATCGTCGAGATCGCCGACGGCAGCTGACCGCCCTCGACGTCGTAGGGTCGACTCGCGCTGATGAGCCCCAACTCGCATAGCTGCCGCCAGAGAGCACCCATTGATCGCGGCACTTGGACTCGACCATCGACCAAGACCGAGCCCTCCTCGTCCATCTCGCGAAAGCGAGGAAAGAGCTGCTCACGGGCCAGGCGAGCGGCGCTACCGAGAAAGAGATCAAAGGTCTCGCGATCGTGATCCGCGTACTGCGGCAGAGCGCAGAGACGGAGCGCGTCGTGCACCTCGTAAAGCAAGAAATCGACGTCACGATCACGGACCAGCGGGTTTTGTGGCGGCATCGCCAGCAGTGTCGCACAGCGCACTGCGGCCGCCCCCAAGCCCCCGCGTTTGGGCCCTCACGCCGCCGATGCAGGAGCGTCGCTCGGAGCTCGGGAGCCGAGGTTGACGAGGATGCCAAAGACCGCGCCGGTACCAAACATGATCAGGCTGTAGATCGCCGGGGCGATGCTCATCGTTGGGTTGGCGAGGATGGTGCCCGTGATCACCAACGCAGTTGTCCCGTTTTGGATGCCCACCTCGACGCCAACGGTCACGCACTGTTTGTGTGGCAAGCGAAAGGCCCGGGCACCAAAGAAGCCGATCACCATCGCCGCGACGTTGAGCAGGAGGGCCGCCGTACCGACCTGGGCAAAGAAAGCCGGGAGCTGCTCCCAGCTCTGCCGAATCACCCCGGCGATGATCAGGAGCAGGAAGAGCAGCGAGAGGATCTTGACCGGCTGCTCGCTACGGGCCGCGAAGTTCGGCGCATAACGGCGCACGACCATGCCGATCGTCACCGGCACGATCGTGATCACCAACAGCTGGAGGACAGTCTCACCCACCGGCAGGCTCAGCGCCGTCGACGAGCCCATCAGGTGGGCCATTACAGGTGCCAGGATCAGCGGGATCGTGAAGGGGCTGATGACGCTGACGATCGCGGTCAGGGTCACCGAAAGGGCGACGTCCCCCCGAGCCAGGAACGAAATCATATTTGAGGTCACGCCTCCCGGCGAGAGCGCAAGAACCATCAGCCCGACCGCGAGAGCGCCCTCTAGCCCCGTCACACTGATCACGGCAAAGCCGATAAGCGGCAGGATCAGCATCTGCAGGACGATCCCAACCGCGACCGCCCGGGGGACCTTCACGACCCTACGAAAGTCCCCCGGCGTCAGCGAGAGCCCCATGCCCCACATGATGATGAAGAGGGAGAGAGGCAGGACGACTTTGGTGAGGAACGTAGCTTCCACGGCGCCGACCAGCATAGCGCGCGACGCCTCCTCCCGGTCGCCTGAGCGCAGATGTCTAAGGAGAATCTGCCCGATAGGCCAGAGCGATGGAGACGCGGTGTGAGACGTCGTTCTTGGTCACGATGCCGAGGATCTCGAACGCACAAATCGTTCGGCGCTGACCCTTGCAAGGCCCGACACAGGCCGTGTAGACCGGGGCGATGCTCGCGACGATCTTCTCTGGTGCACGCCCTATCCTGGGCATGATCCACGTCGGTGCCCTGCCTGGCACACCGGCACATGACCGACCCGTCGACGATTTGATCGCCCAGGCGATCGCCGAGGCAAAGCTCTACGCCGAGGCGGGCATCGACGGGGTCATTGTCGAAAACATGCACGACACGCCCTATCTCAAGGGCCAGGTTGGACCCGAGATCGTCGCCGCGATGACCCGGATCGCGAGCGCTGTAAAGGCCACGACCGGCGGCCCTGTCGGCCTCCAAATCCTCGCCGCCGCCAATCGGGAGGCACTCGCGGTCGCCGCAGTCGCCGGCCTCGACTTCGTGCGCGTCGAGGGCTTTTGCTTTGCCCACGTCGCCGACGAAGGCATCATCCAGGGCTGCGCCGGCGAGCTCCTGCGCTACCGCCGGATGATCGGCGGCGGAGGCGTTCAGATCTGGGCAGACATCAAGAAAAAACACTCGTCGCACGCGATCACTGGCGATCTCGACATCGCCACGACAGCCGATGCTGCGGCCTTCATGCGCGCCGATGCGGTGATCATCACCGGAGGATCAACCGGCGATCCGCCGCGCATCGACGACGTCCGCGGGGCCCACTCTGGCGACCTCCCGGTGATCATCGGCTCCGGCGTAAACGGATCCAACATCGCCCGCTACTTCGGCCTCGCCGATGCATTTATCATCGGCTCAGCCTTCAAAGTCGGCGGCCGCTGGCAAGCGCCCGTCGACCGCGAACGGGTACTCGCATTCATGGCCACTGTCGCCCGTCTCCGCCGAAAGGTGTAAAATCCCCACATGTCACCGTTCGACTCGTTCTCGCGACGAACCTTCGGAGCTGCCGGCCTTGTGCTCCTCACGGGCTGCCGAAACAAGCTCCCGAAGTACCACAGCCGCCTCCACAGGGTGTTTTTGGTCGTCGACGTACAGGGCGATGCGACCGTTCGAACTGGCAACAACGCAAAACGAGAGACCGACGGCCTGCACGGGCTCGTCGACGCAGCCGTCAACATCGCCCAAGAGGTCATCTCGGTTCGCCTCGAACGTCGCCTCCGTTATCTCCTGCCGCCAGGAAGGGTCATGGAGCTGATCGCGGAGATCATGGTCGCCAGAGTCCCCGAGATCCAGCTCGAGCACGTCGCGATCAACGCAAGTCCAGATACCCGTATGGAGCTCCAGATAAGCTCCTACGGCATCTCCTCATCGAGCGACCTCGAGCCCGCAAAGTACCAGGTCACCTTCCGCTCGCTTCTGGTCTACCTGCCTGAAAACAAAAAGGTCTGGCGCTACAACCGATCCCTCAAGAGACCGATCGGCGACGTGCATGTCGCCATCTCGAGCAACTCCGTCGTCGGCAATATCAGCAACGCCGCCGCCCTCAACGACCTCACCGATCCGGAACTCGAAGAGATGCTAGTGGCGATGGTGCAGGACGCGACTCACGTGTTCATGGACCAGCTCGCCGCCGACTTTGCGCAGGCGAGAGCGGGACAATGAATAAGCCGCAGCGCGCAGCCCCCAATCGGCCGGCTAAGGGGTCCGTAATCCCACGAGGTCATTGTCGCCCGCCTGCGCCAGGTACTCCTCCCACTTGCGGATCGTCAGCGCCTGGAAGGCATGCACCGCGGGGTTGAGTTCGGCGATCGGCGCCTGCCAATGCTCGTTGTAGCCCTCTTGCTCGGCCTCGACCGCGTCGCCATCTTCCTCTAGAAGGGGCCCTACAAGGGTGCGCTTGGCGATCTTGAGGATCGGGTTCATGGCCCATCGGGGCAACGCCAGCGGCACTACCGGTACCTTAAATCCCTTGAAGTAAAAGAGGAAGAAGGCCCGGGTGGTCTGCTCGTCGACCGGCAGCACGAAGCAATAATGCTTGATCTTATCGTCGGTATTGGACCACTGATACGGGTATTCGTAACAGAGATCCATCGCGTTTGTATTGACATTGCGACGATCGACAAAGAGCCCGGAGATCCGACCTCGGCCTATCTTGGTGTCGTACGAGACGTACACCCTGTCATCGACGCTCTCCAGCTTGGTGAGTTTTGCATCCTCGAAGGGCCTAAATTTGCGGTGCAGATAGGCGTGCGTGAAGTCGCTGACGTTGTCGATGATCATCGAGTGGTGCGCGCCCCAGACGTAGTCCGCGAGCACCGAACCCCAGGCGTCGGGACCCTCTAACTCCGGGATCCGCGGGATCGAGCGCTCGCCCGAGCGCGCCGGATCGCCAAAGAAGATCCAGATCATGCCGTAGCGCTCGTCGACCGCGTGGTGCCGGAGCTTGATGTTGGGCATCTTCTTGCCGAAGAGTTCGTGAGGCACGTGGGAAAGCCTGCCCTCGCCGTCGAACTCCCAGCCGTGATAGGGGCAAACGACATTGCAGCCGCGCACGTGGCCGACCGAGAGCTTGAGCTGGCGGTGCGCGCAACGGTTTTCGACCGCGTGCAGTGCCCCCTCGTCGTCCCGATAGAGGGCGATCGAACGCCCCCAAAACTTGACCTCGGTGACCGCCCCGCGAGCGAGCGTATGGCTCTGCTCCACCGGGTACCAGTAGTTCGGATCGAGACCGGCAGCCCGGACCTTTTGCCGCCTATTTTTTGACTCGGCGAAGTTTGGCGGGCCTTCTCGACCTGACCTTGAGGACATCTCTGAGCGACTCATGACGAACTCCTCGCGGAGCGTGAGACCCGCTTGACCTGCTTGCGGCGATAACGAACCCAACAGGGCGGATGCGGGCCGGCGATGATGTTGCTGTAATCGATGTAGTAGGAGGAGGGCGGATCGACGAGTTCGAAATCAAAGTTGCGCAGGAGATGGCTCCAGATCGCCCGCAGCTGCAGCTGCGCAAAGACGATTCCCATGCAGCGGTGACGCCCGCCGCCGAAGGCGATATGACCGTAAGGTGAGCGCTTGTCCTCTTCGCGATCGGGGCCAAAGCGCTCGGGATCGAAGCGATGCGGGTCGGCGAAGATCGACGGGATCCGATGGCCGACCGAGGGCGATGCCATCATCATTGTGCCCGCGGGGATGTCGTAGCCGCCGAACTCGAGATCGACTAACGCCTTGCGCATCAACATGATGAGCGGCGGGTACATGCGCAGGACCTCTTTGATGGTCCATTCGAGGTAGTTCATTGACCGCAGATCCTCCAAGGTGAGGTCTTGACGATCGCCGAGCACGGACTCTTGCTCGGCATTGAGGGCAGCCGCAACATGGGGGTAGCGGGCGACGTTGACCGCAGTCCAGGCCAAGGTGACACCGCTGGTGTGATGACCCGCGAACATGATCGTCAGCAAGAGGCCGGTGATCTCTTCGGCGGTCAGCTCGCGACCATCCTTGTACTTCGCCTCGAGCAAGGTCTGCATGAAGTCTTCGGAGTTCGAGCCGTCGCGGCGGCGCTCCTCGACGATGCCGCCGATCATCTGACCGAGCTTCACCCGCGCTCGATCGCGGCGGATATGCGCCGGCGAGGGAAAGTGCGGGGCGAAGAGCGAGAGCGTGTTCATGCCCGACTCGAGGTCGTGGTACTGGGCCGCGAACTCAGCACTCAGCTTGTTGCGAAAACCCTCGCCCAAGAGCGAGCGACTCGAGGTGTAGATCGTCAGCTCGTTGCCGACGTCGACCATGTTGACAACGCCCTCGTCAGCCCACTTGCCGAAGTAGTCCTCGGCCTCGGTCATAAAGCCGTCAACGTAGGTGCGCAGCCGCGACTCACGGAGCGCAGCGTGGAAGAAGCCGAGCTGCTCGCGCATGATCTCGGGCTCGGCGTCGTAGGCAATGCCTTTGCCAAAAACCGGCACCGTAAAGCGGTAGACCTCGCGCTGATCGACCTGGTTGTCGCGCAGGCGGAAGTACTTCTCCTGGGCCCGATGACCGGTCATGACGACCGTCGGTCGACCCGGTAAACGCATCGAGAAAATGTCGCCAAACATGTCCCGGCCGCGCTGGATCATGGCGATCGGATCCTTGCCCATCTCCAGGGCGTGGCCCAATACAGGCACGCCTCCGGGCAACATCGGCGGCAACTTGTACTTGGTCGCGTTTGAGGTCGGACGCAGCGACGACCAGAGGTCCGTCGCAGCCTTAATTACCGGTGTGAATTCCATAATTTAAAACCACGCTCGCTGGCTGCTGAATCCAGTCGGAACCTATCCCAAGCCCGGATTGCTGTAAAACGCGGGACCCCGGCGATGGTGTGACTTAGGTCCGCGGTGCCTGGCTCATCGGCCGCGAAGCTGCGTTACCCTGCGCCCGTGGAAGCGATGACAGCATCGAGTTTGATCACCCTGGAGTCGGTCCTTTGGGCTCTCCTCGGCCTCTCTGGGTTCATCACTGCGCTCTTTGTCGCGACGATGCTCCTACCGGCCCGCGCGGTCCGTGGCATGCCAACACCGAGCGGCGAGCGGCGCTACTACAAGCTCAACGGCATGGCCCTCTGGATCCTGACTCACATGGTTGTGATCGGCAGCACAGTGGTGTTTGGCGCGTCTCTGAGCCCGCTCATCACGGTGTGGTTTTGGCCGCTCTTGGTCGCCGCCAACATCCTCTCGGTCGCGATCATGCTCTGGCTCTACATCGGCGGTAAGCGTCGTCTTGAGGCCGCCGGCGAGGCGCCCTCGGGCGACGGTGCGCTCGCCGATTTTTGGTACGGGGTCGAGCTCAACCCGACGCTTCTCGGCGTCGACCTCAAAATCTTCGCCTACCAGCCCTCGCTCATCGGCCTTCACGTGCTCATCGCCGCCTTCGGCTACCTGCACGTTGAGACAGTCGGCACGATGACGCCACAGATGTTCCTCTACCAGGGCTTCTGGTGGCTCTACCTCTTCACCCACTACCGCGACGAGGCCGGCCTCACCTCGATGTGGGACATCATTGCCGAGCGCTTTGGTTTCATGTTGGTGTGGGGCGACCTGACCCTCGTGCCCTTTTTCTACTGCATCGCCGGGTGGACCCTCGTCAGCCAAAGCGAGCCCATCGGCGAGGCGACAGCCTTCGGCTTGGTGGCGCTCTTTCTCACCGGCCTCTGGATCTTTCGCGGCGCCAACAAACAAAAGCACCGCTTTAAGCTCGATCGCAATACGCCCATTTGGGGCAAGGTGCCCAAAGTGCTCGGCGATCGCCTGCTCATCTCCGGCTTTTGGGGGATCGGCCGCAAGCTCAATTACACCGGCGAGCTAACCGTCTACCTGGCGGTCGCACTGACCGCGGGCACCGGCGCTCTCAGCCCCTTCGCCGTCTTCATCTGGCTGCTGACGCTGCTCATTCACCGGGCCTGGCGCGACGACAAGCGATGCCGCGCCCGCTACGGCGAACTCTGGGAGGCCTACTGCAAAAAGGCGCGCTTCAAGATGCTGCCCTTCATCTACTGAGCTTTCTCGGAGCTTGGCAAAGGCGCGCGTCGGCGGGGTCGCCATCCGCTATCGTTGACCGGCGATGGCGACCCTCGACGATCTCGTGGCCGACCTGCACGCCTCGGCGCCCCTCGATACACGCGGTGAATTCAGTCTCGACGCCGACAAGGCGCGGGAGAAGCTGCGCAAGTTCCAGCTCGCCGTGCCCGAGCATTACGTGTTGCTCTTGGTACAGGCGGCGGCACTGCGCGGTGCCAGGCAGATCAACCTCTACGTCGACAGCGACGACGTCTACCTCAGCTTCGACGGCGAGCCCTTCAGCGCCGACGAACTCTACGACCTCTACGCAGCGATCTTCTTCGAAACCGACTCGCCCGCGGTCAAAGCCCTGCAAAACCTGGCGATCGCCACCAACGCGGCGATGTCGATGCGGCCGAGCTTCATCAAGATCGTCACCCCCGAAGCGCAGCTCGAACTGCGCCCCGATCGCGATGACGAGCTAACGCGGCACGAACCCGAGGGCCAGACCCCAAAGCGCCGTCACACCCAGATCCACATCCGCGACCGTGTACGCCTGGGCTTCTTTGGCAAGCTCGTGCGATCGATCCGCGATCGCCTGGTCGAAAGCGACATCGTCCGCCAGCGCTGTCGCTTTCGCGATCGCCCCTTGCGGATCCAGGTCAATGACGTCGCCATCGAGCGCAAGCATCCCGCGGACGAGCTGCTTTTCGCAAAGCAGGTGCAGATCCTCGGCGGCCACGGCTATGCCGGCTTCTCCCCCGAGACCGAAGATTCGTGGCACGACGCAGGCCTCGACATCGTCACCTCCGAGGTCTGGATCAACCGCCACGAGTTCTTCGCCCCGGACGGCATGCACCTCTGGGCCTTCACCGACGCACTCGCCAAGGATGTCTCCCAGGCCGACATCGTCCGCGACGGGCGCTACGACACGATCATCGGCTCTCTCGTACAGGCCCGCGATCAGTCGATCATCGAGATGTGCACCACGCTCGCAGCCGGCGGCGGATCGCCGGAGGCCGCCGACTCGCTGCACCGCTGGCTGCTGCTCGCGACCAAAAAAGACGCCGGCAGGACCTTGCTCGAGGATCCCGGGCTCGCGGCGATCGCCGCCCTGCCCCGCTGGACCTCCCTGCTCGGCCCAAAGCGATCGATCGTCGACCTCCTCGAGGGCAACACCGTCTGGGTCGCAAAGGAGCTGCCGGCGGAGATCCAGCCGCTCCCAGAATTCCGCGGCATTGTCATCGCCGACGACAACGATCAGAGCTTCTTTAAGAGTCAACTCGGCCTGCGAGTCACGGACGCCCGAACCAGGATCCGCAACGCGCAGGTCCGTGAGCGCAACCGCCTCGCTTGGCACGAAAGACCACACAGCGGCAACCTCGACGGCCACCGACTGATCGCTCACCAGAGCTTCGCCTACGGCGAGGTCAGAGGCGAGGTCGGGCTCAACCTCCGAGGCGTGATCCAGCCTTCCCTTCTGGTCGTCGTTGACGGCTGCGTGCTCGAGGAGATCATGTTGCCAGGGCCCGCGCCAGGGCTCGTAGCGTTTGTCTCGGGGGCCTTTGTACCGCGCTCGGATCTCTCTGGAGCCCGTCGCGAACGACCCCTCGGCATCGCCCTCCTCCACCTACTGGCGGCCATCGAGCGCCTCTTCGCCGACGTCGCGAGCACCCACAGTCTTCACGACCCAACGCAGATCGAACTGCGAGCGGCGACCCTGCACTACATCGAGCAGATCCTCGCACCGGACGCAGCCCTGCGCTTCCTGGGTGACGTGGGCTTCTCCAAGCGACGGCGCCTTCGCATCCTCGACTCTGTCGAACTCAACCTGCTGCCGCGCTGGAATCTCGATAGCCCCGCAGATGAGCCACAAGAGCCCCATCCTCTGGCCAAAATGCGCCTCTTTCCGCTGATCGGTGGCGGGCCCCTCAGCCTCGTCGATCTCGCCGCGAGCAAGGCCGCGGGCGAGCCCCTCTGGTGGCTCACCGACACCAGCCCGATCGAGGACCGCGTACTCCTTCTGAGCAACGCTCTGAAACGCTTGGCCGTGCACGCCCTGGGCGAGGACTCGCTCTCCGACTACCAACCTCGCCTCCAGCAGATCCGACTGCGCCGCGCACACGCTGCCAAGCCGCAGGAGAGCTGCCAGCTGCCGCACGTCGCTCTTCAGTACCAGCACATGAGCGACGGCATCACCGTGCTCATGGGCATCTCTTGGAACCGCGATCGGCAAGGCAGTACCACCAAAGTTCGGGTTCTCAAGGGGCAGCGCTACCTCTGCTCGATCCATTTTGACTGTTTTCTACCGCTCGTCGCGACCGTCAATTACGACGACGCAACGCCCACAGAGGACTGGAAAAGCCTGCGCTTGCAGGACAATGCAAGGCTCGTGCGCGCCCTCGAGGAGGGCACCTGCGCACTGCTCGTGCACGCTCTCTCCAGCGCTCCAAGCCGATCGGTCGTGCACACGCTCATCGGCCTGCCCAAGACCCTGTACGTGGCCCCTGAACTGCGCACGATCCACGACCTCCTGCGGGTCGATATCGGCGGCGAAGCGGCCGACCTGCTGCTCGCGCGGTTGACTCGTCTGCACGCCAACTACAACCGCCGCTATTTCCGTCGCATCCTCAGCAACTTGCTCAAGCAGCGGCCGATCCTCGCCACCGCGATCGAGAAGACCTTAGAGACCCGCACCCGAAGCGGCCAACGTGACACCAATGAGCGCCTCGCCGGCGCACTCTTTGGCCTCCTACCCTCGCTTTTTGAGACCGAGCTTCTGCGCACGGTCAAGCGCGACGAACTGACGATGCAACGCCTGTTCGAGCTCGTCGAAAACGAAGGCAGCGTCCGCTTCATCGCCCCCTCCGCCCCCTCCTTCGGCTACGCGGACGAGCTGCCGATCCTCCGCCTCGACGAACACGAGCTCGCGGCGCTCTCCGCCATCCTGCCCAAAAATTCTCTCATCGAGTCCAGCGAATGGCTTCGCGAGTGGAGCGCCCGTCGACGTTTTGAACAGCGGCCGCAGGTCGAGGCCGTAACCATCGCCCCAGAGCAAGCACTCGTGAGCATCTCGATCGACGATGGCAAGAACCTCCGCGGCGAAATGGCCCTCTGCCGGGTGCCGCCGGGCAATACCGACGCTCAGATCCAATTTTTTAAGGAGCGTCGACCGATCACGACGGTGAATTTTGGTGATTTTCCCGTGGCTATGGTCGCCGCGATCGACATCTCGAAACTCGATGTCGACGAAGACTACGCATCGGTGAGCGGGCAGGATTTAACCCGCACCCTCGCTTTCTGCCGCAAGCGGGTGCCCCAGCTCATCGACCGTTTGGCCGCCGAGTACGGCCAACTTTCTCTGAGCCTGCGACCGCTCGCCCGAGCCTGGGTCCTCCACCTGCTCTACGAGCATCTGCCGCGACTCGGGGGCCTGCGCAACCTCGCCCGAATCCGCCGCAACAAGACCATTGGTCCGCTCCTTCGAGTCGCGATCTTCGAGACCTCCGGCGGTGAGTTGCGCTCGCTCGATGACCTGATCACCGACTACCGAGCGACCAAGCAGTTTTGTTACACGCGCCGCCCGATCGACACGGCCGCCGATGTGATCCTCGTCGATCCCCAGGCCGAAGCGCTTGTCTTCAAACTCTTCCCTCGACGCACCGATATGGAGGCGTCCCTCCATCAGCTCGCGCGCCGCGAAGAGCTACAAAAAATGGCGCCGACGTTGCACATGGAACCGCCGGAAAATGCCCTTCATCGCAAGAGCCTGGGCGACAACGACGAGTTGCACTGCAACCTCTGGATCGTCGCCGATCCCGACCCGCTGCGGCCGCTCGCCTCGGGGATCGACTTCGCCTTCCGCGGAAAATTCGTCGAACGCCGCGAACTCGTGCTGCCGCTCTATGTCGCCGGTACGGCCACTGGCACAGGCATCCAGGTCGATGACCGATGGGAGCGCGTCGACTTCGAACGCCGCTACCGCAGGCGCCTGCACCGAGCCGCGCGCTCGCTCTGGCGCGACGTAGTCAGCGAGTACCGCCGCGGGCTCGCCAAGCTGACAGCAGAGGGCAGCTCCGACGCCGCCCAGACCGGTCGCCTGGGTCTCCTCCGCGACGCGCTCTGGATCCAGCTGCTCGCTCTCCGCGGTGCCCTGGAGCACAGCTCGCTCAACAAAAGCCTGCGCCGCCTGACCGCGGAGATCTCAGAACTCGACCTGCTGCCCCTCGACAATGGCCGCCTGATCTCGCTCGACCAGGCACTCCAGGATCAGCCCGCAGAGTTGCTTTTTCTCGGGCTTTGGCAGCCCCGCCAACACATCGCCGAGCCCGAGCCCGAGCCCGAGCCCGAGCCCGAGCCCGAGCCCGAGCCCGAGC
>CAYYUP010000008.1:133045-151697 GCA_964474905.1 uncultured Nannocystis sp. | reverse complement strand
GACGAAGCCGGGGAGCGGGGCATGACTGCCCTCCTCAACGTGCTCGAGGAAGCGGGCGAGATGCTGCCGGACGAGCACCGCGGCGTCGCAGTCGTGGGTGTCGCGGGGGACGTAGACGCCCGAGCTGGCGCACGCCGGCATCGCTGCCGGCCCTGCAACGCCGCGGCCCAAGAGGGCTGCTCCGAAAGTGCCCGTGATCCCATCACAAGGGCTCGTGTCAAGGAACGGGCAAAGAGATCGCACCTCGGGACGGACAAGCTGATCGCCTGCACACGGTCACCCGGCGCGCCGAGATTCCCCATGTCGAGGCTGAGCATCTGGGACGGGCAAGCTGATCGGACTCTCATCGGTAGGGGCTGCGGGACGGGCAAGCTGATCGTGGGGCTCATGCGTTCGCCGCAGGCTGCTTAGGTCGTCCGCGCCCGGCGGGTGGGTTGCGATAGGTGTCGCCGTCCATGATGAGCACATGGGGGTTGTGGAGGATCCGATCGACGGCCGCGCTCGCAAGTAGGTCGTCGCAGAAGATCGTGCCCCACTCTTCGACGGAGCGGTTCGAGGTGAAGATCGTCGAGCTTCGCTCGTAGCGGTGGCGGACGATCTCGTAGAGGTCCATCGGCTCTTCGTGTTTCAGCGGGCGGAGGCCGAGGTCATCGATGACGAGCAGAGCGGGGCTGGTGTAGCGGAGGAGCCGGTGCTCGTAGGTCTGGTCGGCGCGAGCCCGCCGCAGGTCAGTGAGCATGTCGTGAGCGCTTGTGTAGAGGACGGAGTGTCCCTGCCGGCAGGCGCGATGGCCGTGGGATTGGGCGATGTGCGACTTGCCGACTCCAGTCGGGCCGATCAGGAGAACGTTCTCGTGACGGTCGATGAAGCTGCAGGTCGCGAGGTCGATGATCTGGCTCTTGGGAGTCTGCGGGTTGAAGGAGAAGTCAAAGTCATCGAGGGTCCGTTCGTTGTCGAAGCTCGCCCGCCGCAGCCGGAGCGCCAGCTGCTTGCCTTCGCGGCGATCGACCTCGTCGGCGAGCAGACGCAGCAGGAATTCGGCGGAGGCCGAGGTTGTCTTCGACAGCTTGTTTGTGACGCAGGTCTAGAGTTGTCGAGGATGCCGCTCAGGCGCAGCTTCTTGAGGACAGGGGGGAGGAGGTGTTCACTGAGGCTCATGGGTCTTCTCCAGGGGTTGTTGGATGAGCTGGGCCTCGGAGTCCTCGGCGGCGATGACTCGCGTGTACGCCTCGACTGCCGTAGTGGCGTCGCGATCTACCTCTGACATCCCTGCGCAAGTCTACCCGCTTGTGCCCCATGATGCCGGGCCGGAATCTGAGCCTTGAGCCTTGAGCCTTGAGCCTTCTCGCTCGCGCTTTGAGGGAGCGCTTCGACGAAGTGCTCGCAGGTGTTGCTCGACCGCGGAATCGTTGCCGCGGCAGCAGGAGAACTAGTCGTCGATTTCGCGGGCGATTCGTACGCCGCGCTGGTCTTCGATGACGACCTCGCCGCTGCGTTTGCGTCGGCGAGCGCTACGGTCACCGTCGAAATCATCCTCGGGATCGGCGAGCGAGCCGACGGTGGAGAGCGCCGCGGGGGCGGTGCCGTGGCCGTGTCCGCCGTCGTCGCGGAAGCGGATGATCTGCTTCCAGCAGCGGGCGATTTCATCGCCGAAGATGAGCAGCAGGTCGCCGTGCTCGCAGATCGACAGGGCGCGCTCGACCGCCTGTTGCTCGTCGGCGACCACGGCGATCGACTCTTTGGGCACACCACAGGCGAGCAGCTCGTCGCGGATGAGATTGGGTACCTCGTCACTCCGGCGCCCGCGGGGGTTGTCGTCGGCGCGGAGAACAAAGCGGCTAAAGCCGGGCGCGGCGATTTTAGCGATCGCGCGGATGTCCTCGTCACGACGATCGCCCGGGGCCGAGAGCACGACCGTACGGCGGCCGCTGACGTCGAGCTTGAGCACCAGGTTGGTCATCGCCTGCACCGCCGCGGGGTTATGCCCGTAGTCGAGGATCACCTTAAAGGGCAACTCGTCAAAGACGTTGAGGCGGCCGGGTGCCTGGAAGTAGGTGGTATCGAATGTGCGCAGGCCCTGGCGGATGTTCTCGACCTTGACCTCCATCGCGTAGGCGACCAATGCGGCGAACATCGCGTTTTGCACGTTGTGGCCGGCCTTGCCCTCCATGGTCGCGGGGATCAGGTGGGTCCAGAGCAGCGGCATGTGGGTGCCGTGATCGTAGATGGTGATCATGTCGCCGTTGATGCCCTCCTCTAGGACCGCTGCCAGGCCGCCGGCGCGGATGTGCTTGCGCACCAGGTCATGCTTCGGGTTCATGGTCACGTAGCCGATGCGCTTGGCCTCGGTGTAGTCGGCCATGCGCAGGCAGAGTTCGTCGTCGGCATTTAAGACGGCGCAGTCGCGGGCGACTTCGACGACGATGCGCTTGAGTTCGGCGAGTTCGGCGACAGTATTGATGCCACCCAGGCCCAGGTGATCGGCGGCGATGTTGAGTACCGCACCGACGTCACAGGATCGGTAGCCCATGCCGGCGCGCAGGAGGCCGCCGCGGGCGGTCTCTAAGATCGCGGTGTCGACCCGCGGGTCGCGGAGCACCATGCGGGCCGCGCTGGGGCCGGTCATGTCGCCGATGACAGTGCGCTCGCCGTCGATGTAGACACCGTCGGTCGACGAGAGGCCGACTGTCGCTCCGGACATCTTGTGGATGTGCGCGACCATCCGCGACACAGTGGTTTTGCCGTTGGTACCGGTGATCGCCGCGATCGGGATCCGGGTCGGTAAACCTGGCGGAAAGAGCATGTCCATCACCGGGCTGGCGACGTCGCGGGGGGTGCCCTCGGTGGGGGCGACGTGCATGCGGAAACCGGGGGCCGCGTTGACCTCGCAGATCGCCCCGCCGATCTCGGCGTAAGAGCGGGAGACGTCGGGGCTGATGAAGTCGACACCGGCGACGTCTAGGCCGATCGCGCTCGCCGCTCGGATCGCCATTTCCCGGTTGTCGGGGTGCACGACGTCGGTCTGATCGATCGCGGTACCGCCGGTGGAGAGGTTGCCAGTCGAGCGCAGGTAGAGGACCTCGCCGGGCGGCAGGATGCTGTCGGGCGTGTAGCCAGAGAGCTCTAAAAGGCGCAGCGCCTGGTGGTCCAGGTCGATCCGGGTGAGCACTTTTTCGTGGCCGATGCCGCGGCGAGGGTCGGCGTTGATCTGGTCGATGAGCTCGGCGACCGAGCGCTCGCCGTCGCCTGTGACGTGACCGGGGACTCGCTTGGCGACCGCGACTAGCTCGCCGCCGATCACCAGCATGCGGTGGTCAAAGCCGGAGATGTAGGTCTCGACGATCACCGTGCGCGAGTGCTCTGCCGCCTTGGCAAAGGCGATCTCGACCGCCTCGGGGGAGTCGAGACCGATCGAGACGCCGCGGCCATGATTGGCGTCCAGGGGCTTTATCACCACGGGATAGCCTAGGGATTCGGCTGCGCGCACAGCCCTGGAGGCCCTGCGGACCAACCGTTGCCGCGGCACCGGTAGCCCGAGATCGCCGAGGATCTGGTTGGTCAACTCTTTGTCGGAGGCGATATCAACACCGATAAAGCGGGTCTCGGAGGTGATCGTCGCTTGGATCCGCTTTTGGTAGCGGCCGTGCCCGAGCTGCACGAGCGAGTAGTTGTTGAGGCGCAGCCAGGGGATGTCGCGCTCCTCGGCGGCGCGTACCAGGGCCGCCGTCGAGGGTCCGAATTGCCGGCGCTGGGCGTAACTGATGAGTTCGGCTTGCTCTTCGGAAAAATTGAAACCGCCGCCGTCGCTCTTTTTGACTGTCGGCCGCACCGAGTCGGGCAGCAGCGAGTGCAGGAGGTCGAGCGCGAGTTCGCCGGCGGCCTCGCCCACCTGCTCCTCGTTATACTCGTAGATCACGTGGTACTCGCCCTCGACACCGGTTCCGCGGGTCTTACCAAAGCTGACCGATGCGCCAGCTAGGACCTGGAGTTCGATCGCGACGTGCTCCAGCACATGGCCGAGCCAGGTGCCCTTGTCCTCGCGCAGGCGGCGAAGAAAGCCGCCCGCCGTACCGTAGGAGCAGGTGTGCTGCTCGAGACTCGGAAGTGCCTCGAGGAGGCCATCGACGAAGCCGGGGATGGTTGCGCTCGGCCACTGCTCGAGGGCGCCTAGGGCGACCTTTAGCCGGATCACCGGGAAGTGGGCGTAGAGGTTGGGTCCACGGTAGATGCGGCGCTCGAGGATCTTCATGGCGGGTCCTGCTTGCGGGCGGCCTGAGGCCGCTTGTCTCTTCGAGATGTGCGGGGTGGCTGACGGATCGAGCTAGTCGAGTTTATCGATCGGGGAGGGCGTGGCCTTGCGGGTATGCAGATTAAAGCTGGCGCCCTGGTCGAGGATATGCAGCTTTATGCCAGTCAAACAGATGACTGCGCCAGTCCGGGCGTGCCCCATCGACGAGTGCTCGAGCGAGGCGGCGTCGACGACCGTAAGCGCGCCTGCGCCCTCGACGTGCAAGACGTCGTCGGGGTCGATAAAGGCTGCGGTGTCCTCATCTAGGCCGATGCCGACGGCGAAGGGATTGTAGGCCAGGGCGGTCAAGAGGCGCCCTAGACGGTCGCGTTGGCGAAAGTGCTGATCGATGACCACGCGGTTGGTCATGCCAAAGCCAGGCGCGAGAGAAGCCATTCCGGCGCGCGGAGTCGAGCCTCCTTTGCCGAAGGCGATCATATGCTCGGAGAGGATCGCGGCGCCGGCAGAGGTGCCGCCGACGGTGACTCCAGAGGCGTTGAGGCGGCGGATCATCTTGGCGACCGGGGTACCGCCGAGGATCGTCGAGATCCGCAGCTGGTTGCCGCCGGTCAAAAACACCGCTGTTGCCGAGTCCAGGAGCTCGAGCCAATCCTCGCGGTCGGCATCGGTGCGGGTCTCGTAGCCGAGCGAGAAGGCCTCGGCAGCGCCGAGTTCACGGAAGAGTTCGACGTAGCGAGGGCCTGTATCGGCCAGCCGCGAGGCGGTCGGGATCACGGCGACTCGGGCCGCATCACCGCCGGAAAGTTCGATAAACCGCCGCAGGATCCGCTGGCTTCCCTGCTTATCCTCGGCACCGCCAACCGGCACGATCCAGCCGCGCGTTTGATCCCCACTTAACTTCGCTGGACACATCGTTCGTTCTTCTTCTTCTTCTTCAATTTCTATTCTAATTTTTGGTGCCCGAGGTCTTCTCGAAGGTGCCGAGGACTACGGGTTCGCCGCGTTGCACAAGCCAACGGCCGCCGGCCATGACCCCGCGGGCGTGTAGAGGACCGTGGGCGCTGTGTTCGCTGAGTACCACCAGGTCCGCGTCGGCGCCGACCTGAAGGCGGCCCTTTTGGGGCAGTCGCAGGTGATCGGCGACGTTGCGGGTGAATACCGGCAGAGCCGCGCTCAAGGGCACACCGTCGTTTAAAAGGTCGCCGAGGGTTGCCAGCAGCGTTGTCGCCCGACCGATGTCCATTGCGGTAATGCGGCCGTCACGGTCAAAGACGGGCATGCAGCCGGCACCGTCGGAGGAGCAGGTGAGGCGGGTATTGTCGAGGTCGCTGGCGGCGAGCCAGCGGGCGATCGCGTCGGCGGCGAGCAGGCCGTCGCCGGGATCGTCCTCGGGGAAGGCGGTGACATCGACGGTGCAACCGCGGCGGGCGAGCGAGGTGGCCTCGTCGAAGAGCGCTCGCTGGCGATTGATATGCGTCGGGTGGAAGACCCGCGGCGGTAACTCGGTGTTGTCGAGGGCGCGGCGGAGGAGTTCGAGCCCGCGGCGGCCGTCCCCCAGGTGCAGGTGGAGGATGCCCGCCTTGCCGCTCATCAGCCCGCCGACGTGGCAGTCGCTGGCGATCCGGAGGAGTTCGTCGTAGGTCGGCTGTGACGAGCGGTGGTCCGAGATCGCGAGCTCGCCGACGCCGATGATCGGATCGACGTAGACCAGGTCGCGGCGCACCGAGCCGGTCAGCGTGGGCACCGGCAGCTCGTAGGCACCGGTGTAACAGTAGGCGCTGAGACCCTCTTCGCGCAGGCCGTAGGTGCGCGCGACCAGGTCGGCGATGCTGCGGGTGGTGCCGTCGGTGCCGAGCACTCCGACCACCGTGGTGACGCCGGCGAGGCTGAGATCGCTGAGCTGCACCGGCGGCACGCGGGTCGAAGGTCCCGCCTCGCCGCCACCACCCGTGAGGTGCACATGGGCGTCGACCAGGCCGGGGATCACCCGGGCGCCCCCTAGATCCTGCTCGAGGGCGAGGCCGCCGTAGGCCTCTGGCAGCGCGGGCAAACACTCGCCGATCGCCGCGATTCGGCCGTACGCGAGCAACAGATCCCGGCGACCCCGGGGCTCGGGATCAAAGAGGGTCGCGTTGCGGAGGAGCCGGATCATGGGATCGTCGGATCGTCGGCGGCGGATGGTTCGGTGGCCTACAGAGCCCCGGCGGGGCGCTTTGTGGGCACCCTGCCGCTGGACTCTGCGAACGGTCGAGATCAGGGGGCGGCCGGGATCGGACCGAACTGGGAGTTCTCGAGGGAGGACTCGGTGGGGTCGCAGCCGTCGTTGCTGACGTACACCGACGAGGGCGTGCCGTTGACCCACATCGTCGCGCAGCCGCCCTCACCGACCGGCTTGCCGGGCTTGCAGCGCTTGCAGATGAAGTCGTTGCCGCTGGCTGTGCAGGAGAAGCCGTCGCCTTCGTCGCAGTAGAACTGGCGGCAGTACTGATCGAGCACGTCTTGACCGGCGTTCTCGGAGGAGGCTTCGTAGGCGGGCAGGGGGTTATTCGGGTCGTCGCAGATGCCGTAGGCATTGACCGTGAGGCCATTCGCGCAGGTGCCGGTATTGGGCTTGCAACCTTGGCTGCCGAGCTTGTCGTCCTGGCAGGCGATGTACACCCCGTTGGCGTCACGCGCCTCGTTGTAGCGGAGGACAAAGTCGCTGGTTGGGCTCAGCTTGCTCGGGTCGCAGGAGATCAGCTTGTCGGTCGTCGAGCAGACGGTGTTCTCGTTCGAGCCAAAATCATCGCTGCCGCCCTCGGCCGAGGAGCAGATCGGTTCGACGCGCTTGTCTTTGAGAGCTGCGGCAATGGTCTCGTTGTTTTGGCAGTCGTCGACGTTGTCGCAGCGGATGACCGTGTCGGAGCGCTCCGGGTTAAAGATCGCGGAGCAGCCGGTGAGGGGGGCGGCCGAGACGATGACTGCGAGGGCGGCGCGGAGCCAGGAGAGAGACATTCGGCGGGACTCCATCGAGAATTATTGGGTTCGGGGGACCGGGGAAGCGGGTGATCGACGAGGCCTCTTAGGGAGGTCTCAGGCGAGGTCCGGCGAGGATACGGGTGTCGCCTGGGGAGCGCAAGCGGGCAGATCGATGACAAATTCGGTGCCCTCTGGGCCGCTGCGGCTGATCTGAACGGTGCCGCCGTGATCTGAGACGATCTGCTGGACGATCGCCAGGCCCAAACCTGTGCCCTGCGCCTTGCGGGTGTAAAAAGCCTCGAAGATCCGCTCGGCCTCCTCGCCTTCGATGCCGGGCCCGTTGTCGGTGATCGTCACCTGCACGCTTTTTTCGGAGGTCGTCAGGGTGAGGGTGATCGCCGGACTGCGGGCGCCTGGGGGCAGCTCTTGCAGTGCCTCTTTGGCGTTTCGGAGGAGGTTTAGCAGGGCCTGGCGGAGCTGGCTGGCGTCGCCCCGAAGCGGGGCTCGTTCGGGCAGCTGACGACGGAGCTTGATGCCCGCCTGGCTGAATTCTTCGTCGATGAAGTCGAGGAGGTTGTCGATTTCGGCGGCGAGATCAAAGGGTTGTACGTCGGGTTTTTGCCGCCGGGCGAAGGCGAGGTAATCCTCGGTGATCAGGGCCAGGCGATCGACCTCGCCGGTGATCCGGGCGAGCAGGATGTGGGCCTCGGGGCTGGCGCTCTCGAGTTCGTCCTCGAGGAGTTCGGCGTTGAGGGCGACGCTGCTCAGCGGGTTGCGGATTTCGTGTGTGACCTGGGCCGCCAGGCGACCGACCGCCGCCAGTCGCTCGCCGCGGATGAGCCGGCGCTCGCGCTCTTGCAGTGCCTCGGCCATCAGATTAAATTCGCGGGCGAGCTGCGAGACCTCGTCGCCGGCCTGGCTCTTGGCGAGTTCGATGCGCTGCTCCCAGTCACCGCGGCCGAGGCGACGCACGCTGGCGGTCAGCTGACGCAGCGGCCGGAGCGTAAAGATCACGCCAAGGGCAGCCGCCAGCGCCAGCAGGGAGGCGGCGATCGTCAGGACAATCGTTGTTCGCTCGGTTTCGCGCCCCGCTTGACGGACCTGGTCGCTGAGTTCGCGGATCGCCCTTGCGACTAGGCTTTCGAGGGCGACGAACTGTCTGGTGATATCGCTTTGGGCCCGGATATCGCCGACGACTTCGCTGGGTGGGCGGTCCTCGTCGGCGGCGACGGCTGCTTCGATCTTGGAGATCGCCTGGTGCAGGATCCGGACATCGGCGAGGTTGTCGGCGCCGCCCAGGCGTTCGGGGTTGGCGAGCGCGTCGTCGACCACATAGCGGGCCTCTTGGACTAACCGGGTGCGCTCGGCGAGGGCTTCGGCCAGGAGGGCCTCGTCTGCGGGGGTCAAGGCCTGCGGCTCGCTGCCGCGGGCGCGGTTGTCCTCGACACGCACGTAGATCCGGGCGGCTTGGATCCGAGCCTCTGTAAGACGGGCATTAAAGACGACGTGCACCGCCGTCAGCAGGTCGAAGCTCGCCTGCAACGCGCGCACTTGCCCGAGGATCGCCCACGAGGAGGCGCCGGTGGTGATCAAGACCATCAGCACCAGCGCGACGATCCGGGCCGCGAGGCTTTGGCGGAGCCGGAGAGGGGGGCGATCGTTGACCACCGTGGCGGACTCTAACAGGCGGAGCCGGGGGGCGACGAGCCCGGAGTCTTCGCCCATGCCCTGGGCCCCTTCCCCTACGGCGTTTCACGTGCGAATGTTGTCCGCGCCTGCCCATGTCGATGTTTAGCTCCAAAACCCGCTCCTCTGCGCTCGCCGGATTGACGACGGTGGCCATGACCTTTGGTGCCCTGCTCCCGGGCTCGTCGGCGAACGCCGCCGGCCTCGCGTTTGGGGCGTTTAGCGCCTACAGCAACGTCGCTGCGGCCGGTGAGGGCAGCGTGCTCGATCTCGAGGGCGACGACGGAGCGGCGACTGCGGCTCTGACCACGGCCTTGCGCCGTGAGTTCGCCGCGCGTGGTGTCGGAGGTGGCAAGGAGATGTCTGCCTTGGAGCTCAAATTGACCATGGGCTGCGACGATCCGCCGGCTCCGGCGTGCATGGCCGAGGGCGGCAAGACCCTCGGCTTGCACCAAATGGTCTACGGCACTGTCGTCAAGGTGGGCGATGGTTTTACGGTCAACCTGACGCTGCTCGATGTCGACGGCGTCGCGGTGCAGGAATCCCTGTCGACGCCGCTCAGCACCGACGCGTTTGCCAGCGGCGTCATCGACGAGACCGCCAAAGATCTGGTCAATCAGATGCTCGGCGCGGAGCCCGAGCCCGAAGAGCCCATTGCGGAGCCCGAGCCGGTGTACGAAGAGCCGGTGTACGAAGAGCCTGCGCAGGACGACGGTGGTGGTCTTGTCTGGGGCCGCCACGACGCCGCCCGCTGGAAAAAAGTCGGTCTCACGACCTCCGCTGTTCTGACCGTTGCGGCGGTCGGTGCTGGGGTCGCGATGTTCGTGATTACCCGCAAGGACAGGTTGGTGCACAGGGAGTTGATCGAGGCCGCCAAGGCGAGCCTGGAGGACGACGAGAGCAGCAATGACGTCGATCCCTACAGCGATCAAAACCTCTGCGACGTCGCCAATACGCCGTTGCCGCGTAAGGACGGCATGGGTCAAGGGGTTACCAACGATGACGTCGCGTACGTCTGTCAAAAGGGCAATGTGCTCGCCAAGGCCGGGCTCGCGAGTTCGGTCGCTGCCGGGGTGTTTGGCGTTTCGACGATCGTCTTTGCGACGCTGCTTTTTGTGCACCGCGACAAGAACGACGGAGTGGCCGCGAAGCTGCGCATTCACCAGGCTGCGGTCGGGATTTCGCCGACGAGCGATGGTGGTGCAATGGTCGGCGGTCGCTGGCGCTTTTAAATGAGGGCTGGCTTCCCGGCCTAGGGCTGCGAGACGCTGCGATCTCTCGGCGGCCGCCTGGGCGATGCCAATGTGCGCAGAGTAAAGCTCTGCTGCGCAGTCAATGACTTTGTTGCTGTCGGTGGCTGGGCATGGCGATCCCCTGATCACACTGTGCATATTCTTGACCCACCGTGCGGGCTCAGCCGGGCAGGCGCACAGTGAACTCAGAGCCCACGCCGGGCTCGCTGGTGACGTGGATGGTGCCCCCCAATTGCTCGCAGAGGCGTTGGGTGATCGTCAGGCCGAGGCCGGTGCCCTTGGCGTTGGCGCCCTCTGTGCCGACCTGGACGAAGGGGTCAAAGATCCGCCCTAGCTGCGCCTTGCTCATGCCGATCCCCTGATCTCGGATATGCAGGTCGACGGTATTGCCGGGGGCTCGTTCGATCACTAAGGAGACAAGGCCGTCGTTGGTGAACTTGCAGGCGTTGCTCAGGAGGTTTACCAGGATCTGTCGCAGGCGGAGGCCGTCGGTGGTGATTGTTCCGAGGCCCTCCGCTAGCTCGATCTCGAGGCGATTATCGTTTTTGTCGGCGAGCGGGCGGATGGTGTCGTCGACGATCGCCAATAGCTCGGCAAAGAGGACCTCTTGGCGGTTGATCTCGAGGTGCCCTGATTCGATCCGCGAGAGGTCGAGGATCTCATTGATGAGATCGAGGAGGTGCTGTCCGGAGGTTCGGATTCGGCGGAGGTCTCGGACATAGTTTGGTTCGAGATTTGGCGTCTCGATCAGCAGATCGGCGTAGCCGAGGACGATGTCGAGGGGGCTGCGGATCTCCCGGCTCATATTGGAGAGGAACGCGCTCTTGGCCAGGTTCGCTTTTTCGGCGTGGATCCGGGTGCGCTCGAGTTCACGCTTTCGTCGCTTGACCTTGGCGGCTGCCCGCGCTCGCAGGCTGTCGTAGGTGTGTGCTGCGATGTACGTCAGGACTAGGCCGATGAGCGCGGTGCCGAGGAAGAGCCCCGTGTTCATAGAGGGCAGGTTGGGAGGGGAGCCCGAGAGCCCACGTGAGAGGCCGACGATCACGAGGGAGATGGTAATGGCGGCGATCAGGCCCAGGCGCGGACCGACAAAGAGTGTTGCCAAGAGCACGACGACGGGAAATACGAGCAGGGGCGGGGCGGGGAAATAGCCCATGGCCGCGTGGGCGCCGATGGCCAGTACACCGAGCACGATGACGAGCAGGCCGCCGGTCAGTCTCTCGGCCCCGGTTCGCCACATCAAGAAGGGCAGGGCGATGCACAGGATTCCCGCCGCGAGGGGCAAAAAGAGCAGGTGATCCCAGCCAAAGAACAGGCTGCGAAGTACGATCATAGAGAGGATTGCGAGCATGATGCTGAGCACCATGGTGTTGATCCCTCGGGCGCGAAGCCACTTATCGGGTGTGTCTGCAAAGCTTGGGGGGATCGAACGATCCAGCAGCGTTGAGAAGCGCGTCCGCAGCCCGGTCGCGCGAGAGGGGTGCTCAGCGGGGCCGCTCATCGACGGGTGAGGCAGGGCGGGGATCTGCGCCAGTGGATGTTCGCGGTCGAGAGGCAGGCGGATGCTGAAAACGGCACCCTCCCGGGTTTCGCTGGAGAAGTCGAGCTGACCGCCGACCAAGGTGATGCAGCGGCGGGCGATCGCGAGGTCGAGGCCGACGTTTTCGGCCTCTTTGTTCAGGAGGGGGAGCTGGGCGAAGGGTTCGAAAAGCTGCTCGTCGAGGTCGGGATCGGTGGCCTCGAGGTCGCAGCCCTGTACCCGGGTTTCGATGAGCACGTGGGGGGGATTATCGACGCGCTCGGCGACCAAGGCGATCGCACCTGCGCGGGTGACCCGAGAGGCGAAGCGCAGGAGCCCAGAGAGTGCCTGGCGAAGCATCTCCTGGTCGCTGCAGACGGTGGCGAGCTCGCCACCGACTGTGAGTGCGAGGCGGTTTTCGTGGGCGTTAAACGAGGGCATGACCTCGATCTTTAACTCGGCCAAGAGGGCGCCTAGATCGAAGGTAGAGAGCTTGAAGTGGACCGCACCCGCCTCGAGTTTTGAGAAGTGCAGGACCCCGTTGACGAGGCGTAAAAGCTGTTCGCCGGCGTTGTAGATCCGCTGCAGATCGGTGAGGTAATGCTGCGGTTTTTCGTCGTCCTCCATCTCCTCGTGGAGCAGCTCGGAGTAGCCGATGATGGCATTTAGCGGGGTGCGCAGCTCGTGGCTCATGTTTGCCAAAAAGACGCTCTTGGCCCGGTTTGCGGCGTTGGATTCGGCGCGGGCGCGTTCGAGGTCGAGGTTGATGCGCGCCAGATGTCTGGCCGCGGCCTCGAGCGACGACTCGTGGGCGTAGGTGATCAAGAAGGTCAAGAGCGCCGAGACGATCGAGACCGAGGCAAAGGTCGAGCGCAGGGGGGCGAGCGTAGCCTCGCTGGTCGCGGGATAGAACGAGGCGAGCGCGACGATGACGATGACCAAGTAGCCGAGGGTGCGCACGCTGGTGCGAGATCCGGCGAAGAGCACGGCGACAAGCACGGCGATCGGAAAAAAGCCGAGCACCGGCGCTGGGAAAACGCCGACGAGCATGTGCACCAATGGCAGATTGATCGCGAGGATGATCGTGAGCAGGAGGCCCGCCATGCGCTCCGATCGAGTCCACCAGATCGAGTAGGGCACCAGCAGGCAACCGATGATCACCAGACAAGCGAGTCCGACGACCAGATCGACCCCAATGGCGAAGAGTCGCTGCAGGAGCGTGGTGGCCCCGAGGGCGGCGATTCCGGTGCTGGCGAGGATCAGTGCACGGGCTCGGTAGAGCGACTCTGGGCGCTCAGCGAGCTCGGGGGGCAGCACCCTCAGCCAGAACCCGCCGCGCTCCATGGTGGGCGAGCGTAGCACGCAAGAACGCTTGATAGCGTCGTATGGGCCCGCAGAAGACCGGAGCTTGGGGGGTCCTCGCGCTTCCTACGGCCAGGCAGTTCAGGGTCGGCACAATGTGCGGTGACGCGGTGGTGAGCGTCGAGCTATCCGCGTTTGCGAGTTCGCGGATGAGGAGGTCAGATTCTCGCTCAACGCAGGTCTACTCGGAGCCCGCGTCGGCATCGGCATCGGCGTCGGCGTCATCGTCATTCGAGACCGCGTCACCGAGGTCGTCGCCGGCACCTTCGACGTCGTCGACTGCTTTGTCAAAGCTCTCACCGGCGTTGTTGACCTCGCTGTCGACATCCTGGGTGACGCCGTCGAGGATCGAGGGCTCAGAGGACTCGCCGTCTTTTTTACAGGCGGAGAAGGCGAGGGCGAGGCTGATGACGGTGAGGGTCGCGAGGGTGCGCATGGCAGCACTCTTCGCCACCTGGCGCGCGGTCGTCAAGGCGCAAAGGTGGCCTGTAGTCTGGGATCGCGATCGGGGTTGTTGGGCTCACCGGCAGTACTTGCGGCCAGGGTGCGGCTTCTTTACCCAGGCCCGACGGCGATCGAGGAAATCGACGACATCTTTGTGCATCGGCCCGGCCTTTGCGCGAGCGGCCGCGTGCGAGGTCAACTTGGGCCGCGCGCCTTTCTTTCGGGGTCCGGGTTTTTTGGGGGAGCGTCCGCTGGCGGCGAGCGCCTTGCGTTGCCAGGGGTAGATCGGCGCGGTGTCGGTACAGCCGCGGTCGATATCGTCGGGGCTGCAGAAGACGCGGATGTGCAGGTGGTCATCGTGAGGGAAGCCGGGCTGGCAGGCGAGGGCGCCGAAGAGTTCGATGGTCGATGCTGGCGCGCCTGCGCGAGCGGCCTCCTCGAGAAGCAGCGTGCGCAGATGTTCGGCGACAAAAATCCGCTGCACAGCTGCGCCTTCGTGCTCGATCATCGCCTGAACAAAGCGCCATGTTCGGGCGAGATCGAGGCTCACCGGGCGGTCGTCGCTGGGGTCCTCGAGATCGCCGTATTCGGTGCCAGCACCGCTTGGGTCGAGGGGGATCGCCATGCTCTCGAAGGGCTCACCATTGGCATCTAGGAGGTAGAAGAGTACATCTACGTCGCGGCCCGCGTGGTGCGACCCGTGGCCGCTGATGGGTCCGCCGCTCGCCAGTGAAAGCTCGCCAATGAGCGCAACGGATCCCGGGAGTTCGCGGTCGACGATCGCACTCGCTGCGATCAACGTGTCGATCAGCTCGACCACTCCGTGTCGGGCTTCGTCGCGTTTTTTTGGGTTGTAGCGGAATCCGGGGCCGCTCCTGGGCAAGCGTACGCCGCCCTCCAGGGAGCCGTTGCTGGCGCTACCTATGGAGGTCGTCGCATCGGCGCCCAAGGTCCTGGGATCGACCGCGTCGGGGTCGAGTTCGAGGCCGAGCGGCGCTGCGCTTGCCGGGTTCGCATCCGCATCGGTGACGGCGTTCGGCGTCGGCGAAGGTGCGGGCGATGGTGTGTGCACCGGGGTCGAGTCTTTGTCGCTCACCGGGGGGGGGCGCGTCGTTTCGTGGTGTGCATTGCTGCCGCCTCCGCAGGCGCAGAGCGGGAGTAGGAGGGCGAGCGAGGCGATGATCGAGCGCACCTTTAGAAGCTACGGGGGCAGCCGTGGGGATCGCAACATTTCGGGCATGCTCGCGGTCGCGCTGGGGGGGCGTTGGTGCTGTGTGGCAGCGCCTGCTGGGTCTGGCAGTGGGTGGCTTGTCGGCGGCGATTGCAGGGCTTAGGCTCGGAGCGTCCTATGGCTAGCAACCCTGTCTCGCGTTTGACGAGGCTGCGGAACAACCGCGTCATCACTTCGCCGATGACCGGGATCCGCTACAGAGTCGGTCGAGTCCTCGGTGAGGGGGGTTTTGGTCGGGCCTATCACGCGTACCAGCTCGATCGCAGGGGCCGCGTCTCGGACGAACTTTGCCTGAAGACGACGACCGATCAGGCGAGCTGGCACCGCGAGGCCTACTTCGGCGAACTCTTTCACAACAGCCGCCGGGTGATCCGTCTTTACGATTCCTTTCCGATCGCGCTCAAGCAAGCCGCAGGCAGCGGCATGCTCTACTGCTTGGTCCTCGAACTCGGCCAGGGGGGCACGATCGCCGACCACCTGGCCAAGAGCAGGAAGCCGTGGACAGAGGCCCGCGCCAAGCGGGAAATCGTCGCTCTGCTCAAGCTGCTCGATCAACTGCACGGCGGTGGTGCGACTCATCGCGACATCACGCCGATGAACATTTTTGTCACCGGTCGCGGCAGCCTCAAGCTCGGGGATTTTGGCATCGCCCGCCACGAGATCGCTGGCAACCGAGCGACAGTCGACGCCTTTAACCCGGCCTTTGTTACCCACGGTCACCTCGCCGAGGTGCACCGCCATTGGCTCGCCGTCGACGATGTCTATCAGATGGGGCAGCTCTTAGCGATGCTGCTGCGCGGCGATGCGACGGCCAAGGTGACGGCGCTGATGCTCCGCCAGATCGAGTGCGAGCCTCGGCTGCGAGAGATCATCCGCCGAGCGATCGGCCCGCGATCGCGGCGCTACGCCAACGCCTACGAGATGCTCGAGGCCCTGCTCGGCGATGAAGATCGGCGGCCAGCCGCGGTCGCATCGCTCACCGGCAAGACGGTCACCTTCGCCGGTACCATGTCGATCAAGCGTTTTGATGCGGAGCTGATGGTGCTGCAGGCCGGTGGTGAAGTCGCGCGTACGGTGAGCAAGCGTGTTGACGTGCTGGTCCAGGGGGCGCGACCAAAGCAGGCCAAGCCTGGGCATAAGGGTCTCAAGCTCAAGCAAGCCCAGCGCCTGATCGAGCACGGGCTGCCGCTGCGGATCATCGGCGAGAAAGAATTTCGTCGTCTCATCGGTCGCCGTTGTTGAATCAACCTCCGATCCGTGTCCTCCAGGCGACCCTTTCGGCTATGAGCGCGAGAGTTGCTCTGCTA
Organism: uncultured Nannocystis sp.; assembly: GCA_964474905.1. Taxonomy (GTDB): domain Bacteria; phylum Myxococcota_A; class Polyangia; order Nannocystales; family Nannocystaceae; genus JADJRG01. Next base: position 135,688 of record CAYYUP010000008.1, on the reverse strand, counting down.
GAAGTTCGATGTGCACGAGGCACGCAGGCAGCCTGGACGCGCTCCGCTGCTGGTCCCCATGGGGATCGCGCAGGTCTTGGCGCTGCTCTACGGGCTGACGCTTTGCCCGACGGTCTACTGGTACGACAGTGCCGAGTTTGCGGCGATGGCGGTGGATTTGGGGGTGCCGCATCCGCCTGGGTATCCGCTCTACACTCTGCTCGCTCACCTCTTCACCTATTTGCCGGTTGAACCGGCGCTGGCGCTGAACCTAATGAGCTTGGTCTTTGGCATTGGCAGCGTCCTGCTGGTCTATTGGCTGAGCGCCTACCGGCTTTCTCCCGGACCGAAGCCGCAGCTGGCGGGTGGTGCAGTCGCGGCGTTGACCCTCGGCACCAGCCATACGTATTGGGCCAATTCCGTCGTTGCTGAAGTCTACACAGTCGGCCTCTTCTTCAGTCTTGGCGTCTTCGCATTGCTGATCGAAGCGGCCCATCGACGCCGCGATCGCTGGGTCGTGCTCGCCGGATTACTCGGTGGTTTGGGCGTCGGCGTACATATGTCGATAGCGACCTTGGGTCTCGGCTATATCTGGCTGATCTTGGTGCACCCGCCGGCGATCTCGAAGCGGAGCCTTTGGCCGCGGACAAAGCTCGCCCTCAAAGCGGCGGTCGCGAGCGTCATGGGGCTTTTAGTATTTCTTTATATACCGCTATCTGTGCGGGCTCATGGGGTCTGGCTGAGCCTGCACCATTTTGTAAATGTGATCGCTGCCAAGACCTTCCAGAGCTTCTTTTTAGAGGAGTACAAACTCTTGCCGCGGCTCCATAAGCTGTGGTTGATTCTCGTCGACGAGTTGTCTCTGGTAGGCCTCGTACTGGTGCTTATCGGCGCTGTCTGGCTGCTCCGCAAGCGCCCTCACCAGGCGATCGCATTGCTGCTTTGCGGTGCAGGTAACCTCTATTGGTTCTTTAATTATGAGGTGCACGACCCGGAGGTTTTCTTTTTGCCGGCGATCGCCATCGGCGCGATTTTTATCGGTGCAGCCGCGCAGGCGACGATGCAGCTGCTGGCCCGCGCGCATCGTTGGGCACCGGCGGCGGGGCTCTGTTTCTTTGCATTGCCGCTCTACTCAGGGGCTCAGAACTACGAAAAGGTCGATCTCAGCCGCGAGTACGAAGCCGCGTTCTACGGCGATGCGGTCTGCGCGAGCATCGAGGATGGCGCCGTGCTTGTGCACTACTCTACACCCCGCGAGTGGCGGCGTTATTCGGTGTTTCTCTACCAGCAGCTCGCCCTGCACAAATGCGGGAATGCGATGATTTGGGGGCACGCGCCGCCGGAGCAGCTCACCGAGATGGTCCGCTCGGGGACCCCGGTCTACCTGTTTCGCAGGCTCTTCGCTCGCGTGCCTGCCGAACTCTGGATCGAGCCCGCAGGCGTGCTCTTTCGCCTCCGTCTTAGGGCGAGTGAGGACGACGAGGACGAGGACGAGGACGACGAGGAGGAGTAGGCGGCCACTAGAGGGATCAATCCTCGCCGACGACCAGCTCGCCGACGACCAGCTCGCCGCCACACCGATAGCAGTACTCAGCGTTCGGATCGTGGCCTTCGAGGGTGCACTCGGGGCAATGGCGAGTGGAGACTGCGACCTCGGGTCTTGCGAGCACGAGTTCGGCGCTGACGATGCCGGTGGGCACGGCGATGATCGCGTAACCGGCGACCATCAGGATGGCGGCGATAAACTGGCCGATGGCGGTTTTGGGGGCGATGTCGCCGTAGCCGACGGTTGTCATCGTCACGATTGCCCAGTACATCGCCCGCGGAATGCTGGTGAAGCCAGAGCCCGCTTGGCTCTCGATTAGGTACATCAGGGTCCCGAAGATCGCGACCATGATCATGACGACGGTGATAAAGACCGTGATCTTGGAGCGACTCGCCTTGAGCGCGCTGACCAGGGTCTGGGCCTCCATCATGAACTTCGCCAGCTTGAGCACCCGGAACATGCGGAGGAGACGCAGGCTGCGGATCACCAGCAGCGAGCCCGCACCGGTGTAAAAAAGGCGGATATAGGTCGGCATGATCGACAGCAGATCGACGATGCCGAAGAACGAGAACACGTAGCGCAGAGGCTTGCGAACGCAGAGCAGCCGGAGGATGTACTCGATCGTGAAAAAGCCGGTGAGCAGCCACTCGCAGGCCCGAAGGTAGGGGCCGATTTTTTCTTCGATCGCGGCGACGCTCTCGAGTGCGACGATGGCGACGCTCAGGAGGATGACGATCGCGAGGGCGACATCAAAGCCCTTCGCCAGCGGTGTCTCCGACTCAAAAATGATCCGGTAGATCTTCAGCCGCCACTCCGGGAGCGGTGGCTGACGCTTGGGCTTGCTGGTCATTCGGGGGCTATTCTTGGCCGAAGACTGCATTTCGCGCAATTCCTTGAAATTGCCGCTGAAGCAGGCGCGACGATGGGGCCTGTTATGCTCGCAGCGCTTCCGTGGCTGGATTATTTAACTTTAACCCGCGCGCGGGTCGAGTTGTCTCGAACCATGCGCTCGCCGCTAGACGCTGCGCTCCTGCGGGGCGATGCATGCCAGCCGCTGCCGCTCGTGCATTGCTGACAAACACGCTTATGCTAGCGCTCGCGCTCGCGCTCGCGCTCGC
>CAYYUP010000008.1:114484-132945 GCA_964474905.1 uncultured Nannocystis sp. | reverse complement strand
GCGCTCGCGCTCGCGCTCGCGCTCGCATCTGGACTTTTCGCTTGCTCGGGCGATCCCTCCCCATCGGCGGTCACGAGCGATCTGCGATCCGACGGGGTGAAGCTGCACGACTCCGCCGAGCCGAGAGGAGCAGGGCCAGGCGCAGGAGCAATCGTTGATTCGAATTTTGGCTCAGAGCCAGGAGCAGGACCCGCGCTCACACCTGCGCCCGTACCGATCCGAGCCGGTCCGTCGCTGCGCTGGATGATCGCCGGTGGTGGTTCGCTCCCGGGTTCGAACCAGGTGTCGATCGAGCAGGATCTCGGGCTCGCGGAGGCGGTCTTCTCGGGCAGCCCAGGCCTGTTGCTCTTCGCCGGAGGTCCCGGTACGCGCACGGTTCAGGTCCAACGCGAAGCGGCAGAGCCCGGGGAATTGTCCGCAGAATTGTCCGGAAAATTGTCCGGAAAATTGTCCGGGGAATTGTCCGCAGACCCATCGGCAGAATCTCCCGGAGATCCGCTCGCCCTGGCGCTCGCCGACCTCTTTGCGCCCCGGGCAGGTCGCGGCGCACACTATCGAAAGACGACCTTACCGGCCTCGGGGGAGGCGACCGCGGCCTCGATTTTGGGGGTTTTAGGGCCAGCGCTGGGGCAGCCCGCCGAGCAGCCATTTGTGCTTTTTATCGCGGGCCACGGCGAGATCGGGCAGAGCGCTCGGGACAATTACATCGCCCTTTGGGGGGGCAGTCGTTTGGGGGTTCGCGAGCTCGCTGAGGTTGTTGATGGCGGTGTTCGGCCCCTTGTTTTGGTGCTCACGACCTGCTTCTCGGGGGGCTTTGCCGAGCTCGCCTTCGCGGCGGCGGATCCCGAGCAGGGCGCAGCCATGACCCCGCGTTGCGGCCTGTTCTCCAGCACCTGGGATCTCGAGGCCTCGGGCTGTGACCCCAACCCCGATCGGAGTGCGCAGGAGGGCTATGGTCTCCATTTTTTGGCGGCGCTTCGCGGTCAGGATCGGCACGGTCGAGCGCTGGCCAAGGAGGTTCTCGACCTCGACGGCGATGGCGATATCTCGCTTCTCGAGGCGCATGCGCGGGCTCGCATCACCGCCATGGGCATCGGCGTTCCGACGACCACGAGTGAGCGTTGGCTTCGCGAGGTCGCACCGGCGACGGGGCAGAGCGTCGACGTTTTATTGCCGGAGGAGAACGCGGTAATCCGGGCTCTGAGCACCGAATTGGGCCTCGATCCAAGCGAGCCAGAGGTCGCAGTTTCGGAGCTTGCCCAGAGAGAAAAACGGATCGATGAGCGCAAGGCGAGCCTGTGGGCGGCCCAGCAAGCGGAGGATCGTGCCTACGGTGAGGCCGCGGCGGCGCTTCTCGGTCGCTGGCCGGTTCTCGACGATCCCTGGCATCCCGATTTCGCGGCGATGTACAGCGGCGCAAGGCTCGAGATCGCCGAGCACCTGCGGACTTCGCCGAGCTATCGGGCCTACCTCAATGCCCGCGCAGAGGCCGGTCGTGTTCAGGTCGAGATCAGTGACCTGCGCCATGAGGCAGCTCGCTACGAGCGTCTCGCCAGGGCACTGGAGACGCGGCGGCTCGCCGGTCGTTTGGCGAGGCGAGGCGGCCCTGGGTGGGCGCACTACGAGCGACTGCTGGCCTGCGAGCGGGCTCTGCCACCTGGTTGAGGTTTTTTCGTGCGTGTTGAGGGGTAATCGTTCGAGTTGTTTTGGGGCGCACTGCAATCTCTAGGCGTGCTCGCGGAGCGGCTGCGATTTCGCGGGACGACCGCTATAGTTACCAATAGGAGAACATGTGACGCCCTTATTCTCGTTTCAACTCGTGTTCGCTCTCGCCTTTGCGTGTGCCTCTGGTGGTTGTTTGGCGGGGACCCACGCCGATGCATCGACGGATTCGACGAGCGTCGGCACCCAGACGACAACCGAGGGCACGGGCGCATCGAGCACGACCTTCGCCGTCGATCCGCCGCAGCCGCACCAGTGGACGATCAGCGCTGAATTTGGCGAGCAGGTCGGTTCGATCTTTTCGATCTGGGCGGATCGGCCCGAGACGATCCTCGCCGTCGGTGGACAGCCCCTCGCGGGCGTCATTCTCGAGTACAACAACGGCACCTGGACGGCGGTGGCCGGGTTGCCCACATCGACGCCTCGGCTCAACTGGATCCACGGCATCGGCGAGATGAGGGTTGTGGTCGGATATTACGGGGCCTTGCTGCACCGCGAAGAGGGGGTTTGGAAGGCTCGAATGAGCGGCGTCGAGGGACCTTTGTGGGGGGTCTGGGGGGCGGCCGTGGACGATCTTTGGGCGGTCGGCAGCGGTGGCGCGGGCGAGGCACCGCTGCTCCTGCACTACGACGGCGAGGCCTGGAGCGGCGTTGACGTCAGTGCGATCTCGGGGTCGAGTTCGTCGCTGTACAAAGTCTGGGGACGGGCCGCCGATGACATCTACGCGATCGGTGCGAAGGGGCTCATTCTCCACTACGACGGCGTTGCCTGGGTCGCCGAGCCGACGCCTGTGGGCGCGACCCTGATCGGGATCAGCGGTGACGAAGACGAAGTCGTGGTCGCTGGCGGGCGCAGCACGGGCGTGGTTCTCCGGCGCATCGACGGTGAGTGGCACAGCCTCGTATTTCCCGAGGACGAGGGCTTTGATGGCAGCTTGGTCGACGAGCAGGGGTACGCGACGGTCGTCGGGCGGCGCGGCTTTATCAGCCTGTTTGTCCCCGGTGGCGGCGCTTGGGTCCGCGAAGAGAGCGGCGTCGATCACGAGCTGCACAGCGTCTACGAGGTGCCCGGTGGCCCGGTATTCGCGGTCGGTGGTCATTTTGATAGCGCCCCCTACAGCGGTGTGATCCTGCGCCGCGAGCCCTAGGTACGAGCCCGAACCATCGGCCCGCAGTGGCGCTTCCAGGGCGAGCCTAGGGGGCACCCGCGGTCGCTTTGTGCATGGCGTGCACTCTGGGGGCGATGCCGATATTCGCGTTCGCATTCGCCCTCTATGGTACTTTGTCGGCCCTTAAGAGGGCTCTTGAGGCCGCTTCTGCTGGCGTCTTTGCGGCCGGTTGAGTTATTCCATAGAGCGACTATGGTGGGTCGAGTTCGCAGTGCGCGGCAGCGTCGGGCGCGGGTATTGGAGGCGGAGCGGCCGCTCTCGACCGAGATTCCGCAGGCCGACAAGCTAGAGAACATCCGTCAGCTCGCGGCTGCGGTCGGCGACGGTATCCATCACCCGGCGGCGCTGCTCGAGCTTCTAGATGTCGATCAGCGCCACTTTGCGTATTACCGGCAGGCCGCGGCGATCCTCGGGATCCTGCGGATCCGTGAGGACCGAAGCCTGGGGCTCACCGATCTCGGTCGCCGGCTCACAGCGGCTCCCGAGGGCTCGGACGCCGAGCGTCAGGTCTTTGTCCGAGCGATCTCCGAGGCTGTCACCCTGCGACCGTTTCGCAGCAGCTTCGCCGATACCTCGGTCGACTCCCGGCAGCTCGCAAAGCAGCTGCAAAAGCTGACCGGGCTCGCCCCCTCGACCGCCGCTCGTCGGGCGCAGACCCTGATTCGATGGCGAGAGTACGTGCTCGGCCCTGACCTCGCGCCCTCGCGTCCGGATTTGCCAGAGCTCAGCGACAGGTTGGAGCGTCTGATCGCCCGTCACAACGCGCTCGCCAAGCAGCGTACCCTCGAATGGCTACTGCAGGTCGATCCTAGCCGTTTTGAGGCGATTCTTGGCGAGCTTGCCCAGGCGATCGGGTATCGCGATGTCGCCGTCCGTGGCGGCCCGAATGACGGAGGCATCGATGTTTTGGCGATCCGTGTCGATCAATGGGGGCATCGGGCTAAGGTGGCGATTCAGGCGAAGCGTTATCAGCGGCCGGTCGGGCGTCGGATCATTGACGAGATGATCGGCGTGATCAATCGCGAGCGCCTGGGCGAGGCGATCGTTGTAACGACTTCGGAGTTCTCCAAGCGAGCGGTGGCGGCAGCTCGTGGCGAGCCGCGGCTGCGACTGGTCAATGGTGTCGAACTCGTCGATCTGCTGGCGGAACACGGCGTGGTTGTGCGCTACGCCCAACGCGGTGAGCTTGTGCCTGCATAGAGGGCCAGGCAAAGGGTACCTGGGGTTGCAGTTAGTGGTGAGTCTGTACTCGCGTCGCGGAGTGACGTCGGCGGCGAGCGCAGAGGATGCCCAAGCCGAGGAACATCGCGAGAGAGGAGCCACCTAGCCCCCCGCTGCCGCCGCTCGTGGTGCAGCCGCAGCCCTCGTCGTCGTCGAGCTGGTGAGGGCCGCCGCCTTCGACTAGCCGCACGTCGATACAATGGTAGTAGATGTCGTTGCCGTCGCCGTAGGGCGATTTGTCGGTCATCAGCTGGATCAGCTGGATGGTACAGGCATCGCATTCGCTGTCGGGAAGGGTGATCGAGGCTTCGTATTCGCTGACGCCGTCGAGATCTTCGATGCCGTCGAGCAGCACGGTGTCGTTTGAGTAGCGCTCGACAGCGGTCGCAGGATCGACAAAGTCATCGCTGCCCTGATCATCAAAGGACAGCCGATAGTGTCCCGGGTGGTTGATGAACTCGTGCCAGCCGATGGTTAGGGTCTCGCCGGGTTCGTAGACGTAGACGTTGGCCCCGGGTCCGTCGCTATTTGCAGCGCCGCAGGGTCCATTTTTTTGCTGGTCCCGGCCGTGGCGGGTGATGTGCGAGGTGACCTCGATGTGGGCCGCCGCTGGTGTCGAGATCAGAAAGAGGGCGGCGGTGGTGAGGATCCAGGGGAGCAGTGAGCGCATCACAGATAGCCTTGCAGGCGCGTCTGCGGCCGTCAATGGCGGTCTTTGAGGTTGCGCGTCGACGGGCTCGCGCGGTCTGTACATCCTCAGGTCGCGGTCGCTACGAGATAGGTGGCGAGCGCGAGCACGGCTGCGGCGACCAGGCCTAGTTGCCAGCGTCGACGCTGGGCGCCGGTCTGGGGCGCGGGATCGGTTTCGTTGCGCTGCAGCTTGGACTCCTGGGCCATCGCGAACTCGCGAAAGACCTCGCCTAGATCGCGGGCACTCGCCGGTCGCCGGCTGGGTTCGCGGTCGAGGAGCTGCAGGATCAGGACCTCGAGCGCGGCTGGCAGTGGTTCGTGCACACTGGGGGAGGGCGGATCCTCGGTGAGCTGCGCGGTGAAGAGATCGGTCAGCATTTCGGCCTTCCACAGGGGGCGCCCGGCGAGCAGCTCCCAGAGGATCACGCCGAGGGAGTAGAGATCGCAGCGCGCGGCTGCGATGGCGCCGCAGGCCTGCTCTGGTGCCATGTAGCCGGGGGTGCCGATCACCGAGCCCTGGCGGGTCAGCTCGCGGTCGGGAACCCCGAGTGCGCGCACGTCTTGAATCCGGGCGACGCCGAAGTCGAGCACCTTGGCCCGCGGGTGCAGGCCGCCCCATCCCTCGATGATCACGTTTTCTGGCTTGAGGTCGCGGTGCACGATGCCGATCTCGTGGGCGGCCGCGAGGGCACCCGAAATCTGGGCGCCGAGCTCACAGACCTGGCGCCAGGGCATGCGTTCACCGGAGGCGATGACGTCGCCCAAACTGCGCCCGTGGATCAGTTGCATCACCAGGTAGGCGTCACCGTTGTCGAGGCTCCCGTAGTCGATCGCCTTGGCGATGTTGGGGTGTTCGAGGTGGGCGGTCGCCATGGCCTCGCGGTGAAAACGATCGACGAACACCTGATCCGAGGCGAACTCTGGGCGCACCAACTTGAGGGCGACGCGCTTTCGCAGGCCCGTGTGTTCGGCGATAAACACCGCCCCCATGCCCCCCTCGGCGAGCAATTCGAGGACTCGGTAGCGGCCGTCGATGAGGCGGCCGATCCAGGCCTCGGGACCGGCGGCCTGGGGGGGCAGACCTATGCTGAAGAGCGTTTTCATGGGTTGTGGTGGATCGACCCCGGGTCTGGCTTTGCGGCCACGAAGCCTTCGCGTGGAGCCGCGAGGGTACGGTAGTATTGGCTGCCCGTCCGATGTACCGCAAGAGCGGCCCACATTTCACCGAGTGCACGCACCAAGATGATCCGACCTATTGCCCCGTTCTCTCTCTCGCTTGTTGCCGCGGCTGTGCTCGCGCTTGCCTGTGGAAAACCTGCGTCGCCTGGGGGAGGCGATGATGACTTCGCCCAGGCCGGTATGCAGGGCAGCGGCGAGCCCCTGGTCAGCGGTAAATCGCTCGAGCTGGTCTCGTGGTTGGTGCAGTTCAACCGGTTAAATTCCCCCGACAAGCTCGAGGCGATGCTCAACAAGACCCCGGGCAAGTTTGTGCCGACCGACGTCGACAGCGACGGCAATCACGATTACATCGCGGTCGCCGAAGATCCGGAGCCGCAGCGGGATCAGCACGCGCTCTTGCTCCGGGCTCGGCCTGCGGCTGAAGTGGCCGAGGGCGAGGATGAAGGGGTGTTGGTGGCGACCCTCTTCTTCGACGAAGATTGGGGGCTGACCGGGTATTCGCGCAGCATCCGCAAGGCGCCGCCACCCAGTGCAACAGCGGTCGCGGTCGCGGCCTCGGCAGCTGCGGCCTACAGCGTCAACGAGGGGGCGGCATCGGTCGCCGCGCTTGCGCCCGCTTCTGCCGCTTCTGCGGGCCTTGCCGGCTCCCCTGTGTCCGCGCTCGCAGGGGCCGGTCTGGGCAGTCCTACGGCCGCCACCATCGCCTTGCCAGCCGATGATCTCTCGCCGAGCCTTGGCGCATCGGGGCCGCCCGTTGTTGCCGTTCCGGCTGGCAGCGCCCAGGCGGCGGGTCTCAACCCCTCGCATTGAGCCAATCGTCGCCGCGGTCCCGCGTACACGAGGGACCGCGGCTTCGTGCCAACAACGACGCCGCGGTCGACTATGATCGCAGGCGGTGGTTGAGCCCAGGCGAGCGCAGCAGATCACGCTGATCCAGCGGGCCCATGTGGCGGCTGGGTCGGGGCCGCTCTCGGCTCAATGTCCGGCGTGTTCGTTGCACGAGCTGGTGCCGATCCACCTGCGTCAGGAGAGCGGTCGCTGGCGGCAGCTCGACCCGGCCCGTCCGGCGACGGATGCCTCGCTGACGATCGACGCCTGTCCGGTCTGTTTTGGTGTGTGGTTTGATCAGGATGAGATCGACGAGCTCGGCGACGTCGACATCGACCCGGTCTTTCTCAAGACTCTGGTCGGTCGCTCGGCCAATCGCATGTGTCCCCGCGGCCACGGCTTTATGAACGAGCATGTGATCCCGGATTTGCTCAAGAGTCCGATCGATCGCTGTCCGGTCTGTCGCGGGCTCTGGCTCGACGGCGATGAGCGCAGCAAGCTCGCCCATTCGTCGACGCGGAGTGGCCAGAGCGATCGCAAGGTCGAGCTCGCCAAGCGCGGCCTCATCTGGGCGGCGCAGATCTTGACACAGCTGCCGGTCGAGGTCGAAAATCCCGCTCGCGGCACGCCATGGGTGATTTACTCGCTTTCGGCGCTGCTTGTTGCGGTGTACATCGCCTCGGTTTTGGGTCTTGTGTACGCCCGCGACTTTGCGATGGTCGTCGGAGCTGTGCGCAGCACCCCGGCCCACGCCTGGACGCTTTTATCGCATATCTTTTTCCATGCCGACTGGCTCCACCTGTTGGCGAATCTCTACTTCCTCTATATTTTTGGCGACAACGTCGAGCATATCTACGGTCGACGTCGCTTTTTGGTGCTCTTCTTTGGGGCGGGGCTTATCGGTGGTCTCGGTGAGGTATTCCTGAGCCGGGCGAGCGCGACCCCGGTGATCGGCGCCTCGGGGGCGATCGCCGCGGTGATGGCTGCCTATCTCTGGATCTTCCCCAGGGCCAAGTTGCTGCAGGTAGTGCCGATCGTCTACGTGCAGCTGACGATCCCCGCATGGGTTTATGTCGGCGCCTGGCTACTCTTTCAGGTGGCGATGGGCTTCTTCTCCGACGCCCGCGGCATGGCGTGGTTTAGCCACCTCTTTGGCTTTCTTTGGGGTCTGACGATGACGCCTTGGGTGCTCAAGAGGCGCCGAGCCGAGGTGGCGACCCAGGTCCGCTTTCGATCGGCACGGGCGATCTTCGGTGATCGCTTGGCCAAGCGTGCGCCGCCGGTGGCAGCATCATCGACGGCGACGCGGAGTTCTGAGCCCGCGGGTTCTAGGGTGCAGGCGGGGGCGCCCACGGAGCGGGCACAAACCTTTACGAGACCGCCACAAGCGGGGCCTGTGCACGATCGCGAGGACGGCACCTGACTGTTAGCGGTTGCGTTATTTTAGTCGACCTTGCACGTATCGTTTTTGTCGTTGCACTCGGACTTGGGGGCTTTATCCTCGCAGTGACAAAAATCCTCACATTGAGCGTATTTGTAGAGTGTCATGAGATCCAAGAGTTGGTCGACTTGGTCTGCGTCGAGGCCATCCTTGTGGATGACGACTGCACATTGGTCGGGATTTGCACACGCCTCGTAGAGAAGTATGCAGTCGTTATCCTTTTTGCATGTAGGGGCATTGCCCTCGACCAAAAGCTCGTCTATTTCGTCTGCGAGCATGTCGCACGAAGTGCAGACCGCCCTTCCTTGGCGATTGATCGCGCATTGCTGAGCCTCCGAGCAGAGCGTCGTGAGGACGCAACCCTGTGCGCAATTAAGGGCTTTTTCCGGTGTGCCAGGCTCGCAGATGGAGTCATTTTGACCATCACATGCCTCGCAGCCGCTGGAGCTGGAACCGGAGCTGGAGCTGGAGCTGGAGCTGGAGCTGGTGCCGTCCGTCGTGGACGAGGAGGACGATGCTGCGGTGGAGCTAGGGCCGGTCACTCCGCCCGTACTCATGCTGTCGGAGCCGGAGCCGGAGCCGGAGCCGTTGCTGTTTGAGCCGCTGCCGGTCACTCCGCTCTGGGTGCCGGTCTCTAGCGTCGAGGCCTCGCTGCCGCCGGAGCCGCTACCGCCCTGCGAGCCCGAGGTGTAGGTGGGATTGCTGAGTGAGCACGCGGCGGCCAGCGCCGACGCTACAAAGCTCGCGGCGAAGTGCGAGAAGAGCGTTTTTGTCCGTTTTAATTGATGCACTTAGCCTCGGGGCCCCCGGCATGAGTGCGCGCAGGTGCCTAGATCTTACAATATATTTTATTTGTCGCGCGTGATGGCCAGCATGGTCTGGCAGACCCCCGCAGAGGTGGGCACCAAGGATTTTCCGTTGTGGTCGGTCGCTTTCGAGAGCTGATGATCAAGCGAAAGAGCGCTCCGTGATCAGTATCCGGATGTGGCTAGCCGGGGCGGTCGAGTGCCTGGCATTGAGGCGTCGTGCGTGCGTGGCATGTGATCAGGTCATCTAGGCGGATGCCTTCTCGAAAAAAATTGTTAGGAAATCGTCGCCGTCGCCACTCACCGAGGAACCCCCTAGCAAGCCCACCTTCCGGGTACCGAATCCTGTGTCGAGGGTTTTCCTTATCTTGAGGGCACGCCGCACGGGCATGCGTACATCCTATGGATAATCACGACCACCGAGCGCGGCGCCGACAGACCTATCTTGTGCTGGCGATCTTGATGCTGCTGCCACTGGCCTCCTTTGTCTACAAGGTGACGGCCCTGGACTATCGCATCAGCAACATTCTGCCGCAGACCCAATACCGTGTCAGCCTGCGCATGAAGCTCGACGGAGGCGAGCGTCGGGTGCGGGTCGCGACGTTCGCTCCGGTCAGTGATGTGCGGCAGACGATCAGCGAGGAGAGCCAGTCTGCGCCGCCGGTGCTCCATCACAGCATCGAGACTCTGGGGCAGAACCGTCAGGCGCTTTGGCTCGGTGCGCCGGTGCCGGATGGCGCCGAGATTCGATACGAATTTTCGGCCCTACTGGCGGCCACCGAATACACGATCGCACCGGCGTTAGAGGTCCCAGAGAGCTACCCTCGGGCGATTCGCCGCTATCTCCGGCCGAGCGAAGCGGTCCAGGTCGACGATCCCGAAATCCGCGGCTTGCTCATCGATCTAGGCGCTGATCAGGGGCCGGTGCTCTCTCGTTTGGAGAGCATCTTTGCCTACACCTCGGGGTTGCGTTCGCGAGCCTTTAAGGGCACCACCGACGCGTTGACGGCCCTGCGTCTGGGGGAGGCCAGCTGTAACGGCAAGAGTCGTCTATTTGTCGCCCTTGCCCGTGCTACCGGCATTCCATCGCGTCTTGTCGGGGGCCTGATCTTGCGGGCCGGCAGCAAGCGGACCTCTCATCAATGGGTAGAGGCCTACATCGGTGGTCATTGGGTGCCTTTTGGCCCGACAAATGGTCATTTTGCCGAGCTGCCGAGCCACTACCTGACGCTCTACCGCGGTGACGAGTCGCTCTTTCGTCATACCAGCGAGATCAATTTTGATTATATGTTCACGACCAAGGAGCGCATGGTGCCCTCAGAGGAGGCCCGAGCCTCGTTTAAGGCGTTCAATGTCTGGGATCTTTTTGCCCGGCTAAAATTGCCCTTTTCGCTGCTCCAGACGGTGCTGATGCTGCCTGTTGGTGCGCTTGTTGTGGTCCTCTTTCGCAACGTGATCGGGGTGCCGACCTTTGGCACCTTCTTGCCGGCGCTGATCGCCGCTTCGGCTGCGGCCACAGGCTTGCAATGGGGCATCATCAGTTTGCTCATTGTCACCACCTGCGTCGTCGTCGCCCGGCTCGCGCTGCAACGTCTTCAGCTTTTGCATTCGCCGACCCTGGCGATCCTCCTGACCGTCGTTGTCTTCTCGATGTTGGGTACTAGCCTGGTGGCGGATCACCTGGAGCTTGCGGAGCTCGCGCGGGTCGCTTACTTCCCGATCGCAGTGCTCGCGATCACCTCGGAGCGGCTCTACTTGGTGCTCGTCGAACAGGGATTTCGCGAGGGCATGATCCAATTTGGTGGCACGCTTATCGTCGTCCTCGGCTGCTACACAGTGATGAATTCGATGGCGATGCAGGTGCTCGTCAGCGGTTTTCCAGAGGTGCTGTTGCTGGTGATCGCCGCCAACATCTATCTCGGTCGATGGGTCGGTGTGCGTCTCCTCGAGATGTGGCGGTTTCGCGGGCTCTGGCGCGAAGAAAAGGATGGGGAGCGATGACGCAGACCCAACTCCGGGGCGCTGGCGGGGCGACATGGTGGCGGCGCTTGCTCGCCGCGCGTGAGCGCCTAGGTCAGGTGTACGGGATCAACCGTCGCAACGTCGACCTGGTCTACGCCCACAATCCACGGTGCTATTATCCGCTCGCCGACGACAAGATCCGCTGCAAGGAGTTGCTGCGGAGCAAGGACGTGCCGGTGGCTCCAGACGTAGCGATCTGCCGGGGGCTTTTTGAGGTCGAGGCGGTCACACGGGCGCTGCGGAGTCGGGATAATTTTGTGGTCAAGCCGGCGAGCGGCAGCGGTGGCGATGGCATCGTCGTTGTTGGTGCCAAGGATGGTGATCGGTGGTTGACGCCCAAGGGTCGCCACGTCGATCTCGATGAGCTCCGTCAGCATCTCGCCAATATTACCTTTGGCTCGTTCTCGAAGCAGCTCGAGGACCGCGCATTGGTTGAGGAGCGCATCGAACCCGCGGCGCTGTACGACGCATTTTGGGCGGATGGCGTCTGTGATGTGCGCATCATTGTGCTTCGCGGACGGCCTTTGCTGTCGATGGTGCGGGTGCCGACGCGGCGCTCTGGCGGGCGGGCGAACCTGCATCAGGGGGGCATCGGCGTGGCCGTGAATATCAAGACCGGTCGGACCTATCGGGCGATCTCGAAGGGGCAGTTGGTGGACGTTCACCCGGAGAATGGCGAGTGTTTGGTCGGTCGCCAGTTGCCCGAGTGGCAGCGATGCCTGGAGGTCGCGTTTGCGGCTGCCGCGGCCGTGCCCTTGGGATATCTAGGCGTCGATATTTGCGTTGACCGCCGTTGGGGGCCGGTGGTGCTCGAGATCAATGTGAGACCTGGTCTCGAGATCCAAAACGTCTGCGATCGCACATTCAGCGCCGCCATCAAAGGGGGCGCACGAGCATGATTCAGCGGGCCAAACTATGGCCATTGGTCGTCGCCTTGGGGCTCCTACTCGCGGGCACAGTGGCTGCGGAGGTTGTCGCTAGCAACTCCAAGGGGCGGGTATTGACCTGGGAGATCAGCGGTTACGAGGGCGCTGTTGCCGGTGATGAGGAGGGTGGCGGCGAGTCCGATGAGGCGTGGTTCCTGTCGGCTCCGCGGAATCAAGAGCACGCTGGAGCCCGGACATTCGCGCGCAGGGGCGACTACGACGAGGCAATTGCCGCCTTTGCCAAGGTGATCGCGGCGTTTCCCGATGATGCCAAGCTCTGGGCCGAGTACGGCCATTGGCTGCGCCGTGCGGATCATAAAGGCGACGCCAAAGAGGCGCTTGATCGGGCGCTGAAGCTGAGTCCGGAGGCGGCCTCTGTGCATCTCGACCTGGCCCTGCTCGCCCGTCGGAGCGGTAATAAGGTGGAGGCGCTCAGGGAGTTTGAGGAGGCGCTGCGCCTGCGGCCTATGCATACATCGACGCGGATCGCTTACGGGGGGCTGCTGCGGGAGCGCGGTCGACATGCCGAGGCTGTCGAGGTCCTCAAACCGGCGACGGAGACGGGCAGCAATGATCGACGGGCGCGCGCATTGGCGGCGCTGGGGCGGGCCTACGCTGCTTCGGGCGAAGGCGATGCTGCCCGCAAAGCCTTCTCCCAGGCGGTCGAGAGGGCGCCGGCACAGGCGAGTCTGTGGGCGCGCGCAGCCCTCGAGATCAGCCGCTTAGCCGATGAGGGCGCGATAGGCGAGGGTCTCTCCTACGCTCAACAGGCGGCGAAGTTAGCCCCAGACTCTGCGTATACCCAGGACGTGCTCGGTCGTTCGTACGAACTCGCTAAGCTCGAGCCGGAGGCCTTTGACGCATATCAGCGTGCGGTCAAGCTCGACGGAGGCCTGCGCCACGCCAGGCAGCGTCTGGTGCGGATGGCGATCGAGCGCGAGGATTGGTCGACCGCGCGGCGAAATGCACAGAGCCTACTAGCTGCGAATACGACCCGGCCGGCCTCACATTTTTTGCTCGGTCTCGTCGAATTTAAGGCAGGTCGATACCCAGAGGCGCGGGCCCATTACGGAGATGCAATCGCGGCCTCCAAAGAGCCCTATGCGGAGGCTTGGTACAATCTAGGGCTATTGGAGCGCAAGGTGGGCAAGCGCGACGAGGCGATCGCTCACTACCAGCGGGCGATCGAGTTGAGGCCCCGCTACCTCGCCGCGACCAACAACCTTGGCCTTGTATACAGTGACCTCAAGCGTTACGAAGAGGCCGAGGTCTACTTCCGTCGCGCGCTCGAGATAAAGCCGAGTTACGGTTCTGCGTGGATAAATTTAGCCCGCTCACAGGCCAAGAGAGGTCTCTACAAAGAGGCTGCCGAGTCCTATGCACGCGCCCTCGAGATCGATCCCGATCAGCGTACGACCCGTCTGCAACGGGCGGTGAGTTTGCGTCGGGCTGGTCAGGTAGAGGCGGCGATCGACGCCTACCAGGCGCTGCTGATCGCCGAGCCCCGCTATGTGAAGGCTTGGTACAATCTAGGGATCGCGCTGGTTGCCGAGGAGCGCTTTGATGAGGCGATCGGTGCCTACGAAGAGGCGCTTTCCCTCGATCAGGATCACTGGGGGGCGCGCAAGAACCTGGGCCTCCTGCACCTGCGCCTGGGTCAGGACGCCGCCGCCCTCTTGCAGCTAAGCGAGGCCCTGGAACGCAAGCCAGCGGATTCAGAGCTTCGCCTGTCGCTTGCACGCCTAGCCGCAGCGCGCGGCGATCCTGCGGCCTGCCGGGCCCATGTGGACGCCGCGCTCAGTCAGGACTCCAGCGATGTCGAAGCCAGAGAATTTCGCGAAAAATGTGCAGAGAGAAGAGATGAGGATTAAGACTATGAACGACCTCCACAAAACAATCAATTCACCACTTTTGATCGCCGTACTCGCGAGTATCGGCCTCTCGCTTGGGCCTGCAGGTTGCACGGATCCGGAGCCCGTCGGTACCGCGAGTGGTTCGACCGGTAGCAGCGGCAGTGGTGGCGAGACGACCGATGTTGGTGGTGAGACCGATGAGGGGCCGACGGTGAGCGGCGGAATGGAAAGCGACTCGGGGATGCCGATTGATCCCTCATCCGCCGACGAAATGCTCTTTCAAGAGGCGCTTGCCCTCTACAATGCCCTCGACTACAGCGGCGCGGAGACCCTTTTTGCTCAGCTCTGGAGCATGTACCCTGATTCGCCCCGGCGCGATAATTCGGGGTACCTCCAGGGGCGTTGCCACTACGCCCTGCTCGATTTCGTCGCCGCCGGCGTGGCCTTTAATACACTACTTGCCACCTATCCTGCGAGTGTCTTTGCGGATGATGCCAATTATTTCTGGGGGCGTTCGTTTTTTCGTCAGGGTATGTACAACGAGGGGCTGGCAAAATTTACGGAGTCAATTGCGATCGATCCCGCGGGTACCTACGCTGATAATTCGTATTATTACACAGGCCGGACCCATTATGAACTCGGCGACGACGCCATGGCCGAATCGGTCTTGGCCAAGTTTGAGAACCTATACCCCGCGAGCACCTACGCCGATAATGCGACCTACTACCTCGGTCGGGCGCGCTTCTCGAACAAGGATTACGTCGGTGCGAAGCCTGCTTTGGTTCATGTACTCGATTTTGCCGACTCGATTTACCTCGACAATGCCCGCTACTACTTGGGTCGATCCGAGTACAAGTTAAACGCGTACGGGCCTGCGCTGGTTTGGTTTGAAGAGGTGATCAACATGTTCCCCGGCGGCATCTACGAAGATAATGCTCTGTACTACGAGACTCGGGTGCATACCGACCAGGCTGCATGTGTCGAGGCGAATGCCATTGTCAGCGATCTCCAGACGCGCTTTCCGGGTGGTGTGTACACACTAAAGGCCCAGGATTACGCGATCCAAGGCGGGTGCTAGAGCCGATGCCTTTGTCCGGGGGTAGGTCGCTACGTGGCGCCATCGTGGTGTGTGGCGTCGTGCTCGTTGTCTGGCTCCTGTGGCTAGGCGAGGCGGCTGCGGCTGCGGTTGCAGTTGCCCCTGGAGCTTTGCCGGAGCCGGTGACCGACCCTTCTGCTGGCACGGTTGAGGGCACGCCGCCGGGAGCGAAGCTGGTGGCCGACGATGTTTCCCAATCCGTGGAGCCGTTGCCGGCGGAAGGCATGCTTGCGGGAGAGGCGGCGCCGAAGCCCAAGGCGAAGAAGACGACAAAGAAAAAGAAGAAAAAAAAGAAGAAAAAGAAAAAAAAGAAAAAAAAGCTGGTGGTGAATGGTGGCACGGAGCTGAGGCTTGGGGTCTTTGGGGCTGTATTTGTCGAGGCTCCGACCTATGGAGTGATGGGCATGGCAGGGTTGCATCAACGCTTGCAGCCTCGGAAAAATCACAGGATCCAGTTGGGCGTTGACTACGAGTACGAGCCATTCTCTACCAAGACTTTGGGCTTTCCTGAGGAGGATGAGGCAATGGATGGGCTGGAGAGTG
Source organism: uncultured Nannocystis sp. (assembly GCA_964474905.1). Classification (GTDB taxonomy): domain Bacteria; phylum Myxococcota_A; class Polyangia; order Nannocystales; family Nannocystaceae; genus JADJRG01. Next base: position 117,450 of record CAYYUP010000008.1, on the reverse strand, counting down.
CACTGGTTGTGCCGATCCACCTTTTGCAGGGCAACGCTTCGCGGAAGATCAAGTGGAACAAGTGGCTGCGAACCTCGCTGCGACTGCACGCGGATGCTTGGTGGCCGAAGTACGCGCCCCATCGCCGATGGTTGCTGAGGGCGCAGCCCAGCGTTCGCTTTGGCAAGATGAAGGGCGTCTACGGTGAACTATATGGTGATATCTTTTACAAGAAGTATCCTGGGTACTATGTGGCCACGCGGCGGATCGATCAGGAGGGCTTTGAGGTCGCTAGCGAGGGCGGCTATAATTCTGGAAAGATCGCTCGCCTGAACGCAGGATTTGAGTATCGACTTACCCACTATCTCGATGCTCGCTACAATCGTAAAAATGAGAATGGTGCGATTCTGCGCTCTTCGGATAGCAAGAACTACCGCAGCTACACGCCCTTCGCAGCGGTTCGGATACGGCTTGGAGGGGGTGTTGAGCTCCGAGCGCGCTATTCGTTTCAGCGGCAGATCACCGAGAACTACGATCGAGCGATGACCGGTCGCGACGAGTTTTTTTCGTTGGAGCAGAAGTACTTCGAAGGGTATTACGACTTTCGCCGGCATCGCTTGGGTGTGCAGCTGCGCTGGGAGTTTCGTGAGCGCCTAGAGTTGAATCTTGGCGCCGAGGCATGGGTGCGCCACTTCGACGTGTACGAGGCTCGTACCCAGGAAAACGCATGGACTGGGGAGTTGCGCGTGGATACCCAGATCAAGGGATCGGCTGCGCTCGCGCTCCACCTCTATCGCTTCGACTGGCTAAAGCAGGAACATCTGCTTAGCCTGAAGCTCTTTGGTTCGCACATGACTCGAACCTCAAACATGCGGCGGGAGGTCTCGTTGGCGACGAATTTTGCGATCACTCGAATCTTTTTGGGAGTTGAGCTCCATCGGAGCTAGATGGCTTCGCGTGGCTAGCGGGTCATTCGCCGCGAAAGGTCGGCTTGCGTCGCTCGAGGAAGGCGGCGACGGCCTCTTTATGATCGCCTGTCCTTTGGACCATTCCTTGGTAGCTCGCGGCCTGTTCGAGGGCTACCTCCAGGCCGTCATCCCAGGCGCGGTAGGCTGCTCGTTTGGTGAGTTGGACCGCGAGTGGAGGGTTTTGGGCGATCGAACGTGCGAGCTCAGTCGCCGCCGGCAATAGATCTTCGGCCGCGACTACGCGGTGCACGAGCCCTAGCTGCAGGGCTTCTTCGGCGCGGATGATGCGGGCGCTGAGCATCAGCTCGAGCGCCCGCGGGAAGCCGATGGTGCGGGCCAGCAGGTAGGCGCCACCGTCTCCGGGCACCAGGCCGACCTTGACGAAGGTCGAGCCCAGTTTGACGCCTTCGGCGGCGATCCTGAGATCACACATGCAGGCGAGGTCGAGGCCGGCCCCGATCGCGGCGCCGTTGATCGCAGCGATGACGGGCTTGTCAAAGAGTGCAAAGCGCCTGGGGATCCGCTGGATGTGATCGATGTAGGCGCGGCGAAGGGCCACCGAACCGCCGGCGAACATGCCCGCTTGGTCGCGCATCCTCTTTAGATCGCCGCCCGCAGAGAACGCAGATCCGGCGCCGGTAAGGATGATACAGCGGATCGCCGGATCGGTTTGGGCGCGGTCAAGGGCAGAGCAAAGGCTGTCGACCATCGCTTCGGAGTAGGCGTTGCGGGCGTCTGGGCGATCCAAGGTGAGGGTCGCGATGCCGGCTTCGGTGTCGGTGACGTCGTAGCGGAGATCGACGAAGTTCTGATCCATGGGCGTGATCTACCGCAGACCGGACGACTTGCGAAGGCGCTCTCGGGGCCGCTGCTTGGGGCTCGACAGTCGGCCCTGCTCTTGGCAGGGTTCTGCCCATGTCGCCGGTCGTTGTCACGGGAGCTAGCGGTCACCTGGGGGCCAACCTGATCCGATCTCTGCTCGCCGCGGGGCGACCTGTGCGAGTGATGATCCACCGCCAGCGCCTGGGCCTCGAGGGCCTTGATGTAGAGTTTGTCACCGGTGATGTGCGTGATCCCGGCTCGTTGCGCCGCGTTCTTGAGGGGACCGAGATCGTCTTTCATCTCGCAGCGATGATCTCGATCCGGGGCGATCAAGGCGGCCTGGTCCAGGCGATCAACGTCGATGGTGTGCGCAACGTCGCCGAGGCGGCGCTTGAGGTCGGTGTTCGGCGCATGGTGCATGTCTCGTCGATCCACGCCTTTGGTCTGGATGACTGCTCGGCGCCCCTTGACGAAACGCGGCCGCGCTCGACCGAAGCGCACGAGCCCGCCTACAACCTGTCCAAAGCAGCAGGTGAGGTCGAACTTCGGCGGGTGATCGATCGCGGCCTGGACGCGACGATCATCAACCCGACGGGCATCGTCGGTCCCTACGACTATCGTCCTTCGCGCATGGGTCGCGTGTTGCTTCAGCTCTTCCGTCGTCGTCTGCCGGCGCTCACGCCCGGGGGATTCGATTTTGTCGATGTCCGGGACGTCGCTCAGGCGATCCTGAGTGCGGAGACTCGCGGTGAGACCGGCGAGAATTACATCATCGGTGGTCGCTATGTCAGTGTCTGTGAAATCGCCGAAATTGCCGAGCGCATCACCGGGGTCAAGCGGCCGCGACTGACCACGCCGATGTGGCTCGCGCGGGGCACGGCTCCCTTCGCAGAGATCGCCGGCACCCTGATGCGTCGCGAGCCGCTCTACACCCGCGAGTCGCTCTCGGCGTTGCGGGCTAATCGCGACATCCGTCACGACCTTGCGACCGCCGTGCTCGACCACCAGCCGCGCTCCTTCGAGGAGACCGTGCGCGACACCTACGCCTGGTTCGCCTGTAACGGCGTGATCGCTGCGGATGCTGTGCGCTCGCCGGTCTAGCTGGGTTTTTCGCCTGCTCGATGGACGCGCTGCGAGGCGGCGGGGATCATACACTCAGCACAGGGCTCCGAAGATGACCATCCACCCAAACATGAA
>CAYYUP010000008.1:105019-114384 GCA_964474905.1 uncultured Nannocystis sp. | reverse complement strand
CCGAGCTACGACGGCAAGGCCTTTGTCGGCATGCAGATCTACGATGTCGAGGCTGAGCTTTGGATGGACGAGCTCGCGTTGATGGAGGCTCTGGATGTTTCGCGGTTGGTGCTCGTCGGCGAGCAACACGAGACGCCAGCGATCCACGAGCTGCAGCGCTGGATGTTAGAGCACCTGCTGCTTCGCCACGGCGATGTCACCCTGGCGATGGAGCACTTTCAAAGCGACGAGCAGGATGTCATCAACAGCTACCTAGCCGGTGATATCGACAGCGATACCTTTGAGTCGACCTCGGATCCGTGGAATAATTATTCGAAGTACTGGAAGCAATTGGTCGATACGATGAAGCTCGCCGAGCGACCGGTGCTCGGGGTAAATGTGCCCTCAGAGGCCCTGGATAGCGTGTACGCGGCATTCCCGAGCCCGCCGCTCGAGGTCTTTAACGGTTGGGGCGAGAGCTTTCCCTACGATGCTTACCTGCCGCCGCGGCCCCTGGATGGCTGGGATGCGGTGTATCAGGGCTATTTTGAGCAGTCCTACGATTACGAGAGCCACGGCAAGGATTGGGGGCTGACCTACGAAGAGGCGCTCGACTACTTCACCGCCCTAGCGCTGATCCGCGACGATACGATGGGCTATTTTATCGCTCGCCACCTCGAGAACACGGACGATCGGGTGCTGATGGTCGGCGGCGATTGGCACGTGCAGACCGGGCTCGCGACTGCCGATAGCGTCACCAAATTTACCGCCGACGTCGAGCCCGTGTTGGTCACGACGACGCCCCTGGGCGGTCTCGACGAGCTGCTTTTAGAGGGCTACGGCGATCGACCGGTTGCGGATTACGTGCTGGTCTACGAGCCGCTCTAGCGGTTTGTGGGCTGTGGGTTCGCCCCGCTCTGCGTTTGTCGCGGCCTCTCTGCGGGCGCTTTGCGGGTCTCGGATCTTCGCCGAATGGGTCCGACCGGTGTCGTGTCCGCTCGTGGAGGCACTAAACCTCGCATTTCGAACGCGGCACGTAATTGTCTTGTCGTCGGCCGATTGCGTCGCCATCATGGGCGCATGCGCACGCACTTGAAGCCCTCTGTCGCTTTGCTCCTCGCCGCTGGGCTCGCTTGTACGAGCGATGATGGCGCGAGCTCAGGCGAAACTGCGACGACGTCGAGCCAGACAACGGCGACGGCGACCGCAACCGGTAGTTCTTCGGCGACGGCGACGGCGACGGCGACCGCGACGGGCACCTCCGGGGGCAGCGCGAGTGCCGGCGAAACCGGAACCTCCACGGGTTCGACTGGACCGGGCTCCACAACCGTCAGCTCCGACTGTGTCGAGGGTGCCGAGCAGTGCAAGCGCGGGGCCCATCAGCTCTGCGTCGGCGGTGTCTGGGTCGACGAGCCCTGTCTCACTGGGCAGTACTGCGATGAGCAGAGCGAGAGCTGCGAGGCCTGTGCCTGCGATCCAGGCGCCCTTGGGGCCTGCGATGGGGATGGTGCGATCGAGGTCTGCGCCGAAGATTGCTCTGGCTACGAGCAACAACCATGTCCCAATGCACAGGTATGCATCGACGCCGCTTGCGTCGATCTACTCTGTGTCCCGGAGTCAAAGAGCTGCTTCTCTGGGACCGAGGTTCAGATCTGCAATGCCGATGGCACGGCCTACGGAGATCCGATGCCCTGCGATCCCGGCACTGTCTGTGACGCGGGCGAGTGCATCAGCGCCTGTGATAAAGCAGAGGCCGTCAAGTCGAACATCGGCTGCGAGTTTTGGGCGGTCGATATGGCCAATCTTCCGCCCCGCGATACCTATGTCTACGCAGTCGCGCTCTCAAACCCGAGCTTTGATCAGACGGTAAATGTCGAGGTCTTCGACCGAAATAACAACAATGCCGAGCAAAAGATCATCAGCGAGTCGATCCCGCCGCGGCAGGTCAAGGTACTGAACCTCTCGGGCTCGAATCAGGGTAAACAGGGCTACTACACCGGCGACGCGGGTTTTCTTGGCAATGGAATCGCCCTCGGCCGCGCCTTTCGGATCAATTCGGACCTGCCGATCATCGCTACACAGTTCAATCCGATTGGCGGCGCTTCGGGCTATACCACCGATGCCTCGCTGCTGCTGCCAACTCATACCTTGGGGCCCGACTACATCCACCTCGCCTGGAACCGCGGCTACGGGGTCGGCTCGACGCTCTCGATCGTCGCGACCGAGGACAATACAAAGATCACCGTGACTCCTGCCGCAAATACACCGGCCGGCATGAATGGCTTGCCGGCGATGACCGCAGGGCAGCCGACCGAGGTGACGATCAACCGCTACGACTTTATCCAGTTAGCGGAGACCTCCGTCGGCCTCTCGGGCTCGACGATCGCCGCCAGTGCTCCGGTCGCGGTCTTTGGCGGTCACTCCTGCGCCAATGTGCCAACCACGTCGATCGGTGCCTGCGATCATGTCGAAGAGCAGATCTTCCCGCTCGAGACCTGGGGCAAGGATTACGTCGCCTCTCGCAACCCCAAGCGCGGCCAAGAGCCGATGCTCTGGCGCATCGTTGCGGCCGAAGACAATACCAAGGTCGACTTCGATCCGCCGACGATGATGGGTGCAAGCATCACCATGGACAAGGGCGAGATCGTCGAATTTCAAGAGCAGCTGGACTTCACGATCTCCGCCGACGATCCGATCATGGTCGCAGGTTATATGCTCGGCTGCAGCTCGACCGGTGTCAACGGTTGCCCTGGTGATCCCTACATGGTGCTGATGGTCCCGAACGAGCAATTTCAGGACGACTATGTCTTCCTGGTCGACTCTTCCTACGACAACGATTTTGCCAAACTGATCCGCCCGGCGGGTGCCTCGATCGACGTCGCTTGCCTGGGTGTGGTGCCGGAGGATCGCTGGACGGCGATCGGCAATTCGACCTGGGAGTGGGCGACCATCGACATGAATCCCGGCGAGGCGATGTGTAAAACCGGGACCAACGAGGCCACCGGCGACGAGCCCTTTGGCATTGTGGTCAGTGGTCAGTCGTCGGCGGCGAGTTACGCCTATCCCGGTGGTCTCGCGCTCAAGCCGATCAACCCACAGTAGGCGTGAGGATGCTTGGCGGATTCGCCTGGACTTGCGAATCGTGTGCCTGCTGCGGGCTTGCGCCCTTGCCGAGGAGTCTGGCCAGGCGCGGCAGGATCAAGCTGTGCCGGACCTTGGCGGCGATCAATGCTCTCGATCGTTCGCCCAGGCGACCGTGGCGGGTGAGGTTCATCGATGTTGTGTCGATGTCCGCGACGACGGCTCGCTCGCCCGCGGCCTGTTGCTGCAATGCGACGTAATGCTCGCCTAGCGCCTCTCGCAGGGGCTCACCGGCGACCGAGATGCACCAGGCGAGGGTGTCCCAGGCGAGGGCGGCGTGGCGGGTCTCGTCGGCGGCGATTTGACCGAGCGTCTTGCGGACGAGTGGGACCTCGGCGAGGGAGTGGGCGACCTCGGCCTCGATCGCGGCGATGGTCTCGTTGATGCACCCCTCGACGAAGGTCGAGAGCGCGAGGCTTGTCAGATCGTGCTTGCCCGCAAAGGCGCGGTCGAGGGAGAAGGCGCCGGGGCCCCGAGCTTGGCCGGCGTAGGCCGAAGCCAGGTCGAAGCAGGCGCGGGCGTGGTGGATCTCATCGGAAAGTGCCTCCTGGGCCGCTGCTACTAGGTTTGCGGGGGCGCCGACGGCCATCAGGTCGAGGATGAAACGGGCGAAGGAGGCGATCGAGGCGTGCTCGTAGGCGCCGTCGATCGCCCACGCTTCGGCGAGTGCTTCGCGTGTCTCTGGGGACAGATCGTTGACCTCGAGCGAGAGCTGTTGTGACCAGCCCTCACGGTCGACGATGGGCGCGGTGCGGGCTTGACCATCGACGTAGAAGGGGCGGCCGTCGATCGCCCGCCCTGGAAAATTGACGCAGCGGGTTTTGTAGTCGACCCACTCCTCGGTGATGCTGGCCTCGAGCCGCTCGCCGGTATCGCCGAGTAAGGTCGCGCTGTCGCCCCGCGGGAGGATGACCCGCGGTGTGGCGCTGCCCTCGGGCAGGGGCGTAAGGGCCTCCAGACCGTACCAATCGGGGGTCAGCGTGGCCACGGTGCCGTCAGTGAGCACAACCCAGCTGAGCCCTGGGTCGACCGCTTCGACCGGCGCGGCGAAATCCCCAGTCCAGACCCACTCGCCGTCGCTGTAGGTGTAGAGGGTGCCGTCGCTCGCGAGCACTGCGTGGCGGAGGTCGACGCCGACGAGGTCGCTCTCGGTTGGGTGCTCGAGCTCGACCCAGCTCTGGCCGTTGTCCTCGCTCATCAGTGCAGCGCCGGCGAGGCCGACCGCGTAGGCCAGCGAAGAGGTCCCGCCGATCGCCCGAAGCTCGACGCCTGTGTTCTCTGGAAGATCGGCCGGTGACCACGAATCACCGCTATTGTCGCTGATGAGAACGACGCCATCGCCGACCGCCACAGCTTCGCCTTCGTCGAGAAAGGTGACCGCGTGCAGGGTCGCCTGGGTGCCGGATATCTGGGGGGCCCAGGTCTCCCCGTTATCATCGCTGACGAGGATCGTGCCACCGCTGCCGACCGCGATCACTCGGCTCCCGCGGAGGGCTAGACTGTGCAGATCTGCGGTCTCGCCGGGGCTCCTGTCGATCCAGGCTCCGTCCGCGTCTTGATGGAGAATCGTGCCCGCGTCGCCGACCAGCAGACCTCTTTCTTCACCATCGAGCACCGCCGCTCGCGGGCGTATCTGCAGTGCAGAAGCCTCCTCAAACTCGAGCTGAGTGGCCTGGTAGCTGTCGGTGCAGAGCCCCTGGCAGCCCGTGGTCGCTCCGGCGACAAGCATCCCAGCGGCCGAGAGCGCGGTGGATGTCGCGAAAACGCGCATCGCGCGACGAAGGGCGAGGGTAAAGCGAGCGGAGGTTAAGGACATCATGGTCGGGTAGTCGCAGGGCGCCGGCTTTGGTTCACTGAAAACGACGGGGCCAGCCAGAACGCCGATCCGAATCTCGCCGTGGCTTGTCACGAAGGGGGGTTGGTCGGCGCGAGAGCTAGGCCCTCGCTGATGAGTTCGCGTTCGAGCGCGAGCACCCGGTTCGCAGCATCACCAGGGCATGCACCTGCACTTGCCAGCATGCCCCATCGCCCTGGAACGACGGCGATCAAGTCGTGGTCGGAGTTGCTCCCCGCGAGTTCGTTAAGCCGCTCGCGGAGTCGGCGAGGCGTGACTCCGATCTGCGGGCAGAACACGCGAGTTGCCGCCTGCTCCGCCTGCTGACCGTGACGGGCCATGAATTCGCGGAGGAATGCGGCGCCTGTCAGCTTCACGTTGATGTCCTGAACGGCGATGACGGGAGGACCCGTGGGTGTATCTGTGAGGTGGCCGATCGCGAAGTCGATACCGACGCGACAGAGCCCGCGATGGCTGAGTGCACGGTGGAACTTTGCCATTGTCGCGACCACACGGGCGTAACTCTCGGTTGCGAGGCCGAGTTCGCGCCAGCCTGAAGCATCGACGAATACATTGCCTTTCCATGAGGTGCCGCGCATGAACTGCAAGGTCAGACCGTCCAACTGCGCACCCTCCTGAACGTGTGCCGAGGGCGTGGTGAGCACCCTTTCGCCCCCGAGATCGAGCGCGAGGAAGTCGACATGGGCCTCGAGAACCCAATGCCCGCCCTGGGCCCATGCTCGGCGGCCGAGAGCCTCGATTTGAGTGTGGTCGGCGATCGGAATACCGGGCACGATTCGGCCGCCATCACCACCTTCGGAGGGCTTGAGGCATGCGCGTGAAAGGCCGTGACGGCGCTGTAGCAGCTCTCCAGCGCAGAGCAGCTCGGCGACGAAGGCCTCGCGCTCTGGCTGGGTCTCGATCACATAACCAGGGAGGACGGGTAATGGCTGACCGAGGAGTGCGCACGCCTCGCTTGCGCCCGCCTCGAGGTCGAGGATCTGCCGGGAATCGGCGCCTTTGCAGGCAGTTTCGAGGGCGCACGCGAGTTCGACGGTCGGATGCAATAAGCGCTTGCGATTCCAGATGGAAGCGATGTTTGGATCATTGGCATCGACCCGAATGCGGCCACAGCCCACCTGTCGTGAGAGCCAGGTAAGCAAGAGCAGGAACTCTGGCTCGAGCGAGTAGGTTGATACGACACACGAAGGATTCGCGCGCAGGGCCCCGATGATCCGGGCGATCGCCGGGTCTCCAGCCCCGCGGGCACAGGCGCGCTGCAGCAGGGCGTGCGAGAGGTAGTAGTGGTCGGCATCGTCGATTGCGTGGCCGTCGCATGTCGCATCCGTGAGCGCGAGTTGCCATGCCGCAGTCCGACCGAATGCGAGGTCGCCCTGACGTGCGAGGTAGAGGGCGCGGGTTTCGGTATAGGTGGTGAGGTCGAGGGGGATCCGACCTTCGCTCATCGCTGCCAGGTCCGCTTCGTATGCGCGGATATTCGGGGTCGTCGAGTGGAGGAAAAGGCGCGGTGCATCTCCCGCGATCGCAGCCGTCTCGACGTGCGCACAGGCGGTTTTTTGGAGCTGGGAGCACGGGACTCCGAGCAGGGTCTGGCAGGCCTGGGCGAGCGCAGTTGCATCGAGCCTCAGCGGCCCTGTGTAGCCCCGCCATCGCAGGGGGCATCGGTCGCCAACCGCGACCCACTCGTGCCGCGAACCCGTGAGCGGATCGGGCGTGTCCAGAGGACGCTTTGTCCAAGGCTCCAAGGCTCCATGGCTCACTCGGACCTCAGAGGGCTGTACTCAACCAGCGGATCCGCGAGGCGTTGCTCGCCGAGCGAGTCGTAGATCGTCGTCGCGATCCGGGCGATGGGTACGCAGGGGAGAGGTTCGCGCAGCCGTCGCAGCCACGCGCGCAGCTCGACCCTGGGCGTGCGATCGCGGTGCCTAAACATGCGGCCTCCCGCGGGTTGTCGGATTGCGGGCACCTCGTCGCCGCGCTCGATCCGGTGGAGGAGTTCGACGAGGCGGAGCATCGCAAGTTGGTCTGCGCGGCAATAGAGGGTTTCGTCGTTGTCGCTCGGGTAGATCGGCGGGCGCACGACTTCGACAAGCGCGCCGGCGTCGAGCTTTGCGCTGACCTCGTGAAGGGTGGCGCCGATCAGATCGAAGCGGCCTTCGGCCAGGGCGAAGAACACCCCGTGATTGCCCTTGTACTCCGGTAGGCAGCCGCCGTGGATGTTGAATGCCCGGTCAGCTGCGAGCAGTACTCGGTTCTTTACATAGTTGGTGCCGCAGAGGATGGCAATATCTGGCTTCCAGCGGTCCATTGTTGAAATCGCCCGCTTCGAGTTGATCCACTTGACATTGACGGTTTCGAAGCATCGATCGCTGGGGGCGAGGTCGGCGAAGTGCTGGGCCCGGAAGCGGTTGTCGCCGTTGAAGTCGCGGCGGAGCCCGTGGTAGCGGCGGGAGAGCCAGTCGGCGTAGCGGCGGCGTTTCCACAGCCGGTCTTTTTGTGCGCCTCCGGGCTCGACAAGCACACCACAAACATCGAATGCCGCGTCGAGCAGGGCGACGAGGTAGTCCTGATGTGGATCATCCGATACAAGCAGCGCGACTCTCATGTGATCCCCCGTCTCGGAGCGAATGTGTGTTGCATTGCGCAGGTCTGGCCGCGAAGTGTGTGAACGACGGCTTCGGCGATCGTCGGAGCTTGGGCAAAGCCGCCGGTATTGTGGCCGCCAGTGATCAGTGCGAGGCCGTGTGTCGATGCGAAGCCGTCGAAGAGCCCGAGCCCGGTCGGCGTGAACGGGCGCACGCATCCGCGTCGACTTATGCGCCAGCCGACCTCGGGCCCGAGCCTGTGGTGGTCGGGGAAAAAGCGTCGGACTGTTTCGGTGAGTTCGGCGTAGAGCGCGTCGAGATCGGCGCCGTCGAGCTCGAGTTTGCTCTGCTGGCCGATGACTGCGTAACCCGAGCCTAGGATCAGGATCTCGCGCCCCTGACGGTCGCGGGCGAGGGTCACATTGGAGTCCTCGCCGACATGGCCCTCGCGGTGGATCTTCAGGGAGTGGCGAAGCGGCGGGTCGAGGTTGGGCATGACCATCCATAGCCCCGCGATGCCCGTCAACATGCCCTCGCAGCTGGTGCCGACGAGCAGCTCATTGCCGTGGGCGCCTGGCGATGCGACGTAGTGGTCAGCCACGCGGAACTCGCCATTATCGAGGCACAAGCCGCTGATGGTGCCGGCCTCGCGGGCCCAGGTCGCGCGCGTCTGCCAGGTGAAGCGTACGCTCATAGCCTCGAGTTGGTCGAGCAAACCGTCGACAAAATCGTGGATGTTGAGGGTGAAACCTGTGACCTCGATACCGCCGGCGATCGCCCCATTGGCGCATGCGCTGGCCAATCCGGGATGTTTTCGGCCGAGCTCTGTGGGCCTCAGCAGTCGCCGCAGGGCACCGACCCGCGTCTGTGTTGCAATCGCGGCCTCGAAGGCCTCAGCCTCGGAGTAGAGACGGAGCACACCATCGGTGTAAGTGACGTCCTCGAAGAGTGTTGGGTGGTGCTCGCGCATCCGAGACCACAGCGGTGCGCTCATTCGATTGACCTCATGGATATCATCGGCGAAGATCTTTGCGCGCCACGCTGGCACGGACTCGAAATGTGCCCGCCAGGCCCTGAATTCGTCTGTGTTTGTGCCCTCGGTCTCGACGAGCCAGCCTCCCCCCGAGATCCTCTGATTGAACGCGGTGAGCATATCTGCGTATACTCGATCGCTCTTCTCATTGTAGTTGTCGGCCTCCGTAAAGCAGAACATCCGGGCATTTTCTCCGCCGCAGGTCGCTCCCTGGGTTTGCCAGTTGCCGCGTGCTCGTGGGTCTGAGCCCCCATCGATCACCTCGACGGTAAAGCCTGCTTCGACGAGAGCGAGCGCGGTGATGAGGTTGACGATACCAGCGCCGATCAGGCACACACGCCGCGAAGTGGGCCAGGGCTCGATCGTACTGCCGATCCCGAGTTCCCGCCACCGCGGGTTGCAGCATCTTTGGAGCTCCGCTCGCTCTGCTGCGGCGAGGAGTGCTAGCTCGAGCGGTCGACTACCTTGGGGGCGAAGTGGACCGATAAGCTCGACATTGCTGTCGGTGTATGCCGCGAGAGCTTCGAGATCATCACTGACGAGCGCAGGTTGACCGTCACGGGCGAGTACCGCGGACAGCCATGAGTGCAGCGCGCCTCCCGCGGCAGTTATATGCGTGGGATCGAGGACCCACACGCTCTGGTGGGCGCCGATCTGGGCAGCATCGTTTTCATCAAGGGGACCGGGCCTGTACTCAACTCCAGCACCGAGCCCTGATCCGATAACGTCCGGTGATAATCTCCGTGTTATTAGCATAGGTATTTCTCCGCGG
>CAYYUP010000008.1:46990-104919 GCA_964474905.1 uncultured Nannocystis sp. | reverse complement strand
TCGATGATGTCATTTAAAGTGCATTCAAGCGCACGGATGAACTCACAAGTGCAAGAGAAAAAAGGGCAGCCTAGTGATGCAGGCGCGGAGTATGCCACAGAAAAGCGAGAGTCGAAGAGCTATTTTGCATCATTTTTCGGGGCTCGCCAATCTGTTGGCAGTCGCGACCTCTGTATGTACAGGAATCGACTGGACGATGTGATCCACAAGGTGCCCATTCGCTCCGAGCGCACGGTCTCGGAGCTTCGATGTAAGTCGATGACAGCCGCGGCGTTTTTGCTATCGCCACCCGAGGGCTAGCTGGCGAAGTAGATAAACGCAGCGATAAGAACAGCGATGAGCCCGACGACCGCGGCGATTCGGGCGATCGAGTAGGGCGCCTTGGCGATGACGAGGCTCGCATCCTGGCCGTTGACAACCGCGCGGTAGAGCTTCTTGCGGTAGCGGTAGGCGAGCACGTAGGCCGGAAAGGCGAGGCGGTCGGAGCTGAGGCGCTTGGGCATCACCGCGACCTTGAGCTTGCGTCGCTTTCGTCCGGGGACCCATTGATTGGCCTGGGCGAGCGCCGCCTGTTCGAGGGCCTGGGCGATCACCTTGCGAGCGGCGGAGCGTTGGACGTCAAAGCGCTCGATCAGCGCGCCTGGTCGGGGCTCTGGCTTTGGGGTCTGAGTGTTGAGGAGATATCCGCTGCGGATCGCGATGCACTCTTCTGTGCTCAGGCCGCGGGAGGCCGGTACGAGCACTCGCTTGAAGTGCACATTTTCTTGTCCCGCGTGGGGGGCCCAATTGGCGCGGCCCGAGCCGACCTCGGAGTCGGCTGCCCAGGAGACCAAGACCTCGGCATCAAAGACCCAGCCGACCCACCAAAGGGGCTTGAGTTCGCCGACCTGTGCGGACCATTGCAGATCCTTGGGGCGGAAGAAGCCGAGGGTGCCGAGCCAGGTGCGCAGGCCTTCTGTGGCCGTGCCGGTGTCGATCGTAAAAGGCAGGTAGGCGTCGGCTTCTTCGACCGGATCCTCTGGGGTTTCGACATGCATCACCGAGCCGCAAAACGAACATTTGGGCGCCCGCGCTTTGACGTCGTAGCTGACCGCTGCACCGCAGCCGTCGCAGCGGAGGAATTCGACGATCTCGGCGCTGCCGGCTGCGATCTCTTCGGGGGTTGCCATGCCGCAGACCGTGCAGCGCAGGTCGCCGAGCTCGACCGGTGAGGAGCAGCGCCCGCAGGGTTTTTTAGGCGAATGCAAGGTAACTGCCTCCGGCGATCAAGAGGACCAAAAGTACGATCAATACGGTGATCTTTGTCCAGGAGTAGGGTCGTTTGCCGAAGAGTTTGCCGGTCTGGCCGTTGACGAGCAGGCGTACGACTTTGTCCTTACCTGTCTTTTTGTCCCGGCCGTAGATCACGGGCAGCACCCAGACCGGGACCAGGAGTAACTCCTGTTGCACGTCGGTGAGCTTGGCGTCGAACTCGAGGCCGCGCTGGCGATCGCCGGGCAGGTGGGCTGCGATCCGCCGGTTGACCTCGACCATCGCCTCGCGGCTCGCGAGTTTTTGGCAGGTCTCGGGCTCTAGTGATGCCTCTTCGGCGATCCATCCCGAGAGCAGGCGCGGCGTGTAGCGATGGAGGGCGCGGAGGTCAAAGGGCTCGATCGCCTCTAACTCGTGGTTTTGGATCCCGTGAGAAGCGGTGACGATGATGTCGCTGACGTAGGCGGTGTAACGCCCGTAGAGCGTGCACCACTCGGTGACTGTGCGGGTTTGGGTTTTGCCGTTGCTGGTGTAGGTCTCGGTGTAATGTTCGCCGATGCTGGCGGAGTAGTCGGCATCGGCGGTTGCAGAGAAGAGATAGGCGGGCACGTAAATCCCGCGGATGGCTTCGATTTTGGCCTTGCGCAGGGCCTCGGGGGCGATCCAGGCGCTACGTACCCAGCGGCGGGCCTCCTCGAGCGCGCGCTCATGGGGCAGCACAAACGCGAGTACAAAGCGGGGCTTGGGTCGCCCGGCCTGGGCGGGTCGTTCGATCACCGCCGGCGATGCGCAATAGGGGCATGTCGCGGTCCGCAGGTGAGCTTCGACCTGGATGAGCGAGCCGCAGGACCCGCAGGAGAATTCGATGATCGAGCTCAAGCCGATCGCATCGTGCCACAGATGCAGATGACGGCGGGCGCGTCGACGCCCCTGACGACGTTGTCGCACCTACGACAATGCTGTCGCGCATTCGCTGCGGTGCATCGTCGGTGCGTGTGTGATGGCGGCGCTGCGGTCTCGATCGCGCTGGCATGTTTGTTGCTCGAGTACGCGCCTATGCGATCCATCAGCATTTCGGTCCTGGTCATCTTTGCCGGCGCTCTGACGATCGGCGGCTGCATTGGCGACGATTCGGGCACCACCAGCGGGGGCAGCAGCGACAGCGAGAGCAACAGCAGCACGAGCGGTTCGACGAGCACCGACTCCAACTCCAATTCCAGCACCTCGGCGAGCAGCTCGGGCGGCTCGATGAGTGACACCGCGACGGAGGGCAGCACGGGGTTGACAACCGAAGGCACAACCGAAGGCACAACGACGGGCACAACGACGGGCACAACCACGGGCAGCACAGGCATGACCGACACGGCGACGGCCACCGAGGGCTCGACCGGCGTCGTGCCCTGCGAGCCGGCGGGGGATGTCTCTTTTCAGTTTCAGCTCCTGCCCGAGTGGCAGAATCAACAGGATTATGAGGTCGACTACCTTTGCGAGGTTGTCTCCGTCGGCCCTGTCGAGGACAGCGTCGCCCTCGAGATGAGCTGCACCGACGGTGATGAGGTTGTCCTCCCAAACCCGGTGCTGATGGTCAATGCAAAGCCCGCCACCGAGCTTTGGGGTTTTTCGCCGGGCATGAAAATCCGCCTGATCTACGGCGAGGTGCACCCCTGGTGGACCGAACGCTGGGTTCGGATCGAACTGCTCAGCAACGGCGACCTGATGCTCGCGGGCGTCAGCGGCAGCGCCCTCAGTCCCAACAACAAGACCGATGTCTTCGCACCCTTCGAGGTTTCGGCCCAAGAGGGGGCCTGTGGACCGCACGACTCTGATTGCGGCGAGAAAGAGCGCCTAGGCGTCGCGTTTTTGCTGGGTGGCGGCATGGAGGGTGGCTGGTGGTACACCGACGGCAGTTTTGACATCATCAACGGCGATCCGGGCATCTCCACCTGGGTCGATCACGCGCAAAAATTTGTCGGTCTGATCAACTGCACCGATCTGCCGGAAACGTGGTTCTCGATCGGTATGATCGCCGACGGTCAGGAGTAGCTCTCGCCGTGGGGGTCTGTGGGGCCTGTGGGGCCTGTGAGGCCTGTGGGGCCTGTGGGGCCCAGGACCCGTGGGGTTTGGGGCTCGGCTTCCTCGGGTTCCAGGGCTCGGCGTCGCGGTGTAGAATTCACCTCGGCGCCGATGTCCAGAGGGGAGCAGCTCTACCGCCAGTGGTCGATCTTAAACCACCTCTCGGCGGCGCGTTGCAGCCGGCGAGAACTCGCGTCGATGTTGGGCGTTTCTCGGCGGACGATCAGCCGCGATCTGGAGAGCCTCTCGGTCTTTCCGATCGCCGAGGTGCAAGAGGGGATCGATGTCTTCTACGAACTCATGCGCGGCGCTCGGGCGCCGAACGTGCGTTTTGAGGCTGAAGAGCTGGTGGCACTGCTTTTGGGCAAGCGGACGATGTTGAGTGCCCTGGACGGCACGCCCTACGCAGACGCGGTGGCGGCCGCCTTCACCAAGATCGAGCTGCTCCAGCGGGAGAGCAGCCGCCGCGCGCTCGCCCGTCTCCCGGATGTCTTTCAGAGCAGCTTTTCCAGGCCAAGGGTGCACGAGGGTCTGCGGGAGCGATTGATCGAGGCGGCGTTAGGGCGTCGACGGGTGCGCATCGATTACACCACCGCCGAGCGACAGGCTCGCGGCGAGCGGGTTGTGGAGCCCTATTTTCTCCACCTCCATCCCCACGGTCTCCACCTGATTGCCTACTGTCTTAAAAGACAGGAATTCCTTTACTTCAGCGTCAATGCGATCGAGTCGATGACTGTGCTCGATGAGGTTTTTGATCCCGAGCGGCGCTCCTTTGATCTCGAGGCATTTTTGGCGACGGTATTTGACGGCCAGCGCGGTCAACCGGTGGTTGATGTGCATCTGAGGGTTTGCGAGCCGACGGCCTCGTGGGCGCGGGATCACCACTATCATTCGAGCCAAAAGATCATCGACGTCGACGGTGGCGTCGACATCCACTTCCGCTCCGGCGCGCCCAGGGCCGTCGTCGCGAGGATCCTGAGCCTAGGGCCCGACTGCGAAGTGCTCGCCCCCCTGAGTATTCGCCGGGCAGTGGCGAGGCAGGCGGCGGCGATCGCCCAGCGCTACACCAAGGACTGAGCGGTGCGCAGGGGTGAGAAAATGCCGAGAACGACGTTCTTTTGGCTATCTGGCGGTGTGTTGTTGTTTTTTCGCGACCCTGGACCGGATCTGTCCAGGGTCGGTGGTAGTTCTGCTTGCGCCCAAGGAGACGGACGATGACGACGGACCAGCAGGACAAAGAGGACAAAGAGGATAAAGAGGACAAAGAGGTGCGCTTGCCGGAGTTGCTCGGGCGTAACCACCCTTTTCGCCAGTGGAAGACCTGGACGATCCCCGGGACCCGGTTGACACTGACGGGCTACTCGCGGGCGAATGACAAGACATTTTTTCATATACCCGAACTCAAATGTTGCATCGATGCTGGGCTTTGCGAGGGGCGCCAGCCGGATACGGTATTTCTTACCCACACTCATAACGATCATGTCGCCGATATCGAGTATCTGGCGGGCAAGTCGACCGGCGTCGAGATCTACGCGCCGGCTGCAGCTACACCCTATCTAGATACTTATATTCGGTCGCGTCGGGAACTCAACCACGTCGCCGCTTTTGATCCGGCGCTGGCGGGCTCGATGGCACTGCATCCGGTGGCTGGCGGTGATCTTCTCAGCTTCGGCAAGCGCGGCAAATATTCGGTGCGAGTGGTCGAGTGTGTGCATAAAGTGCCCTGCGTCGGCTACTGCTTCTCGGAGCGAAAGACCCGGCTAAAACCTGAATTTGCCGCGCTCAAGGCCGAGCTTCAGGCGAAGGGACAGCTGCAGGAATTTGGCAAGCGCATGGCGGTGCTGCGCAGGGAGCAAGAGGTGACCGAGGAGTATCTAGAGCCGCTCTTCGCCTTCATCGGCGACACCCATCCGCGGGTCTTTGCTGATAATCCCTGGCTATTCGAGTATCCGGTGATCATCACAGAGTGCACATATCTCAACGATAAAGAGCTCGAGCGGGCGCATCGTGTTGGCCATACGGTGTGGAGCGAGTTAAAGCCGGTGATCGCGGCGCATCCCGAGACGACCTTTGTGTTGATCCACTTCAGCCTTCGGCATTCAGATCGGCAGGTCGTCGAGTTCTTTGAGCAGCAGCTACGGGCAGAGGGCGGGCTCGAGAACATCGTCGTGTGGGCCCATCGCGAGGGGCTGATGCCCGAGCAGCATCAAAGCCGCAAGAACGCTTAAGTGCGGAGGGCGATACAGAGGATAGAACAGAGGATAGAATAAAGTACCCGAGGAGAGCGGACTTCCTGTTTCGGTGACCTCCCCAGGACACCGAGGGCGGCCCGCTCTCCTCAGATAGAGTGCTGAAGAGGCGCTTGCGGCCAGCCGAAGGTGCTCCCCAGCCCTTCGTGGGTCGCGTAGGCGCTCCTCAAGCGCAGGATCCAAAGGCATGCACAGCTCCCCACTGTGCCTTTGTCCTTGGTGCTCGCAGCTCGCCTCCCCAGCGCGCTCGAGCGTTGTGGGACGTCAATCTTGTGAGCTTGTCGTCGCACGCTTCTGGACAAAGCAAGGGGCGTGCCAAGTTGTCGGGGTCTCTCTGCGCTGTGTTTTTAAGGGATGTGCACCGTTTGAGAGAAAAATCGAGCTGTGCGCACGCCCATCAGTGCGCACAGTTGTGAGGCGCACAGTCGAGGGGCGCACAGCCGAGTGCACACAGTTGTGAGGTGCACAGTCGAGCACAGCCGAGGGGCGCGCTACTCGATACCGAGCTTCTTGAGCAGGCGGTGGAGCTGGTAGCGATTGCGCAGGCCGAGCTGTCGCCAGGCGGCCTCTTTGACGCCGCCGCAGCTCGCTAGGGCGGCTTCGACCTGGGCCCGGCTGAGTGCGCTGGTCGGCCGCACGGCTGCGGCCGGCATGTTCATCGGCCGCGAGCGGGCGACCGCGAAGAGGTTGGATGGCGGTCCGACATTTGGCCCCTTGGCGGCGTGCAGCGATCGCCAGAGCAGTTCGGAGAGTTCGCGGACATGGGTTGTAAAGGCGTAGCTGCTGAGCAGTGCGGCGAATTCTGCGCTGAGCTGCGGTTCGCCATCGTGGAGCACATGGGCGATCGTCTCGGGGTCTTTGGCGGCGATCTCCCGGAGCAGATGGCGGGCGATCAGGAGCACGTCTTCGGGGCGTTGTCGGAGTCCGGGCAAGGTCAGGCGATGGGGGAAGCGAGCGAGGAAGTCGTGCTTGAGGTCGCCGGGGTCGCGGTTGGTGGCGGCGATGATCCTGAGGTCGGCGGTTTTGACCGTGGGCTCGCCTAGGCGTTGGTATTCGCCGCAGTCCATCACTCGCAGCAGGTGGGCCTGCAGTTTGGGCGGCAGTTCGCCGATTTCGTCGAGGAAAAGCGATGAACCGTCGGCGGCTCCAAGCAGTCCTAGGCGTTCGGGCATGCCGGGGTTCGGGTAGTTACGTAGGTTGCCGAAGAGTTCGGCATCGATCAGTGCCTCGGGAATCGTCGCCGCATTTCGCGAGACCAGCGGTTTTTTGGCCCGTCGCGATTGCCCGTGGATCGCCTGCACCAGGAGCTCTTTGCCGCTGCCGCTGGGCCCGAGGATGAGCACGTGTTCGTCGCGTTTAGCGAGAAAGGTGGCCCGCTGCCGGAGCTTCCAGGCCGCCGGTGATTCGCCGACGATGCCAAAACGATCGGCCTCGCCGTAGGTGAAGTTAGCGCTCTCGACCTGTTCTCGGCTCCAGGCGATCGGCCGTCGGCTGTAGAGCAGGGTGAGGCGATGCTCGAGTTCGATGAGGTAGCCAGGCTCGATCAGGCCCTGGGCCAAGATGTGGCCGTTGAGGCGAAGCTTGCCGCGCCCGCCCTGCTCGACCTGCAGCTTGCCGTCGCCCAGGCTGCGGATTCGGATCTGCCGACGCGAGACATGGGCGGCGCGCAGGGGTCCAGTGTCGCAGCGGCCTGTGGGGCGGAGCTGGCCGAAGCGGAGCGGCATGGAGCCGTCGCTGCCGGCTGTGATGGCGCGGCCCACAGTGTAGACCTGGTTGGGCTCGTGGGGTTGTAGACAGACCATTTCGCCGATGCGCTCGGGCTCGTCGCGTGACCACAAGAGCACCAATACCGGCACAAACGGGTCATCCGACTTCTTTGTGTCGGCGTTCTCGGGCGCCTCAATGAGCGTAGAGTCGAGGTGATGTGCGCTCTGGCGAGCCATCTGTGGGCTATCGTAGCAGCCCGCAGAGTTTGACATGCATCGGCGGTTCAGGGCGGAGTGCGTGGGCCGACCTCGTCGGGGGCGGCTTCGTACCAGGGCAGGCCTGCGTCGGCGCTGTGTTGGAGTTCGGCGATCGCCTGGGCACCCAGGAGCAGGATGACGGCGGCGATCTCGAAGGAGAAGAGCACAATGACGCCGGTTGCCAGGGATCCGTAGATCACGCTGATCATCGATAGGTTGAAAAAGTACCAGGTGAGAAACTGGCGGATCAGCTCCCAAAAGATGGTCGCGATCAGGCCGCCGATCAGGGCCCTGCGAAAGTGCACCTTGATCTTGGGCATCAATCGGTAGATCAGGGCAAAGAGCAGTACGTGGCCGGCGAGCCCACCGATATAGAGCAGTCCCGAACTGAGGCCCGAGATCGAGATACCGAGCTGAGTGGCGCGCTCGACCGGCAGGGTATCGAGCAGCACGACCAATGTGGTCATCGTGATCAGCGCGAGGCCGAGGATCAGGATGTGCAGATAGGGCAGCAGGGCGGAGGTCCAAAAGCTGCGGCGGGCCGGGATGCGGCGGTGTTCAAAGATCACCGCCAGGGCGTCGTCGAGCATGCGAAAGGCCAACGACGCAAAGAAGAGCAGGACGAGTAGGCCGATGCCCCCGATCATGTCGCGGTGTTCGAGAAAATTCTCGATCTCGTTGATCACCAGGTCGACCTCGCCGGGCAGGACCAGCGCTAACTCGATGCGGATCACCTCGACCATCTGGGCCTGCTCGAAGAGGCTGGAGAGGGCCGCGAGCAGCACGGCGAGCAGGGGGATCAGCGAGATCAGAGTGTTGTAGGCGATGCCGCCCGCGAGGAGGAAACCCTTATGTCGACGAAAGTCGGCGAGCACTCGCTTGGAGAAGTCGAGCCCGCGGCGGGCGTGGGTCCTCATCGCTCCGAACCATGCCACGCTCTGGCTCGATCGCGACCTCCGCTCTCCGGCAATTGTGACGTTGTGTGCACGCAGATCCGGCGAGAGCACCCGCAGCTGCGGAGGTCAGCTCCGGGGTATCATCGCCGCCACGCCATGCGCTCTTCGAACCTCCGCTCTCGCAATGGGCATCGGCGTGTCGTCGATCTCCATATCCGTGTTGAACTCGCCGCACTCGCGTTGCTCGCGGGCCTTATGGCCGCTGCCTCGGGTTGCGCCAAGGGGGGGCAGGAGAGCTCTGCGACGGCGGCAGAGGAGCCGACGATCGCGGCTCCGGTCGAGCTTTGGGATGGCGTGCCGCCGCTGGTTTCCGACGCCGCGGATCAGATGCCGAGCCTGCGGCCACAGCAGGGCCCCAAACTGCCAACGAGCGTTAATGAGCAGGTTCGGCTGCCCTTTCCGCCGCCGAGTTCGAGTCAAGATGTCGCGCCTACGGTTGCGGCGGGTGTTCTCGAGGTTCTGCGTCACGGTCCGATCGGTGCGCAGGGGGCGGTCGACAGCATCAGCGTTGCCTTCAACCAATCGATGGTGCCCCTGGCCGCGATCGATGCTCTGCGACAGGAGCAGGTGCCCCTGCAGATCGAGCCGGCGACGCCCGGCAAAATCCGCTGGCTCGGTACCCAGGCGCTCGCCTTCGAGGCCGACGGTCGTTTTCCTTTTTCGACCACGTACAGGATCAAAGTGCCGGCGGGCACGAGTTCGACCGAAGGCGGTGCTCTTGCCCAGGCGCTCGAGTGGAGTTTTACGACGCCGACGCTCGAGATCTCGGCCAGCTCCCCCGCAGAGGGCACCAAGGACGCCGATCTGGAGGCGCCGATCGTGCTCCGGTTTAATCAAAAAATCCGCCGAGACGAGCTTTTGGCGGCCGGTCTACAGCTTCGCGGCGGCGGTAAAACGATCGCCTTAAGGCCGGTACCCGAGGGCGCCTGGGGATCCCTCGAGGCTGATGCGGGGTCTTTGCTGCGGAGGCAGGATCGGGCGCGCATGCTGGTCCTGCGGGCGAGCAAACGCCTGCGTCCCGACACTCGCTACAGCCTAGAGCTCCCCGCGGGCAGCTTTGGTGAGGGCCCGGATCCATCGGCAGCAGAGACGCTCAGCTTCTCGACCTATCCGCCGCTTACGATCACCGGCACCAACTGCGCTGCCGAGGGCTGCTCGCCCAGCTACCCGCTGATGCTGCGGACGAGCACACCGCTGCAGGCGAGCCCGGCAGATCTCGCAGAGCTCGTGACCATCAGCCCGCCGGTTCAGGGTCTTGAGGTGAGTGCGGTTCATGGGCTGCAGATCCGTGCTCGTTTAGAGGGCGCAGCCAGCTACACGGTGACCGTAAAACCTGGCCTCAAAGACATGCACGGCCAGACGATGAAGACGACCTTCAGGGGCGTGATCAAGACAGCGCCCTACGAGCCGAGGCTCGAGGTGCCGGACGGCTATTTTGATCCGGTTGTGGTCGAGCGCAAGGGTCCTTGGCGCTTGCCGCTGCGGGTCGCGGGGGTTGAGAGCGTCGAGATCCGATCGCGGGCGTTTAACCCCGAGGAGTTTGGCGAGTTGCTCGGCAATCGTTGGTTTGATGTCGAGGCCGGTTGGCCGAGCGCTGCACCGCCTGCAGTCGATCTGCGTACGATCATGACGCCGGGGGCCAAGCGTGCACCGGAGCGCCTCGAGTTGGATCTGCGCGAGCTTGTCGCGCCCGGCAAGGTGCTCTATCTGGCGGGCCGGAGCGCCCCTTTTAATCGCTGGGGTTATCGCGAGCGTCTCGGCATCAACCGCTTCGTCGAGGTCACGGATATCGGCATCACGGCGGCGCTCGATCGCAATAGCGGCACCCTGCTCGTGACCAGCCTGGACAGCGGTGAGCCGCTCGCGGGGGTCGAACTCGAACTCCGCAAGCGCGCCGCGGCGACGCCCCTGTGGCGGGGCAGGAGCGACGTTGCCGGGCTGGCGAAGTTTGACCTCGCAGGCGGCGTCGAGCAGGAGGGTTTTTTGGTCGCGCGTTTGGGTGATGACATCGCCGTGCTGCCGCTCGATCGGGACATCAGCAGTACCTGGTGGGGGAGCGAGGCGAGTCAGCCGCGGGCCTTTTTTTACAACGATCGTGAGCCCTACAAACCGGGCGAGACGGTGCATCTAAGCGGCATTGTTCGGCGCGAGATCAGCGGACCCACAGGTGGTATCGGGCTCTGGCGTATCGGGGCTGCGGCGAACTACAGCGTGTCGAGCCCGCGCGGCCACAAGGTCGCCGAGGGCGAGCTGCGGATCGGTGGATTTGGCACCTTCTCGATCGACGTACCGCTCGAGAAGAGCGCGGACTTGGGGGACTACTGGGTCAACATCAAGGTCAAGGACGGCCTCTTTGGCGACGGTCACTCGTTCTCCCACAGGTTTGTCGTGGCGAACTACCGGACGCCAGAGTTTGAGGTCGCGGTTGAACGCGAGCAGGCCTCGCCCCTGGTGTTTGGCGACATCCTGCGGGCGGAGCTTCGCGGCTCTTATCTGCACGGTGCACCGCTCGCGGGTGGCGCTGTCAGCTATACGATCCGTCGCCAGGTGAGCGGCTTTCATCCGCCCGGCGCGGAGAACAAAGACTTCACCTTTGGCGATGGCCGAGCAGCCGAGGGCCTTTGGCGCACCGACAAGTTTGACGAGTTTCCAGTTGGTTTTGGAGGCGGCGGCAGTGTGTTGGTGGCGAAGGGGGAGGGCTCGCTCGACAGGCGCGGCGTCCTTGTTGTCGAGCACACCGTCAAGGAGATCGAAGCTGAGCTGGGCGGCAAAAAAAAGACCTCGCCCGGGGCCCCGGCGAAGGGAGCTAGCGAAGGGGTTCCGGTACTCGCCGCGAGCTACACGATCGAGGCCTCGGTCACCGATCAAAACCGGCAATCGATCGCTGCGCGCGAGACCTTTGTCGTGCATCCAGCGCTCCGCTACGTCGGCCTGCGCAGCGATCGCGAGGTCTACCGCGCGGGCGAGCGGGCGCGGGCCCAGGCGGTGGTTGTCGATCTCGCGGGCGTTCGCATTCCCGAGATTCCGCTGTCAATCGAGCTTGTGCGCGAGCAGACGCATCGACGCGTGATCGAGCGCGACGGTCGATGGGTGTACGACTACGACACCGAGGAGATCGCGGCTGGCGGCTGTGCGCCGATCTCGAGCGGAGCCGTGGCGACCTGCGATCTAGAACTCGGCGCACCTGGGACCTACATTCTGCGGGCGAGCGTGCGTGACGGGGAGGGGCGCATGCAGGAGAGTCGGCGCCGTTTTTATGTCTACGGCGAGGGCGGGGTGGTCTGGAATCAGCCACAGCGGCGCGTCGATCTGGTCGCCGACAGGCGAAGCTACGAGCCCGGTGATCGGGCGACGCTGCTGGTTCGTGCTCCCTTTGATCGCGCTCGCGGTCTCCTGGTGCTCGAGCGTGATGGCGTGCTCGAGACTCGGCCGCTGGAGATCGAAGGCGGAGCTGCGAGTGTCGAGGTGGCGATCGACGAGTCGATGGTCCCCAACCTGCATGTGGCTGTGGTGCTCGACCGCGGTCGCATCGATGTTCCGGGGGCGCCGCCCGGGCAGGATCTCGGTCGCCCGGCGTACGCCTTTGGCACGACCAAGCTCGAGATCTCGGCGGAGAGCAAGCGCATCGTCGTCGAGGTCGCGCCCGAGCGCGAGGTGCTCGCTCCCAAGGAGACCCTGCGACTGCGCTTGCGGACCAAAACCCGCGACGGCGAGGCATTGCCGGCTGCGCTCGCGGTGATGGTTGTCGACGAGGGAGTGCTCTCGTTGATGGGCTACGAGACCCCGGATCCGCTGAGCTTTTTTCATCGCGAGCGAGCGCCCGGCGCCCGTGTCTTTGACCTGCGCAGCTCGCTGCTTCGGCGGGCACAGGAGCCGTCCTCCGGCAAGGACAACGCGTCGCCGATGGTGCCCATGAAGGCCGAACAATGGGAAATAAACGACGCTCTCAACAAAGATAAGGCCAGCGTCGATGAGAATGGTGGGGCCTATCGTCCGCCGCAAGAGGCTGGCCTGTACGGGGCTGGAGGCGGAGGCAAAGGCGGAAGCAAAGGCGGGCAAGATGTCGCTCTGCGCAAGCTCTTCGCGAGCACGGCGTACTTCAATCCAGAGGTGATGACCGACGCGCTCGGCGAGGCGGTGATCGAGATCCCGATGCCGGAGAACCTGACGGCATTTCGCATCATGGTGGTCGCCGTCGATCCGGCGCAGGCCGATCGTTTTGGCTCTGGCGAAGCCCGGGTACGGGTGCGCAAGCCGATCATGATCCGCCCGAGTTTGCCGCGCTTCGCCAACTACGGTGATCGTTTTGACGCCGCCGTCATGGTCGACAACCAGACCGATGAGACGCAGGCGATCGAGGTCGGTGTGCGCGGGCTCGGGGTGTCGATCACCGGCGAGGATCGAAGCACTGTCGAGATCCCGGCGGGCGAGTCCCGCGAGGTCCGCTTTCCGATGGCGGTTCGGGGGGTGGGTCAGGCGCGCCTCCAGTTCGCGGCGCTGGCCAAGGGCGGTCGCGATGCGACCGAGGTTACATTTCCTCTGTTGGTGCCGGCGACCCGCCAGGCCTTTGCCGATTACGGGATCACCGAGGGCAGCGTCGCCCGGGTCATCAAGGCGCCGATGGAGGCACTTTCGGGCTTTGGCGGCCTCGAGCTGAGCCTCTCTTCGACTGCGCTCGGCGGTCTCGAGGATGCGACCCGATATTTGCTCGACTACGACTACGAATGCTCCGAGCAGAGTGCGAGTCGGCTGCTGCCGATCTTTGTGCTCGGACCGATCATGGATGGTTTTGGCAGCATCGCCGATGGGGCCGACAAAGATCGGCGGGCGACGATCGCCGTGCAGGGCATCGGTCGCCTGCTCAGCCGGCAAAATCGCGATGGCGGTTTTCGCCTCTGGGACACTGCTGGCCGCTCCTGGCCCTACGTCAGCGCCTGGGTGACCTTCGCGCTTATCGAGGGAAAAAAGGCCGGTTTTGCGGTCGACGAGCGGGCGCTGACAAAGGCGCTGCTCTACCTCGAAAAATACATCAGTCGCGATGGCGAGACCCCCTATGGGCGGACCTACGACTGGAGCAGCCGGGCCTTCGCGCTCTGGCTCCTGAGCCGCGAGGGCCGCGGTGCCGAGCATTTTGCGGCTGTTTGGTCGCATCGCGAAGACATGCCTCTGTACGCCCAGGCGTGGATGCTTTCGGCGGCCCATCGCTACCGACAAGGCGAGCAGAGCGAGCGCCTGCGGGCCGAGATCAGCAGCCAAGTGATCGAAGATGCAAAGAGCGCCCATTTTGTCGAGGCGCGCAGCGAGGCAGTTACAGAGGGCCTAGAGCTGCTGATGCACTCGAGTGTGCAGACCGACGCGATCGCCCTGATGGCGCTGCTAGAGGTCGCGCCTGCGGACCCGCTGCTGCCCAAGGTGATGGCCGGCATCATGGAGGGGCGGGATCCCAGGGAGGGCGGTCGCTGGCCGACGACGCACGCAAATGCCTGGGCGTTGC
This sequence comes from uncultured Nannocystis sp., assembly GCA_964474905.1. Classification (GTDB taxonomy): domain Bacteria; phylum Myxococcota_A; class Polyangia; order Nannocystales; family Nannocystaceae; genus JADJRG01. Next base: position 90,932 of record CAYYUP010000008.1, on the reverse strand, counting down.
TCGCCGCCGATCAGTACTACAAGACCGTCGAAAACGTGGAGCCCAACTTTGTCGCCCAGGTCTTTTTGGGGGACGAGTTTGCCGGTGCTCAGGAGTTTCGCGGACGCTCGCTCGCGGTCACCCAGCAGTCGATCCCGATGGGCACGCTGCAAAAGTCCCCAGAGCGCCTGCTGACCCTCGCCAAGCAGGGGCCGGGCAAGCTCTACTACCGCATCGGTCTTCGCTACGCGCCCGCCGATTTGAGCGTTGCCGCCGAGGATCAGGGTTTTGAGGTCTACCGCAACTACGAGGCCGTCGCTCAGGGGCAGGGCCCGGCCGATCCGGCGGCGCTGCGTCAACTCGGCGATGGCACCTGGGAGGTAAAAGCAGGCACTTTGGTGCGCGTCGACTTGACGGTTGTGGTCCGCGATCGGGCCTCCTATGTGGTTGTCGATGACCCGTTGCCGGCGGGTTTTGAGGGGCAGAACTCGAGCTTTAACACCACGCTCCAGGACGTCTCGACGAGTCGCGAAGCGGATCCGGGGAGCGACGCGGGCGGCGAATCTTCGCCCTGGTGGCGTCGCTATTGGCGGTGGGATCACGTCGAACTCCGCGATGATCGCCTGCTGCTCTTTGCCGATCGCCTGCCGGCTGGGGTCTATACCTACTCCTACATCGCCAAGGCGACGACGCTGGGGGAATTCCAGCTACCGCCGGTGCACGCCGAGGGCATGTACACGCCCGAGCGCTTCGGTCATTCGGCGAGTTCGGTCGTGCGGGTGATCGAGTAGCTCAGGGCTGACGCCCCGACCAGGTCTTGCGGTAGCGCTGGTAGTCGGTTTCGCTGGGGGCTTGGATCAGCAGGACTAAGGCCGCCGCGGTGAAAAATCCGAAGGGGTAGCCCTCGAGGCCGAGCATGCCGAGGACGAGACCAAAGATGCCGATCGACTCGGCTGTCGCGAAGCGAAAGATGCACGCCGATCTGTAATCGACGCTCGCCCTTGCGGCGTAGGTCGGCAGGGCGAAGAGGCTGATGCCCGCCATCAGGAGGGCGATGCCTGCAAAGATCGGCAGCATCAACACCCCCTGCTCGGGGTCGGCTTCGAGGGTCTCGGCGAGCATGCTGTAGATCGTGGCAAAGACCCCCTGGGTGGCGATAAAGGCGACCCAAAGGATGCGAAGGACCCTTTTGTTGTCCACCGGCAGTTCGGGCGGGAAGCGTTGGTGGCTCGGATCTGTGCTCATGGTCGACTCTTCGGGGGCCTGCCGCAGCGATCACGAGTCGCGTCCAGAGCCGCGTCGTGATACCCCCTCCGCATGGCAGAGCGCAGGGGAGAGACCCCAAATATCGCAGTCTTCGCGGATTTTGAGAACGTCGCCTTAGGGGCCCGGGACGCCAAGTTCAAGAAATTCGACATCGACCTGGTGCTCGGGCGTCTGCTCGATCGCGGCAATGTGGTCTTTCGCAAGGCCTACTGCGATTGGTCGCGCTACCGCGCCGACGCAAAGATTCTTCACGAGCGTAACTTTGAGCTGGTCGAGGTCCCGCACGTGCGCATCTCGGGCAAGAACTCGGCTGACATCCGCATGGTCGTCGATGCCCTGGACCTCGCGCACACCAAGCCGCACGTTTCGGTCTTCGCGCTGATCACCGGTGACAGCGACTTCTCGCCGCTGGTCTCCAAGCTCCGCGAGAACGACAACATGGTCATCGGTATCGGCGTGCGTCAGTCGACCTCCGACCTGTTGGTCGAGAACTGCGACGACTTCATTTACTACGACGACCTCGTCAAGGAGAGCAAACCAAAGCGCGGCGCTCGGGCGCGGCCGGCGAAGAAGGCGGATAGCGGCGACAAGACCGAGAGCACCGTCGAGGAGCGCCAGGAGGAGGGACGGGAGCTGGTCGTCGACACCGTCGAGGCGATCTTCCGCGACCGCACCGGCATCCTTTGGGGTTCGATGGTCAAGCAGACGATCAAGCGCAAGCGACCGAACTTCGCCGAGAGCTACTACGGCTATCGCTCCTTCAACCAGCTCCTCGAGGATGCCCAGAAGCACGGGCTCCTGATCCTCGAAAAGGACGCGAAGTCGGGCGGCTATGTGATCACCGAGCTCGGGCCAGAGGCCTGAGCGAGCGTGCATTGATCAGGCCTCGTCGGCGTCGGTCTTGTCGGCGTCGGTCTTGTCGGCGTCGGCCTCTTGGGGCTTATCCTTGCCCGTATCCTTGGCTGCGCCGGCGGCCGTCGAGGTGCTGCGATCGGTCGCGGCGGCGGTGATCCGCTTGCGTGCGGCGGGACGCAGGGTCTCCCAGATGAAGTCGTGCACGTCGAGCAGATCCTTGGGCTGCACATTTTGGGCGACGAGCCAGTCGCGGACGTGCCGAGCGAGGCGGAGGTAGCTCTCGTAGGCTCGGGGTGCGGGAGTCCGTGAGGCGGAGATCGTCGAGGCGAGCGTCTTGGCTTGGACTGCGAAGACACTGGGCCGAATCGGTACTTCGCCGAGGGGATCGACGAGGCAGCGCAGGGTGCTGACAACAGGCCAGGTCCAGGCGTCGCGACCGATCGCCCGGCGGAGCGCATCGAAGCGTGCGACCTCGGTATCGGGGCCGTGTAAAAAGAGGCGCAGGGCGTCAGTGAGCGCTGGGCCGGGGCTCACTTTGCGCGTGAGTGAAGTGTGCTGGGAGGGCACCAGATCGGTGCTGGAGAGCAACGCTGTGACCTCATCCCAGAGCAGAGCGTGCTCGCCGTCGGCGCGGCGCTTGTCGATATTTTTTAGCGAGAGCACCCTCGCGGCGGTCGCCATCACCGGCTCGCGGTGACGCTTGAGCGGGCGCCGAACACCGACGCCGCGTCGCGCATTGAGCCACTTGGAGTCCGCAAAACCGCCGGGGTAGTCGTGGAGAAAGAGCGCCAGTTGGGCGCGCAGTCCGGGCAGTGTTTGTTGTCCATTCTCGGTCGCATTGAGCTGCTGGATCTCGAGTTGCGTCATCGAGTCAGGCGGCCTTACGGCGTCGAGGAAATGGAAGAAGCCGGCCTTGAAGGAACGGACCTCGCCGTCTTCAAAGCGGTAGCTGCGCTTCTCGTCGCGCTCCCAGAGCAGTGCACCCATGCCCCACTGCGGCCGCTTGGAGTGACGGACGTACTGCGGGGCGGGCATCGTCTCTGGAGTTTGGCTCGGCGCGGGTTCGGCGAGGGGGGACTGCATCGACTCTCCTTCTACTAAGGCCAGGAACGGCGGGGACAGAGGGCTTTTACCGGAGCTAGCGGACTCTACGGACAGGGCAGCAATGCTACCAAAGAGAGAAGCATATGCAAGCGTCGGACCGTTGCAGAATTATGAGACATGTCCGATTGGACAGGTCTATTACGGCCCTCTCGGCATCGCGCTTAGGCTCACATGCGCCCGCTCCTCGCCGGTCTCAGTAGATCGCGCTTGGGCGGTCTAACGTCGCTCTCGCGTCGGTCTTGGTGCCCGCGCTTTCCTGGGGCGTTTGGGGCTCTTAGGCTTCTTGGGCGGCAAGGAGGCGGTGAAGAGAAGACCTCGATCGACCCAGGCGCGGAGGGCCTGCGCGTCGGCGATGCCTTCGGGATCGACCATCACCATGCCTTTGAGCGGTCGGCCTGTGATGTCCATGGGGCGGGTGTGCGCTGAGTTAAGCGCGGGCTCGTACTGGTCGGCTCCGACCCGCACCATGAGCGCGTCACCGAGGATGCCGCAGCACATATGACCGCGGCGCATGAACGCGATTCCGCCGAACATTTTGAGTTCGCGGATCTCGGGATCAAAACCAAAGAGATCGCGGAGGCGTTCGGCGAGGTGGTTATCGAAGGGCATTGTCGGTCTCCTTTGGGGGGTCCTGGTGTCAGGACTGGGTTCGGCGAAGTATAGCGCGAATACGCACCTGGTGGTGATGCTCGGGCGGAGAAGCGGAGCGCCGTTCGTCGGCCGCGGTCGACCGCTCGTCGCTGGCGGGCGACCGTTGGTCTCGCTTCACCCGCAAAGGCATCGCCTAGGCGTTCATCGTGGCTGCGGAGACACGATGCCATCATCCCTTCACTTCACCGCCTTCGGGGGTCTCGCCGCCCTTGCTCTCTTGCTCTTGCTGCTCGCCCTTGTGGTCGTCGGCCCGCTCTTTTTCTTTGCCGCGGCGATCGTGCCCTGCCTCGATCTCTCCTGCCTCGAGGAGTCCGGCTGATGCGGGTTCGCACGGGCAAGCGCGTCCTCGATCTCGCGCTTCTGATGCCGCTTTTGCCGCTCTTCGCCGCGGTGGTCGGCCTGCTCGCGCTGGTGGTTCTCGTCGGCCAGGGGCGGCCGATTTTCTTTCGTCAGCAGCGGGTCGGCGTCGGCGGCAGGCCCTTTGGCATCCTCAAGCTGCGGACGATGACGACGGAGACCGATCGGCGCCAACGGAAGCCGACGCGGCTCGGTCGATGGTTGCGCCAACGCGGGCTCGACGAGCTGCCCCAGCTCTTTAATGTGTTGGTGGGCGAGATGAGTCTCGTCGGACCCAGGCCGCTGACAGCCTCGGATGCCGATCGCCTTTGCGCCGCCCATCCGCCCTTCCGTCGGCGTTTTGCGGTGCCGCCGGGGCTCACCGGGCTCGCCCAGATCTGCCAGGCGCAGGGGCCAGAGTTGACGGCGGAGCTCGACCACGCCTACGTTCGCCGGCAGAGCGTCGCCATGGATCTCATGATCCTCTCTCGAACGGCTTGGATGAATCTGGTGGGCAAGCGTCGCGGGGCGTTGCGCGCCCACCTGCCGTGGATCCGCGGGGCGCGGGCGGTGCCCAGGTGAGCGGGTCGACGGCGGAGCGCGGGCTCTTTGCGGACACGCTCGCGGCCCTCGGTGCACCGAAGCGATTGGTGCCGATTCTTGTGGTTTGTGCGCCCCTTGTTGTCGCGCAGCACAGCTTCTCTCGCGACCCCTTGGCGCTGCCCGTGGGCGTGCTGATGTGCGCTGTTTTTATCTTGGTCGCGCCCTATCTTTGGCGACGCTGGCGGCCTCTCAGTGGCGATGCATCGCCGCAGCCAAATTGGCCTGGGCTCCTGGGTTACGGGCTCACCGGCCTTGTGGTGGTCGCGTTGCTCGGCCTCGGCGTGCCTTGGGTTCTCGATCTTGGGCCGATGTTCCTTACCGGTAGGGAGAGCCTGTCGGTCGCTCTGGCGCTCTTCTGGGTCGGTGGTTGGGGGCTCGGTCGCGACATCGATCTCGAGCGTAACCTCGAGCGCGAACGGGAACGGGGCGACGCCCTTGCCCGCGAGGCAGAGCGGGCCCAGCTGTTGGCGTTGCGCTCCCACCTCGATCCCCACTTTTTGTTTAATACGCTGAACGCGATCGCCGAGTGGTGCCGAGAGGATGGCATCGTGGCCGAGGCCGCGATCCTGCGGTTGTCGACGATGCTGCGGACGATCCTCGCCGGGGTGCAACTCGCCGAGTGGTCGCTCGCTCGCGAGATCGATCTCTGTCGCGACGTCTTTGAGCTCCATCGGATCCGCGACCCCGGGCGCCTGACCTCGAAGATCGTCGTCGATGACGGTGCTCAGGGTCTTATGCTGCCGCCGATGCTGCTGCTGCCTGCGGTCGAGAACGCGATCAAACACGGTCCCGCGGCGGGTCATGCCGGCGAGGTTGAACTGCGTGTGCGCGAGGCGGATACGGGTGTTGTGATCAGTGTGCGAAACCCGGGGCGCTTTGCCGGGAGGCGACCCGGGGGCGAGGGCGTGCCGATGATCGAGCGCCGGCTCGATCTCGCCTACGAGGGCAGAGCCCACCTGGAGATCGTCGCCGAGGGCGAGACGACTCTGCTGACGATCGAATTGCCGACACGTTCACCTTTGGGGGCGGCCTAGATGGGGGCGGGTAGTGAGCGAGCGCTGCGGGTACTCATCGCCGACGACGAGGAACTCGCGCGTCGCCGGTTACTGCGGCTTTTGGGTGAGCTTGCCGGGGTCGAGATCGCCGGTGAGTGTTCGGACGGCGCCGAGGTGCTGGCGTTCCTGCGCGGCGATGTGGCGGTCGACGTCGTGCTGCTCGACATCCGCATGCCGGGGCTCAATGGCATCGAAACCGGCGCTCTTTTTCCAGAGCAGGGCCCCGAAATTATCTACACGACCGCCTACGGGGAGCACGCACTCGCGGCCTTTGATGTGGGGGCGGTCGACTATCTGCTCAAGCCGATCGAGGCGTTACGCCTGCGACGAGCTTTGGATCGCGTACGGGTGCAGCCTTTCGAGCCTATCGCGGACGGGTTGGGGTTGCAGCGGCTCGCAGTGTCGACCCGCGACGGCGTTGTGCTCATCGACCCGCGCGAGCTCTCCCACGCGACCTTCGACGGCACCCTGGTGAGCCTGCACAGCGACGGCGGTATCGTGCTCACGGACTACAGCCTGCAGGATCTAGAGGAGCGCTTGCCGGCGACGGTATTTGAGCGTGTGCATCGCCGGGCGCTCGTTAACCTCGAGCGCATCGAACGATTGGAGCCTCTGTCGACCGGTGGCTATCGGGCGCACATGCGTGGCGGTGGCATTGTGCAGATCGCTCGCCAGGCCGCGCGGCGTCTCCGTCGGCGTCTCGGGATCAACTGAAGAGTCGGCGATGAGTCGGCGATGATCCGGAGTTCATGCGCGGATAATTTTCCGCTCAGGCGTCGCCGATCGGGCTCAGGCGATCTCGGCGTAAATCGTCGTGGCGCTGTCCCGCTCGCTTTGTGTGGGGGCGTGATCGCTGGAGAGATCGGTCGTCAGTGTCTGCCGCAGAACCGCGCGAATCCTGGCGCTGTAGTCGGTCAAGGCGCGTTTTGGGCCTATACCTGTGACTTGAAACGTACGGCGGTGGTCGGCGACGACGAGTACGCAGGCGAGCGAGGCGATCACCGGCCAAGCGACGGCGAAGAACACTCGACGGCGGGTCGAGTGGCCGATCGAGCGTCGAAAAAAGTCGACGTGGAAGCGCAGATGATCCTCTTCGTCGGCGCCGATTTGCTCGAGTGCAGCGCGCAGCGGACCTGTCGGCAGCGCCTTGGCGATGGTGCCGTAAAAGCCGATGCCGACGACCTCAGCGGCGAGCAACACCAGGAGTTTGAGGCGCACACCGGCGAGGCGACGGGCGCGGACGAAGGCGCGTTCGGTCCAATTTTCTCGGCATAGTTGGCCCTTGAGACCTCGGACCATCTTCGCCAGGATCCGGGCGTGGCGGCCCTCTTCGCGGACAAATAGGCGGAGTGCCGCGCGGTAGTCATCGTCGATCTCATCGATCTGCACGCGGCGGATCTCGTTCGCGATCCGCCCCTCTCCGCCCTCGCCGAGCTGGAAGCGGGCGAGCGAGCGGGCGAGCGGTGCACGCCAGGCGCTCGGCACCTCGATCTGTGTCGGTAGCTGTGGCAGCGGCCGATCGGCGCGGGCCTTAAAGAGAGAGTGCCATTGTCTCCACATCATGAACCTCCTGAACCCGTGGGCTCCTCTGCCCTTGGGTACGCGCCGGGGGGTCGGCGTAGGCCCGCGAAAAGGGCGAAGGGTCGATGATGTGGGGTGAACGGTCGCGGTTGTGGGTTGGGCACGCCTACCCTTGTGCAGGGGGTGACCTCGAGGTGAGCGATCGGATATCCTGGTTCGGTGCTTGCCGCTCTCGCAGCCCTGACCTTGCTGGCCAGCCAGGGCGCGGAGGAGGAGCGGATCGAGGCTGTCACAAAGGCACAGGTCGAGTCGCTTGATCCGGTGGCCGAGCCCGCCCCAAAGCCCAAGCGTCAATGGATCCGCCACGTGGTCACCCCGCGCGAGCGTCTCTCGCAGATCGCCGCGCGTTACGGGGTTAAGCGCGATGACCTGGTCGAGTGGAACGGACTCGCCAACCGGCGGGTCAGGTTGCGACAGGGCACTCGCCTGCGGATCCACGCTCGGCAGACGCCGCCGCCGCGAAAAAAGATCACCTATGTCGTCGAAGAGGGCGACACCTGGTCGTCGATCGCGGTGATGCATCGGGTTGACTACCGCGATCTGCTCGGCTTCAACTGGCCGCGGCCGCGCTCGCTCGATCCGGGTCTGGAGCTGACCATCTGGATCGATCCCGGGAGGCCGCGTACGGTCAATGTGCACCACGGCAAATCACCGCCGCCGCTGCCCGAGGGCATCGATGGCGCCCAGAGCCGGGGTCATCCGGCCCGCGGTCGTCTGCGCAACGCGGTCAGGCTGCCCGAGAGTGATCTCTACGATTGCGGCCACGATCGCTGGCTCTGGGGATCGAGCCATACGATGCGAAATTTGATCAACGCAGTCGCCGAGTTTCGCTACAACTCTGGCTTTGAGGGCAGGTTGATCGTCGGTTCGATCAGCCGGCGTCGCGGGGGTCGTTTCCCACCGCATCGATCCCACCAATCGGGGCGTGACGTCGACATTCGTCTGCCGCTGATGCCGGGCTTGGCGACGAGGATCTCTCCAAATGCCGACGAGATCGACTGGGGGGCCTCGTGGGAGCTTGTTCGGGCGTTGGTCGATACCGGCGAGGTCGAGGTGATCTTCCTCGAGGGGCCGCTGCAGCGCCGCCTTTACCAGGCTGCACTCTGGGAGGGCGCGATCGCTGAGGAGCTGCGCACGATCATCGCTTGGCCCAACCGACAGGGCAACGAAAAGGCGCTCGTACGCCACTCAAAGGGCCATGATGGGCATATTCATGTCCGCTTTCGTTGTGGCCCGGACGAGCCCCGTTGTCGGCCAAGGCGGCGAAAGACGGCGGCGGAGATGGTCGCAGCCGCGGCCCAAGAGGAGAGTGCCGCAGCCGCTTTGCGGACGGTGCCCTGAGGCCTGGGGTCCGGGGCTGCCTATCCGGGCAGCGAAGGCTTGTCGGCCCTCGGTTTTAGGGACGGGCCAGGATCGCATCTAGGTTGATGCTCGCGCTGTCGAGAGAGCCTCGATGGGCGTCGATGTTGGCCCAAGGATCACGGCGCAGCTCGAGGCGCGCCTTGGCTGTTTTGAGGGTGAAGGAGCGGGCGTGCAGGCCCGGTGCATCGAGTTCGTCCCAGGTCAGCGGCATCGACACCGGTGCCCCGGGTAGCGGACGCAGGCTGTAGGGAGCGACGACGGTCTGGGCGTAGCCGTTGCGGAGATAGTCGAGGAATACCCGGCCGGCGCGTTCGCTCTTGGACATGGCGATCGTGAAACGCTCGGGGTCGCGGCGGGCGACAAGCTCGGAGGCTGCCTTGCCGAAGGCGCGCACCTCATCGATATGAGCGCATCGGTCGAGCGGGGCGATCACGTGCAGGCCCTTACTGCCCGAGGTCTTGACGAAGGGCGTGAGGCCGCATTCGCGAAGGAGATTGCCGACTTCGATAGCGCCCTGGCGAACCGTCGCAAAGGACGTGTCGCTGTGATCCGTGGGATCAAAATCGAAAATCAGACGATCTGGACACTCTAACATGTCACATCGGACAGGTGTGATGTGATAGGTAACACAGCGCTGATTGGCGAGAAAGATCAGCGTCGCGGCATCGTCGCAGACCGCGTGTAGCGAGGCCTCGCCTGGACGCTTTCGGCTAGGTACAGAGGCCCTACGAATCCAGTCAGGATAGTGCTCAGAGGCATTTTTCTGGATAAATCCGCGGGCACCGATGCCTTTCGTGAAGCGTTCGACCGTTAGCGGCCGGTCCTCTATGTGCGGCAGCATCGAGGCGGCGATGTCGAGGTAATACTCGACGAGATCGCCCTTAGTGATGCCATCATCTGGGTACATCAGGGCGTTCTCGCTGCTCAGCTCGATCATTCGATCGCCGAGGCCGATCACTGTTCCAGGTCGTCTTGCCATGATCGTCCGTCCTGGCGCCGAGATGTGGGCACCGTCGGCGAGTGTAGAGGAGAAGGGGGAGGGCGGCGAGATCATTGAGACGGGCGTGCGCATAGGTGGAGCGGGGCCTGGAGAATGAGGCTATATGGATAGACAGGCCTGGAGGTTGCGTTTAACGCCTGATGCGGGGAAGAGCCGGCGCGGTTTGGGCCGCATGGCGAGGCTCTGGGCGAGTCTGCCCACTCGGATTGTGGATGTCGAGGTTGGCTTTTCACACCGCACAGTGCGAAGTCGACCCGTTCCCTAGTGGTCTACGACCATGTGGTGGAGCCTCCCGGAATATGTGCAGACCTACCCACAGGAGGTCTTTTCCGGCAAACTCACGCCTGGTCAGGGGCCGCCGGGTCGCAGGTAATGCGCCCTCGCCCAGGAGTAAGCATGACGATGCACAGTTCACTACCTGTTTCGATGTTTTCTTTCGTATTGGCGTTGGCTATCAGCGCCTGCTCCGGAAGCAGCGAGGGAACAAAGGCCCAGGAAGACGGGGTCAAAGAGGTCCCGAAGACTGCGGAGAAAAGCGCAGATGTGGCTTCGCCCACGGCAGAAAAGCCCGCAACAAAGAATCCTGCGCACGTCAACGTCGACGAGAAGGGTCGAGGTTTACGCGGCTATGATCCCGTTGCCTATCAAGTTGTGGGCGAGCCAACACTCGGCGTTGCGGCGAATAGCTTTGACTGGAGCGGAGCGACCTGGCTTTTTGCGAATGCCGACAACATGAAGAAATTCCGCGACGACCCCGAGCGCTACGCCCCGCATAACGGTGGCTACTGCACGTTTGGCGTCGTCATCGGCAAGAAGTTTGACGGCGACCCGTTGGTTTGGCACGTCAAGGACGAGAAGCTCTACGTATTTCTCGACGCCGAGGTAAAAGACAAATTCCTCCAGGACGAGGCCGCCAACTTCGAGAAGGTCAGCGTCAATTGGTCGACGATCAAGGACAAGAAGCCGAAGGAGCTGGCGGGGTCTGAGTAGCTCTTGGGGGGGTGGCGATGCGAGACCGTTTGACGCTGATCCAGCAGGTCCTGCTGATCGCTCTGGTGGTTCTCGGACTGCTGATCGGTTGGGCGTGGTTGGATCTGCGTTCGCGGGCGGAGCTTGACCTGCTCCTCGATGAGCAGGCGGCGATCGTCACGTGCAAGGACGACTTGGCGGCCATAAACCTCGAGATCCATCGCGCCCGCCTCGAAGAGAACTACCTGGTCGCGACCCGACGGCACCGCGCTTTCAAACGTTTCAGGGCGCGGATACGCGACGCCGATGGGCGCGGGCGGATGCTGTGGGATGCGAGCGATGATGCTGCCCTGCGCGAGCACCTAGAGCTGATGCTCGCTGCTCTCGCGAGCTACGAGCAGGCTGTAGGTTCGATCGACCGGGTTCAGCAGCGCTTGGGTCTGGGCTTTGCGGCGACAGAGGGCGAGCGCCCGCAGATCGACGCCCTCGAGGCTGTGATCTCCATCGACCTCGAGCTGGCCTCGTCGCCGGGGCTTGCGCTGCAATTTGCGAACCTTCGGGTCCTCGAGCGGGACTTTACGACCTCGCTTGATATGCGCATATCAAGTCGCCTGCTCGAAGGCACAGATGAACTCATGAGCCGGCTGCCTGTGGGCTTTTCCGAGGAGGTTCGCCTGCGCTTGAAGAGTTACCGGGACCGTGTCGATCGGCTGACACGGAGCGTCGTCGAACTCGAACTAGCTGTCAATAACGCCACTCTCGAGTTTGCTCAAATCGCGCCTTACATCGCCGCTGTGGATGCGCATCTCGACAGCGATGGTGCTGTTTCCGCGATTGCCCTGCGAGAGCATCGGCAAGCGACCAATCTGCGCGCTGCGGGGCTCTTTGGCCTGGCATTTGCGCTCAGTTTGGCATTTTTGATGTGGCAGCTGCGCGGTGCCGGTCGCTTTGCCCGGCGGGTGCACGAGCTGGCGACGACGATGAAAGAGGTCGCTGACGGTAACTTTGGCCAGGCTGGAGGTTTGCCGGCGACTCGCGACGAGATCGGCGCTCTCGCGGGTTCGTTTCGTCGCATGGTCTCGCAGATCCATGAGCAGATCGGTGCCCTTGAGGCGGCGCGCGAGGACGCCGAACTCGCGAATCGCAGCAAGTCTACGTTCTTGGCGACGATGAGCCACGAGCTGCGAACGCCTCTAAATGCAATCATCGGTTATGCCGAACTCATCACCGAGGAATTCGAGGCCGATGACGATGTGCTGCTCCGTGACATCGGGCGGATTCGGCTCTCGGCTCGTCATCTCTTGGGGCTTATCAACGATATCCTCGACATCTCGAAGATCGAGGCCGGCGAGGTGTTGGTTGAGAGCTATCGATTCCCGATAACAGAGGTGATCCTGGAGGCCTGTGCGGCGATCGAGCCCTTGCTCACCCGCGGCGGCAATCATCTGGTGATCGAGATCGACTCGGAGCTCGGGGAGGCGACGACGGACAAGCTCAAGATCCGACAGATCCTCATCAACTTGCTCGGTAATGCAGCGAAATTTACGGAGAAGGGCACGATTGCGCTCGGCGCTCGCTTGGTGGGGGCCGGTCAGGTCGAGTTTTGGGTTCGTGACAGCGGTATCGGTATCTCACTCGAGCAGCAGGAGAACCTCTTTGAGCCCTTTGTCCAGGCGGAAAACTCGACGGCGCGTCGCTTTGGTGGGACGGGCCTGGGGCTCACGATTTGTCGTCACTTTACCGAGTTACTCGGTGGCACGATCGGGATTGAGAGCGAGGTCGGAAGGGGCTCTGTGTTCACCGTTCGAATGCCGGTCGAGGCGCCTGTGCGATCGATCCCTGCGGCCAGCGGGCACAAATTACGGAGACAGAGCGCGTAGCCAGCGCGGTCCTATCACGGTATGATAGGGAATGATGTTACGACGCTTTGGGGCCGTGTTGGGGTTGGTTCTCGGGGGATCTTGCATCGATATCAATACTTCTTACTTGTCCCGTGATGAGTCGGCGAGCACATCCACCAACGCGACGAGCAGCAGTACCAGCGCAGCCGCGACGGGCAGCACGATTGGCACGGAGGGCAGCGCTAGCGCCACAGGCTCGGGGGGCGGCGAGACTGTTGGAACGAGCAGCGAGACTGTTGGAACGAGCAGCGAGACTGTTGGAACGAGTGAGACCGGTGGTGAGACGACCGAGCCCGCGGGTGAGTGCGGCAACGGCGTGGTGGAGGAGGGCGAGGCATGCGATGATGGATGGATAAATAATAAATATGGACATGCATATGATTGCAATAAAAATTGCGCTGAGAGTTACTGTGGGGATGGAGTCATGTCTGTGCATGACGAATGTGAGGAGAATCTGGACGATGGGTGCGAGGAGTGCCAGCTGATACAGTGTGGTAATGGAGAGGCCGATGTCGGCGAGCAGTGTGATCCTAAGAAACCCAGTGACAAGCAAAACGGCTGTTTAGAGCATTGCATGTGGCCCCCTGATGGCGTTGAATTTGAAGGTCTGAGCTTGGCTTATGTCTTGGGTGTAGCAGGCGGTGATCCAGTTGAGCATGCATGTGATGCAGGTGCCGGGCTCTACGGCCACTACGATGGTGTGAACGAGCAAGTCGCGCAAATCGCCGCAATTTGCGGCCAGTACTCGCTTGTCGCACCCTGGCCGAAGGCTTTCCGGGTCGATATCGTAGCGACTGATGTTGCCGGTGATCTAGTTGGCGAGCCGGTCGAAGGTGCAGACCCCTTTTCACTCGAGTGCCCGGGAGAGAGGGTCCCTGTGGGTGTGCTGGGCGAGGTCGATGCCCATATTAGGACCCTTAGCCTGATATGTGCAGAGGAGCGAGTTGTCCGGATCAAAGGCCAGTGGTCTGTGTTTGGGCGTTATCCGGTCGTCGTTGGTCCGCTCGGAGGGGATTCCGACTCTGAGGTCATTAAGGCGTGCAATGAGGGAGATGCGATCGAGAGCTTCAGCTTTTACACAGATAACAGCGGCAAGCTCACCGGAGTCGGCATTCACTGTCGAAAACTCGTGGTGAAGCTCTAAGAGCCGCGTGGCCGACGTATCCCCTTAGCTCGCCGACAGCAGCAGGCTCAGGAGTAGCGCTGCAACGCCGACGAGGCGCAGGATCTCGAGGGGCCAGGCCCAGCGTTTGCCCTCAAAGAGGCCGCCCCAGACGGCGGTTGTCATGACCACGAGGATGCTCGCGACCAGGGTCAGCGAGAGCGACATTGTTTTGACCTGACCGAGCAGGGTGGCGGTCGCGTAGACCGTCGCGAGCACGTTGAGGCCGATGTAGACCTGCAGCCAGGGACTGGCACATTGGGGGGAGTACTTGTGCAGGCGTCGCTGTGTGAGTTCGGCCTCGCTGAGGCTGCTCTGGCGATGTGTGGGGCTCCAGCCGGGATGCACGAACCACGCCCGCAGCTTGTCGCGCCAACGGGGGAAATGACGGATCTTGCGGGCGACGTCGACAAAGTGATGAAAGTTGGCCCAAATCGGGCTAAAGCTCTCTAGCGCCCGGGTGGTGCCGTAGACTGGCTGGGCGCGCTCGGGCTCAAAGCTGCCAAAGAGACGATCCCAGAGGATCAGGATGCCGCCGTAATTGCGATCGAGGTATTCGTCATTGATCGCGTGATGCACCCGGTGATGGGAAGGCGTATTGAGCAGCCATTCGAGCGGGCCGATGCGGTCGATGAGTTCGGTGTGGATCCAGAATTGATAGAGGCTGCTCACCGACTTAGAGACCAGATAAATGTGGGGTGGAAGGCCGAGTAAGCCGAGCACGAGAAAGAGCGGCAGCGCGGTCATACCGGTAAACCACGCCTGCCTCAGCGCGACCGCGAGGTTGTAATCCTCGCTCTGGTGATGGACGATATGGGCGGCCCAGAGCAGGTTTATCTCGTGGCTCGCGCGATGCCACCAATAGTAGAGGAAGTCGACACCGACAAGGCCAAAGAGCCATTGCCACGCCGGGATAACTCCGAGATCGTCGAGGTCCCAAAAGCGGAACTCCGTGAATACCCAGATATAGGCCGCAGTGCGCATCGCCCCGAGCAGCACAGAGCTGACGATCTGGCTCGAGAGTCCGCAGCCGAGATCGGCGACCGCATCATTGAACCGGTAGACCCGTTTGTGGCGCGCGCGGGCGATCAACGCCTCGATGGCGATCAACGCGAGAAATGCGGGGATGGCGAGGGCGATGAGGTTCATGCGGGCCTGTCAGCGAGGAGCGGAGCAAGCATAGCGCGCTCGATCGAGGTCTGATCCGGCCGCAGGGTCGCGTTTTCGAGGTAGGAACTCGGCGCTGTTGTCGTTAATCGGGCGTTTGTTTGTGCGCCAGTGTCCGTGCGAGCGCCCGCGATGTGGCCCAGGCTAACGGTGGGTGGTACCGGTCGGGCTCATGGGGTTTTTTTGGGTCAGGTCGTCGCCGTCGTACTGGATGTCGTGGAGGGCGATGAGGTCGGCGGCAAAGGTCACCACCAGGTGGAGTTCGAAGGTCTTACGCGTGGCTGTTTTGCCCTGGAGATCGGCGCGGACAAAGCTCCGCCAGAGCGAGCGCCGATGCCAACGCAGGGAGGCCAGAGCCTCGGTGATGAGGTGGAGTTCGTGGGCGTAGGGCGTCGCGAGAACTAGCTCGCAGCGGAGCGAATGACAGCGGACCTCGCGAAGGCTGAGCGAGGGCGTATCCGGGGCACCGTCAAAGACCCGGTCGCGAGTGAGCGCGAAGAGTTGGAAGTGCAGAGCCTTGTGTGCGCTGGCCCAGCTCTCGTCGACGGGCTCATCACTGAGCGGCAGGGCTCCGTAGCGTTGCTCAAGGGAGTCGAGCACAGACTTTGGCCGCGCCGTGATGAAGGCGCGTACCTTGTTTGCAGCAGGAAGCCCCGCAGCCCGACCGCTCGCGGTGTCCGGGTTCTTCGGGTTCTTCGGGTTCTTCGGGTTCTTCGGGTTTTTCGGGTTTTTCGGGTTCTTCGCTCCCTTCGGGTCCTTCCGATTCTTCCGCTCCTCCCGGTCCTTCTTGGTCTTCTCGCGGGCCGCTCGGCTCTTTGCGAGCCTGGCCTCTCGTTCGGCCTTGAGCGCGGCCTTGTCGATGGCCTCAGCCGAGCGGTTGAGGCTGCGAAAGACGATGCTCTTGCCGGGTTTGGGCCGCGGCGGCACGTACCAAGGGCGGGATTTCACCGGCACGATCGTGAAGATGTAAATGCAGAGAACCAGCGCTCCGAGCAGGGGCGGCAGGAGCCAGGTCTGGAGCCATGCGAACCGGTGTGGGCCGCGGGGCGTCGTCGTGGGGGCGGGGGCGCTAGGGGTCATGGCGGTGGGTCTGCGGTGGGAGCGGGATCTGGACGCGCCAAGCGTCGTCCTCATAGATCAGCGCGAGCTCGGCAGACTGCCCTTGGCTGCCGTGAAGCCGCACATGGGCGGTCGCTCCGTCGTTGTCGAGAACCTCGACGCGGGCGACCCGGAGCATCGGATCGACGTCGGTCACCTGCAACATCTCGTGGGGGCCGATCGTGCGCCGACCGCCGACGTGGTGGCTGGCTCGCTCGGCTGCGGTCTGCAGGCGGCCGAGTGCGGCGTGCTCGAGGAGTGGCAGGAGCTTGTCGGTATCGCCGCGCTGAGCGGCCTGGACGAACGCCTTGGCGGCGGCCTCCGGGGTCTTGGCATCGCCGCTGCAGGCGAGGCAAAGGCCAAGGCAAAGGCCAAGCGCTCGCGCGAGTGTTGCGGGCGGACTCATTCGACCCCCGAGCGCGGGATCTTGAGGCGCTTGACCAGTTCGCGGAGGTAGTAGCGGGTGATGCCCGCCTCGGCGGCGGCGCGGCTCAGGTTGCCGCTTGTCTGGGTGAGCAGACGGGAGAAATAGCGGCGCTCAAACTCGTCGATGAGCGACTGCTTGGCGCTCTTAAAGGGCGACGAGAAGAGCTCCTCTGGAAAGCACGCGCCGGGGCCCGTTTGCACGGTTTTGGGGGGAGGTGGCGGCGGCGGTGCGGCCCGTCGACCGAGGTGTAGATCGTTGGGTTCGACGGTGCCGCTGGCGAGGTAGGCCGCGCGCTCGATGGTATTTTTAAGCTCGCGCACGTTGCCCGGCCAGCGCTCGGCGAGCAGCGCTGTCTTCGCGGCAGCGCCGAGACTGGGCGCCTGCCCGCGCGCCGCCCGAAAGGCTTCTAAAAAGCGCTCGGCGATCATGATCACGTCTTCGCCGCGATCGCGCAGCGGCGGCAGCTCGACGGTCATCACCGAGAGGCGAAAGTAGAGATCCTCGCGGAATTCGCCGCGGCTGACCATCGCTCGCAGATCGCGGTGGGTGGCGGCGACCACCCGGGTGTCGACCTTGCGCACCTGGTGCTCGCCGATGCGTTGCACCTCGCGGCGGTCGAGCACACGCAGCAGTTTGGGTTGCAGCTCGAGGGGCAGCTCGCCGATTTCGTCGAGGAAGAGGGTGCCCTTGTCGGCCTCCTCAAAGGCACCGGGGCGATCCGAGGTTGCGCCGGTAAAGGAGCCCTTTTTGTGGCCCAGGATCGAGGCCTCGGCGAGTTCGCGGGGCAGAGAGCCGCAGTCGAGCACGACAAAGGGCCCGCGCAGTCGCGATGATTCGTCGTGGAGGGCGCGGGCGACCAACTCCTTGCCGGTGCCGGTTTCGCCGCGGATCATCACACTCATGTCGGTGCCGGCGATGCGCTCGAGGATCGCGAAGACCTCGCGCATGGTGGTTGATTGGCCGTAGAGCGCACCAAAGTGATCGCTGCGCGAGAGCGGTACGTTGACCTCGTCGGCGGCGAGCAGGTTGATCGTTGTCTTGCCGATCTGGATGTTGGCCCCCGGATCGAGCCAAACTTCGCGGATCCTGACGCCCTGGACCTCGGTGCCGTTGGTGCTGCCGAGATCGCGGAGCAGGATCCCGCGGCGGTCGACCAGGAGCTCGGCGTGCACCCCAGAAATCGCGGTGTCGCAGAGCACCAGATCGTTGACGGCAGCCCGACCGATTGTCAGCCGCGAGCGCGTGACCTGGATCTGGGTGCCCTCGTCGGGCCCTGTGGTGACACTGAGAACGACTCGTCGCACCTGCCGTGATGCGGTCGGCGGCTGAAAGGTCGTTGTCAGCCCGAGATCGGGTTCGTCTTGCGCTTTGCGGGGCACGGCGAGGTAGAGCCGGTGTTGTCAGTGTTGTCAGTTGAGCAGGCGGAGATGCTTTGGCTTTTGCTTTTGCTTTTGCTTTTGCTTTGGCTTCTTTGCCTTGCGCTTGTTTGCGGACCGGCGCCCGCCGACTGTGCCCGACCCAGCGCCCGGGCGCCAGGGGCGGGCAATCGCGAGGAAGCCAACCGTCATGGCGACCGCGTGCAGGATGACCGTCGACCAGGGGGCGCCGCGCAGAGGCGGGGCGAGCAGGGCCAGGCCGGCGATGATCAACGAAAGCGTGCGCGAGCTGAGGGTGAGGGCGCCGAAGAGGCTAAGCCGGCGTTCGGCAAAGAGCACACCAAAGGCGACGACGGCGGCGAAGTCCGCGGGCAAGGAGCCGCCGACGGCGATCTCTACGAGGCTCGGCCAGGCGAGGCTGAGCAGCGCGAGCGTGAGCTTGGCTGTGAGTCCAGCGCCGAGCAGGAGCGCGAAGTAGCGGGCGCGCCCGAGGCGGTCTTCGACCGCAGTGCCGATGACCCACTGGATAAGGAAGGTGCCGATGAGTCCCTCGATGCGCCCCTCCGGGAAGAGGAAGAGCGAGCTGAGCGGTTGCCAGTACTCGCCGCCCGCAAAACCCGGGCCCAACACTAGGTGGGTGGCGTAGGGCTGATCGGCGATCAGCATGTTGAGGAGCGCGATCGCCAGGCCGTAGAAGAGCGGCCCGCGACCGAAACGGGGCAGCACGAGGGAGCGATTGTACGCCACGGCAGCAGCATAGCAGGGCCTAGTGCCCAGGTCGCGACTCGCGCGGAGCCCCAGAACGAGCGCCTTTCTTGCCGGAGCATCTCAATGTGTAGGACAGTTGCCTACATGTCTATGCCAGCTGACAACCGCCGTCGACATCGGGTCTTCGCCACAAAATTCACCGAGTACCACCTCCGCGAGGACGAATGCGTCGGTGTCCGCGATCGCGAGTCGGGGTCGTGGTTCCGCAATCATGCGGCGCTCCGCTTGCGCGCGATTCAAGTGCCAGCGCAGGGCCAGGATCCCCGCTGGCTCGGTCGTCGGATCCAGTTTTGGGGGCGCCTCGCCGATGTTGTGACCTCGCCGGTCGTCGAGGTCGGTCGGCCCGAGCGTTGGGCCGTCGAGAACTACGTGAGTCAAGCTCGCAGCGGTGAGCTCGCGGCCTGAAAAGTCTTCACGGCCCACACGAAAAAACCCGCCGGTGAGCACCGGCGGGTTTTTCTTTTTTTTGCTGTCTCTTACGTGTGTCGCTGTGCCCTGGACCCACGAAAAAACCCGCCGGTGAGCACCGACGGGTTTTTCCTTTTTCCTTTTTCTTTCTTGGGTCGAAGAGGCGCCCGAGATCAGGTGGGAGGCGGAGCCGTGGGCTTGGCGCCTACGACTGCCGTCGGCGAGCGTGTTGGGTCGGCGACCGGTCCAGAGGGAGCATTGGCCTCGGTTTTGGTGGTGTCGATCGGCGCCGCTCCGGCGCTGCCGCTCGCACTGCCGCTGCCACCGGCGCTCGCGCTGCCACCGGCGCTCGCGCTGCCACCGGCGCTGTCACTGTCACCCGCGCTTGCCGAGTCGCTCTCCGAAGCTGCGGTCGGAGGGGGCGGCGTCGGGGCGGCGGGCTTGGGATTGCCCGAGCCGTCGAAGCAGCAGAGGATGCCGCCGTTGCGCTCGGAGGTTGCAGCGCCGCAGCCCTCAGCCTTGCCGAGTGAGATTTTGGTCTTGCCGCGCCAGACGGCGTCGCGGCACTTGCCGTACTGGCAATCCTCGCCGCAGCAGACGGGCTCGGAGCAGTAGCCGGACTCCATGCAGGGGAACTGGGTGCTCGCGGTGGGCGGTGGCGGGCAGAGTTCGTCGGTTTGGCCGTGGCTGATCGCGGCGATAAACTTGCCCGGGCCGGTCTCTTTGTCGCAGGCGCGCCAGCTGGTGTGCGACTTGAGATCGGTGTTTTTGCCGTTGGTGCCGCAGACGTGCCAGCCCGGTGAGCAGGCATCGGCGGGGACTTCGCAGACCTCGCCGTCGTCGCCGCAGACCTTGCCCGTGGGCGCGTCGCGCAGGCTCTTGACGCCCGGCCAGGAGACCAGGCAGCCGGCGATCCGCGGGTGCTTTTTGAGGTCCGCAAAACCCTCGCGCTGGCCATCGGCGCAGCCAACGACGCCGGGGTCGCCGCCCTTTTTGCTCTCGACGAACTTCACGCCTTGGATGGACTTTGGCGGGTCTTTAAACTCTTCGTCGTAACCACCGACGTTCGGCCCAGGGCCGCAGATACAGCCGCTCTGGAGGAGCAGCGCGGAGGCGAAGGGCAGGACCAAGAGCTTGGTCCACGAGGTCCAACTTGAAGCAGAAACCATAGGGCCCGGAGAATAGGAGAGAATTCGCCCTTGGCCTAGTCTCTTGACGCTTGACGCAAAAAGCGCGCAGAGAACGCTCTTGACGGCCCAGAAAAACCCCTCAGAGTCCGCCCTTTCGGCGATTTAGACCTCCTAAACAGCGTTCATGACGCTTCGTTAGTGGAGCTTTGTTCAGGAATCCGAATCGTCGATCCGGGCGATCAGATCTTCGCGGGCCTGCCTGTGGGGTCGCGACAGCACGTAGGCGATGCCGACGCTGAGGAAGAAGAGCGCGATCATGGGGATCGCCATCATCATCTGGGAGACCGGCTCGGGCGGGGTTAAAAATGCCGCGATCACAAACATCACGACGATCGCGACTTTCCAGAAGCGGAGCAGTGTCATGTGGTCGATGACACCGGCTGCCGCGAGGAAGGCGGCGAGCAGTGGGAACTCAAAGACAGAGCCGAAGGCCACCAGGATTTTGGTGGTATCGCGGATGTAATCGTTGAGCGTGAGGTTGTAGATGACCGGCGTACTGCCGGCGCTCGACTGGGTGTAGCCGAAGAGCCATTGGATCGTCCACGGCAGCACCAAGAGGTAGCAAAAGGTGGCGCCGAGCAGAAACATGAAGACGCTGGCGGCGACGAAGGGGATCGCGAAGCGTTTCTCTTTGCGGTAGAGGCCTGGCGAGATGAACATCCACAGCTGGTAAAAAATTACCGGCGTCGCGAGGAAGATGCCCGCGGCGACGGCGACTCGGACGTCGGTGATGAACGCATCCATCATCGCCAGTACCTGGAGCTCGGGCTCGCCTTTAAGACCGGCCTCGATCCAGGCAGTGTGCAGCGGCCTCGCCAAGAATTCGCGGATCTGCGCCGCGTACGAAAAACAGATGATGAAGCCGGCGACGACCGCCAGCGCGGACTTCATCAGGGCGCCGCGGAGCTCTGCAAGGTGGTCCCAAAAGGACATCGGCTGGTCGCCGTCGGGACCCTGGGCGAGGTCGTCGAGGCCATTTTGCGCGTCGTCGTTGGGGCTCATAGCGGGCTCGTTGCGGGCGTCTCGGGATTGGCCACGGGGATCACGGGGATCACGGGGATCACGCGGCTCCGCGCTCGTCAGGGCTGTCGGGGCTACTGGGCTCCGCAGGTGCTTGTTTGGTGGGCGGTACCGAGGTCACGGGATCGGGGCTTGTTGCGGCCACCGCTGCGGCCACGGGGTTGGCGGTCTCGGTACCTTTGAGTGCGCCCGTTTTGGTGCCCTCTGGCGGGTCTTTGGGCGCCAGCGTGCTCTCTTCGCGGGCCAGCCGTTTGAGGCGTTGTTCGGCCATACGGGCCTCTAGACGGGCTTTGGCGAGTTCGCGGCGGGCGGCGCCCTGGGCCTGGGCGATCTGGGCCTTGGTGCCTTGATAGGCGTCGCGGATCTCTTCAAAGGGCTCGCGCAGTTCCTCGGCTTCCATGACCTGCGAACGAAAGTCCTCGGCGGTCCGGCGCAGCGACCCGTAGAGGCGGGCGACGTTCCTGATCATGGCGGGCAGCTCTTTCGGTGAGAAGAGCAGCAAGATGACGATCCCGACCAGCAGGATCTCGGTGATGCCCATGCCGAACACGGAGGCCACAATAGCAGCGTCCGTCCGGGGCGGCGAGGAGCAGCGAGGCTCAGGGCGGCGAGTGCGCGGGCCCTGAGAGGCCGCTGCTCGCGAGCCACGGGTTGGTTAGCTCTGCTCGTTGACCCGGGTTGAGATCTGGTCGAGCAGCGTGCGCTGGTAGAGCGTCGCCTCGCGCACGGATTTTAGGCCGTCGAGGATGGTGCCGGCGCCCTGTGCCTGTGAGCGCTGGGCGATCGAGAGCTGGCCGACCATCTCGGAGATGACCTCGATCGCCCGCGTGATCTGGCGTGAGCCACGGGTCTGCTCCTGGGTGGAGCGCTCGACGTGGTGGGTGATCGTCTTCATGCGGTCGGCGGAGCGCATGATCTGCTCGGCGCCGCGGGCCTGTTCGGCGGTGGCGGAGGCGACCTGCTGGACAGTGGTGGCGACGACATTGATCGCGTCGGTGACCTGCTTGGAGCCGCGGGTCTGCTCGACGGCCGCACGGGCGATCTCGCGGACCATGCCGGTGGAGCGCCGGGCCGATTCGGAGATCCGCTTGAGCGAATCCTCGGCCTGGTGCGAGACGCGGACACCGTCGTCGACTGCGGTGCTCGATCGCTGCACCGCCTCGACCGCGTTGCGGCTCTCTCGCTGAACCGCCTTGATGATCTCGGCGATCTCTTTGGTCGACGAAGCTGAGCGTTCGGCCAGGTCCTTGATCTCGTCGGCGACGACCGCAAAACCCTTGCCGTGCTCGCCGGCTTGGGCGGCGATGATCGCCGCGTTGAGGGCGAGCAGGTTGGTCTGCTCGGAGACGTCATCGATAACGCTGAGGATCTTGCCGATCTCGTGGATCCGCGAGCCTAGACGGCTGATCACCGAAACCGCGTCGGCCGAGAACGTCTTGATCAGATTGATGACTTCGATGGTCTGGTTGATCGCATCGACCCCGCCCTCGGCGGCGCGCACGACCTCCTCGGAGAGTTCGGCGGTCTGATTGGCGTTGTTCTCGACCTGCTGGATCGAGATGTCCATCTCGTTCATCGCCGCCGAGGTCTCTTCGGCAGTCGACGACAGGGCTTCGATATTTTTGGCGACCTCGCGGACTGAAAAGGTCATCTCTTCGATCGAGGTCGCGGTCTCTTGGACCGAGCTGGCGAGGCTCTGCATGCTCTCGGCGACCTCGTCGTTGGCGGCGGCCATTTCGAGGATCGAGCTCGAACTCTCTTCGGCGTTGGCGGCCAAATTTTCGACGTTTTCGGCGATGCCCGTGAGTCCCGAATTCATCGCTGTGAGCGCCTGAAAGGTCTCTTCGATGGCGGTTGCGGTGCCGCCAAAACCCTCGCTGAGTTCGTCGAGCGTCGCCTCGGTCTCGGGGTCCAGAGTGCCTGTGGGAAGGCCCTGGTCGAGCATCACTCGGAGTTCGTCGGCATCTCGGAGGGCGCCGTCGCGTTGCACGGCGATCTCGGCGAGCTTGCCCTCGAGATCCCGTTGCTCTGCGCGCAGCGTGCGGGCGGAGTTTTGCTCGGCGTTGGCCTCTTCGAGTTCGGCCTCGAGCTTGCGGATCCGCCGGGTCGCGGCCTCGAGATCGTCGCGGATGCGGGCGCCGTCGGGGCTCACCTGGAGCGCGTGCAGTTGGCTCTGGGTCTCTTTGAGCTGGGTCTCGGTGGCCTCGAGCTTGCGCCTTGCCGCCTCGGTACTCGCCTCTGCGCCGGCGACTCGACCGGAGAGCGCCTCTGCTTTGCCCTCGGCACTGGCGCTGCGGGTGCGGGCCTCGAGCAGCTCTTTTTCACAGGCACGAAGCCGGCTCTCGGTCGACTCGGCGAGGGCTTTGAGCTCTTGGGTACGGGCGTTGGACGCCTTGTTCTCTCGCTCTTCGCTCGCCTTTAACGCCTTGCGTTCGTCGCTAAAGCGGAGCAGCAGGAGCTCGGCCTGACTGGCGAGGTACCAGCCACTCGCGCCCGCCAACAAGCCGGCGAAGGCGCCGATGAGCGGTTGCTGGGGCAGCATGGTGGTCACCGCAGCGGCCGCGAGACCAGCGGCCAGCGGCACCACGGAGGGCATCGGGAGGCGGGTATCGGTCGAACTACTCAAGGCGGCCGATTGTACGAGAGGCCGCGAAAGAGGGCTAGCTCGTCGGCTGCATTTGCGCGCGCGGCCGAAGAATGCTTCTGCCGGGTCGTTTGCGCCCCGCAGAGGGTCTTCGGAGGGCGAGGGGGCGCCCGCGCTCGCCTGCGCGGCGTAATCAGGAGCCGGGGGCAGGGCGCCGCAACACGAAGCCCGGCGCGGATCGGTGTTCTTTGGCGATCTCCGAGCCTTGGGCGGGTCCAGCCCGGCTTTGACTACCGCTCGCATCGAGCTTTGGGCGGCACGACGTTGGGCGGCCAGCTTGCAGATCCTGCTCGGAGCAGATGCCGTGGGACTGAGCTTCGCGCGGGATCGGCTGGGCGTGGGCGCAACGGATCGAGCTTCTGTCAGGATCGAGTTTGGGCTGAGTCCGCACCTGTCGAGCGTCTACTATTGCAGCATGATGCAACTCGTCGGCTCAAAGATCTCTGGGTGCGGTCGGCTCCTCTCGCGGGCTGCGCTCATCACCGCGGTCATGAGCGGCTGTAATGGCGGCGGTAGTGAGAGCGAGGCGGGCTCCGAGGGTAGCGGTCTGAATACGACGGCGACGGCGACGGCAACGGCGACCGACAGTGAGGGCAGCGCGAGCGCCACTGAGGGCACATCTGCCAGTGGCGCGAGCGACTCTGCGACCACTGGCACGGTTACGGAGACCGGCGCAGTGAGTGAGAGCGCGACGGAGTCCAGCACCTCGATGACGGAGGGCACGACGACCGACACGACGACGACCGGCGGCGCTGGTTTTTGCGGCGATGACCCACCGGCTGGCTATTTCGGCGACTTTGACTCCGAATGTAAAAATGAGCCCCAAGTAGGCACATTTAATCCGGTGATCGAGTGGCATAAAAGCAGCTTCGAGATGTTGCCCGGGGCCGCCAGCGCGAGTGCGCCGATCGTCGTTCAGCTCTCCGACGACAACATGGACGGAATGATCAATGACGACGATATGCCGGACGTCGTATACATCGCCTACAGCGGCGGCAACGGAGTCCTGCGCGGGATCTCTGGGGATGGATCGAGCGAACTCATCAACGTAAACTCGGTCGGCCTCGACCGCGACAAGGCGCTCGCGGGGGCGGATATCGACGGCGACGGCATCGTCGAGTTGATCGCGAGCACGGGTGCACGGGAGATCATCGCCTTCGAGCACGACGGCACGGTGAAGTGGAAGTCCGCACCGATCACTCCGCATGTCGGTATCTACGAGGTCGCGGTGGCGATCTCAGACATGAACGGCGACGGCGTGCCCGAGATCATCGCCGGTCGGGCGATCCTCGACAACGAAGGCAACCTGATCGGCGCGGGCACCCATGGGGTCGGCGCTGCGCCCCATCAAAACGGCTCTGCGAGCATGTCGTTTGCGGTCGATCTCGACGATGACGGCGATCAGGAGGTCGTTGTCGGAAATGCGTTGTACAACATCGCAGGCGGCGATATCTGGTTCAACGGCGAGGCCGACGGATACCCCGCGATCGGCGATTTTGATCTCGACGGCGCCCCCGAGATCGTCGTTGTCTCCAACGGCAAGCTGCGCCTGCAGGCGAGCGAAGACGGTGCCGTGATCTGGAGCGTCGCGATCCCGGGCGGCATCGGTGGGCCGCCGACGGTCGCCGATTTTGACGGCGACGGCCTGCCCGAAATCGGCGTCGCCGGCAAGAGCCGCTATTCGGTGTTTGAGGGCGATGGCAGCGTGCTCTGGACCAATACCACCCAAGATGCCTCCTCTGGGATCACCGGCTCGTCGGTCTACGACTTTGAGGGCGACGGCATTGCCGAGGTGGTCTACGCCGACGAGATCAACCTCTATGTGTACTCTGGGCTCGACGGCGCGACCAAACTCAAGCTCACCGAGCACAACAGCGGCACTCGCCTCGAGTACCCGGTGATCGCCGATGTCGATAACGACGGTCAGGTCGAGATCGTCTTTGTCTCGGAGCCCTACAACGGCAACTATGCGGGGATCACTGTGGTCGGTGATATGGATCTCTCGTGGCGGCCGGGTCGGCGTATTTGGAACCAGCACGCCTATCATATTACCAATACAAATGACGATGGCACGATCCCGCAAAACGCCGAGCAAAATTGGAAGAGCTACAATAATTTCCGCTCCGGCGATCTCTCGGACAATAACGGTACGGCGGCGCCGGATTTGGTGGTGGTGGCGCCAGAGAGCTGCATCAACGAGTGCGCCGGGGCGAACCTGGCGAATTTTTGGGTACAACTCGGCAACGTCGGCGCGGTTGCGTTGACGGCGGGGGCGACGATCGAGGTCTATGTCACCAAGATGGGCGTGGAGACTCTCGACCAAGAACTGCCCTTTGAGCAGGTGCTAGAGCCCGGTGAATACGCGGATGCGATGATGATTCAAGTAAATACGGCTGATGTCGATCTGGTGCGGATCTTCGCCAAGCCTAAGGAGACCGAGTGCAACATCGATCCGGCGGATGAACTGACGATCAAGGCGCCCTTCTGCATGGTGCCGGGCTGACGAGAGATCTAAAGGGTTGCGGACATCGCCCAGTAGGGGGCCGGCGGCCTCGATGCCGGGAGGATTTCTTTGCCAGCGCTCCTCTTTGCCCGGTGGCGCATGGGACTCCTCGCTCTCCGCGTTCGTGGAGGGTCCTGTGCGATCATTCGCGGGTCGTCACGGTTGGAGCCCGAGGTCATGCTGCGCACACACGCGCTGGATCTCCGGGGTCGGTCATCCGCCGAGAGCGACCCGGGCCCCTTCGAAATGGGATCTACGCAGGCAATACAAGGTTAATAGTTAACGCTCACAGAGAGTTGTATGTTGTGATTCGATGCGCGATATAGATCGCGTTCAAAAGTCTAAGTAGCATAATGTAGGCGAGCCAGGGGGGCCATTATTGGCGCTTGTGGAGGGCTTACGGAGGCGTTTACTATCGACGCATGCTACGAATTAGAGGCTCGCGGATCACCGGTAGAGGTCAGTTTCTCACGGGGGCTGCGCTCATGCTCATGGTCACGAGTGGTTGTAACGGCACGAGCGGTGATAGCGATGCCGGCTCCGAGGGCAGCGGCCTGAACACGACGGCGACGGCGACAGCGACAGCGACGGCGACAGACAGCGAAGGCAGTGCGAGCGCCAGTGAGGGCACATCTGCCAGCGGTGCGAGCGATTCGGCGACCACTGGGTCGACTACCGAGACCGGAGTGAACGAGAGCGCGACGGAGTCAGGAACCTCAATGACCGAGGGCACGACCACCGATGCGACGACGACCGGCGGCGGTGGTTTTTGCGGCGACGACCCACCAGCTGGTTACTTCGGTGACTTTGATGCCGAATGCAAAAATGAGCCCCAGGTAGGCACATTTAATCCGGTGATCGAATGGCACAAAAGCAGCTTCGAGATGTTGCCGGGGGCCGCCAGCGCGAGCGCGCCGATCGTTGTCCAGCTCTCGGACGACAATATGGACGGGATGATCAATGACGAGGATATGCCTGATGTCGCATACATCGCATACGGCGGCGGAGACGGGGTACTGCGAGCGATCTCTGGCGACGGCACGAGCGAACTCATCAACGTAAATTCGGTCGGCCTTGGTCGTGAGCGAGTGCTCTCTGGTGCCGATATCGATGGTGATGGTACCGTCGAGCTGCTCTCGAGCACGGGTGCCCATGAGGTGATCGCCTTTGAGCACGACGGTACCGTGAAATGGAAGTCAGCGCCGCTTACCGCACACGTAGGGAGTCTCGAGGTGGCGGTGTCGATCTCCGACATGAATGGCGACGGTGTGCCTGAGCTTGTCGCGGGTCGGGCGATCCTCGACAACGAAGGCAACCTGCTCGGCGCCGGGACTCACGGTAATGGATCTGTGTACGGTGCCGCGAGCATGTCCTTTGCGGTCGATCTGGACGGTGATGGCGATCAAGAGGTTGTTGTCGGCAATGCGGTCTACAATATCGCAGGCGGCGATATTTGGTTCAACGGCGAGGCCGACGGATACCCCGCGGTCGGCGACTTTGATCTCGACGGTGTGCCTGAGATCGTCGTTGTCGGCAATGGCACGCTTCGCCTGCAGGCGAGCCAAGACGGGGCTGTGCTCTGGAGTGTTGCGATCCCGGGCGGTCGCGGCGGGCCGCCGACGATCGCTGACTTCGACGGCGATGGTCTGCCCGAGATCGGCGTTGCCGGGGCAAGTCGGTATTCGGTGTTTGAGGGCGATGGTAGCGTGCTCTGGACCAATACTACCCAAGACGGCTCCTCTGGGATCACCGGCTCGTCGGTCTACGACTTTGAGGGCGACGGCATCGCCGAGGTGGTGTATGCCGACGAGATCAACCTCTATGTATACTCGGGCATCGACGGCGCGACCAAGCTCAAACTCACCGAACACAATAGCGGCACTCGCCTCGAGTACCCGGTGATCGCCGATGTCGACAATGACGATCAGGTCGAGATTGTCTTCGTCTCAGAGCCCTATATGGGTAATTATTCAGGCATCACGGTGGTCGGCGATATGGATCTCTCGTGGCGGCCAGGTCGACGCATTTGGAACCAGCACGCCTATCATATTACAAACACAAACGACGACGGCACGATCCCGCAAAATGCCGAGCAAAATTGGAAGAGCTACAATAATTTCCGCTCTGGCGATCTCTCGGATAATAATGGTACTGCGGCGCCGGATCTCGTGGTCGTGGCGCCCGAGAGCTGTATCAACGAGTGCGCCGGGCCGAATTTAGCGAATTTTTGGGTGCAGCTCGGCAACGTCGGTGCCGTCGCGTTGACAGCGGGGGCGACGATCAAAGTCTATGTGACGAAGATGGACGTCGAGACCCTCGACCAAGAGCTGCCCTTCGATCAGGTGTTGGAGCCCGGCGAATACGCGGACGCGACGATGATTCAGGTGGACACCACAGACGTCGATTCCGTGCGGATTTTTGCCAAGCCCAAGGAGACTGAATGCAACATCGATCCTGCGGACGAGTTGATGATCGAAAAGCCCTTCTGTATGGTTCCGGGTTGACGAGCGACCTCGCCGTCGCGGTTTCATCGCGTGTCGGTGAAGCCGTTCAGGCTGTGTTCTAGCCTGAAATCAGAGCCGTCGCAGGTGCATCGAGCCGCCAATGAGGCCCACATTGCGCTTGGATGGCGGTAGAATGTCGGACGATGACGACGGCGCCGGGCAGATTCAGGGTGTACGTGTTGGCGCTGTTGGCCGTGGTCGCGGCTGTGTTTGGACTCTGGGTCTGGCTCGGCAGCGAGGGCGGCGGCGATGGGGTCGCGAAGCGGGCGACCGACGATGTGCTCACAGGAGTGCAGGCGTCAACGCGCCGTGCCGTCGAGCGCTTGCCCGGGCAACCTACGAGCGACCTTTGGAAGGCGCCCCGCGCCGCAGCGACGGGGGTTGTGCTAGACGAGCAGGGGATGCCGATCGTCGGCGCGCAGGTCTGCTCCCGGTTGTCCGACAGCACGATTGCCGTGGCCGCTTATCTGCCGCCCATCTGTGCATTGACCGGTGATGATGGCCGCTACACCTTGGTGGGTATGCTCGGAGCGACGCAGCGGCTCTCCGCGTCGGCGCGGGGCTATCTGCCCGTTCGCTACCGGCCTCGCCTAGGGGTGCAAAAGCATCGGCTGATCAAGGTTCGCTTACTCGCCGGCCAGACCCGTGAGGGCGTCGACTTTACGCTGAAACGGGGGGGCTTTGAGGTCTTGGGGGTTGTCAAGGATGTCTCGGGCGGCGAGGTGGAGGGCGCCTACGTGTCGTGTAGGGGTCGCGATGGTTGGTTTGGTGGTGCCGTGGGTGGCGATTCGTTCACTCGGAGCGACGCCGAGGGACGTTTTTCGCTCTGGCTCCCGGCCGACAAGAGCAGCACCATCGAGGCCTTCTCAGAGGGCTATGCAGGGGGCCAGTTGTGGGTCCTGGTACCGGGTACCTTCGTCGAAATTTTCATGACCCCAGAGTCGGTGATCGTCGGCAAGGTTGTCTGGGCCGATTCGGGGGAGGGGCTCGCCGATGTAAAGGTCTCGCTGCACGATTCACTAGGGCCCTCTCCGTCGACGTACAGCGCAGAGGACGGGGGATTTCGCCTCAGCGGACTGCAGCCGGGGGCCTACAAACTCAAGGCCGTGGGCGCCACCTCTACGGGCCTTGCGGACGGGAGAGTCCAGATCGGCTTTGGCGAGACCTCCGAGCCCGTTGTCCTGCGAGTGCACCCCGCTCATTCGGTGAGCGGCGTTGTCCTCATCGATGGCGAAATCCCCTGCTCCTTTGCCACCGTTCGCTTTAAGAACAGCTCTCGTAAGGACCGATGGGGGCTGCGCAATACTGGGCAAGAGGACGGGCGTGTCGAGGTCCATGGCCTGCTGCCGGGTACATATACTGTATCTGTAGACTGTGATGATTATATCAGCGAAGCCAAGTATCCAGATTTGATCGTCGAGGACAGGGCGGTCCAAGATCTCGTCTGGTCGGTGCGTCCAGGGCGATCGATCCGCGGGATCGTGGTCGATGCTGCGGGCGGAGCTGCGGGCTCTGTGTTGCTGTACGCGTCGATGATGGCCGGCGAGCACAGGACTCAGCGGACCACCGGTCACACAACGACTGCGGTGGACGGAAAATTTGCGATCAAGGGGCTACTACCGGGCACCTACAGGCTCCAGACAATGACCGATAACTATCCCCGAGGCGAGCCCTTGGAGATCGAGATTGCCGCGGACGAGGACCTTTTGGGGATTGTCGTCGAACTGCCTGCGGGCGGTCAGGTCACCGGGGTCGTGCGCGATGAGAGGGGTGATCCTGTGGGCGGGATCTTGGTGAATGCGAAGGGCACTGACACGAAGTACGCGAAGGTCGATGACCGCGGTCATTTCACCCTCACAAACATCATCGCTGGTGAGTATCGGATCTACGCCAGTCGCGATGGGCAGGGCATGCGCGCGCCGGGGGCGAGCGATGATGATACTGCGGGCCAGAAGGTATCGGTGCGCGTCGGTGAGACCACGGAGGTCGAGCTGGTGGTCGGGTCGCAGAGCGGGCAGATAAGCGGGCGAGTGCTCGGTGGGGGCGGTGAGCCGATCATCGACGCGTTCATCGATATGCGGCGCGAGAGCGACAGCCAGGCATCCTCGGGAAGCGGCAGCCGGGAGTGGATCCGCTGGGGCTTGGGCTCTTGGGGCCGCCAGCCGGTGCTCACTGACGAAGATGGTCGCTTTGAGCTGACGAAGCTCGCCGAAGAGGGCACCTACACCGTCTTCGCGAGCCGCAAGAGCGGTGGTGAGGGCGTTATGGAGGGGGTGCGCACGGGCTCGGAGATCGATCTGATCTTGCAGAGCACGGGGTCGATCTCCGGGCGCGTGATGCTCGACGGTGGCGGAGCACCGGAGCATTTTGAGGTCACTGTCAGGGATGATGCGCTGGGTATCCGGGAGTCGGATGCGTTTTTTCGCAGCGAGGGCCTGTGGACGATCAGCAACCTGCCGCCGGGCAATTACGAGGTGTCCTTAAGCGCAGCTGAGGGAAGTAAGACGATGGCGACGAAGGCTCTGCTGGAGGAAGGAGGCGAGGTGCACGGTCTCGAGGTTGTGCTCCGGCCCCGGCTCACGGTTCGGGGTCGCCTGGTCGATGCGGACAGCGGAGAACCGATCGCGGGCATTCGGGTGTCGATCCACAGAGAGGCCTGGATTCAGTACGGAGGCAAGCCTGCCGACGGCAAGGATCTCTCGGATGAGCAGGGTCGCTTTGTCGTCGAGGGCGTGCCCACCGGGTTGGTGAACGTGATCGCCGTCGCAGAGACGAGCGTCGAGCGCTACGAGGTTGTGCTGATTCCGCACCGCCTGAGTGCGACTCCCGCGGAGCAGGATCTCGGCGAGATTCTGCTGGTGGCGAAGCGCGTCGAGCGTCGACAGGATATTGGTGACCTGGGTTTTAAACACAAGGAGTTCGCGGCGGAGATCGAGACGGAGCAGCGGCGGCCGAAGGTGGCCTTTGTGCGCGCGAGTGGTCCGGCGGCCGCGGCTGGCCTTAAAGTGGGCGATGAAATCGTCAGGATCGACGGTCAGCCGGTGACCGGCGCGGACTTCTATCGCTACAAGACTCTGCTCAAGGTGTCGCCCGGTGCCCGTGTGAAGCTCGAACTTGCTTCGGGTCGCGAACTCTTGCTGGTTGCAGGCGAGCCGCTCTAGCGGTTGTGCTCGCGGCCAGTGGCGATGATCCTCGATGTGGGGGGCGAGGCCGGTGGCGCTCGCCGCGACATGCGAGTCGGCCAGCGAGTCCGCGGTCAAAAGAGAGCGTGGCAAGTGATTTTATTGCGACGCCGTGGCGCTGCGTTGTTGTGATTTTTTGTTGTTGGCGGGCCGAGCTTGGGGTCATCATCCGAAGATGACGCGCGTACACCCTGCTCTTGTCTTTCGACCTCGGATATTGACCGTCTTGACGGCTGCGCTCGCGCTCGCTTGCAGCGGCGACGATGGCTCGGCCTCGAGCGAGAGCGAGAGCGCGACCGGAGTCTCGGTCACAGGTACAAGCGCGAGTGCGACAGCGAGTGCGAGCGACAGCAACAGCAACAGCGAGAGCGCGACGATGGGCAGCGCCTCGGAGGGCAGCGGTAGCAGCGGCAGCAGCAGCACAACCGCGGGACCTGAGACCACCGGGTCCACCGGGCCGACGAGCACCAGCGATCCGACGACCGACGGATCGACGACCGATGCGACCAGCACCAGCACCACCGGCGAGCCCGGTCCGATCTGCGGCGACGGTATTGTCGAGGGCGATGAGGCCTGCGACGACGGCGATATGAACGACAACAACGCCTGCTCCAACGTCTGCACCAAGGTGCCCTGTGACCAGCAGGAGGGCGGCGATCTCGGGGATGTGCTCTCGTTCATCTGGATCTCGAATTCGTCCGAGGGAACGGTCTCCAAGATCAATACAAAAACTGCGATCGAAGAGGGCCGCTACCGGGTCGCGGGCGGCAGCCCCTCGCGTACTTCGGTCAACCTGCAGGGCGATGTGGCGGTCTCTAGCAGGCACCCCGGCGCGGTCACCAAGATCGCCGCCAAAAAGGAGAATTGCTTCGACGCAAACAACGACGGCGAGATCACGACGTCGACGGGCCCCGGTGATGTGTTGGCACTCGGCCAGGATGAATGCGTGATCTGGACCAAGATGATCGGCTCGACGGGCTACGGTTTTGGGCCGCGGGCGACCGCGTGGGACTCGGGGGCGCAGGATCCCGAGACCTGCGAATTCCCGGCACCGCGCCTGTGGATCGGTTGGATGGACGCGAACTACCTCGCCCACTTTGAGCGCTTAGACGGTCAGACGGGCGATACCCTCGACGAGGTGACCTACGCCTGGGGCAACTCGTACAGTCCCTACGGCGGGGCTGTCGACGCGGAGGGCAATTTTTATGCGACCGGTCTTAACACCTCGCCGACGATCAAGATCGACGCGGAGACCGTCGAAATCACAGACCTGGGGAACCCAAATGGCTGCAAGTACGGCATGACGCTCGACGGCAACGGCGACATCTGGGCCGGCGCTTGTTTTGGTGAGGGCGTATATCACTGGGATCACGTCGACAACAGTTGGACGACGCTGCCGAATTCGGGCGGTACCCGAGTCAACGGCATCATGGCCGACGCTGCCGGCAATGTCTGGGGGGCCGGTAGCAACTCCTGCCGACTGGTGCACATCGACGTCGAGACCGAGTCCTATGTCAATAACAACATCCCGCTGCCTGGATGCTCGCAGCCTTGGGGCGTGAGCATTGACTTCGAGGGCTACGTTTGGGTGGTCGACAGAGGCAACAAGGCGTTTAAGGTCGATCCTGACACCTATGAGGTGGTGGCGACGGTCAACGGCCTGGTGGGCCCCTATACCTATTCCGATATGACCGGTGTCGCGCTCAAGCAACAGGTGATGCCGCAGTAGCGGCGGGTCTCCGTGGGCCTCGCCGCGCATGCATGCGTGCGCGGGGTCTTGAGCACTGAACTTCGGAGGTGCCCGGCGCGACATCTCCTTGGTCCTGGTCTCGCGGGGGCCGGTGTCAGCCACAGGGCGGCTCGCCAGCCTGCTGACGATCGACCCCCATGTGGATCTGACGACGAAGGGGCGCGAATCGGCCAGGATGGCCCGATGCGATGGCCTGAGTCCGGCACCACGACGACTACGAGTGAGCCGATGCGCCGGCCGATGGGAACGATGCGCCCAGCATCTTCGGTGTATGCTAGACAGGGCTCTGAACCTCGAGCCTGTTCGATCACTATGCGACTGAGTACCCTTCGTTCCATCCCTCTGCGAGCATTGTTTGTGTTCGCATTCTCTCCGCTCGCCTGCACGGGCGGGAGCAGTGGGAGCAGCGAGAGCGAGAGTTCGGGCAGCAGCAGCAGCAGTAGCAGTGGGAGTGGCGATGTCTCGCAGGGGCAGGCACTGTACTCGGAGCCTATCGCCGACGGTAACAGCTTCACCTGCGAGACCTGTCACGCTCTTAGCGAGCCGGCGGCGGACGGTATTCGTCGACCTGGTCACGCGTTAGGTGACGCGACCCGGCGGCCGACCTGGAAGAACGGTCAGCTTGTGGACATGCGTGAGGCGGTCAACTCCTGCCTTCGCGAGTGGATGAACGCCGAGCCCTGGGCTGTTGACGATAGCCGGTGGACCGCGCTCTACGACTACCTCGACGCCCAGGCCCCTGCCGGAGATGCGCCCCCGTTGAGCTTTAAAATTGTCGCTCCACCTGCGGATCTTAGCGGTGGAAATCCAGATGCCGGTCAAGCGCTCTTTAATCAGAGTTGTGTCATCTGCCACGGCGAGGACGGGCAGGGCACGACAAAGGCGCTGGCGATCAGCGGTCAGGGGCAGGCGCCGGACTACGTCGCCCGTCGCGTGCGAACGAGCGGTCGCGATGACAGTCCAATATACACCGGTCTTACCGGGGGAGTCATGCCGTTTTGGGCCGCGGACCGCCTCTCCGACGGAGAACTCCGTGATCTTATCGCCTATCTCGCGGTGGTCGATAACTCGACGACCACGTCGACCACGTCGACCACGTCGACCACGTCGACCACGTCGACCACGGATAGTGACAGCACCACGGATGGAACAGATGGCACGACGACGACGACGACGGGCGGTGGTTGTCCGACGACCAGCGCTCGGATCGGCTGGACAGCGACGCTCGAGACCAAGTTCCACGGGGTCACGGGGACCGCCGAGATTGTCGATGACTGCACGGTCGTGATCACAGAGTTCGGCTACGACGGTACCGGCATCGACGTGCGAATCTACGGCGCTGCAGCCAGCGATTACGATAATGGCTTCTCGATGACCGACGACCTGCTCAAGCCCGGCGGCTACGAAGGGGTGATCCTGACGGCGATGTTGCCAGAGGGCGAGAGCATGGACGACCTCGATGGGATCAGCGTGTGGTGTGTCGACGTCGGCGTCGATTTTGGCAGCGGTCTCTTCGTCGCGCCCTGACTCGGCCGGGGCCTAGGGCGTCAGCTCGTCGTCGTTGTCGTCGTCGTCGTCGAGGAAGCGGTGAAGGCTGAGGTCGAGCTGCGAACGGACCAGGCGAATTAGCGATTCGGCCTCCGCCTTGGTCGCTCCGCCGATCGCCGCCTGAAGATGTTGGCGCGTGCCGTTTGCGAGGTCGCTGCGGGCGCGTGTGATCCAGCGAGCTGCGGTTGCCCGGTGCACTTGGTAGAGCGAGCCTAGGTCGTCAACCGTGAGCTGCTCGAGGTGGTGGAAGCGGAGGAGATTGCGTTGTCTCGGGCTGAGCTCGCGCAGGGCCGCGATGAAAGCGTTGCGGAACGCGTTTGCGTAGCGCCGCTTGAAGACGACGAGTTCTGGATCATCGTCGGTGGGCAGGGTTGCGAGCGGAGCATCGTCGCCGCGGATCGCCGAAGTTTTGCCGGCGCGGTAGGCCCGGCGGATGGCGATGGTCCGCAGCCAGCGTCGCAACGGTCCCCGGCCGCGGTAGTTGAGCATTCGCGGGGGCACGTCGCCTTCGCGGACGAGCAGGTAGGCGAGGAGGTCCGCGAGCACTTCGTCGCTGGTTGTCTCGTTGATCCCGAGGTGACGCAGTGCCGGCCTTAGAGCGGTGAAGAGCGGCCCCTTGAGGTGGCGCAGGGCCTTGGTGTGACCGGCTGCAGCGAGCTGAGCGACGGCCAGGTCGGCGAGTCGATAGGCCGAGAGAGGGCTCTCGTTGTCGAGTACGCGGGCGAGCGCGGTGAGGATCTGGGCTTCGGTGATGGCGATGGGGGCCAGGGCGAGGCCCTCTGCGAGTGCTTCGGAGAGGGCGAGGTCCACTTCGGGATCGGCGAGCCACGGCGGCCTGCGTGCGGCGGGTACCTGCGCGAGGAGCTGCTGGGTGTGCGACGATGACACCTTCCTCACTCTATCAGGTTCGCCTGTGCGCTCGAGTGTGGGCGCAAGGCCGGCTTGTCGCCCGTGACCGCATTGGTGTAGACAGGGTCTGTGGTGGCGCCTGCCGAGGATTCCTGTCCGTCGGGGGAGGCGCTCTTCAGGGCGATCGAGGGGCTACTCGAGCCGGCAAAGCGGGCATTGCTCGACGAGCATATCGATCGTTGCTCAGAGTGCCGGGCGGCGTTGACGGCCCTCGCACAGCTGCGCTCGTGGAGTGAGTGCCGTCAGGAGTCCGGGAGCGCGGGCGCGGACGCGAGTATGTCGAACTCATCCGTGGTGCCCGGTGATCGTCTTGGCGCCTACGAGATCATCGGCTTGCTCGGTCGGGGGGGCATGGGCGCAGTCTTTGAAGCCTACGATCCGCGCCTCGATCGCCGGGTCGCGATCAAGGTTGTCTTGCCTCGTTTGATCAGCGCTGGTTCCCATCAACGCTTGTTCGCGGAGGCCCGGGGCCTCGCTCGGATCGCCCACCCGAACGTCGTCACAGTTCACGAGGTCGAGGAGTTTGGCGAGTCGGTCTACTTAGTGATGGAGCGGGTCAAAGGCGTCGCACTGGGCGAGTGGATCGCCGCTGAGGAGCGGTCGTTAGGCGACATCTTGGGGGTGTTGGCCGGGGTTGCGCGGGGCCTACTGGCGGCGCATCTGGGAGGCGTGGCCC
This sequence comes from uncultured Nannocystis sp., assembly GCA_964474905.1. GTDB lineage: Bacteria > Myxococcota_A > Polyangia > Nannocystales > Nannocystaceae > JADJRG01. The sequence continues at coordinate 53,938 of CAYYUP010000008.1, read as the reverse complement.
ATCTGGACGTGAAGCCCAGCAACATCGTTGTCGGTGACGACGGCCGTCCGCGTCTGATCGACTTTGGTCTTTCACGCGGGCCTTCATTCGCAGTCGAGGCAAAACAGGGCGGAGGCGGACGACGACTCCTCGGGACGCCCGCCTACATGGCCCCAGAGCAGTTCGACCTCGGAACCGCCGATGCTCGCTCGGATGTCTTCGCGCTGGCGTTGACCGCCTACGAGGTCCTCCACCGGCGTCGACCATTTGGGCACCGGTCTGGGAAGTCGATCGAGGCACAGATCGCGGTGATCGAGGCTGGGCCGCGGGGGCGTTGGCGTTCGGATCTCGGCGCCGATCTTCGCCGACTCCTGAGCGAGAGCCTTGCGGTCGATCCCGCGGCACGTCCTTCGGTTTTGGCGTTGGCTCGGGGGTTTGAGCGGAGGAAGGGTCGGCAGCGGTGGCGATGGGTCGCCAGCATCGGGTTCGGTGTGTTCTGCGGGGCTGCTGCGGCCTTCTTGGGCCTGCGGGAGAGGGCTCTAGGCGATCCCGCGTGTGATCATGAGAGAGTCAGTGCTCAGCTCGAGCACACCTGGGGCGACGGACCGAGAGCGGAGTTGAGGGCGCGCTATGCGAGCAGCATGCCGAGCGACGCGGAGCGAGTCGTGGCCGATATCGAGGTCCAGCTTGATCAACGAATCGATCATTGGCGAGCGCTGCACAGGGAGTTTTGTTCGCTGCCCGCAGATCTCGAGATCGAAGGGGACGGCACTCGCAAGAGCGGTCAGGCTGAGGAAAAGATCGAAGTACGCAGGCGGGCGGAGCGACTCGCTTGCCTCGACCTGCGCTTGGCAGAGGTCGACGGTTTGGTCGAGCTTTTGCTTCGCGGCGATCCGGCGCTGCTCAGCCTCGCCCCGCGATTTTTGCATGAACTTCGCGATCTCGATCACTGTCGCGACCCGGCTGCAGGTGGAGTCGAGTCGACGTTGCCGGAGTCGGGCCAAGGGCGAGCGCAGGTGATGGCCCTTCGGGCACTGCTCGTCCAGTCGCGGATGCTCGGCGATGTTGGGCAAGATGAAATGGCGCGAAAACGAGCAATAGAGGCACTCCAGCGTGCTGAGGCTCTCGACAATCCAGCGCTTATCGCAGAGGCGCAGCTGATCCTCGGGATCTCCCACCCGGAGGAGCGTGCACGGGTCGAGGAGGCGGCATTTATGGCCGAGCGAGTGGGTGCGCGACGGATCTACGCCTTCGCTGCGATTGCCCATGCTGCACATATGGGGCTCGAAGGGGACGATCTTGCGGGGGCGCAGATCTGGATGGAGCACGCCTTGGCGACCCTCCCGAGCCTTGGCGAGGATCCGGAGGTAGAGGGCCTCTACGCGTGGATCGAGGGGGCACTCCTGGTCCGCCACGGTCGTCTCGCCCAGGCTAAGCCAGCGCTCATCCGGGCCGTGGAACTCTATCGCGGTGCCCATGGAGACGACGCGCTCATCGTGGTTACGCAGCCCCTGCGGACGCTTGCCGCGGTGGAGCGTGGTCTTGGGGAGCCAGAGCAGGCGCTGGCGATCGTGGATCAGGCGCTGCAGACGATCGAAGCTCGCCTCGGGGGGGCGAGTCCGCTCTTGTTGTCGTTCCGTCTTGATCGCGCCGCGGTGCTCATTGATCTCGGTCGTTTCGTCGAGGCGACCGCCGAGCATGCGCGGGTCGAACCGGCGCTCAACGAGCCCGAGGCCGCCGCGGAGTTTGGGCGCTTGTACGCGGAGGAGCGGCTTCGGCTCGCGGAGGCGCTCCATGATCGGGCCTTTGCGGCCGAGGCTGCAAAGGCCTTGGCAGCAGCAGCAGGGGCCAAGGGCGACGAATTAGGCGAGGCGCTCGCTCGTTGCACCCGCGCCCATTACCTTCTCGAACTCGGTCAGGAGACCGCGGCTCTCGAGGAACTCAAAGAGGCTGGAGCGCTAGAAGAGAGGATCTATACTGCCCACGAACTCGCGGGTCGTGATGAGCATCGTCGGTTGATCGCCCTCTTACGCGAGGCCTACCGGAAGGCGGGGGTCGACACGGAGGGGGCGGGCTTCGAGGCGCGGGAGGATACGCTGCGGATTCGGGTGCAGCGCGAGTTCTCGGTGGATGGCTTCGCAGGCGCTGAGGTCTGCCTCGAGCGGGCTTCACAGCGGCGCTGTTTGATCGCTGATGATGATGGGCAGGTGCTCTTCGCCCTAAATGTTGGGGGCGATCGCGACGACATAACGAGGGTTCGAGTGACGGGATCTGGCGTGTTGCCGACCCTGCTTTTGCTTGGCGGTCAGCTCGGCGGAGCCCATCAAAAAGTGACGCTCTACCGAGCGGCGACGATCGAGGGAATCGCCAGGCACCTAGGCATCGATCTTCAGCCAAGCGACGGATTTTTGCTCACGGGGATCGAGGGATCCTACGTCGAGGGGATTGCCGGTGGGGTCCTGCACTTAGGGACAGATTCTGGGTATGGACCCTATTATTTGACACCTCTTGGGGGCTTCGATCGAGATCGCCGGGCGACGACCACGAACTCGCGAGGAGGCGTGGGTTGGCTCGGCCTTTCAGTTGGGCGTTACGAGGTCTGGGCGGAGCACCCGAGTCGCCACTGTCGAGTGGCGACCGAGGCCCGCGCGGGTGTGGCGGAGGCCTCGGCCGTTATCGAGATTGAACCCGGGGTGATCAGCCAGGTGCCGGACTTTCGCTGCGCGACGCCACCGCGACTTGTCGGGCTGGGAGGCGCTGCGCCCCGCTGACGAGCGCCGCGAACGCGTTCATCTCGGCGCGGAGCTTGCGGTGGATCGTGCCCTTCTTCTGGCGGACAGCGAAGCCGGAGGCCTCGATCTCCATTCGTCCGTCGGCGGCGACCTTGAGGGTCAGCCAGGACTGTGTCGATATGCTGTGGGCGAACCGGTAGGCGGTGGCGGAGCCGGCCGCCAGCGAGGGCCCGTAGATGAAGGCGCCGCCATCTCCGTAGCGAGCGCGGACGCGGAGAAAGCCGCGTTGCGCATCGAACTCTTCTGTGATGTAGCCGGCGCTCCGGATTCGAGAGACGGCCGAGGTGAAGCGCTCCGCTTGAGTGCTGCCGTCGCCAGCGTAGGCGATTCGCTCCGCGCTCTGCCAGCGTTTTCCGGCGCATCCACCGGCGCTAAGCGACGCGCTGACGAGCAGGGCGGCGGTGATGGCGAGGCGAAGGGGTGATAGCAGGCGGGTGCAGGGCATAGTGTCTCTCCTGAGTTGAGGGGTGGGTCTTTGCTTGCGGCGGGCTCGTGCCCTCCGCACTCCCTAGTGCCGCCGGTTCACCGCTCGTCGCATCATTTTTCTCTTTTTTCATTCGCACGGACAGATGCGGAGAAAAACGGGGGCAAGCAGCCTAATCATGTCTCTATCTCGCGAGGGCCGGAACACGACAGAGATCGCGCTGATTTGAATGGACAAGCGCCGGCTTCGCAGCCACGAGCGAGCCAGACTTGCCACTGCATCTCGGTAGCGATGGGGCCGGAGTTGTCGAAGCGCTTGGCTCTGATGCGGATGGTTTTAGCGTAGGCGATGCCGTTTACTTTCGCACCCCGAGCATGGCCACCGGCAGCTTTGCCGAATACATCAGCCTGCCCGTATCGGTGCTGGCACTTAAACCGAAGAATACTAGTTTTGCCGAGGCCGCCTCGATTCCGCTGGTGGGCCTGACAGCGGTGCAGGCACTAGACAAGGCCGGACTCAAGGCGGGGTCGCGGGTGCTCGTGCATGCGGGCGCGGGCGGGGTTGGGGCATTTGCCATTCAATATGCCAAGGCGAGGGGGGCCTATGTGGCCACCACCGCCAGCCAAAAACGCTTTGATATGCTCACTGCACTCGGGGCTGACGAGATCATCGACTATCACCATGAGCGCATCGAAGACAAGCTTCAGAATATGGATATCGTCCTGGATACCCTCGGCCCTTCGGTGCGCGAAGCCTCTTACAAGACACTGGTTAAGGGGGGAGCGCTTGTCAGCATCCAGGGCATGCCAGATCCTGAAACCGTAGCTCGGCTGGGGGCCAACCCCGTAATTCGTTTGGTGGCGCGCATGAGCCAATGGAAGCATCGGCGTATTGCCGCCAACTATGGCGCAGTGTTTAAATACCACTGGATGCGCGAAGACGGAGCCGGATTGGCAAAGATAACCCCGTTGATCGAAGCCGAAAAAATTAGGGCAGTGATCGACTCGACCTACCCGCTTGTGCAGCTCCCGCAGGCTTTTAATCGTAGCGCTTCGGGGCATGCTGGCGGGAAGATCATCATCGAAACGGAGGCTGATTGCTGATCGGACACGCTTCGGCCTCAGCCGGGGGAGTCATGCCGTTCTGGGCTGCGGTCCGCCTCGGGCTACGACCGTGAGCTGCTCGCGGCGATCGCTCAGGGTTGGGCACGGACATGCGCGCGTATTCAGCTCAAATTCGCGTGCATACGCGCGGATTAGGCTCGCGCACAGGCGCAAAGATGACTGCCGGTGGTCCGCGGCGGAGATTGCCGCGATAGGATGCCGGCCGATGGTGGCGCGACGACTCTCCCTGGTCCTGATGTTGACGTTCGGAGCGTGCGCTGGAGCAGCGTGCGCGGGTGGAGACGCGTCGACGAGCGCGGCAAAGGGCGCTGGCGTTGCGGCGCCAGCAGGGCCGGCGAGCGACCCGGCGAGATCGCAGGACACCCTGGACACCAAGGACACCAAGGACACCAAGGACACCAAGAGTGTGCAGAGTGTGCAGAGTGCTGCGAATGAGGTCACGACGCCGGCCGCGTCGGGCGATCCCCAGGCGGATCTCGAGGCAGCATTGGCGACGCTCGACCGCACCGATCCCGGCGTGCTGATGCGGGCCAACGCGGTCTTCCTCGAGACGATCCACGCCGACCTGTCCGAGGATGAGCGTACTCGGGCATTCGTAGCACTCCTCAAGTTTGAGCGCGTCGCCTTCGCGAGTGCGAGCAAGTTCATCGATGCATCGGCCGATGGAATCTCGCTGTGCCATTGGGCCCCGTCCTGCGACGATCCACCGGGCGTCCTCCCCGATCCTCGGGTCCAGAAGCTCATGGACGGCGGTGCACGCCTCGTCTACGAGTCCGAGGGCATGTGGAGCGTCGGCTTTGGGACCCGCGGAATCTTGGCCGCGGTTGGCGAACGCCTGCCGGAGTCCGTCCGCCTCTACCTCGACGCGGAGGCGTGGACAGAAGACAAGGTCGATAACGGCTACGACGAGCCCGGCTTCGTCGGCGAGCCCGACGATGTTCGCACCGCGCTCGAGAAGTGGGAGGCGCTGGTCGACGCCTACCCAAACAGCCACTACGCCGATGATGCCCGCCGGCGCCTGGACCAGGTGGTGAGCGTGTACCTCGAGCTCTGCGAACTGAGCGGGATTTACGAGGGGCCACGCTGCACGGTCACACCGGCGATAAAACGCTCGTACGAGGCATTTTTAGCATCAGTGCCGATGCCGGCATCCGGTAAGGGATCGCGCTTTCGTCCGGTCGTCCGCCGCTTCCTCGATGCCGCCCAGGCCAAGGGCATGAAGCTCAATCAGCGGGACTACGACGCCGCTGTGAGGGCAGCGCACTCCGAGGGCCCCCGCAGCAAACCCGGTCTGGTGGCCCCGGCCGATACCGGGAGATCTGAGTGGTGGTGCGCCTGCTACAAACGCAAGGCAGTTCCGGCTCCTGTGGCGATGACTGCCTGTCGGCGCGACCTCGTCACCTGTCAAAAGCTCGAGGCCAAAGTGGCCAAGGGGACGCGCTCGATCGTCAAGGGGTCGCTACTCCGAGGATGCGGCGTGCACGTTGGCGAACACCCCGGTGATGCGCTCGGTGGGCGCGAATTGTGGCGGCCGTCAACCCGAGCCGGCGCCTGGGTGAGCCCGGATCGCTGCTTGATCGACGAATGAGCGCCGACGATTCCGCGGATGGAGTCGGCGGTGATCGAGCTCTAGCGGATGCTTCGCGAGGCGGCGACGGCGAGCTGGTCGCAGCGGGTATTTTCGGGGTGACCGGAGTGGCCGCGGACCCAATGGGTGTGCACGTTGTGCTCGGTGATCAGGCGGTCGAGCTCGATCCACAGGTCCTGGTTTTTTACGGGGGCACCGCCCGCGGTCCGCCAACCCCGGCGCTTCCAGCCCGGCAGCCACTGCGCGAGCCCCTTGAGTACGTATTGGGAGTCCGAGTAGAGATCGACCTGCAGGGGCAGGCGCAGCACCGCTAGGCCGCGGATCACGGCCATCATCTCCATGCGGTTGTTGGTGGTCGCAGGGTCGGCGCCAGAGCCCTCGATCTCGCGGCCGCTGGCGGGGTGCTTGAGCACAAAGGCCCAGCCCCCAGGACCGGGATTGCCCCGACAAGCGCCGTCGGTGAAGAGGCGCATGTACTCAAGGGGCACCTGCGGGCTCGATTGCACGGCAGAGCCTTAGCAGAAGAGCAGACACAGGCGCTAGCGGAGTTCGCGCACGGGCGATAGGGGGGACTCTGTGCCTCGACCCTGTGATTTTCCGTCGCCAGCAGCCCCCTTGGTGTGGCATGAAGCTTTGCATGCCGACCTGGAACGAGATCAAGGACTACGCCCGCTCGAAGTACAAGCTGATGGAGGACGACGAGCGTTACTTCTCGCTCGTTTTCGGGTTTGATGGTGGTCGCAGCCAGAAGATCTTCGTGCGGGTCTTCGAGGCCTTCGACATGGAGTGGGTCGAGTTTCGCAGTGTTGTCTGCAGCGGCGACAAGATGCCGGCCAAGGTTGCCCTCAAGAAAAACGAGGAGTTCGCCTGCGGCGCGCTGGCTCTCGACAGCGATGGCGACTACGTGTTGATCTACAACGCGGCGCTGCCGACGATGGACCCCAGCGAGTTCGAGCTGCCCCTCAATGTGGTCGCCCGGACCGCGGATAAGCTCGAGTCCGAGTACTCGGGCGACGACGACTTCTGATTTAACTTCAAGAA
>CAYYUP010000008.1:41961-46890 GCA_964474905.1 uncultured Nannocystis sp. | reverse complement strand
TTCAAGAACTTCAAGACTCCAAAAAACCGCGCGAGGCCCTATTCTAGGGACTCGCGCGTTTTGTGTGTCGGTGGGGGAGCCGGGGACTTAGCGCATGTCGCCGCCGAAGATCCGGTACTCGAGCGCATCGCCCAGACTCGCGACTTGGTAGATGAGCGCGGCGAGGTCCCGATCGCGGACCCGGGAGAGCGGCAAAAAGCCCTGGGTGACGATGTTGGGCATGTCGGTGTCGCTGCTGATGAGGGCGACACGGGCGTAGCCGGGCTGACCAAAACCGGAGAGCAGGAGCGCCGGGTCGACAATCGCCGAAAGTTCGCCGACCTCGGATTGGATTGCCAATAGCGGCTCGCCTTCGTTAAAGGGTTCGGCGCAGTCGATGATAAAAGCCTCGACCAGTTGCTTGCGACCGCCGGGCAGCGGCACGAAGAGCTGCAGGCGCCCCTTGTCCTCCTGCGTCTCCCACTTGGCCCGGAGCAGGTCGGCGATTCGTTTGATGCGCTCGGGTAGGTCGGCGATGCGACCGCGGGCGGCGGCCAACGGCGAGTAGCTCGTGGTCGCCTCGCCGGGCAGCGGCGTGTCCTTGAGCAGGTAGCGCTCGATCAGATCGTCTAGGTCGGTATCGGTGTCGGGGTCGGGCGTGAGGAAGTCGACCGCGCGGGTGATCGTGACCGGTCGACCCCAACCGACAACCAGGGGCTTGCCGCCGAGGGCCTTACGCCAGGTCGTCGAGCGCGAGCCGGTGTAACAGGCCGAGAAGATCATGAGCCGGAGATCGGCGGAAACCGTCGCTGAATCGATGTCTTCGGGGCGAATCGTGCCGCCGTCGCAGGTCTCGATCGCGCCGTCTTCGTAGCCGTGTGCGCTCCAAAGGATGCCCGCCGGAGCGAGCCCCTCGGCGCCTTCACCCTCGCAGCGCAGGGCCTGGAGAAAGTCCTCCTTGGTGCCCTCGGGATCGACAACTACGGTGTAGCCCGCCTTGCGCAGGGTCTCGATGTCGTCGTCGATGTTCTCGAGCTCTTTGTCCCGCATCTGCATGTCGATCGAGCGGCTCTTCTTCAGACCAAAGAGGAAGAAGAAGGCTTTGCCGTCGCCGATTCCAGGGGCCAGCGGTGCGTGCACGATGCGGACATCGGGGTCGTCGCCGCGTCCCTCCGGCGAGGTCCAGCGCTTGGGCTCGCTCGACCATGCGCTCGGTTTTTTGGCGAAGGCGGTCGGCTCTTCGCCGCCGCTGAGTTCCTTGAGATCGACCTCCAAGGCATCCTCGCGGCCGCTTCGGATCGCCTTCGTGCGGAGATTGTACTCGTAAAGGGTGATCTCTTCGGCGTCGAGCTTGGCGTCGAGCTGGCTTTGGAGCTCGCGCTTGCGTTGGTTTTCCGCGTTGGCCTCGGCGTCCTCAGTGGCATCAGTGGCCTCAGTGGCGTCGGTGGTGACGTCGCTCGCTCCGCTCTCGTCTAGCTCTTCATCAGCCATGGTCCAGCGATAGCAGATGTCAGGTGGATTTTGGAGGTGCTCGGTGCGGGATATGGCAGGATGCGGTCGATGGTCGAGCGCGGTGATGAGGGGGTGTTGCGTCTCATTGGCGGTACGTCGCTTGTGCCCCTGCGGCGCCTTTGCGCCGGGCTTCCGGGGCTCGTTTGGGCAAAATGCGAGCACCTTTCGCCTGGGGGCTCGGTCAAGGATCGCATCGCCAAGGCGATCCTCGACGACGCGGAGGCCCGCGGGATCGTGACGCCCGGGCGCGGTATGACCCTGATCGAGGCGACCGCTGGAAACACAGGGATCGCGCTCGCGCTGGTCGCTGCGGTTCGCGGTTACCGGCTGGTCTGTGTGATGCCGGAAAAGATGTCTGTCGCCAAGCGGCAGGCGCTGCGGGCCCTCGGTGCCGAGGTTGTGATCACCGCAAATGCGCCGCTGGAGAGTGCCGAGAATTTTCGAAATGTCGCAGAACGTCTGGCGGCGGAGCGCGGGGGGTTTTGCACCGATCAGTTTCGCAACCCGGCGAATCCGGGAGAGCACGAGCGCACCACTGGGCCTGAGATCTGGGCCCAGACCCTCGAACTCGCGGGCGCTCCGGTCGCGGCCTTTGTCGCAGGAGCCGGTACCGGTGGCACGATCACGGGCGTCGCTCGCCACTTAAAAACGATGCGAACCGACGTGCAGATCGTGCTCGCGGATCCACAGGGCTCGGGCCTCGCCGATTGGGTTGAAAGCGGCATCTACGGCCCTGATGGACCCTATGCGGTCGAAGGCATCGGCGGCGCAGTGGCACCAAAAAACCTCGATCGCGAGGTGATCGACAGAGCCCTGCGGATCGCCGACGAGCGAAGCTTTGCCTGCGCCCGACGGTTGATCCGCGAGGAAGGACTGCTCTGCGGCGGATCCTCCGGCACCAACGTCGCGGCGGCTCTCGACTTGGCGGCCAGCGGCGAGATCGACGGGCCAATCGTAACTGTCCTCTGTGACAGCTGGGATCGCTACCGGACACAGCCCTGGATTACGGGCTAGGACGCATCATGCTCGATACGATCATCGTCGGACTGGCCCTCATCGTCGGCGCTCTCCTGCTCTCGAAGCGGGTGCGGGATAATCGGGCGTGGCGGGCCACGGTGACTCCGCTCGCCTCGATCATCGGCAGCGGTTTTTTGGTCATCGTACCGCTGCTCGGCACTGCGGTCGGTGTCTATGCACCGCTGGCGATGCTGGCGGTGGTTGCCCTGGCCTATCTCATTGGCGTCGCGATTCGCTTTAATATTCGGTTTGCCGAGCCTCTTTTGGCGGACACGGAGTCTGGGGGCTCGATGCTCTCGCGCCTCGAGTACGTCGCGGGGATCGTACTCGGCTTTGCGTATGTCATTTCGGTGACCTTTTATCTGCGCCTGCTCGCCTCCTTCGCACTGCGTGGGCTCGACCTCGAATCAGCACTCGCCGCGAAGCTGATGACGACGGCGATCCTGGTGTGTATCGGCGGTGCTGGGTGGCTGCGGGGGCTGGACTTTCTCGAGCGCCTAGAGGAGTACTCGGTGTCGATCAAGCTGGCGATCATCGCCTCTTTGCTGGTCGGCTGGGGCATTCACGATGTCTCCCAAATCGGCGACCTCGATATCGCTGCGAGTGTGCCTGCGGACCTCGATGCCCTTTATGTGACGAGGTTGCTCGCCGGTGTGCTGATCGTCGTCCAGGGCTTTGAGACGTCGCGCTACCTCGGGGCGGAGTACGACGCCGAGCTTCGGGTGGTCACCATGCGTCGGGCGCAGATCGTCTCGGCGTTGATCTACGTGGTCTTTGTGACACTCGCGCTGCCGTCCTTTGGGTTGCTCTCGGATGTGATCGACGAGACCGCGATCATCGACCTTTCGGGCAGCGTCGCTTCGGTCTTGCCGGCGATGTTGGTGGTCGCTGCGGTCATGAGCCAGCTCAGCGCGGCAGTGGCCGATACCGTCGGTTCGGGTGGCCTCTTCGCCCAAGGCGTCGGCAAGCGTTTTGGTCTGCCGGCAAAGGCTGGCTATGTGCTCGTGGCCTCGGTCGGCGTGGTTTTGGTGTGGACCACAGATGTCTTCGAGATCATCTCGCTCGCCTCGCGTGCCTTCGCGACGTACTACGCGCTGCAATGTTGGGTCGCGGTTGCGACGGCCTGGCGGGGCCCTCCTGGCGGGCAGAGGACTGTGCGGGTCTGGGGTTTTGGGCTCTTGGCGGTGCTCTTGGTTGCGGCCGCAGTGGTCGCGATTCCGGCCGGGTAGAGAGGGGCGCACGATCCGTGGCAGAGAAGAGAGTTGTCCGTCGTTCGTCGTCTCGAGTCATGCGCGTAAAATGAGTCGCTAGGGTCAAAGTCTGTTTGCGAGCGTGAGCGACCGACGGGCTGCTCGCGACGATCGCGGTCTCTCTGCGATTGCGGTGCGAACGTAGCGCTCGCCGCTCTTCTCTGGTGTCGCTGGCCGCGGCTTGGTAGCCTCCGACGATGCTAGTGGACCCCACACTGGAAAAGCGTCGCCTTTGGCGGAGCGTGCTTCCGGTCGTGACATCGCGCCTCTCGATCAGCGGCGCTCGGGGCTCTTGGTTTGGGCTCAGGCTCGGGCTCGTGTGTACCGCTGCGATGGTGTTGAGTCCGAGTCTCGTAACTGCAGCGCCGGCCGCTGCGAAGGCCCCGGCGACGACAAGCGCGGCCGCAGCGGATGCTGCCAAACCAGCGGCCAAGCCCGCGGTGCCGCTCGCGAAGTCCGAGCCCGCGGCGGCTAGCGGCCAACGCCAAACCGAGGCCTACGGCGAGCGACTCGACGCACTCGACACTGAGGTTAGTGCCCTAAAGGACAGGCTCTTTCGCTCGAAGGCGCGGCTCGCCGTACTTCGCGAAACGGTGCTCGCTGGGGCGATGGCTGGGGCTCGAGTGTTGCTCGCCCATCGCAACCTGATGGGCACCGGCTTTCAGTTGTCCAAGGTCACCTACTTCCTTGACGGCGCGCCGATCTTCGACCGTCGCGATGATTCTGGGGCCCTCGATCAAGAGGACGAGATCATTGTCTTCGACGGCAATCTCGCGCCGGGGCGCCACATCGTCGGCATCGAGCTCATCTACAAGGGGCGAGGTGTTGGCTCCTTCTCGTACCTGCGTGCGTTTACCTTTCAGGCGAGTTCGACCTACGATCTGGAGGTCGGCCAGCGGGGCTCGATCAAGATCGTCAGCGTCGGTTATGAGCGCGGCAACATCACCACCGAGATGGGCGATCGTCCGAGTGTCGACTGGCAGACAGTGACTCTCGACGCTGGCGGTCGGCCGACAAACGCCGCGGCAAAGAAGACTGGTAAGGGCGCGAAGGGCCCGGCGAAGGCCTCGGGCGGGGGTAAGGCTCAGCCCGCCAAGGCCGGGGCGCCAAAGGGGTAGCAGCAGCATGCGGCCCGCAGCCTGCGCTCACCGGAGAGTTACGGGTCGCTGCG
>CAYYUP010000008.1:36001-41861 GCA_964474905.1 uncultured Nannocystis sp. | reverse complement strand
CAAGAAGAACAAGCAAGAGAAGAAAGCCGCGCGGCGAAAGGCCCTCTTTACGGAGGAGGCAGAGGGCGGTCGAAGCTCGGAGCTAGGTCCCCTGGGTGGGCGTCTTGAGGACGCCAAGCAGGCGATTCTGGGAGCGCTTAAGGTCGCATCAACGTCTGCTGCCAAGAGCGAAGAGGAGAACGCGAAGCGCCTGGTCGAAGGGCAGCTGCTCCTCGACGAAGATCCAGAGCGGGCGGCGATCCGCTTCCTCGAGCTGACAGAGGGCTACCCAGAGGCGCCGGCCGGTCTGCAGGCGCGGTTTTTTCTGGGGGAGGCGCTTTACCGCCTAGACATGAGTACATGGGCCGCGGAGTGCTTCCAGCAAAACCTCGCGGACGAGCGCGGTGACGCTGTGCGGTACCACCAACGCTCGCTCGCTCGCCTCCTCGATCTGGGCGCGCCTCGGCGACGCCCAGGTTTTGCTAGACGTCCAGGGCTCAGCGCCTTGCCGGAGCTTCGCGGTCGCCTGCGTGCGCTCGGCCTGCCGGTAACCCGTCAGCCGCCGGCCTCGGTGCTCGACACGGCAGCTTTGGCCGCGCTTGTTCTTCGGGTCCAGGCGATCGCTGGGGAGGATCGCGGCGCCGAGCTTCGCTACGCCTACGGGCGCTACCTGCATTTTCGCGGCGAAGAGGAGCGGGCGATCGCCGAGCTCGATACCCTCAATCCGAGGGACATCCCGCTCAGTCGAGGGGGACCCGATGCCCGTTGGCGGGTGCGAGCGGCTTATTTGGCTGCGGTTGCGACGCTCGCTGCCGGTGATGTCGACGATGCGCTCTCTCGCTTTGCGGCGATCATCAAGTCGCGTCCCGGTCGGGCCAATACGCGGGACCGGGCGGTCGTCGAACTCGCCTGGCTCGCACGCGCCAGGATTCATCACGATCGCGGTGATTTTGAGCGCGCGCTGAAGGCTTACCGGAGAATCGGCCGCGCCTCTCCTTACTACTTTACGGCGGTGTACGAGTCGGCCTGGGTGTTGATCCGAGCCGATCGATTTGCCCTGGCGACGCAGGCACTGGAGCGGCTTGTCGAGATCGAACCCGAGGGGCCTTTGGTGCCAGAGATCCGCCAGCTCGGCGGCAAGCTGCGGATCCTTCAGGGGGATTTGCTCGGTGCGGAGGCGGCCTTCGTCGAACTCAGCAAGGGCTTTGAGGCACGCGCTCAGGCATTGGCGTCGACGGTCGCTCCCGCGGCCTATTTTTCAGCGATCGCCGGTGCCGACATGGAGGGTTTTGATCTCGCCGCTGTGGTGCCGCGTTCGTCGGTAGCGATCGCTCGGGGCCTGCCGCGGGCGAGCCAAGCCGAGTCGCTCGGTCAAACAATCGGCATGCTTGATCGGGAACTCGTCGAGCTGCGGGCCCAGCTTACGCGCATGGAAGCGGCGATCGATGCTCCCGAGCGCGTCCGCCTTTTTATCGATTTGGGCGGTCAAACGGCGGCCCTCGACGGTGCTGAGTGGGATCTGGTCGAGGTCATGGAGGGGCTTTGTGCCCGCGCGGGGGCGGCGATTGACATCAAGTCCTACCGCAAGCTCGAGGAGCGACGCGAAGGCCTGCGGGCGGCGATCGATCACCCGCTCTCCGAGGAGGACAGACAGCGTTCACCGCAGCGTCGCATCGATCGCATCGGTGAATTTCTCGAGCAGCTGCTGGCAGCACATGCTGCCCTCGAGGCCCAGGTTGCCGCGGCCGAGTACGGTTTGCTCGAGTCGGCGTCGCGCAAGGCGAAGCTCGGCGAGGCCCAAGTCGAGGCGGTGATCGAGATGCGAGGGGCCTTGGCCGCGCTCGCTCGCAAGGCCGCCGAGCTCCAGGAGGTGCTTGGCGGTGTCGAGGTCGAGCTGCGTTTTGATGACCCCTATCGCGGGGCGCGGGCGGTGGCGATGGTTGCCTACCGCCGCTATCTCGCGGCGATGTACGCAGCGATCATCAAGAGCACGCCGGACAGTGAAGGTGCCGCGCTTTGGCGGCAAAGCGAGCAGCTCGCGGCCAAGCTCGGCGAAGCCCGGGGCAAGCTCGATGATGCCGCAGGTGCGCGCCTAGCCCGGGCACTTGGCGTTTTGCGGGAAGAGCGTGTCAATCTCGATCAGATCAAGAGCGAGCTGATGGCGCTTCGCGGCGGCGCCGAAGCGACCTTGGGCGGGGTGTTGCACGCGACCTACAACGACGTTGCCGGCGAGATCGCGAACTGGCAGATGCGCTCGGAGGTCGGCGTTTTGGATGTCGCTTGGGCCCGTAAAGAGTTCGAGGCAAAGGCGGCGCAGCACCTCGAACGCGAACGTGACCGCGATCGGCGAGAGATCGATCGAGCCCTCGAGATGGCCGAGGAACTCAGCCGATGAGGCGTCGCTCTCCGCCTTCGTGGCTGCGCATCGGCTCGCTCGGCGCGTCGCTCGTGGTCGGCCTCTTTGCGACACCAGCGTCGGCGTTGCCGCGGCGACAGGCGCCGCCGATGGGGCGTCCTGGTGAACCTGGCTCGATGATCCCCAGGCAAGAAGCCGGCAAGGGCGAGCGTGATCTGCTGCGCGCACCGAAGGCGTTGGCGCCCGAGGGCCCCGCCGATCTCGAGGCCTTGGGCGAACTCGAGATGATCTTCAACCGTTATCAGCGGGGGGCCGCGGCCGCTGAGGATACTGTTGCGCTGGTGCTGACGCTTGAGGCCGAGGAGGCGAGGAGCAAGCTTAGCGAGCGCTACGGGCTTCGCATCGAGCGTCACCGCAAAGCCGCTGCCAAGCTTCGCGATCAGGCGATCGAACGTTACCGGGCATTTTTAAAGAAGCACTCCAATGATCCCCTGTGGACAGCAGAGATCACATTTCGCCTGGCCGAGCTGACCTACGAGGCAGAGAGCGAGCGCTACGCCGAGGCCGAGCGAGCCTACGAAGATCTGATCATGGCTGCGAGCGCGGGCCCCAAGGGCGAGGCTCGTGAGGGCGAGCCTGCGAGGCCGGCCGCCGAGTTGCCGTTGCCGCCGAGTGCCGATTACCGCGAAAGCATCGGTCTCTACCGTGAGGTCGCCGAGCGCTTTCCAAATTTTGCCCACCTGGACGCTGCGCTCTACATGATGGGGCTCTTGCATTTTGAGCAGGACGAGTTCGACGAGAGTCGGCAGGCGCTCTTGGCTCTTACCTGCAGCGATCGTTTTGGAGTACCGATGGCCGACGGCTCAAATCTGGTCTCGGTCGACGCGTTTAGCCCCGGTGACTACAGCGGTTGCCGACCGATTCGCGCGGGCTCGAAGCTGGTCGCCGAGTCGTGGCTGCGGATCGGCGAGCTCCACTACGATCTTGACGAGCTAGATCCCGCGCTCGAGGCTTACATCGAGGCCACTGGTAATCCCGACGATCCGCTCTACGACGAGGCCCTGATCCGGGTGGCCTGGACGCTCTATCTGCAGCGACGTTTTGCGGACTCAGCCGGCAAGCTCGACGACTTCGTGCGCTACGCCGATGACCGTCGCGACAGAAAGGAGTCCGAGGGGGCGATGGCCCTGCGCGACGACGCGGTCCGCTACATCGCCAAGTGCTACGTCGAGGACGACTGGGACGGCGACGGCGATGCTGATCCGGTCTTCGGTTTTTCGCGTCTTGACAGGGATTACCGCGATCGCGGCGATGAGCGTCATGTGCCCGAGATCTACGCGGCACTTGGCGATCTGACCGCTGTCGATTCGGATTACAGGCAGGCGATCTCGATCTACGAGACCGCGTTGCAACGTTGGCCGTTAGCTGCCGCCGCGCCGATGTTGCAGCGCAAGATCCTCGAGGCCTACGAGGGGTTGCGTGATGGCGATGGGGTGCTCCGCAGCCGCGAGGCGCTCGCCTCGAACTACATTCGCGGCACCGAGTGGTTCTACGCCAACGAGTCGAAGCCCGATGTGATCGAGGGCGCGATGAAGTTGGTCGAAGAGGCTTTGGTGGCGGCTGCGGTCGAGCGTCACGCGCGGGCGCAGCAGCTGCGAGCTGCTGGAGATCCTGGTGCCGAGGCCGAGTACCGCAAGGCCGCTGTGGCCTACGAAGCCTATCTCAGCCGCTACCCCGATTCCCCGAGTTCCTACCAGTACCGCTTTGATTACGCCGAGAGCCTTTTTTACAGCGGTGAGTTCCTCGGGGCAGCGCTCGCCTATGTCACCGTTCGCGACTCGAGCCGAGAGGGCCGCCTGCAGGCCGACGCCGCCGAGGGGGCGCTCTTTGCTTACGAGGCTTACATCGACGCCGAGATCCAGGCCGGGCGCATGTCGGTGCCGGAGATGCCAAAAAAAGACCAGACCGAGGGTCCCTTCGAGCCCGTGGCGATCCCACCCGAACAGCTCGCGCTCCAAGAGGCTTACGATCGTTACGTCGGTCTGCGTCCCGACCCCGAGCTGGTCGCCAGCCTCAAGTACAAGTCGGCGGCGATCTCCCAGCGCTACTTCCACTTCAGCGATGCCGAGGCTCGCTTCGTGCGGATCCTCGACGAGCACTGTGAGGACAACGCGGCGATCAGCGCAGGCTTCGCGATCCTCGATGCCTATGTGCTGCGCGGCGATTTGGCCGGCACCCGCGAGTGGACCCAGCGTCTTTTGGATAAGGGCTGTGGCAGCGGCGAGGAGAGCATCAAGTTCGCCGGTGACCTCAAGACCTTGAACAATGCGGTCCGCTTTGAGGAGGCCAACGTGCTCTTTGAGGAGGCCGAGTACGAGGCCGCGGCCGACCGTTACATCGCCCTCGTCGACGAGGCGCCAAAGGATCCAAACGTCGATCGGGCACTCAACAACGCGGCCGTTGCTTACGAGAAAATCGGTCGCTTTAAGAGCGCAGGCGAGGCCTACAAGCGGATCTACACCGCCTATCCAGAGAGCGAACTGGCCGACGATGCGTTGCTGCGATCGGGCCTAAACCACGTGCGCTTCTTTGAGTACGACGATGCTGTTCGGGCCTACCTCTTGCTCGCTGACGGTGAGGCATTTGCTGCGAGTGAGCATCGATTGATCGCTCTCAAGAACGCCGCAGATCTTCTCGACTCGACCCAGCAGTACAAAAAATCGAGCGAACTCTACCTGCGCTACGCGGCCACCGTCGATGATCCGGCAGAGAAGGCAGAGGCCGCGTTTGATGCAGCCGAGGTGCTGCGCAAGACCGACGATGATCGGGCAGTTGAGTCGGCGTTCCTCGCCTTTGTCGGCAAGTACAGCGGCGACCCTTCCCAGGCTGAGAAGGTCGTTGAAGCACAGCTCCGTATCGGTCAGGCGAGGGCGCGCAGGGGCGATGGCAAGGGCGCTTTGCGGGCCTACGAGGAGAGCATCGCGCTCTTCAGCGCTCGCAGTATTAAGGTCGCGACCGAGGCCGCGGATTTCCCAGCCGAGGCTCAATTTTTGATCTCTGAGTACGCGCTTTCGGAGCTTCTGGACTTTAAACTCCAGGGTCGAGGCAAGGCGCTGACCAAGAACGCGAAGCTGCTCTTTGACCGGGTTGTCGAGGCCTCGAAGTCCTACGACAAGGTGCTGCCCTACCGGCGGATCGAGTGGGTGCTGGCGGCGATGTACCGTCGGGGCTACGCCTTTGAGGTGACCGCGATCAAGATGCGGACCGCGCCAGTGCCTCGCGAACTCAAGCAGTACAGCGAGCCCTGGTTCGCTTACAAAGATGCGATCGAGACCGCTGCGATTAAGTTTGAGGCGATGGCGATCCCCCTCTACGAGGAGACGGTCAAGCGCGGTCGCGAGTACGGGGTCGAGAGCGAGTGGACCAAGCGCGCGCGCGAGCGGATCAACATCTACAAGCCGGAGGAGTACCCGCTTCTGCATGAGCCTGCGATCGAGCTCCAGCTGGAGGATCGGCGATGAGCAG
>CAYYUP010000008.1:0-35901 GCA_964474905.1 uncultured Nannocystis sp. | reverse complement strand
CCGCTTCTGCATGAGCCTGCGATCGAGCTCCAGCTGGAGGATCGGCGATGAGCAGAATGGGCAGAATGGGCAGGATGAGCAGGATGGGCGGGATAAACGGGATAAACGGGATAAACGGGATAAACGGGATAAACAGGGAGTTCGCGGGCAGTCGGTTGCTGACGATTGCGATCGCGGCGGCGCTGTGCGGCGGTGGCTGTGCGGGCAAGGGGGCGGGCAAGGGCGAAGGCAAGGCGCCGGCAACTGTGCTCGACGAGAATGTCGTCGACGAACCTGCCGTGGTTCGCAGGGATCCCAATGCAGGGGCTAAGGGCACGGGCGCGGCCAAGCCCGCTACAACGACGACAAAAAATGCCGGTGCCCGCGACCGCGATCCCGAGGAGGAGAAGCGCAAGATGGCCGCTTCTCGCAAGAAGAGTGCCGCCGCCGAGAAGGCGCTACGCGGCGGTCAGCTCGACGCAGCGGTGGCCCAGGCTCGCGAGGCGCTGATGACCCACGAGCAGAACGCCGAGGCGATGTTGGTGATGGCCGAGGTTTTTCATCGCCGCGGCAATCATGAGCTGGTGCTCGCGGTGACGGCTTCGGTGTTGCAGATCGATCCCAAAGTATTGTTGCCGGCTGATGCCTCTCGGGCCCACAACCTCAAGGGTTTTGCGTTTCTTGCCGCGAAAAAACAGGAGGCTGCGTTTCGGTCGTTTCGCAGCGCTGCTGAGGCCGATGACAAAAACGCCGCTGCTTGGAACAACCTCGGGGCCCAGTACCTGAGGATCGGCGATGCGAAGACGGCGATCGATTGCTTTCTCTACGCGACCACGCTCGACCCGAGGTTTTACAAGGCGCACCTAAACCTGGGCTCGGCCTACCGGGCTGCGCGCGACTGGGCCAAGGCGGAGGTCGCGATTCGCAAGGCGTTGAAGCTGCGGGCGAGCTACCCAGAGGCGTACTTCAACCTCGGTGTTCTTTATCTGGATGCCGACCCGTACCCGGGGCTCGATACGAGTGCGCGGCTCGGCAAGGCGATCGACAGCTTCTCTCGCTACCGAGAACTCGCGATCGCGGCGGGCACCGGTGCGGGGCAGCGACCTGGCGATGACATCGCCAGTGCCAAGAAAAAGAAGAAGAAAAAGAAGAAAAAGAGGAGCAAGCGCAAGGGCGCCCTGGCTGAGCCCCCGCCGGCGGTGAGCATCGCTCAGGCAGATCTCTACGTGCAGATCGCCAAGAAAGGGATCGAGCGCGAGGTCAAACGCAAGGAGCGCGGCAAGAAGCGGCAGGCGGCGAATGCCACGGATGCAGCGGCAGCAAAGGCCGCAGAGACGACGCCAGCTGCCGCGAGCGAACCGAAGAAGCCTGCTGGCGGAGCGCAGAAGCCGGGAGCGCAGAAGCCGGGAGCGCAGAAGCCGGGAGCGCAGAAACCTGGGGCGCAGAAACCCGGGGCGCAAAAACCCGGGGCGCAAAAGCCGGGAACGCAGAAACCCGGGGCGCAGAAACCCGGGGCACAAAAGCCGGGAACGCAGGCACCAGGGGCGCAAAAACCTGCACCTCCGCCGGTTCAGAGCGCGAAGCCAGGGGTCCAACGGCCCGGTCAAAAATGAGCGCGTCGGCTTTTTTGTTTTTTTTTCGGAATTTTTCCGAGAACTGGAAAACCGAGAGATCCGTCGGTCCCTACGGTCGTTGAAGCTCTACGTCGATGAATTTTGCACTTTTAGAAGGAGCCGCGCGATCACGCAGACGCTCCGGCCTCTCGGCCAGCGCTTTCGAGGCGAATCGGCGATGGAACCACGGACTCGCTCCGCTGTATAACGCTTCGGTGCTTCGATGCCGACCCGGACTGTGGCCGCAGGAATCCGCCTATTTTGCGCGGGCGTTGCGGTCTTGTTCCAAGGTGCTAGCGGCGGCGGGCTTGCTCACGATCCTGGTCCCTGCGGTCGCCGATGCAGCCGATGCACCTGCCGAGTCAGCCAAAAAATCCGCGACGAAGCCCTCCAAGAAGTCGGGCAAGTCCAAGAGGTCCGCGGCGAAGACCGGCACCCCTCGGGCGGGCGGCAAGAAAGTGATCTCGATTGATGACGATTTCCTTGTCGAAGGCAAGCTCGACAAGCCGAGCGCCTTCTTCATCCTGAAGCGCTCTGCGACCGACTACGACTGGGCTCGGCTGAATGTAGAGTTGGCACCTCTGGTGCTTGAATCCGTTCAGGATCCCCTGTTCTAATCTCCCTGTCACCACCGGCGAGCGTATTCCGCGCGCGAAGCACTCGCCACCAACCCCCTAACCAACTCACCCTTCACCACGACACACAATGAGACCCCGGGCGCGACCTCTGGCCCGGGCAAGAAAACGTCAGCGATTGGGGTAGACCCAGCGCTGCGGAGGAGCAACGGCCATGGATAATTTCGCGGGATTCTATCAATCAGGTGGCGCTTTCATGCACCCGATCGCCCTTTCGGCGGTTCTCGGTGCTGGCATCATGGTCGAGCGCTTCATCTTTCTCTTCTTCCGCTTCAACATTAATGGAGCGCAGTTTTTCAACCAGATCCAGAAGCTGGTGATGGCCAACAACATCGACCGAGCCATCAAGCTCTGCAACGCGGCTGACAAGGCGGCGTTGGCTCGTGTGATCAAGGCCGGCCTTACCCGCGCCAACAAGACCGAAGCGGATATCTCGGCGGCGATCGAAGAGTCGATGCTCGAGGTCACCCCGCAGATCAACAAGCGCGTGGCGATGATCGCCGCGGTCGCGAATGTCGCGACCCTCTTGGGTCTGCTCGGGACCATCTTCGGAATGATCTCGGCGTTCGACGCCGTCGCGACGGTCGCGGCGGATCAGCGCTCGCAGGCGCTGGCAAAGGGCATCTCGATCGCCATTAACACCACCGGCTTCGGCCTTATGGTCGCGATCCCGCTGCTCGCTTCGCAGATCTTCATCGCCAACCTGGCCAAGAAGATCAACGACGAGGTCGACCTCTACGCCGTCAAGCTCGAGAACCTCCTGGCCGCAAGGGTTCGTCAGGGCTAGGCCCTTGGGGCCCGGTGTACTGGGCTCTACAGGACCTACCTGAACTAAGAACCACCCGGAAAGGAGGGAGCAGCGATGGCGAAGAAACCGAGAAAAAAGGAAGAAGAAAAGGTCGAAGAGGCCAACCTTCTGCCTGTCATGAACATCATGTTCCTCCTGATCCCCGCGCTTCTCATGGCGATGGAGTTCGCTTCGATGGCGGCCATCAACGTGTCGCCGCCGAAGTTCGCTTCGGCACCGTCTGAGAAGCAAGAGGAGAAGAAGGAGCAGGAGAAGCCGCTCGATCTCAAGGTCTTCATCATGGATGATGGCTATCGAGTCGAAGCGAGCGGGCAGCAAGAGGGAGCCGACGCTGGTAAGTCGGCCGACTCGAGCAAGCCGACGATCGGCCTGGCCAAGTCAGGCGCTCCCGATACCGACTACGAGCGCTACGATTACAAGGCGCTCGAGGCTAAGGCGAAGGAGTACAAGGCGCTCTTCCCCAACGATACGAGCGTCAAGGTCAGCGCCGAGTCGAATATCCCGATGCAGGTCGTGATTTCGACGATGGACGCGCTTGCCGGTACCGAATGCAAGATCGGGAAGTTCATGAAGGGCACCGAAGAGATCCCCGATAACTGCTACTTCTGGCAGCCGATCATCGAGGGAGGTGCGGGATGACCCCAGAGCAACACGCGCTACACGAAGCGGCGATGAAGGCCTTTTTGGCCAAGAAAAAGTACAAGGCGGCGGTTCGTCGTCTGCGTACGGAGGAAGAGTCGAATCTCGGCATGACCTCGTTGATGGACATCGTGTCCATCCTGGTCATCTACCTCCTCAAGAGCTACGCGTCGGATCCGGTTGTCATCAACCCGACCGCCGGTCAGAAGATCCCCTTCTCGGCCGCAGACGCCTCGATCCAGGACGGCATGCCAGTGTTTGTCACGGTTCGGGGGATCACCTTCCAGGACAAGAAGGTGGTGACGATGACCAGCGAGGGCGAAGTTGATCCCGCGATGGTCAGCAATCACCTGATCGGACCGCTCTTCGACTCCTTCTCAGAGGAGGCCGACAAGGCCAAGCAGATGTCGGAGAACCGGGGTACCGAGTGGGAAGGTCGCCTCATTTTGGTGGGCGATCAGGCGCTCAAGTTCAGCACCCTTATCGATGTGCTCTATACCGCCGGTAAGGCGGAGTTCAAAGAGTACACGTTCTGCGTGATTCGTAAGAGCTAAGCGAGGACGCCCTAGGGTGAGTCGGACCGGAAGGACACCATGTCCTTTCGGTCTTTCTCATTCTGAGCGATGATTCTCCGAAGGCGGTGCTCTGGGCGGATCTGACCGCATGCCGGAGTGCGTGGCCAGAGTCATGTCAGCAAGGCGGAGAAGCAAGCGAAGGGCCCTGAGGGCCGTCTTGATCGTCGACGGCAAGGTCTACGACGAGGTCCACCACCATGCGCCCGAACGGGTAAGCGTCGGTACGGATGTCGCTAGCCGACTCCTGGTCTTTGGGTCAGGTCTCCCGAAGCACCATGTTCTCTTCGATGTCGAAGACGACGGTGCCTATGTCTTGAACTTGCCGCCTCGGGTCCGCGGACAGATCCAGCTGCGCGGCAAGTCGACCAAGATCCGCGATCTTTGGCGTCGACAGCTGCGCTCCGGGGGCAAAGCAAAGAGCCTGCGGATCCGCCTGGACCCCAGCGCTCGCGGCAAGCTGCGCCTCGGCGAGTGCAGCCTGCTCTTCTTCTTTGATAAGCCCGCCCCCTATACGCCGCCGCCGCCTTTTCCCGAGGATCTGCGGCCGGTGTTGCGGGGCATGTTCTCCAACCTCGAGCTGGCATCGCTGCTCTCGGTGCTCATGCTCATGGGTCCCTACTTCGTCTACATGTCGACGAAGCATGTCGACCCAGAGTTTGAGCCAGAACTCGACGAGCGTTTCTTGGTGGCGATGGGCATGCCAACGCCAAAGGAAGAGCCGCCCGAGGAGGAGGCCTTGGAGGATGAGCAGCTGCTGGCGATGGAGGAGGAGGACGAGCAGAAGGACGAGGAGAAGAAGGTCGAGAAGGTCGTCGAGACCAACAAAAAATACTCCGACAAGGCGATGGCCAAGGCGCGGGGGGTGGGCGTGCTGCGGGCGCTCGGGACCTACGGTGGCGATGGTCCGGGCACGGTCTTTGATGTGATTCAGTCGACCGAAAACAATATGGGCGAGCTCTTCGCGGCGGGCATGACCCGCACGGTCGGTGCCGACGGTAGTGACGTCTCGGGTTTTGTGCCCGGCGGCGAAGGGATCTCGGCAGCGGGTGCGGTTGTCGGCACCAAGGGTTTTGAGGTCACCGAGGACGGTCCTGATCTAAAGGACATGTCCAAGCAGGAGCGCAAGATCAAGAGCAAGGTCAAGGCCGGCG
Source organism: uncultured Nannocystis sp. (assembly GCA_964474905.1). Taxonomy (GTDB): domain Bacteria; phylum Myxococcota_A; class Polyangia; order Nannocystales; family Nannocystaceae; genus JADJRG01. The sequence goes on along the minus strand of CAYYUP010000008.1, from coordinate 30,501 downwards.
ACGCGGATGTGCTTGGCGACGTCGACAAACGCGCTGTGCAAGCGACGATTCGCCGCCGCATGGGTGCTCTACAAAACTGCTACGACCGAGCACTGCGCGCGAATTCGGGCATAAGCGGCAAGGTGACGTATACGATCTCGATCTCGGTGATGGGCACGGTGACGAGCGTTCACATCGATGCCGATACGGTGCGCGATCCCAGCGTCGCCTCCTGCACGACCGCCAAGATCAAGGGTTGGCGCTTCCCCAACGAGGGCGCCGAGGACTCCTCCGAGGTCACTTTCACCGTGGTATTCTCCGGGGAATCGTGAGTTCGAAGATCGTCATCGCTGGTCTCTTTGCGTTCGCCCTAGCTCTGGTGGCGCGCACTGGTTATGGCCAGTCTGCCGCTGCCGGCGAGGCCGAATCTGGCGGTGCGGCTGCCGATGATGGCAAGACAGCAACGGCTGCCGATGCGCCGACAAAGCCTGCCGCGAGCACGAGCCCGAGCAAGGGCGAGCGGGATAAAAAAAAGGTCAAAGGCGCTAATGGGTCGCCCTCGGTTGCCAAGTTGCGCGGCGAGATGGAGGGGGATCTGGCTGAGATCGGCAAGATCGCCAAGAAGGCGCAGCGCGACGGTGACATGGTCAAGATCGCCTGCGTAACCGACAAGCAGGATCGAGCGGAGGGCGTTATGGACGTCGCGACGCCTGAGATCGCGCTGTTGCAGGGGCAGGGAGGCCAGGCAGATCCGGCGAGCCCGTCCTTTGCCGGCGAGAAGCTGGAGGCCGCTGCGCTGCGTCTGGGCAAGTTGCTCGACGAGGCCCGCGCGTGCACTGGCACACCCGCCAAAGAGGGCCATGACGGCGGTGAAAACATCGTCGATGAGGGCGAGCGACTGCCGCCCAGGGATCCGACGGCGAGCCCCGGCAATGGTCCGGGCAGCGAGCCGCCGAGCGATCCGACCCGGGCTCCGGTTGCCAGCCCTGTGCGCTGAAGTGCACGGCCGGAGGCTGCGCGATATGGCTGAGCGGGTGGCTCTATGCCGTGGTCAGCGCACCGCGAGAGCCCAGTGGGCGAGCGCACGCGTTCTCCGCTACAGCTGCCGCTATGGCCCAAAATGATCCGAATCGACCTACTTTTCGCTAGGCTGTAGGACCTCTACGCGCGGCTACCTTGCCCTTATTCGAGAAGACCCGTGTCCCACCACGGCGCCGCCCTGTTGGGCGTTGGGCGTCGTGTTGGGCGATCCTGATGGCTGCCCTGGGGTTCGCTGTGGTCCCCACTGGTTCGGCGCGCGCGGACATCCCGCAGACCCAGGACGGGCCGGGCATCAAGGTGGGTCAACGTTCGACGCTGCATCCGGGCTTCGCCCTGATCTTCGCCGCGGATTCCAACGTCTTCTGGACCAACCCGCAGGATCGCGGCGGTGTGCGAGCGGCGGCCTTTGCGATGCCGACCGCGTGGATAGGCATCGGCAACCGCAAGGTCCGCGACGCGATCCTGCAGACCCCCACCGGCAAGAGTGATCGCAAGGTCGACTACAATCTGCGGCTGTCCGCGGGCTACCGCGCCTATCTGGCCAAGGACCCAGATGTGCGCAAGCAGAGTCGCTTTAATCTCCGCTTGGACGGTCATTTTATCTTCGCTCCCGGGCGGCGTTTTAGCGTCGCTTTTGACGAGAGCTTCGCCCGTCTGGCAGAGCCCCGAAACTACGCCGCAGGCCCCGAGTTTAACTACAACCGCATCGATCAGCGGGCTGCCTTGACCTTCACCCTGCGGCCCGGAGGCGGGCGTCTCAGCCTCTCAGCGGCCTACCTGAACGAGTTCCTGTACTACGAGGCGGGGGATATTCTCACCGCCGATCGCTTGGTCAATGGGGTGGCGACCGAGGCGAAGTGGCGTTTTGCCCCGCGCTCTTCGGTGGTTGCCCGCTACGCCTTTCGTTACTCCTACTATCTCTGTTGCGAGGAGATTGGTACGGGTCGCAATGAGGATTCGTTTAGTCACCGATTCCTCGCGGGTTATCGCGGGCAGCTGAGTCGAAAATTGATCCTCGAAGTACTGGCTGGGTACGGCCAGGCAGATTACATCTACGACACGGATACACCGGCGAACTTCAAGGGGTTCATCGGTACGGCGACGCTCAGCTACTACCCGACGCTGCGGACCAACGTGTTTTTGCAGGGGGAGCGCTCTTTTCACGACTCGCTCTTTGGCAATTATTTTACCGACGGTGGGGTGCGCATCGGTGCCGCTCATACGTTCCCCTGGCGCATGTTCGCAGCGCTGCAGATGGCGGTGATCGGTCGTCGCTACGAGGGCCTGCCGGTGCCCGGTCAAGACACAAATACGATCACCAGCTACGAGAACGTGTACGGCGATTTCTCCGGTTCGGTCGCCCGCAAAGATACGATCTTCTCCCTCGAATCGCGTCTGGAGCAGCCGCTCGGCAAGCTCTTTGTCGTCGCGTTCCGCTACAATCTCTCGGTCGAGAAGTCGCCCTTCCTCGCCCATTACGGCAACGGATGGGTCGACTACGCCGGCTTCGTCAAGCACGTTGCGATGCTCATCGGTGCCGTGCGATTCTAGGATTCAGTGGCGAGCTTGAGCGAGAGGCGAGCGGGGGCAGTGGGTCGTCGACAGAGCAAGGGCTTGGCTGTTAATCGTCTGGGCGGGTGCGCCGTGGCCTTCGCTTGGGCTCTCTTTTTGTTCGGGTTGGTGGCGTGTCGGCAATCGCTGCCGCCGCTTCAAGAGGTGCCGGTGCAGACCCGCGAGGCATTGGCGACCGGCGACGAACTCGAGGTCCGGGTCTTCGACGAGGAGCGTTTCGACGGTACCTACGAGGTCCAGGCAGACGGCACCATCGATTTTCCGTATCTCGGTGGCATCGTCGTCGACGGCAGGACTGCGGCCGAGGTTGCGGAACTCATCGAGGTCCGCTTGGCCGATGGGTATCTCCACCATCCCCAGGTGACGGTGACGATCAAGGTCAGGGGCAACCGCGAGGTCTCGGTGCTCGGGCAGGTCAAGGACCCGGGCTCGCTCGCCTTTCAAGAGCGTTTGACGCTGGTGCAGGCGCTCTCTTTGGCGGGTGGCCTGACCGAGTTTGCTGCGCCGCGCCGGGTGAGCATCACTCGCAGGACCGGCTCCGGCGATCAGACTGCGACCTTTGAGGTCTCGCTCACAGAGATCATCAAGGGCGCGGCCGAAGACCTCAGCCTGCGACCGGGCGACATCGTCTTTGTGCCCGAGACGCGGTTTTAAGGAGGATTTGGGTTCATCTTCGATCGCGGCGTGTTCGCGGGTCTGCTCGCATCTTCGCGGAATTTGCGCGGGCACAATGGGTCGCCGGTGATCCCTTCGAGAGCAGGGTTCGTTCGCGAGTCACAGGTGCCGGCCGAGTGCTGCTACAGTCCCGGCGCCATGGCAGACGCGCCGGTACAACGTCCCCATCTCGACCCCCGTCAGGCGCTCGCTCTCCGCGAGCGGCTGGCCGACGCAAAGGCGGGTCCAGCGACCCTAGAGGGCGGTGAAGCGGCGCTTTCACAGGCCGAAGCCAAGGCCGAGGGCGCGCGCGAACGCCTCGCTGCGAGCGGTCGCCAGGGGGCGCTCGAGCGAATCGAGCTGCTCCTGGATCCGGGTACCTTTGTCGAACTCGATCGCTACGTGACCTCCTCTTGTCCCGACTTTGGCATGCCCAAAAAGCGGGTTTACGGCGATGGTGTGGTCACCGGTCACGGCAAGGTGCACGGGCGGCCGGTCTTTGTCTTTGCCCAGGAGGCGACGGTCTTTGGCGGCTCGCTGGGCATGGCGCACGCCGCCAAGATCTGCAAGATCATGGACATGGCGATGACCGTCGGTGCGCCGGTGGTCGGCCTCAACGACTCAGGAGGCGCCCGGATCCAAGAGGGCGTCGCCAGCCTCGCGGGTTACGCAGAGATTTTTAAACGCAACGTTCTCGCCTCGGGCGTGGTGCCGCAGCTCTCGGTGATCCTCGGTCCTTGCGCGGGCGGAGCGGTCTACTCACCCGCGCTCACCGACCTCACGCTGATGGTCGAGAAGAGCGCCTATATGTTCATCACCGGGCCGGATGTGATCAAGGCGGTCACCCACGAAGAGGTGACCAAAGAGGCACTAGGGGGGGCCCGGGCCCACAACGAGAAGAGCGGCGTGGCCCATTTTGCCTGCGCCAACGAGGCCGCAGCGATGGCGATGACCCGCGAGCTGCTGTCGTTCTTCCCGAGCAACAACATGGAGGATCCGCCGTCGCATACGACCCAGGATAACGTCCAGCGCAGCTGCCCCGAGCTCGTGGATGCGGTGCCGGACGACGCCTCCAAGCCCTACGACATCCGCACGATCATCCGGGCGATCGCCGACGACGCTCACTTCGTCGAGATCCAGGAGCACTTCGCCCGCAACATGGTGATCGGCATGCTGCGGATCGGCGGTCAGAGCATCGGCGTGGTCGCTAACCAACCGCTGGTGCTCGCCGGTTGTCTCGACATCAACGCCTCGGTGAAGGCCGCTCGTTTCGTGCGCATGTGCGACGCGTTTAATATCCCGTTGTTGACCCTGGTCGATGTGCCAGGTTTCCTGCCGGGCACCGATCAGGAGTACGGCGGTATCATCCGCCACGGCGCGAAGCTGCTTTATGCATTTGTCGAGGCGACGGTGCCGAAGGTCACTCTGGTCACCCGCAAGGCCTACGGCGGCGCCTACGACGTGATGGCATCCAAGCATATCCGCGCCGATATCAACCTCTCGTACCCGGGCGCCGAGATCGCGGTGATGGGTGCGGAGGGGGCGGTAAACATCATCTACCGCCGAGAATTGATGGCTGCCGAGAATCCGGCCGAGCGACGGGCGGAGCTGACCCAGGAGTACCGCGAACTCTTCGCCAATCCCTACAAGGCGGCAGAACTCGGCTTTATCGACCAGGTGATCCGCCCCGAGGAGACCCGCATCCGGGTCGCTGACTCCTTCGCGCTTCTGCGGAACAAGCGGCAAGAGAACCCGGCAAAGAAACATGGCAACATTCCCCTCTGATCGCTCGTTCGATCGCCCCAGACGATGATGTTCTTCGGAGACAATACGCGCACTGCGCGATTCGCACGGTGCGCACGGTCCACACGGCGGCTGGTCTGGATTCTGGTCTTTACGGGTCTTGGGTCGCTTGCCTGCACGCTGGGGCCGAGTTCGCGTTCTCTCCACTATCTGGACGACCAGCTTGTCACCTCACCACCGGTTCATCAGGCGGCCTATGCCGCTTACCTCCGGGCTCGTCTGGCGATGGAGGCACAGCCCGCGGATCTCGAGCGCGCGGTGCATGAGATCGCAGAGGCGATCGAGTTTGCGCCGCGAGAGCCCCACCTGTGGACGACGTTGGCCGAGGTCGAGTTGCAGCGCGGCGATCGAGAAGCGGCGATCAAGGCCTCTCGGATCGCCCTCCAACTCCGCCCCGAATACGCCCCAGCGCAGCAGCTCTTGGTCAAGCTCGAGGGCGATGCGACGACGACGATGTCGAGCCGATCTCGCGTGCGCCGGTAAGTTCGCGGTCTGTTCGGCTCAGAGATGAAGCGCGAGATAGATCGCCAGGCAGTACCAGGGAGTGCCGGCGAGGGCGAGGGCTCGTCGGGCGCGGGCGAGGTCGTGGGCATTGCCGCCGCTGATGACCGCAGCGACTCCGAGGCACCAGCTGCCGGCGGCGAGCAGCACCGCGAGGGCGAAGCTCTTGAGCATGAGCGGTTGCATACCGGGCACCAGCAGTCCGATCGCGGCGACGGCTGTCAGCAATACCGCCGGGTAGGCGCAGGCGAGGGCGAGCTGGGAGAGCAGGGGGCGGGCTTGGGCCCGGGCTTGTCGCATGTGTGTGAGCACCCAGGTCAGGAGAAAGACCAGGCCCACCCCGGCGGCTAGGGCTGTGCCGCCGATCGCAAGCCACTCCCAGATCCGCTGCAAGAGCTCCCAAAAATCCTTGAGTGCGCCGAAGGAGCTGAGCTGTGGGTGCATGCCGCGAGTTTATCGCACTCCTTGTCGGGCGCGAGCCGGCTGCGAATCGCCTCCGTGGCCGCTCGCGATTCGGCGCGTTGCGATCGTCGGCGGTGCTCGGCAGCACTCGGCAGCACTCGGCAGCACAAGAGCCTCGTCTGCTACGATTGCCGGCCTCTCGGGTGGCATGAATCCTTTCTCGGCAGTTAGGGCGCGGGTGTTCGCTCCGCGCGGATCGGTCTCGATTCCGGCGACGATGCGAGCGCTCCGTCGCAATGCCAACGGTGTCGAGCTTGTGCAGGTCACGACTCCCCGTGAACTCGGCGCCGACGAAGTGCTGCTAAGGGTGTTGCTGGCCGGTCTTTGTCGCACTGATTGTTACGTCGCCGAGGGCCGTCTCGGCCCCAAAAAGGGGGGGCGGATCATCGGACATGAGATCGCTGCGGAGGTCGTCGCCTGTGGTTTGGACGTTGCGGCGGAGGTGCTGGGGTCGCGGGTCAGCGTCGATCCGCGGATCCGCTGCGGTGAGTGTGTCGAATGTGTGGAGAGCGCTTGCACCTCGGTTGTGACGACCTGCCCGCGGCCGCGTTTCTTGGGTGTTGATGTCGACGGTGGGTTTGCAGAATTTGTTCGGGTACCGGCGTCGTCGCTTGTGCCTGTCGCCCCTGGGCTCGACCTGCGGGCGGTCGCCTACATCGAGCCCATCGCCGCGACGCTGGCGATCCTGGGCTCGGGCATCCAGCCGCAGGAGCGCGGCCTGGTTGTCGGTCACGGTCGCATCGCTGCGCTCGCAGCGGAACTCCTCGCCGTCCATGGCTTCGCTTCGGTTGTGCATTTTGATCCGGCTCGCGATCCGCAACCCCCCGCTGGTGCCTTTGATTTTGCCGTCGAGAACGGCGTCGACGCGGATGGCATGGTCGCGATCATGGGTGCGCTTCGCCGTGGCGGGCGGATCGTCGTCAAGAGTCGCCGCCTCGAGCCATTGGTGATCGATCTGCTCGCGTTGGTGCCAAAGGAGCTGCGGATCGTCGCTGCATATTACGGTTCATTTTCCGCGGCGGCATCGCTGGTGGCGAGCAAAAAGCTCGACCTACAATCGCTGTGGGCGGAGCCGCGGGCCCTCGAGGATTTTGAATCTGTGCTGGCGGAGGCGCGGCGAGGAGAGGGACAAAAGCTCTTCTTTGCGGTTGCCGAAGACCCGGCGATGATGGAGTTTTGCGCATGTGTGGCATCGTCGGCGCCTTTGCCCTGAGAGCGCCGCTGCCTGCGGCCTGGCTCGGGCCGCCGCTGCGGGCACTCGCACATCGGGGCCCCGACGGCGAGGGGCGCTGGGTCTCCGCGGATCGCCGGGTGGCTCTCGGTCATCGGCGTCTCGCGATCATCGATCGGGCCGGTGGTGCGCAGCCCCTGGTAAACGAGCGCGGCGATGTGATCGCGGTCGTCAGCGGCGAGTTTTACGATTACGCCGAGCTTCGTCAGGAACTCCGCGGGCGCGGCCATCGTTTCCGCAGTCGCAGTGACAGCGAGCTCTTAGTGCATCTCTACGAGGAGTACGGCGTCGATTTTGTTCGCCATCTTCGCGGAGAATTCGCGTTTATTCTTTGGGATAAGCGTCAACGTTTGGGCATTGCCGGTCGAGATCGTTTTGGCGTTCGGCCGCTGGTCTACGCTCGCCTAGGCGACGCCTATTGTTTTGCCTCTGAGGGCAAGGCATTGCTTGCGGCGGGCCTACCTGCGGCCTGGGATCTGGAGGCAGTCTTTGCCGCGACTCAGATGCACTACGCGCCGCCGGATCGCACGCTTTTTCGCGGGATCCATCAACTAGAACCGGGGGAACTCGCGTTGGTCTCGGCGGGTCGATTGCGGATCCGTCGCTACTGGGATCTCGACTATCCGCGGGTCGGGGAAGCGCCGACGATGGGCGAAGAAGAGGCCGTGCGCGAGGTCGAGGCAGCCTTGCGGGAGGCCGTGCGGATCCGGCTGGACGCTGAGGTGCCGATCGCCTTTCAGCTCAGCGGTGGCCTCGATTCGAGCGCCGTCGTTGCGCTCGCTGCAGCGGAGCTCGGTCGCTCGCCGATCTGCTACACGGTCGCCTTTGATCGGCCGGGCTACGACGAGCGTGCGCTCGCGGAGGAGACCGCGAAGTATGTGGGCGCGGAGCTTCGGATTGTCGAGGTCTCGGCTGCGGCGGTCGCTGAGCGTCTGCCGCAGGCGGTTGCCCACAGCGAGGGTCTTGCGATCAACGGTCATATCGCTGCAAAGCATCTGCTGAGCGAGAGGATGCGGGCCGACGGTGTGGGCGTTGTGCTCACCGGAGAGGGCGCCGACGAGGTCTTTGCCGGCTATGCCCACCTCCGCCGGGACCTCGCAGGGGGTCGCGATGACGGTGCCCTGGCGGCCAACAACAGAGCATCGGCGGGGCTCATGTTGCCCTCGGGACAGGGGCTCGATCTCTCCGCGGTCACCCGCGCGATCGGCTTTGTGCCGACCTGGATGGCCGCGAAGGCGACGCTCGGTCATCGGCTGCGCTCGCTGCTCTGCGACGACTTTATCGCTGAGCAGGGCGAGCGCGATGCCTACGAAATTTCGCTCGCAAACGTCGAGCTTCGGCGACAGTTAAGCGGCCGAAGTCGGGTTCATCAATCGCTCTATCTCTGGAATAAAAATGCCCTGGCGACCTACATTCTCCGGACCCTGGGCGATGGCATGGAGATGGCGCACTCGATCGAGGGGCGTCTTCCATTTCTTGACCATCGTCTCTTCGCGCTCGCGAAGCGCTTGCCGATCGATCTTTTGATCCGCGGCGGGGTCGAAAAATACGTGCTGCGTCGGGCGATCGGGACGCGTATTCCAGAGTCGATCCGGCGGCGGGAGAAGCATCCCTTTCTCGCGCCGCCGCTCAGCCTTGCCGATGCAGCGCCGATCCAGGCGATCCTCCGGGGCGGTGGCGCGTCGATCCCCGATTTCATCGATGGCCGTCGCTTGCGGGCCGCAGTGGAGCGTCTACCGAGCCTCACCGAAGACGAGCGTCGGGCTTGGGATCCGGCGCTGATGCTGGTCGCGAGCCTCTGCATCCAGCAGCAAAGGTACGGATGTTGAGCGGCTCGGGTGACGACGAGGGGTGGCGACACACGCTCATCTGGATCGCTCGCAGCGTCGATGAGTACGGCGAGCGACCGGCGATCATCGATCGAGGCGAGGCGCTCAGCTACGTCGAACTCTGGCGCTGGGCGGATGCGATCAGCACATGGCTGAGGGCACAGGAGGTCGGTCAAGGGCATTTTGTCGGCCTCCGCCTCGATGCATCAGCGGCCTACGTCGCCGCGCTGCTCGGTACATGGATCGCCCGCGCGGCCTTTGTGCCTCTGCCAAGCGATTTGCCCGAGCTTCGGCGCGGCCGGATTCTCGCCGAAATCGGGCCTCGAGCTATCCTCACTCGCGAGCAGGTGCTGCGGCTGCGACCCCCGCAAGGCCCTGCGAAGATCGAGCACGAGAGTAGGGCAGAGGCTGCGCTCGGAGAACGAGAGGACGCCGAAGAACTCGCCTATGTACTTTACACGTCGGGCAGTTCGGGCGAGCCCAAGGGCGTGATGATCACACATCGCGGGATCCCGGGGCTGCTGCGAGCGCAGGTGCGGGCATTTGATCTTGGGCCCCATTCGCGCTCGCTCTTTATGCTCTCTCCGGCCTTTGACGCCTCGATTTCGGACATCGGTACGGCGCTCTTTGCCGGGGCTGCGCTGGTGATCGTTGACCGCGAGCAGCTGCGCTCGCCGAGCGCTCTTCTCCGGGTGCTGGAGCGCGAATCGATCACCTATGTAGATATGCCACCTGCGCTCCTGCGCTACCTGGATCCGAGCGCCATGCCGGCTTCGTTGGAGACGATCGTCATCGGCGGTGAGGTCTGTCCTTCTGAGCAGGTACGTCGATTTTCCGAGGTTGTGCGATTGGTCAGCGTGTACGGTCCAACGGAGGCGACCGTCTGCGCGAGCCTTCTCCGCTGTGGACCCTCCTGGAGTCGACCATTGCTCGGGCAGCCCCTGCCGGGCGTTGTCTTTCGGGTGTTGAATGACATCGGCGACGAAGTCGGGCCCACAGGCGAAGGAGAACTCTACATCGGTGGGCAAGGACTCGCTCGGGGCTACCTCGCGAGGCCGCAACAAAGCGCCGAACGCTTCATCGAACGCAAAGGAGAGCGCCTCTATCGCAGCGGTGATCGGGTCAGGATCGATGCTGAGGGCCAAATCGAATTTCGTGGGAGAATCGACCGCCAGCGCAAGATCGGTGGCGTTCGTATCGAACTCGACGAGATCGAGGCTGAACTCGTTCGCCACCCGGATGTTCTCGAGGCGGCGGTATTTGACGGGCGCGGTGGTTCACTCATCGCTGCGGTGATCCTGCGATCCTTGGCAGAGACTTCGGCGGAGCAATTGTCCAAGAATTCAGCAGGGAGTTCGATCAATGGCTCGGCCGCTCCGTCGTCGGCGAGCGCGGCGATCGTGCGGGGTCTTCGTGAGCACCTCGCGAGGGCTTTGCCTCGGGCCGCGTTGCCCCGGCGTATGTTGCTGCGCGCATCGTTGCCGCGGACCCCGAGTGGCAAGATCGATAGGGGCGCTCTCGAGGGGCAGTCCGACGCCGAAGCAGAGTTTTCCAAGGTCGGTCAAAGAGGCGCATGTGGCTCGTTGGACATGAAGACGAGCCTGGGGAGCGAAGCCTCGGCGATACTTTTGCTCACGCTTTGGCGGCGGGTTTTGGCGTTGCCCCACGTCGATCGCGACGACCGCTTTTGTGATCTGGGCGGCGACTCGCTCAGTGCGCTCGAGCTGGTCGCTGTGGCCGAGGCCTACGGGCTCTCGGTCTCGGCGCCAGCCTTGCTCCGCAACCCGAGCATCGCCGAACTCACAAAAGCGCTGGGGCATGTGTCAGGTGAGCGACGGACGGCCGCAGAGTTGCGCGATGAGGTCGGTCGGTGTGCGCGCAGCCTGGATGATCGCCTCGCTGAAAATGGGTCGGTGACAGATTTGCGGTTTGAGTCTGCATCTCGGAGCTGGAGTGCTGGCAACCTGTTGGAATCGAGGGATCGTGATCGTGATCTGGTTCTCGATCCTGACGTGACCCTCTTCATGACCGGCGCGACCGGCTTCCTCGGGCGCCATCTCCTGAGCCTCTTGGCCCGGCGCCATCGTGGTCGGATCATCGTCTTGGTCCGCGCCAAAGACTCTGCGCATGCTCAGAGACGGCTCGACGATGCGCTCGCGTCGGCGGCTTCGATCGTCGACGAGTCTCGCTTACCTGAGCCCCAGAGCGCTTGCCTTGAGGTGCTCGTCGGGGATCTCTCGCGGCCTCATTTTGGACTCGCTCGATCGGTCTATTCTCGCCTCTGCCGAGAGGTCGATACGATCGTCCACAGTGCGGCGATCGTCAACCTCGCGGCGGGTTTTGACGCCCTTCGAGCGGTCAACCTCGGGGGCACCGCGATGGTGGCTGAGCTGGCGATGAGGGGTCGTACAAAGCTCTTGCACGCGATCTCGACGCTCAGCGTATTTGTCGCGGCCTCGCCCCTCGTGGCCTCGCCGATGGAGGACGATGGGCTCAGCTCGACCGAGGCTGTGACCGGCGGTTACGCCCAGAGCAAGTGGGCCGCGGAGGTGTTGCTGCGGGAGGTTGGCCGCGGCCGTTTTTCTCTCGTCTGTCACCGGCTGGGGCTCATCACCGGGCATACCCGCGGTGGGGTCGTTCCAGACCGCGATCAGTTGATGCTCTTTTTTCGCGGCGTCGCCGAGCTGGGCGCAGTGCCGGAGGGTTACGAAGCGTTGCGCATCGACATCTCGCCGGTCGACGCGGTCGCACGTGCACTCGCGGAGCTGATCGTCGAAGGTCCGGCCTGCGCTCCGTCGGTGCCGCTCACCTACCATATCGCCTCGGAGCGGGGCGCCAACGGAGCTTCACTCGTTGCGGCGCTTCGGCGCGCGGGCGTGGTTCTCGAGGTGCTACCGCGTTCGCAGTGGCGTGGTCTCGTCCGGGGTCTAGGCCGTCGATCACCCGCGGCTGCGGTGGCCTATCTCGCCCTTGGGCGTTGTCTCGAGGGTCAGAGCAGTCGACATCTGCGCGCCTACGACCTCTTTCAGGCGACAGGTTTTCGTTTCGATCAACGGGCGAGTACTGCGATTCTGGGGCCCCGAGGGCTATCGATTCCACCTGCGAGACCCGCACTTCTGGATTGTTACGTCGCCGCCGCTCTTGGAGGTCGCGAATGAGTCGCGGTCTCGTACTCGGCAAATTTATGCCGCCCCACGCCGGTCACCTCTTCCTCGTCGATTTTGCCCGGCGTATGGTCGACGAATTGACGGTTGTTGTTGGAACGCTCGCGTCAGAGCCGATCCCTGGGGCGCTGCGTCACCAGTGGATGCGTGAACTATCGCCGGGCTGCGAGGTGCTGCATCTACGCGACGAGAACCCCCAGGATCCCAGCGAGCACCCCGACTTTTGGGGAATTTGGCGGCGCTCGTTGCTGCGGACAATGCCTCGAAGACCGGATGTCGTGTTTGCATCGGAGCCCTACGGTGAGCGCCTTGCTGCGGAGTTAGGTGCTCGTTTTGTACCCGTCGATCTCGAGAGGCAGGCACTGCCGATCAGCGGTACGGCTGTGCGGCGCGATCCGTGGGCCCATTGGCGTCACCTGCCGGCCTGTGTGCGCGCGCATTACGTGCGCCGAGTGTCAATATTCGGTCCTGAGTCCACCGGAAAGTCCACGCTTGCCGCCCAGCTCGCCCGTCGTTACGGCACAGTCGCGGTCCCCGAGTATGCACGTACATGGCTTGAGAGCCAGGATTGTATTTGCCGCATTGAGCATATGGAATTGATCGCCTGCGGGCAGGGGGCGGCTGAGGATGCGCTCGCTCGGGTTGCCGATCGTCTGCTCATCTGTGATACCGATCCCCTCGCCACTGCGCTCTGGAGCGATGCACTCTTTGGCCGTGTCCCGGCGGCCCTCATGGAGGCGAGCCAGGGCCGTCGTTACGCGTTGACGCTTCTCCTTGACGTCGATGTGCCCTTTGTCGAGGATCCGATCCGCTACCTGCCGGGGCGGCGCGCGGAGTTCTTTGAGCGCTGCGCTGCGGGGCTAAACGATGCAGGGCGCCCTGTGCTGGTACTCCGCGGCGACTGGTCGGAGCGCTGGAGCTGCGCCTGTGCGGCGATCGATGCCCTGCTCGTCGCAGATGGTCGTTTGCCGCCAGCCCCCGGTCCGCCGCCCGCGGGCGCGTTGGAAAATTCAAATTCAAATTCAAATTCAAATTATCAATAGTTAAAAATAGACGTAAGAAGGACCCTTTCATGTCCGCATCTCCCTCTCCACCATCTAAACCTGCCGTGCCTTGGTGGCATGAATTTCACGACGAGCTACTCGCCTCGATCTTGCTCGAAAGGACAGATAAGCCGGAACTCGATAGAACGCTCGACTTCATCATTGGGGTACTAGAGCTGGCCCCCGGTGCACGCATTTTTGATCAGTGTTGCGGTATCGGATCCCTTTCCCGTCCGCTCGCGCACCGCGGATTTGGGGTCGTCGCGGTCGATCAGGCCGAGGGATATATCGAGCGCGCACGTGCGGAGGCGGAGCGCGAGCCAGGGCTCGATCTTAGCTACAGCGCTGCGGATGCTCGCACCTATCGTCCGCAGGATCCTGTCGACGGTGTGATCAACTGGTGGACGTCTTTTGGCTACGCGGAGGCCGACGACGACAACGCGCAGATGCTCGCGCGAGCCTACGAGACCCTGCGTCCCGGGGGTGCTTTTCTCTTGGATACGATGAACGCCCCTGGAGTGCTTCGGCATTTTCAGCCGTCGATGATCACTCGCAGGTCGATCGCGGGCGGCGAACTTGTGCTCCTCCGCGAATCATCGATCGATCTGCCCGCGGGCGCCCTCGAGAAGCGCTGGACCTACTACCTCCCGGATGGTCGTCAGGTCATGCACAGGAGCCGTGTTCGCCTTTATCAGCCCCACGAGCTTGACCGCTTGCTGCGTGCCGTTGGTTTTGTCGACGTTGAATTTTTTGGGGGCATCACCGCAGAGCCCCTCACTCTCGATACACTGCGCTGCATCTGCCGCGCCCGACGTGAATGATGAAGACTTCGAATACCTTGAAGACCTCGATCTTGGCCGAGTTGCCTGGCGACAACGATGCTCTCCGGGCTGCGCTCTACGAAGGTGCGATCTTTGGTGCTCAGGCGAATACCACGACACGACGCCTGGTTGCCGCCGCCAGAGAGCGGCTTCAGTGGGCTTTGGGCGATGTCGACAGCGATCTGCGCGTGGCTCCTAGCCGTCTCTCGAACGAGGATTTTTTCCGTCGAATGGGTGTACTCAGGCGCGATCTTTACCTCGGTGAGAAGTTTCATGAGCTGCTCCGAGAGCTCGTCGTTGAGCTCGGCTTTGACCTCGATCGGGTCGCCTTTGATCCGCTGCGATTGCGCATTATCCAGGGCGGGGGCCACAAAAATCCGGCGGCGAAGGCCGTTTACTACCCTCATCGCGACACCTGGTACGGTCATCCGCAGAGCCTGATCGTCGGCTGGATTCCCCTAGACGACCTCATGTCCGAGGAGACCTTCGTCTTCTATCCGGATTATCTGCGCCGGGTTGCCGACAATGATTCGGAGATCTTCGACTATGATGCCTGGGTGCGGGAGGGTTGGAGCCTGAAGATCGGTTGGCAGGATCCCGAGGCCGGATTGCGCGCACGATATCCGCAGATGAGAGCGGCAATTGACGACGACACAGAAGTGCTTGGATTTGATTGCAGGGCTGGCGAGCTGCTGCTCTTTGCGGGTGCTCATCTCCACCAAACTCGGGCGCAGGAGGGCGAGCGCACCCGTTACAGCCTCGATTTTAGGCTCGTGGATCTCGCCGATGTCGAGGCCGGTCGGGGTGCGCCCAATGTCGACAATCGATCGCGTGGTTCGGCGGTGCCCGACTATATTCGCGGCGTTATCCGCTGACTCAACCTACACGAGTTCGCGCAGACGAGCGATCGAGCGCCGCAGCCGAGCATCCCTTGGAAGCAAAGACTGGGCGGCTTCAAGGAGGTTGAGTGCAGTTTGGTGGTCGAGTCTGTCGAAGGCCTCGATCGCCCGAACGACCAGCAATGATGTCGCTTGGCCCGTGCTCTCGGGCGCTCTTTGTTCGACGGGAGGATCTGGGGTCACAGGCACGGAGGGTGTTTGGATTGCCGCTCCTTGGCGAATTGATGGAGCCGCCGAGGCGGGGCTCTGGGGCAGTTTTAGGCGATGGACCACACTTTGGTGGGCTTGCTCGACCAAGGCCGCGATGGGGCGCTCCGGGTCGGCGAGCTGGAGCTTTGCGAGTGCCTCCGAGAAGGTTCGCAGGGTCCGCCCTTTGCTGACGACGATGGTGGTGATGGCCAGCGGATCGCCGCCGACCTCAGTTTGAAACGTGAGCATCAAACCACCGATCTGGAGGGTCGATGTTTTGCCGGGGTAGACCGGATGATGGCCCTTGTTTTGGTGGCGTGTGCTCATCGGCGATGCTCCTCAGTCGTGGGGCGCCCGTTGACCAGCTCCTCGAGCCACGAGGCGATAGAGCGAGCGGCCTGATGACGTTGGTCCTGGGGTGTCAGCACATGGATTCGGATCTGGATACGACCTGTCCGTGGGACCAGGACGACTTGATGTCCGGCGTCGATGTCGAAGATCTCGACGCCGAGTGCCGGGCCCCGTGGCGGAGAGTGCATGCGGAGCGCGCGGAGGGCCTCGCGGATGGTCGCTTCGTCCCGAAGCTGGCAGCCCCAGAGCAGGTCGCGCATGCAGCCATGATCCCGGCGAAGGGGGCTCAGCGCGGGGCCCTCGCGCTCGCCAGTTGCGGGCCCAACGCGCTCTCGTAGTCGCTGCATCATGGCGAATGACAGTCACCCATTAGGGCTTGGAGACGACGACCTCGCAGCTACGATCGCCCATGGTTCGGCACTTGGTCTGTTCGACTTTCCAGGTCACACCTGTACGAAAGAGCTTGTTGTAGAACTCTTGGGTGAGCGCTGGACGTTCGCGCCAATTGATGCACTCGGCGAGCTGCATGATCGCCAGTGCAGCCCCCTGGAGGAAGTAACACGAGGGTCTCTCCGAGCGACCGTGGCGGGTGAGGTAGTAGGGGCATTCGTAGGTCGATGGCGTATCGATGACCAGCCGCTGCCCCGGAATATGCTCGCGGATCGTCCAGCGCCCGAAGTTTAGCGCTCGCGCGATCGCTGTGCAGCCGGCGACAATCTGCCCCGGAGCAGGGTTTAGCTCACCGATTGCGCCCTCCCACTCCGGTGACATGAGAATACCGCCGAAGGTATTGAAGACGCAGACATGACCGGATTCGCGGAAGAGTGACTCGAGGATCCCGAGCATCTTTGGCGCGGTCTCTAGGACCCTCGAAATCGTATCGTAGGTGATACGGTTGTAGTACGAGGTGAGGTGAAGCGTGATGTAGACGCCGAAATTTTGAATCAGACCGTGTTGGTCGCCGCGCACACCGGCTAAAAAGGCGCGCAGTGTTTCGGTGATCGACTCGATCAAGGGCTCGTGCAGGCCTGGCGTCGGTTTGGTCTCGCCGATCGCGGCTTCTGTCGCCGCGCGATCGATCGCTGGCAGGTATTCACCGGCTTCCCCACGGCTGATCGAAAACTCACAATGTGGGGCTCGCATGCCGATGCAGCGTTCCTCCTTGACGATCACGGATTCACGGGGGAGTCCTGCTGCGAGTTCGACTGCTGCGGCGATAAAGCCGGCGGCGAAGGTATCAACGGGCAATCGCCGGCGGACATTGCCGCCGTACTTCTCGAACCAAGTACGGCCGTAGTGGAGGTTCTCTCCGCGCGCGCTGCCGTTTCCTTGATCGACGTCGATCGCTAGACGGCCGTGGCCCATCGCTGCGAATACACCCTCGGCCAGTGACATGCGCTCCGCCGGGGTCTCGGCCCCGCTTGTGCGTATCAGTGACTCTAGGAGCTGGTAGCTCGCGTCGCGGGCCGCGGCAAAGCGCAGCTGTGCACCGAGCTTGGGCCCGAGAGCGTCGTCGACGGTCTGGTCGAGAAAGAGGTTGAAGTGGTGGCAGTGATAGATGACCGGTGCGGCGCCGAGAAACGAGAGCTCATGCTCGGGCAGCCGACTCCATTGATCGTTCATGTCCTTCATGGGTAGGATTCCTCTCGGGTTAGTAGGTCAATGAGTCGAGACCGAGGATGTTCTTGACGGACTCCTCGATGTCATCTGCTTGGGCCTCGGAGAGCCCCTCTGGTCGATCGAAGTCCGCGAGCGCGATGCCTGTCTGGAGGGCGACGCGCATGCGGACAGCGTGTGGATCCGGCGCGTATCGGTCGAGGAATTCGAGGAGCCTCTCGGCCCGCGGTCGTTCTTCGATCTCGATGCTCGGCAGGGCCACCTTGAGGCGCACAAGCAGGCGCTTGACGTTGAGGCGGACCATGCCCATTGGGATCGCCCGATCAAAGACCATGCTGACCACAAGGCCACCTTCGAGTTCGCGTAGGACCACCAATGTGTCGGCGGACTCGATCGTCACCTGCATGTCTGCGGCCCAGGATTCGATCGACTTTAGACCTTCGCGGTTGGAGCGTACGAGGTCGCCGAAATAGGCGGCGATGTCCTCGGCGATCCAATCGCTATTGCCGCGGATCCAGGAGTCAAAGAGAAGACAGTCGGGCATCAGCGTGACAAACACGCCGCGGAGTCCCGCGATCCCCTCTACTACTTTTGTCATGTCGGTGAGGCTCATTGTTCTCCTTGCTCGCTGGGGTCCACGAGGAGGCGTGCCAGCGTTGTGCGGATCGCGTCGACAAAATCAGGCCCGAGCGCCTTTTTGACGATTAAGCCGACGACGACCCTCTCGCTCGGACCTTGTATCCATACCATTTGGGCGAATCGGCGGTCGTTTAGCTCGAGCACCAAGCTGGTGCCGACCTGGAGATCGAGAGTTTCATGTGCGCTGCTTAGGGCCCGCTCGATGACCGCAGTACCGGCCACCAACGCCTCGTCTCCAGCTCCTGCGAGCAGCAGGCCCTGGTCGTCGGCGATGAACACCGCGTCGCAGCCGCTGACCTCCGCGAGCTCGCGGACGAACACATCGAGGGTCTGACCGAGGGGCTCATCGGCGGAGGTGAAGTAGGGCGGTAGGCCGCCACCGACCGCAATTTGCTCGTTGACCAGGGTCTCCTTGATCACCGGCGGCGGCGGCTGTTGCAGGGGGACACCTGCCTCCCCGAGAAGTCTGCGGAGGGTCTTGGCATCAACCCACGAGTGGTTTTGGGGCATCATCGGTGGGCTCCTCTCCGAGTTGTGTCAGGCGCCGGCGAAATTCATGGGCGAGCTGCTCGACCGCGTTTGCGGCCAGCTTGGGTCGGCGACTGAGCAGTCCCAGAGGCACGCCCGCCTCGCTGGCGACCAGGAATGCGGCATCGCGGGGCAAAAATGTGTCGAATACAGATCCCTCGGGATACTCACCCCAGAGCGCTCGGATCGCCGTACTTGAGGTCGCTTCGCGGAGATCGACCATTGTCGGTACAATACCCATCAGGCGGATACGCGCGCCCTCGCGGCGCAGCCAGCCGATCATCCGCAACAGATCGGCGACGCCACGCAGGCCCATGGGATCTGCTGGGACAATACCTAGGCTATAGTCGGCGACCTTGAGGGCCGCGAGCGTCGCTCTTGCGCCGCCGGCTGCGGTATCGATGAGAGCGATGTCGTGGCAGTCTGCACTGGCCTCGAGTAGCGCGCTCAAGCGGCCGTGCTCGAGTCCACTGACGAAGCGCGCGCGCTCCTCGGGGGGCAGGAGGCCGCGGGGCACAAGTGTGAGCCCCTCAGTGTTGGTATCGACCGCACATTCGCGCCAATTGAGACCGTCAAGAACGAAGCGTACGAGGCCGGGGCCGGTCGCCAACGAGGGGTCTACCGAGAGGCCGATACCGCCATTTGCATCGCCGTCGATCAGGAGAACTCGGAGCCCTTGCTGGCATAGCTCGTAGGCGAGGTTGAGCGCGACTGTGGTTCGCCCGCCGCCGCCTTTTTGCCCGGAGATCGCTACGACTTTCATCTGTTACCCAGCCTCTCACGCAGTCGGTCAATATTGTGCTGGACACGGGAGTCGCTCGGGCGAAGCACGGCGCAGCGCTTGAAGGACTCCATGGCGCTTGTATAGTCGCGGCGTCCGTATGCGCGCATAGCCTGAATGAAGAACGCGTCAAAACCCAAGCCCTGGTCTTGCAGCTTGGGCTTTGAGGGGGTCTTTCCGAGCGCTGGGGCCACCGGTTTGCGGGGGCTTGGCGTCGCCGGCGAATGGGACCTTGCGGGCTGTTTGATGATCGTCGGCAGTTTTAGAGCGATGCCGATAGATGCATTTGCAGGGTCGTCTTTGCTGGCCCTCGCATCGGCGCTATTTGGTTTTGCGGTGGCTTCGTTGATGAAGCCCGCAAACACAGCTGCAAGTGCACTTCGGCTTCGCGGGGTGAGCTGCGGTGCGCTGAGGAGCGGCTCTGAGGTGCTATCTAGCGTTGGAGATAGGTCGCGCTTGAGCGCCCCTACCTGAACTTCGACTCGCGCTAATTTGTATATAAAGGATAGCGCTGAATCGCCGACGCTGCCGGGCATCTCGGCGTGCCGGAGCTGCCCCCTGTCGATAGCGATGCAACCGACCTCAATGGGCCCGACGCGGAGTTCGAGGGTTGCGGAGAGCGAGCGCTCACGCGCGAATTCGATGTACTCACCGAGCTTTAATTGCTCGCCGCCAGCCCTCCACGCGAACTCCTGTCGTTCTTCACTCTGCACGGTGGTGATTCCTAGCGAAGGCGCGCGTCTCGGGCCAATTAGAGGACGAGGGCGCGCCCGTAGCCGCCCTGCGTCTGCGCGCGGAGCAAGCATTCTTCACAAAGCTGAATCGCAGCATAGTGATCTTTTTGATCGTCGGCAATGCGAAGTGCATGCGCTGAACAATTATAAATGGCGCAGGCGCTGCGCAGACTCACATGTGCGGTTATATATACAGAGATATGCGCCATCGAATGCGGATGGTGCGTTTGTATCACGGTCTCCTGATTCTTGTGGATCTTGTGTTATTTGCGCTCTGGAAGAGCAGTTCTGCCATCATCCTTGGGCTTGCAGGGGCTGTACACCCAGTCGTTGCGAGCTGCATGTGTCGGCTCGTGCCCTGGGCTCATCGAGTCCGTGTTGTCTGCCTTGGCAAGGGGCCGAGTTTTTGTGCAGCACAGAGAAATCGAAGGTATCCAAATAGGGACTGTGTTGATTGGTGGGAGGTGCCGCAAGTCCTCCACTCTGCAAGTAGAAAGCGGCCAGGCGGAGGCGCTCGTGAGGGGGTCGTCGATGGAGTGTGGAGTGGGGACCTGCCAACTCAAGCTCGACCTTTGACGGAGGCGGGGGGATCCCGCTCATGTCTGAGGCGAGTGAGCTTGCGGTGTTCGAAGAGGTCTACGTGATTACGCGCTCGACTGCCCCGCGGCGTGCGAGCTCACCTGGTCTATCTACCGGGCTTGGTGCGACGCTCACGGCCCTCGCTGCGGGCGCGCGACTTCGGCTTGCAACTCGCCCCGAAGTTGTCTATGAACCCTCCCTCACCAGCGCGCGTAGCTCAGCTGGATAGAGTGTCGGCCTCCGAAGCCGAAAGTCGCAGGTTCGAATCCTGCCGTGCGCGTCCCCTAAACGCCGCCTACATGCCTGTAGGCGGCGTTTTTCATGCCAGATCCAGGTCTGGTGCAAGTGACTCGCCTCACGAGGCCTTGGCCGGAGGTTCGCGGTCGCCCGTGTCCGGTGGAGATCTGCGCGTGCCCCAGCCATTGCTGAAGGTACCGGGTCGCGACAGCCGATGCCACGATTCTGCATGAGGCGTAATTACGGGGTGTTCGCGCGCCGCCACGAGCCCGTCCTCCTGGGCAGTTGAGGATCATGCAAACAAGCAATCGAGAGGACGATTTCGAGACAATTTCCACTTCATTTGAGCATATTTTTGGCGAACCAATCGAAAATGCTTTCGTTGCTTTCGATGACTATCCCTCGTGCTCAACTTGGGCGAACCAGGCGGCGATTGTCGAGTGCAGTATGGACCCGCAACCTTGGGGAGCTGGTGGACTCGACATCACAGTCTCCCTCGATTACGAAGACGACGAGACGATCGGTCCCTTCGGTCATGAAATAGGGTCACCGCGCTCGATTGAGGTCATCGAGGGCGGAACCTATGAGATTACAGTTAGCTCGTCCGGCAAAGGCGCGAGTGCCGTGGCGCGATTGATGAGATTGTGATCGCGGATACATCTCGTACAGTCGAACTCTCGGCTAATACAAACATCTTGGGCCATAGCCCTCTCTCAGCAAGACCACTATAATTGACATGGGGGGGGTCCTTTCCAGAAAGGACTCTATTGTGTGTGGTTCTGTATCCTTAGCCCATGGACCTGTACTCAGTTATGCGGTGCAGTCGTAATGGCCAATCAAGAGCGACGACGAATCACCAGGCGCGTGGGCTCGGAAAAGAAATGATGTCTTGGTGCCATCGGTACCTCGGAGGTGATGACTCCGAGTGTGGCCTTATGCCCCCAATCTCGACGCTTGGCCCCGGACGAGCGCTGGACAGAAATGCGTGAGATGCGCGAAATGAAAAAATACGGGAGATCTCCTCGCGGGCCAGAGGTCCTTGGGTGGATCAATTTCGCTCTTGATGCTGCGTCCAAGCTCGTCTAGCGTCGACAAATGTTGCGGCGGACTCGACTTCTTGCGCTCCTCGTTCTCGGCGGCGGTCTCGCGTTTGCGTGCCGCACTGATGTGCCGGCGTTCACGACTTCAAGCTCGGGCGCGCCGATGTCGTCGTCGTCGTCGTCTTCTTCTTCGACCTCGAGCGGATCGAGCACGGCAGGCGGAAGCAGCCAGGCGAGCAGCGGAGCATCATCGATGTCGACGTCGACGTCGGCAACGGGTGACTCGAGCAGCTCGGACGTGACGGGCGATGTCAGCACGAGCGCAGCCGCGACGACCCTGGACCCCGTTCAGGATGTCGGCCTGGTGCACGATTTCGGCGACGGCACGCCCATCGGTTGCAAGGGCAAGATCGACATCCTTTTTGTGATCTCGCGCGACGGCACCTTGAAGGTCATCCAAGAGCAGCTGATCGCCGCGCTGCCCGACTTCATCGAGACCATCGCCTCGAAGTTCGAGGACTTCGACTATCACATCATGGTCGTCGACGCGGATGACATCTGGGGCCTCTCGCACTGCACGGGATCGTGTCCTGATGTGAGCGCCTGCAAAAAAGGAGATCCCTGCTGCGAGGCCAACTTTCCCGAGGGGGAACTCTGTTGCGGCGTGCCTGATTATCCCTGTGTCCAGCTCGACCTCGTGACTGAGTGCGATTGGGTTCTCGGTGCAGGCATGGTCTTCCCCGCCGGCGCCAGTGCGAGCAACAAGCGCTGCAAGATCGACGGTGGCCGGCGCTACCTGGTTAAGGGTCAGGGCAACCTCATCGAAACGTTCAGCTGCATCGCACAGGTCGGGTTTAGTGGTGCGAACCGGATCGGCGAAGCCTTGCTCAGGGCGCTCAGCAAGGGTGCGAATGGACTCCTTGGATGCAACGCTGGGTTTTTACGGGACGACGCGCTGCTGATGGTCACGCTCGTTACACCCGGCGGCGACGACAGCTACTGGGGAGATGCTTCGATCTGGTACAAGGCTGTGGTTGCCGCAAAAAATGGCGACCCCAAGGCGATCGTCATGCTCGTGATCGGCCAAGATCCGGGCCCGTGTAAGAGCTACGACGAACCCTGCAAACTCGCGCAGATGCTGCCCTACAACCTCGGGGGGGATAGCGATGCGGACGACTACGGTCCGATCTTTGAGGAGGCGACCGATCTCGTCGAGGTCGCCTGTGAGCAGCTGATCCCGCAGTGAGCGATCAGCTGCCGACGCAGGCGACGGCCGGGTAGTTGTTCTCGCCAAGTCCGCCGCCACAGCAATCGCCGTATTTGCTGATCGCCAGGGCAGAGGCCTGACTAAAAGAGGGAGAGTCGTCGCGCAGGTAGGTCCAGAGCGGAGCGGCGTTGCCGGGTTTGTAGGCCCGGAGCAGGAACGCAGTGGGGCTTTCCTTGGGACCGCCCGAGGCGACGACGACGTACCCCGCGGGGCTCCAGCGCACCGCGGCGGGGGTCGTGAAGCTGGACGGGTAGACGCCGATGAGCGCGCTCCAGCCGAGCGTTGTGTCGGCGTTGAGCATCCACAAACGTCCGGTCGGCAGGCAGAGATCGAGAGCACAGATGTAGCCCGACATCATGATGCGGCCGTCAGCTGCGACGTCGACGTCGCTGGCGAAGCTCTGCTCGATGAGACCTTCGGCCTCGGCGACATGGAGTTTGCCAGCGTTGTTCGAGAGGCTGTAGAAGAGGTCGAAACGACGGTTGAATTTCGTGGTGTTGTCTTTGTCATGCCTGCCAAAGACGTTGCCGACGACGACGAGCGTCTCGGGCTTCTGGAGGCTGGTTCCGACAAAATCGCAGCCACGGGCGACTTCTTGGAACTTGTGCTTTTTCAATTCGTCCTTCGATGGCCAGTAGTCAAACGTCATCGACTGCCCCAGCTGATCATCAGGCCGCACGATCCGCACCATCACGTCCGAGAGATCGGCCTCACCGGTCGGTGCGGTGCCACAGATCGCGAGCGTGCCGGCTTGCTCGGCGAGAGCGTAGGCGGCTTCGTTTTTGCTGCCGTTGGCGAGCGTCTCCTTGGTGGCTTTCCAGCTCGCCATTCGTATCAGGCGCCAGCGCCAACCGGCGTTCTGCTTGATGCTCACGAGCGCGTAGAGAACTCCGTCCGCACCGATCTTGAGATCGATCGCTTTGCAGTTCTCGCCCGGCATGAGAACCATAAAATCATCCTGGCCCCAAGCGCCGTTCTTTTCCCGGCGTCGCAGGGTGCAGCTCGAAGTGCCGTTGTTGGTCGACGTCGTGAGTTCGATGAGCCGCTGCGTGCTCGGTGTCCAGGCCAAGGCGTTGACCTGACCTGTGCCTTCGCCCATGTCGCCGGCATCCCAGTAGCCTTCGACGCCCGGCTCTAGCGATAGGTCGATCTCGTAGGTTGCCGATGCGGAGGCGCCTTCTTCTTCGCCTTTCCACGGGAACACAAAGGCCGTGTGCAGGCCCTTGTCGAACCCTGTGGTCACCGGCAGCTCGCCCTCGAAGAGCCCGGGCTCGATCTCGGCGAGCTCCACCTCGCCGATGCCACTCAGGTAGTCGGCTCCGAATTCGAGACGTACGCCCTCTGAGTTTGTCGCGTGCACGGTCACGGCGAGGGGGCCGTTTGAGAGGGCAACGTCGGGGGTAATCGTGAGGTCCAGGATCGTCGGCATCTCGCCGTCGGAGTCGGTACCGTCGGAGTCGGTACCGTCGGAGTCGGTACCGTCGGAGTCGGTGCCGTCGGTGCCGTCGGTGCCGTCGGTGTCGTCGGTGCCGTCGGTGCCGTCGGTGCCGTCGGTGTCGTCGGAGTCGGTCTCTCCGCCGCTCGTGGTGATCGTGACCGAGCTGATGCTTGTCTCGCCCGGATCGGAGTCGGTGCCCGAATCAGAATCTGTGACCGACTCGGTCGCGCTCGTCGCTGCCGCGCTGTACCCGGGCCATGGTGGTAGTAGGCACCCGGAGCTAAGAAGAAGAGGCAGAACAAGACCCCGTGAGATGACAGTGAGAAAGTGGCTTGCTTTGAGGCCGTGCGGGAGTGTCGGAGGTGAAATTGTCATCAAAACTGTCCTCTGAGGGTGATTCCGAAGTTTTGAGGGCCTAATGCAGGTGCGAGTGCAGTTCGCCGAGTGCGAGACTTTCGCTCGCGGACAAGGAGCGTGGTCCCGACCGAGAGCGCGACCACGGCAGCAACGCTGAAGCCGAGAGCTAGGGCCGCTGCCACTTCGCCATGGCGGTAGAGCGATCGCTTTTCTTCGCGCTCCGAATCGATTGGCGTGGTCCCATCCTCGACATGTCTTTTGTGCCAGGTTTCGAGAACTTTGATGGAGCGCCGGGTCTCGATTCCGCTGGCGATCGCCGCCGCTGCGAGAAAGACCCCAGAGCTGAGCACAACCCCGCCGCTGATTCTCAGGCCGCGCCCGGCACGGGTGTCGCTGATGGTTTTACCGTCGTCCTTCAGAGGATAGTTACGGCTCGGGCCGCCTTGCGGGGCGAGAGCGTTGTCGGCTGTGCCTGCGGTGTTTCTAGGAGGAATGGCGAGCAGTGGCGCCATCTGCTTGGACCGGCTGCACTCGACACCCTCGGGCAATGCGGAGAGCTGGTGCGCTCTTAGCTTGCGGGCTTCGGCGCGATCGGTTTCGCTGAGACTCGGTTGAGCGAGCAGCCACTCGCTGAGCTCTAGGCGCGCGCACAGGTGGTCAGAGTTGCCGTCCTTTGCGAATGCCCGTGCCCAGCCGCTGTCGGCGTAGAACAACATCAGGGGATCGAGTGACGTGCGCAGCTGCTCCGCCCACAGATCGGCGGCGGCTTTGAACTCGCCGGCCTCTTCGAGCCGCGTCGCCTCCTCTGCTGGCGAGTCCGCCGTGAGCGAAATGTTCGCAAGGACAGGTGCGGAGCTGAGCGCCAAAACAGAGGCAGCGAAGAGCGCAAGCGGCCAGCCACGCGGTCGGGCGTTTGTCATGGGCGAAAATGGTATCACTGCGAAACCCGCCTGGGGGACAGAGAGAGCTTGATCTCGCGGATTGCGCGATTTTCGCGCTCGTTGGCCCGAGCGAGCTTGATCTCTGCGAAGGCCGCCCGAAGGCAACGGCGCATCAGCGGCTGAGTCTCCGGCGACGTATCGAGCCCGACAAGCGCCCCAGACCGATCCACGCGGAGGGTGATGTCCAGAGTCTTTGCAGCGTGCCACGAGCCGAGACAGCGCTGGACCGCAGAGTCATGCGTGCGAGCCCAGCGATTTGCGATCGTGACCGCCGATCGTCGGGCCGTCGGCGAGTTGTGTTCGGGTCGGGCGTTGGGATCTTGCTTGCCGGTGTTGTTGCCCTCAGATTCGTCGCCCGGCGTTGATTTGGAGTGTGCCTGCGGATCATCCGGGCTTCGCTGGATATCCGAGCTTTCGGGCGATCTGTCCGATATCGGACCAGGCGAGACGCTCGATGAGCCGAGCCTCTGGGGGGTCAGTGAGCCCGAATCTGCGGGCTCGTCGGCGCTGTCAATCTGGCCAGCTCCAAGGGACATGTTGTTGTCACTCCGCTGCTCGTGCATGCGATCCTGTCCGAATGACCAGCCGATCCCAAAGCTGATGCCGATGAGAAGAAGAGCCACGATGACAAGCGCAGCCGCGGTTTTGGGCGTTGTCCATCCTGCAGAGAGCGAGTCCGCAGGAGTCGCCGTACTTCGCCCTGAAGTTGTGAGGCGCACCGATGTCTGGGTCTCCTCCGGTGCGTTTTCCTCAGCCTGCTGCTCTGCCTTCGCGGCCCAGCGCATGCGTTGCTCTTCGGCTTCGATCATCCGTACTTCCTCGGCGGCGTCGAGCAGTCGAGATTCAAGAGCCTTAGCGTCAAGGCGAAGCTCTGGATCGACCTGAAGAGCGCTGAGGATCGCATTGGCGAGCGGTCCGCTGGACTCGGGCACAAACTCGGCCGGGGAGAGCCAATACCCGTGTTGATCCTTCGTCGGCCGCTTTCCGGTGAGCAATTGAAAAAGCAGCAGCCCGAGGGAGTAGACGTCGCTGCGAGCAGTCCAACGGCTTGTTTCGCGGGCTTCGGGGGCGGTCCACGCGAGGCGCTCGAGGCCGCCGGATCCGAGGGGGTCTCGATGTGCGGGAGGTGTCGGGTAACGCTCATCGGCGGCCGCAAACGCGTAAAACCTGTCCTCTAGTTCAACCTGTCCAAAGTCAATGATCGACGCATGCACGGCCCTGTCGCCGCCCGTGGTCGAAGCACCCTGCTCGATCAAGTGGATCAGGACATTGGAGCGGTTCAAGTCCCGGTGGATCACGCCGATCTCGTGCATCGCAACCAGCGCGCTCGCCAGCTCCAGGCCGACCTGGAGCACCTCCTTGAGGCTGAGCTGCGCGGGACCCAGCTCGGCGACGGTTTTTCCCGGGCAGAAGCTCATCGCGATGAAGGGCCGCTCCCGCCTGGGGCCCGTTCGACAGTCGATGAGCGTTGGGATCGAGGGGTGAGCGAGCGCCCGAAACACTCGCGCTTCGCGATCAAGGCGGGCTCGTTCGATCTCATCGTCGAGCATCCCTTTGCCCAGGATTTTCAGCGCAACGTAGCGCCGTGCGTCGCAGTGATAGGCGTAATGCACCTCCGCCTTGGCACCGATGCCGAGTAGCTTGATCAGCTCGTAGCACTCATCAAAAAGCGGATCAGGCGGATCCGAAGCGTGGTTGGTGTGAACCGCTGCAAGCAGGCGTGAGAGTTCGGCGGCCGTGCCGATCCGATCTTTCGGGAGCGCCGCAAGAGCACGCCTGACGATGGCCTCGAGATCAGCCGGCAGATCGAGCCCTGGCCGCGTCTCTGCCATCGATCGAGGTTCTCCCGGATCGTGCATTTTGCCGGTGATCAGCCGAAAGATCGTCGCTCCCAGTCCGTAGACATCGAAGCTCGGATCGGGCGGAGAAAGGCCAGCCTCGGGCGGCATAAAGCCCGGTGTGCCGAGCAGCTTGCCCTCCTGGGTAACGCGGCGCGGCGGCAGCTCTTTGCCGCCCTGTTGCACGCTCGCGATGTCCTCGACCCGTGCGATCCCCAAATCGATGAGCTTTACGAAGATCCGTCCATTCGCCCCGCGGATCTCCGCGATGTTGCTGGGCTTGACGTCTCGATGCACAACACTCGCAAGGTGCAGGGTATTCAGCGCATCGGCGATTTGTTCAGCGATCTTCAAGACCTCGCGCCAAGGCAATGACTCGCCCTTGGCGATGCGCCGGTCCAGGCTGTCGCCCAAGTACTCCATCGCGATGTAGGGCGAGCCGTCCGGCAGCTCACCAGTGATTAGGATCTGGACCAAATGCGGATGGCGAAGATTCGCGAGAAGCGTCGCCTCTTCGAGGAATCGCTGGCGCATCTCGGCATTGTTGGGATCGGTCTTGGGACAACTACTATTGTCCAATACCTTGACGGCAGCGCGGCTCCTGAGCACTAAATCTTCGCAGAGATAGACCGTCGCCATGCCGCCGCGCCCGAGCTGATCGAGGATTCGAAAGCGCTGCTCGAGCACGGACTCTGGGTCGGTAGATTCTAAAGGCGGAGGCCCTTGGGTAACGCCTGGTAGAGACAAGACGGCCCCCGTTTCGGGTGACTCATTGAGGCCAGTCCAGCCGCGCATCGACGGCCGTGGGGTGGGGTGATTCGTCGACATCGCTTGGTCTCCAGATGGGTAGTGGGTCTGGGTCGTTCTCGCGAGGGAGGCTTGATCGTCGCCACTCTGGCTGCGATCGCTCACGAAGGAAAGTTATCTATTACGACGGGTTACAGGAAAGTGGCCCGCGGGCAAGAGCTATCTCGCTCCGGCTGTGATGCGCAAAGCGCGCGATTGTGTGTCGTTGATCCGTCGCGAACGACAAGGAGAGGAGAGGGCAGGACAGGGATCGACTTTGGCAACCATCGCTAGCCGCGATGTAGTCAAAGTCCGGGCAGGCGGGTTGTTGGTTCAGCGCTCTGGCGAAGATCGCTAGAGCGCACACGTGCGCCACAAGTGTCGGGCGCCAAACTCAACCCGTGCAGGTACTCAGGCGCCTCTCCGAGGGCGTCTAGATTTTGTCTTGACGTGCATTTTCGAGGTGAATTATAAATGGACGAATATGAAGAAGGGCACTGAATACGAACTGTTCGTCCAGTCAATCTACCGCGCGTTCCTCGCATGTGATGGGATTGAAGTTCTTCACAACTCCAAATTTCTTGGAAAGAGTGGAGCCTCTCACCAGATCGACGTTTCGTGGAACTTTGAGAAAGCTGGTGTTGAGCACGATGTTATTGTTGAGTGTAAGGACCGGGGTAGACCTACGCAAAAGAGCGAGATTGCAGCGTTTAAGACGGTGCTGGATGATCTTGAAGGGCGCCCGGTTGGTCTGTTCGTGAGCAAGAGCGGCTTTCAGTCTGGAGCTATCAAATTGGCGGACCACAACGGGATAAGGCTGCTTGAGATTCGCTCACCGATCGATAGTGATTGGGGGGATGATGAAATCCTCGAGATCCACATCGACCTTCAATTCAAGCGCCGCGAGTTCAATATATTGAACCTTCGCGTCGAGATTCCGAAGGAAACACTTTTTGAGGGGTCGATCTCTAGTATGGCCGAGAGGCAAACGGCGAAATCCTCGCTGCAGCGATTGGGGCCGCATCTCCAAGGGGAGTCTGGAAACTCCCTTGGCCAACTTTTCCCATTTTTGGAGCAACACGACGAGGAGCTGGCCGCTGGCTGTATTCAGATCTTCACGTTTCCGCCCAAGACATACGTTGTCCTAGAGGGAGAGTCTGTGTCGCGGGGGCTTGCGGTGTCCTGTACATATTCATTCAGCTGCGTAGAGTCTCAGGATTCATTGGTTTTCGATCTCCGCGATCAGGTAGTGGCTGTTGTTAATGATATCGTCACGAATACGCAAACCCGATTCGACCGCAACATGCGTCCATCGCCAAAGACTCCTCGCTGAACAATGGAGCTGGTCTCGGCGTATTGCTCTCGCTGTGTTTGCTGAGCGAGCGAGTGACATCTCGAACATCACTGTTCGAGATTCACTCCGGCCGCCGGGCTTGGCCGTCAACCATCACTCCCCGTGATACGCTCCGATCCGCGGAGCGGCGTAGGGCCGACGCAGGAGCGATTAACATGGCGATGACACGAACGATCTACACAATGACAGCTGGCCTCTTCGCGATCACCCTCGCCGGCTGCAGCGGCGACGATACCTCGACGACCGGCGATACCGCGACGACCAGCGATACCGAGACGACCAGCGATACCGCGACAACCGGCGCTCTGACGACCGACGCGACGGCGATGACCTCCTCAGGCAGCGGCGAGACCGTCGGCTCTTCGACCTCTTCGACCTCTTCGACCTCTTCGACTTCTTCAACCTCAGAGACCTCAACCACTACTACTACTACCACCGACACCGACACCGGCGGCTCGGTCTGCGGCGACGGTGTCGTCGATGGTGGCGAGGAATGTGACCTCGGCGTGGATAACTCCGATACCGGCCTGTGCACAAGCATGTGTATGAACGCCGCCTGCGGAGATGGCCTCCTGGGCCCCGGCGAGGCCTGCGACGACGGCAATGACATCGATGACGACGAGTGCAGTAATTCCTGCGCCTCGCTTGGGTGCGGAGATGGTGTGCTCCAGGAGGGGGAGGAGTGCGATGACGGCAACGGCATCGACTCTGATGAGTGCACAAACACCTGCCTGACGGCGATCTGCGGTGACGGCATCGTTTGGGAGGGCATCGAATAGCTGAACAGAGGTTCGTAGATGTGTCTAGCTGCTAGTTTGACGGGGTT
>CAYYUP010000007.1:135681-156486 GCA_964474905.1 uncultured Nannocystis sp. | reverse complement strand
GGTGACGGGAAAGACATCGACCTCGATGAGCCAATGCACGGAGCTGAATCCCTCGCTATTGGGGGTACTCGGCGCGGTAACTGGTGCACCAGGCATCTTTGGTCTCTTTAAGCAGATCCGGTCGGTCGGTGACGAGCATCGACAGGCCGCTGCCGAGAAGCTTTTTCATGGTTGAGGCGTCGTCGACCGCCCAGGCATTGGCCTCGAGTCCAGCTTTGGTGATCTTCTGGGTTTGCCTTAAGATTCGCGGCGAGCTGGGCAGATCGAGGGAGTCGATGCCGGCTTTGGACAACGCGTGTGCCAGGTGCAGATCGCTGTGTTTGCCCATCAAGTGGTTGAGGTGGATGGACGGATCGATCCTGTGGACCGCCATGAGTACTTCTAGATCGAAGGAGCTGATGACCACGCGATCCCTGTCGACGGGGTCTCGGTGCAGGGCTTCGACTACGTCGTATGCGAGTTTCTCTCGATCTGCGTCGGGGCAGCGCTCCTTGAATTGGGATTGGTCTTTGCAGCCCATTTTGGGATAGATACGGGGATACGAAGAGGCTTTGATCTCGACGTTGATGCCGATTTGGATCGCCGCCAAGGCCTCGTCCAGGGTGGGCATTGTCACACCTGTACCAACTAAGGGGCTGCCAAAGCCGGCGTCGAGGGAGCGCAATTCGGCTGCCTTTAAACTGCCAATACAGATCGGCGCGCAGGGATCGGAGGGCCTAGGGGTCGTGCGGCCGAGGGCGTAGTCGTGAATGACCATCAACTCGTGATCTGCCGAGTGCATGACGTCGAGCTCGATCATCTGCGCGCCCACGAGTTCGGCCTGCTTGAAGGCGGGGATCGTATTCTCTGGATAGGGGTTGTCTGGGCCCGAGATGCCGTGGCCTCGGTGACCGCAATTGAGAACTGACTCCGCCGGGCAGGGGGCCTCGCAGCCGAGCAGCGACAGGCCGTGCAGCAGGGCGATGCCGACGATCACGCGGCCGAGCGGGGGCCAGCTAGCTGTGGACCGAGGAAGCATGCTGATGGCCGAATCGGGCGATGTCTCCAGTGTGTTGAGGATGGGCAAAATGCGCAGCGTCGGTGCTACTGGGGCATTAACGATGATTTAAACCCTAGTGTGACACGCAGGCGCATTTCAGGGTCGTTTGCATTGTTGCCCATTGTAGTATGGGTCTGGAGGTCGCCGTCGATCGACAGAGGTGCGGTGTCGGGGGCCGCGTTGTCGCCGAGAGCGACGAAAGAGGCGACATAGGATCCGAATTCGACCTTATCATTTGAGTAGTTGAGCGAGATTTCGGCGAGATTGAGGCCGCCGCCAGCGGGCAGGGTTTGGCCGAAGGCGCCCGCGATCGTCAGGTAGGAGCCGTTGAGATCAAATATGCCGTCAATATCCGAGTAGTAGACGTCGTAAAACTCAGTGGTCACGCCCTTGATGTCGTGGCTTTGGTCGCTGAGCGGATCCGGCAGGGCAACTGTCAGCTCGGTGCCGAGAACGTCAAAGGTATAGGCAGTCGGCGCATTGCCGCCGCTGCGCTCCCAGAAGGTGATCGATTCGAGCCCCGGGATTTCGTGGACCGGGATCGGGTCGGGTTCAACGATGCCAGTGGAGTCGCCGGTGGTATCGCCGGTGGGTTCGCCGGTGGTATCGCCGGTGCTGGTTTCGCCGCTGGTGGAGGTTGTTCCGGCCGAGCTGGAGCTTGCGGATGTGTCGGAGTCGGAGCTGGCGGCGCTCGAGGCCGAGCTTGTGGGGCCGGAGGTGCTCGAGGATGTGGAAGCGGTGGCCGAGGTGGAGCTGGTGGTTGCCGGGGCCGAGCTTGTGGTGCCCGAGCCCGAGCCTGTGTCGTCGCCGTTGCAGTTGGCGAGCGGCAGGGCAGTGACGAGCAAGAGCGATAGGCGGAGCTGCGGGCTGTGAGGAAGCATCACCATGGGGTCTTCCAAGAGTCTACGGGAGAGCGGCTCGGGCTCGCCGAGGAAATGCCGGGCCCTGGCCCGCGAGCCGCCAGATGTTCGGCGGATCCCGAGGATTCCGCTGCTTGATTAGGGCCTCTCGATCGGCGACAACGGAGACACGATGTTCGTCCGCGCGCAGATCTCCGCCGCAAGTCTATGTCTATGTGTGCTCTTGTCCGGGTCCTTGGCCTGCGATGGCAGCGATGGCAGCGATGACGGCGAGTCGGCCAGCGCCGGCGAGAGTGAGCCCGACAATCCCGATCCGCACGTGCGCTTCGCGGCCGAGGTCGACCTCTTGGATCTCTGCGGCACGATCGGTGCGACCCATGTCTTTTTGCGGGCGAGTCGAGTCGGCTGCATCGGCTCGCCGCCCGCTCCCTGCACCCTGCCTGCCGGTGACTACCGGTCGTGGGTCGGGCCGACTGCGGCCTGCCCAAACGCGACGGTGGCGAAGCCGATGACGGTCGATGTGCCGAGTTCCGGCAAGTACCAAATCGAGGCCATCACGCTGACAGAGACCGGCGAGCAGCACCTCTGCTTTGGTGAGAGCGGCGGTGAGTCGGTGGTGCTCGCGAGCGCGGACGAGGTCGAGGCGCGGGCCAGGATTTACGTCGAAGAGCTCGGCGGGCCCTGTGGCGAGCCCTGAGCCGGGCGTTTGCGGGAATTCGCGCTCAAAAACGCTCAGGGTGTGAAGCTCGTCGCATCGTCTCTCGGAGCTTGGCAATTGCGGCCGCGGCGACTAGCTTTGCCGCCGCCATGACCTACGACTTTCGCGCGATCGAAGCCCGCTGGCAGCGCTACTGGGACGAGCACAGCACGTTCCGCGCCGACTTGGACCCCGAGCGGCCGAAGTACTACGCCCTCGACATGTTCCCCTATCCGTCGGGCAACGGGCTGCACGTCGGTCATCCCGAGGGGTACACGGCGACCGACATCGTCGCCCGTTACAAGCGCATGCGCGGCTTTAATGTGCTGCATCCGATGGGCTGGGACGCCTTTGGTCTGCCCGCCGAGCAGTACGCGATCAAGACCGGCACGCATCCGGCCAAGCGCACCGCGGAGTGCATCGATAATTTTAAGCGGCAGCTCAAGCTGCTGGGATTTTCGTACGATTGGTCGCGGGAGATCGATACCACCTCCCCCCAGTACTACCGCTGGACCCAGTGGATCTTCCTGCAGATCTGGGGCTCGTGGTACGACGACGAGCAGGGACGGGCGCGGCCGATCGCCGAGCTGCCGATCCCGTCGGAGATCGCCGATGAGGGGCAGGTCGCGGTCGCGAGCTACCGCGATCAACATCGCTTGGCCTACATGCACGATGCGCCGGTCAACTGGTGCCCGGCGCTGCGGGTGGTGCTCGCCAACGAGGAGGTCGCCGAGCATGTCGAGCGCGGACTCGAGGTTGTGCGCCGGCCGATGCGTCAGTGGATGCTGCGGATCACGGCCTATGCAGAGCGCCTGCTCCGGGATCTAGAGGGCCTGGATTGGTCGCCCAGTGTGATCGAGATGCAGCGCCATTGGATCGGTCGATCGGAGGGCGCCGAGGTCGATTTTCAGGCGGTTGGTGTCGCCGGCCCCGAGGGCACGATCACCGTCTTCACGACCCGCCCCGATACGCTCTTTGGCGCGACCTACATGGTGCTGGCGCCCGAGCATGCGTTGGTCGCCGAGGTCACGACAAGCGAGCAGCGCGGGGCGGTCGAGGCCTATGTGAGTCGCACCGCCCGACGGAGTGAGCGCGAGCGTCAGGCCGAGGCCGCGGAGGGGGCGAAGACCGGGGTGTTCACCGGCGCCTACGCGACCAACCCCGTCAACGGTCAGGCGATTCCGGTGTGGATCAGCGACTACGTGCTGATGGGTTACGGCACCGGTGCGATCATGGCGGTGCCCGGTCACGACCTGCGCGACCACGCCTTTGCGACGGCGATGGGCATCGATATTATCGAGGTTGTGCGCGGCGAAGGGGCGGTGCCGGGGCAGGCATTTGTCGGCGAGGGGGTCGCGGTCAACTCGGGGTTCCTCGACGGTCTGGGCACGGATGCGGCCAAGGCCCGCATGATCGAGCACCTGGAGGGCAAGGGCATCGGTCGTCGGCGCGTGACCTTCAAGCTGCGCGACTGGTTGTTCTCGCGGCAGCGCTACTGGGGCGAGCCTTTTCCGCTGGTGCATCGTCCGGACGGGGAGGTCGTTGCCGTCGCCGACGACGAGCTGCCGGTGCGGCTGCCGGAGATGGAGGACTTTGGTCCGAGCGAGAGTGGCGAGCCGCCGCTGGCCAAGGCGAGTGCCTGGCGCGAGCTCGCAGACGGTTCGATCCGCGAAACCAATACGATGCCGCAGTGGGCCGGATCGTGCTGGTACTACCTGCGCTTTATGGACCCGCAAAACGCCGAGGCGCCCTTTTCGAGGGAGGCCGCGGACTACTGGCTGCCGGTGGATCTCTACATCGGCGGGGCCGAACACGCGGTGCTACACCTACTTTACGCCCGTTTTTGGCATAAAATGCTCTTTGATCTGGGGCATGTCGGGTGCGCCGAGCCCTTCGCCAAGCTGGTCAATCAGGGCATGGTGTTGGGCGCCACCTATCACCCCTCGCCGGCGCGTCGCGACGAGAGCGGCGATCTGGTGACCTTTGGGCCCTCCGAGGTCGACTCCATGGGCGAGGGCGAGAACCTCAGCTTTGCCGTCAAGGGCACGGGCGAGGCGGTCCGCGTGCAATGGGAGAAAATGTCCAAGAGCCGCGGCAACGTCATCAACCCGGACGACGTGATCCACGAGTACGGGGCCGATACGATGCGCCTCTACGAGATGTTTATGGGGCCGCTGGAGCACAGCGCACCCTGGCAGCCGGAGGGCGTGAGCGGGTGCCATCGCTTCTTGCAGCGGGTCTATCGCCTGATCTTTGACGACCGAGAAGAGGGCGCCGACATCCGCCGCTCGCTCGCTCCGGGTGAGGGCAGCGATCGGCAGCGGCGACTGCTGCATCGCACCATCGATCAGGTCGGCAAACGCATCGATCGTCTCAGCTTTAACACTGCGATCGCGGCGATGATGATCTTCGTCAAGGAGGCCGGCCAGCTCGCGGAGCCCTTGGCCCGCGGTGTTGTCGAGAAATTTTTGATCCTGCTCGCACCCTTTGCCCCGCACTTGGCGGAGGAGCTTTGGTGCGAGCTGGGCAATGCCGAGAGCCTCGCCCGGGCGCCCTGGCCGACCGTCGATCCCGCGCTTTTGGTCGACGAGACGTGGATGCTTGTCGTCCAGGTCAACGGCAAGAAGCGGGCGCAGATCGAGGCTCCCCAGGGGGCGACAAAGGACCAGCTTATCGCCCTGGCGCTCGGCGCTAAGGAGATCCTGCGGTATCTCGAGGGCAAGACGCCCAGGCGGGTGATCTACGTACCGGGCAAGCTGATCAACGTCGTCATTTAGTCGCTAGCTCGCGCAGGCGAGCCGGGTTTTTGACCTGCCGGGTTTGTGACCTGACGCGGAGCCCCCCGGCCTGGCGCTCCGGCGGGCAGCTCTTATGCTCCCGCGATGCAGCGCTTACGGGGGCTTAAGGCCCTGATCCACGACGCGGTTGATCACACGACAGAGCTCGTGCAAGAGGGGCACGAGTCGAGTTCGCGCTCGGTGATGCGGGTACTGGGGGCGATCCCGTCGTTGGCTCCGTCGGCGGAGCGGGTCGATGGCCTGCGCAGGCGGACGACGTCGGGGGTTCTCGGCACAATTCGGGGGGTCAACCGCGCGATCGAGGCGATCAGTGACGTCGGCATCGATGTCGCCGAGGCGGCGTTGTCGGTCGGCAAGGCGGATACCGATCTCGCCCTGCCGCAGCCCTTGCCCATGCGCTCGGATGTAACAGGAACGGCCCGCTGGTTAGGCGACGCCGCGCTCGGGTTGGTCAACGGGGTGATCGGTGATGCGTTGCACGCAAAGCACAACGGCCTCGCGCTCGGCATGACGATGCGTTACGGCGATCGCTACCTGCGACTTGATGCCCTCTCGATGCGCGCGGCGTTGCCGGAGGCGAGCTCCAGGGTCGTGATCTTTGTGCACGGGCTGGCGACCACCGAGTGGTCCTGGACGCTCGAGTCGGAGGCGTATCACGGCGATCCGGCGGCGAGTTTTGGAACGCTGCTGGCCAGAGACCTGGGCTGCACCTCGATCTTTGTCCGCTACAACAGCGGCCGTCATGTCTCCGAGAACGGCCGCCTGCTGGCTCGCGAACTCCAGCGCCTTGTCGACAGCTATCCCCGGGCGATCGAGGAGATCGTGCTGGTCGGTCACAGCATGGGCGGCCTGGTGATTCGGAGCGCCTGCCACTACGCCGACAGCGAGGGTCTCTCGTGGGTCGCCGATCTCCGCCGCGTCTTTTGTTTGGGCACGCCGCATCGGGGCGCTCCGCTCGAGCGAGTGGGCCAGGTTGTGGCGGCTGCACTCGGCGCAGTGGATACACCGGCGACTCAGATCTGCGGCCGTCTTCTGCGCTCGCGCAGCGCGGGCATCAAGGATCTTCGATGGGGTGCACTCTGCGACGAGGATTGGTTTGGCCGCGATCCCGATGCGGAGAGCGAGGCGGGCGTGCGCGAGATTCCGCTCCTCGATCGGGTCACTTATCACTTTGTCTCGGCGACGGTGACCGAGGATCCCGAGCACCCGCTCGGTAGGCTCGTCGGTGATCTCCTGGTCCGGGTTCCGAGCGCGCAGGGGCCCGTATTTGAAACCCGCGTGTTTCCGATCGATACCCGTCACTTCGGCGGCGTGATGCATCATCAGTTGCAGAACCACCCGGCGATTTACGAGCAGCTGCGCGCCGCCTGCGAGGCACCCTCCTGAGCGCTTTGATGTCGCTCGCGCTCTACATGTGCGGGGTCTGCGTTGTGTCCTGTGGGCGTTCTTGATTGTTCTTGATGGTTCTCGAGCGCGCCTCAAGAATCGAGGGTTGACGTCGCGGCGGCGGTCGTCTTCCATAGATCTGTGCGTCTCTGGGTTGGCCCCGTAAGTCTTGTTGTGGTGTCTGTGGCGGTCGTTTTCGGCTGCCATCGAGAAAAGACCCAGGCACCTGTCGACGACGGTTGCATGGGGGCGGGCTGCGTCGAAGAAGTCGAAGCGGCGCTCTGGGAGGGCGAAGAGGAGGCAGCACTCGAGCCCTTAGAGCGGCTTTGCGACGAGGATAACGACGCGTTCTCCTGCTTTCGCCTGGCGGTGCTGCACGAGAAGGGCTCGGGTGGCCAAAAGGACATCCGCAAGGCGGCCCACTACTTCGAGCGCGCCTGCGAGTTGGACAACGAAGAGGGCTGCGAACGACGTTTTGAGTTAGCTGCGAGGCAAGCCGATACCGAGGCGGAACTCGATTACGCCAAGAAAGCCTGCGAGGGCGGGCGTCCACTCGGGTGCATGGCGAGCGCGGCGATCCTCAACGAGGGCCGGGTCGGCGCTCGCGACAAGGAGCAAGCGGTCGAGCTTTACGAGAAGGCCTGCGGCGTCGGTGATGCCGACGGCTGTGCGATGGCGGGTGACCTGCTCTTTGATCCCAAAGGCACGACGCTCGACAAGGCCCGGGCGCTCACCGCTTACAGCAGCGCCTGTGTCGGCTACAGCGGGCGCGGCTGTTTGCAACTCGCGGTCTGTTTTTTCGAGGGCATCGGCGCCCCGCAAAATATCGACAAGGCGCGCACGCATTTTAAAGACGCCTGCGAGCTTGGGATTGAGGACGGTTGCCACAACGCCAAGCGCCTCGCGGGCTCCTCGCGCTCCCTCCAGCTGACCACCCAGGCCGAGACAATGACCGAGCGACGGATCGTCGCCCGCGACCTCAGCTGTCTCTCGAGCCAGTACGGCGAGAGCGGCCTGCGCTCCTCGTTAGGGGCCGTGGCTCGCCATCGCCGGGCGCTCAACGAGTGCATCAAGGATGGCCACGGCGCGGCGGTTGGCATCCGCTGGACCTTTAAAAATGGCCGGATCCGCGAGGTGCGAGGCAACGGCAAGGGCACCAAGCGCTACGTCGGCTGCGTCGCCAAGGCGCTGCGCAAGAAAGGGGCGCCCGGATCGGGGAAGTGCTCAGCGGTGCTGCTATTAGGCGACGCAGAGCTCGCCGACGCGGCCTACCCGATAAAACCCAAGGTCGAAGAGCCCGCGCCCGCAGCCGCGCCAACCGGAGGCAAAAACTCCGGCCGAAGCGGCCGCTCCGGTGTGGTTACGGTTGATTAGAATCGCCGCTTAGCGCTGCATGCGAGCGGCCGCTCCCGCATGGTGTTGACGAACCGGGATGTCCGCTCAGTCGTTGAGATCGACTGAGTTGTTCTCTTCGAGGTAGAGATCCAGGGCGTGCTGGAGGCGCTTGGCCCTGCGCCTGCCGAGCAGGTTCTCTTTGCGGTTTTCGTCGCGTTGGCGTCGCAGTGACTTGGCCTCGCTCAGCAGATCAAGCGTGAGCTTATGCTTGCCGTCAAAGACCGCGACGTAGTTGCGGTTAAACTCGCCCTCACGGTTGAAGCGCCAGTTCTCGCTGATCATGATCCGCTTGTGGGCCTCGGGGGCGGCGATGAGTGCCGTGAGATCGAGGCCGTCGAGGTTTTTGGGGCCCGGCGTTTCGGTGAGCGCGAGCACGGTCGGCATCACATCAATGAGCCCAGAGAGCTGCCAATAGCGCCCCGGTTCGACGCCCGGCGCTTTGAGCAGTAGGGGGATTCGAATCGCCTGCTCACGGAGGTCGATGCCGTGGTTGCGGCCGCGCTTGCTGACAGCTTCGCCGTGGTCGGAGGCGATGATGACCGCGACATTGCGGTCTTTGTTGAGGGTCTCGATTTCGTCGAGCAGGCGGATCACCTCTTGGTCGAAAAAGGCGATCTCATGGTCGTAGCGACCGGCGTGGGACTTGCCGAAGGTCTTGGCACCGCGATGGCGGGTACTCGGCGAGTGGGGCCCAAAGAAGTGCACCCACATGAAAAAAGGCCGGTCGTCGGGCACGTCGTGTAGCGCCTCGATCGCGGCATCACTGACCATATCGTCGTGCACTCGCTTGACGTCGAGATCGTCGAGATCAATGTACTGCTCATAGCCTGTGTCGGTGCCATGGCTGGCGTCCAGGAACTCGGTGAAGGAGTCGTTGACGATGGCGACGGTGTACATGCCGCGGCGTTGCAGGTACCAGGCGAGGGGCGGCCGAGGATCCTCGACGGGCAGGCCAAACATCATGCGCACCTTGATGTCCTCGGGGATCGGTCGGCGCAGGAGCTGGAAGTTTTTTGCCTCAAAGACTCGGGTCCAGCGCAGCCTTCGGGGATAGAGGCCGCGGAACATCGATGAGAGTGCGAGGCTGGTCCAGCCGCCCGAAGTGTAAGCCCGCTCAAAGACCGCCGCATCCTCTGCCCAGCGCTCGATGTTGGGCATGTTGCGGTTTTTATGGCCGTAAAGTGAGGTGTGCAGTGCGGCGACGGTATCGACGGTGATCAGGACGACGCTGGTCGGCGCTTGGGTCTTGGGGACCGGTATCTCCTCGGCGTCGACGTCGTGACGGGGTGCGTCGCCGAGTAGGCAGTTGTCGTCGATGCCGTTGCCAGGGATCTCTTCGGCGCCGGGGAAAACGTCGGGGTTGAAGGGGTCGCAGTCGGTGCCGCCAAGCAATACCGAGTAGTCGTCGTTGTCGGGGTCGCCCAGGCGTCGGATGACCTCGATCGCGACCGTGGGGAAGGGCCGCCGGAGCATCGCTTCGAGCTCTCGCATGTGCGTGGGCGTGATCATCACCAGCGGGGCGACGGCGAGGCTGAGGAGCAGGAGCCCGGGCGCGGCGAGCAGCCAGCGTCGTCGCCGGAGCAGTCGCGGCTGGGCGAGCACGGCGACGGTGATCGAGGCGATCGCCATCCAGCGCATCGTCAGGTGAGCGCTCTCGTATTGCGCGACCTCGAAGTTGCGATCGACCCAGATCATCGCCACGGCGACGGCGACCAGGCCGGCGGAGAGCGGCAGGCGGAGGAGGGGGCGCTGACCTGCGAGCCAACCGTGCGGTCGTTCGGGGCGCGGTTGGGAGAGCAGACCCAAGACGATGAGCCCAAAACCCGCGCCGATGCTCGCGACCAGGGCGGCCTTTGCCTGCATGTCGTCGCGGGTGCCCAGGCGCACGAACACGCCGAGTTCGTCGACGAGCCAGTCGCAGAGCAGGCCGCCGACAACGAGCCAGAGCAGCACGATCCACCAGCCGCGGAGGCGACCGACAAGGGCGCCGACGCAGCCCAAAAAGATGCCACCAAGGGCCCCGACCGTGAGCCCCAGGCCGGCGCTCCAGAGGAAGATGCGGGTGGTGCCGGTGCCCCAGGGGGTGTCGGTGGAGAGCTTGGCGATCGCGATGTCGCCGCCCGCGAGCGTCGCGAAGACCAGGGCCGCGATCGCGATCGTGCGCAGGATGTGGGGGCGCACCGACAGGGTACCCCGTTCAGAGACGAACCACGAGCGGAGGCTGCGGTCGTTGGACTTCGGCTGGATGGGCACGCGAGGCCGTAATCTACCTCAAGCGATGCCGCCGAGGAATAGCGAGAAAGTGGCTTATATGGGCCCCTAGGTACGAAGGCCGGCTGTTGTGAGCTGGGCCGCACGGGCGAAGCTGTTGCGCTTCGCAATTGCGCTTGACGGGGCGAACCCAGCCTTCCGAACCCGTCTGGTAGAGGCTCGCGTGAGCCCTTCTCGAGCATCGCCTGGGCCAGGGAAATGCCCCCTACATGGGTGGTCTGGAGCGCGAAAACGTGCAATGGTGGGCCGTCGTTGCTAGGGTGCGAGATCGCCGAGGCACAGGGCACAGGGCGCAAAACACAGGGCACAAAACACAATGAAGCGGGGCACGACACGACGGGGTTTTTTGCGCGGCACAGCGCTGCTTACGGCCGGGGGAGCGGCCGCCTCGGCGGGGTGCAAGTCGGGTGCTCCCGGGGTTCGCGGCGCTCGTGCACCGGGCTCTGCCGGCTCGGGCGAAGCTGCCGCGGGCGTGGCTGTGCAATGCGAGGTCAACGGCGAGTCCCGGCAGCTCCGAGCCGATGCGGATAGGCTCGCGCTCGATGTGCTTCGCGATGATCTCGGCCTGCGCGGGGCCAAGCGATCCTGCGGCAAGGGGGTTTGCGGCGCCTGCACGATCCAGCTCGATGGGCGGCCGGTTGCGAGCTGTCTGTTGCCTGCGGTCGCGCTTCACGGTCGCTCGTTGACGACCGTCGAGGGGCTCGCTACGGGGGCGGACGGCCTGCACACGATCCAGCGGGCCTTCATCGGCGAGGATGCCCTGCAATGCGGTTTTTGTACGCCCGGGTTTGTCGTCGAGGCGGCGGCGTTCTTCGAGGACTGGCGGGCGGAGCAGGGTAGGGTTGCGCCGCCCCGCGAGGTGATCGCCGATGCCCTCAGCGGTCACCTCTGTCGCTGCGGCGCGTACCAGGCGATCTACCGCGCGGTCGAGGCTGCGTGCCGCGGCGACTACGATGTGCCGGGCGGCCAGAGCCCGCGCTACGAGGCCGCGGACAAGGTCAAAGGTGCGG
The DNA here is from genome assembly GCA_964474905.1 of uncultured Nannocystis sp. Classification (GTDB taxonomy): domain Bacteria; phylum Myxococcota_A; class Polyangia; order Nannocystales; family Nannocystaceae; genus JADJRG01. Next base: position 145,030 of record CAYYUP010000007.1, on the reverse strand, counting down.
CGATCTACACGGTCGACGTCGACCTGCCCGAGATGGCCCACGCGAGGATCCTGCGCTCGCCGCTGGCGTCGGCTGAGATCTTGGAGCTCGACTGGAGCGCAGCGCTGGCGATGCCGGGGGTGCTCGGCGTTGTGCCGCTCATCGGCTCGGCGCATCAGGTCCGCTACGTCGGCCAGGAGATCCTCGCGATCGCGGCCGAGACCGAAGCTGCGGCCGAGCGCGCCCTGGCGGCGGTGGTGATCGAGTGGCGGGAGATGCCGCCCGTGCTCAGCCTAGAGGAGGCGATGCAAGAGAATGCGCCGGTCGTCTACGCTCGCGGTGAGTCCCGGCGATCGCCGTCAAACCACAGCGAGGGACCGGCGCTGCCGATGAGCTGGCGCGGCAACGTTCGCGGCCCCCTTAAGATCGGCTCGCATCACCGTGTACTGGCCCGTTGGACAGGTAAGGATGGCCACCACCGGGCGGCGGTCGAGGGCCGCTTTCGTACCCAGACCCAGGCGCATACCTGTTTAGAGCCGCATGCTTGTGTCGCTCGCTGGACCTCCGCGGGCGGGCTCGAGGTCTGGATGTCGACGCAGGCGGTACGGCATATGGGGGAGGATTTGGCCCGTCGTTTTGGTCTCGAGGTCGCCGACGTCGAGGTCCGAGCCGATCATATCGGCGGTGGGTTTGGCTCAAAGGCGACACTGCGGCCCGAGGCGATCGCGGCGGTCGAGCTGGCGCGGCTGATCGAACGCCCCGTGCGGCTGGTGCTCGATCGTCGCGAGGAGTTGACCGTGGCTGGTCTCCGGCCCCAGGTGCGCACCGATGTAGAGGCGGCGATCAGCCGGCGAGGCGACCTCGCGATCAAGGCGCGGGCCTACGCTGACGGCGGTGCGGCGATCGGCTCGGCGACGACGCCCTTGATGCGCATCATGTACCCGCAGGCGCGTCTCGATCTTCAGGACTTCGATGTCACCACGAATACGCCGCCGGGCTGCCCCTTTCGTGGCCCCGGCGGTCCTTCGGCGTTTTTTGCCCTCGAGTCGTCGATCGACGCGTTGGCCCACGAGGCCGGCGAAGATCCGATCGCAATGCGTCGGCGCTGGAACCAAAACGACGCTCGCGATCGTGTCTATCGATGGACAGATAATCTGTCTGAGTGGACAGGTCGGCCGAAACCGCAGGCCGATCGCGGGCGTTACCGGCGGGGCATCGGCATCGCCGCTGCGGCCTGGCCCTACCTGACGATGGCGGGTTCGCGGATCCGTCTGGACGCAGGTCCCGACGGGATTGTCGTCTCGTCGGCGACCCAGGACATCGGCACCGGTACTCGCACTCTGCTCGCGGATCTCGTCGCCGATGGCCTCGGGATCGATCGTGCGCGCGTGTATGTCGAGATCGGTAGCTCTCGCGCTGTGCACGGACCGATGTCGGCCGGGTCGCGCACCGCCTGCACTGTCGGACCGGCCGCCGAAGATGCCGTCCGGCAGCTCCAAGAGGAACTCTTAGAGCTCGCGCAGGGCAAGCTGGGTATGCGCCAGGCGTGGGTTATCGGCGGCGGCGTGCGGGACAGTCAGCGGTTTGTGTCGTGGTCCGAGCTGCTCCGGCAGACGCCTGTGATCACGGTGATCGGCAAGCGCCGTCGGGATCGCGGGGGATTTGTCACTCCGCCGCTCGCCGGTGTTTCCATCGGTCGTTACCTGTCGGCGGCCGCCCAGGTGTCGCGGGTCGAGGTCGATACTCTGCTCGGTCGGGTGCGGGTGATCGAGACCTGGGTCGGCGTCGCTGTCGGTCGGATCTACAACCAGACGTTGGCCCGACACCAGGTCGAGGGCGGTGTTCTCCAAGGTACGAGTTACGGGCTCTACGAGGAGCGACGCCTCGATCCGCGGCGGGGTTTCTCCGTGAGCGTGGGTCTGGAGGACTACCGGATCGCCGGCATTGGTGACTGCACTCCGGTGCATGTCGATTTTGTGCCGGGAGGTTTTGACGACGTCGAGGGAGGTGGTGTCGGTCTCAGCGAACTCTGCACTCTGCCTTCGCTGGCGGCGATCGCCAACGCTGTATGGCACGCGACGGGTTGGCGCCCGCGCGAGATGCCGCTGCGCCCCGACCGGGTGCTTGCGGGCTTGAGGATGAAGTCATGATTCGACTGCCACAGACGATCAAAGAGGCGCTCGCGCACGGCTCGAGCCACGACGTGCGCGCGGGCGGTACAGACCTCCAGGAGCGGCGCAGCGGCCAGCTTGGGGCGGTCCGACCGGTGCTAGATCTACGCGATCTTGCGGGTCTCGATAGCATCGAGCGCAGCGGCGAAGGCTTGCGGATCGGTGCCCTTGTGCGCCTCGCGGAGATCGCTCGGGACCCCTGGGTGCGCGAGCGTTATCCGGCGCTCGCCGAGGCTGCCGGTGGTCTCGGCACGCCGCAGATCCGCGAGGTCGCGACCCTCGGCGGCAACCTCCTGCAGGCCGTGCGCTGCGCCTATTTTCGCGACCCTGCGGTGCGCTGTCTGAGGTCGGGCGGCTCTGAGTGCTGGGCGCGGCAGGGCGATCATCTCTGGCATGTTTGCTTTGAGAGCAGCCCCTGTGTCGCCCCGCATGCGTCGACCTTGGGCATGGTGATGTTGGCCTCGGACGCGCGGCTGAGCGTTGCTGGGGGTTCGGATCGCAGTGCCTCGCAGCTCTACGAGATCGGCGAATCGATCCGCGATCACACGCTCGAAGAGGGCGCGTTGCTTACCCACGTGCAGCTGCCGGCGCCCTGGTCGGAGGAGCGCGCCTCTTACATGCGGGCGAGCAGCCGAGCTCGCGCTGAGTGGGCGCTTGTTGAGGTTGTTGTGCGCCTGCGCCTTAGTGCTTCGCAGTCGATCCTCGACGCCCGGGTTGCGGTCGGAGCGGTGGCCAATACGCCGCTGCGCCTGCGGGAGGTCGAGCGTCAATTGATCGGTGAGCGGGTCGACGAGTCGCTCTTTTGGGCCGCAGGGCAGCGGGCGAGCGCTGGCGCAGCACCGCTGCCGATGACCGCCTACAAGGTCGAACTGCTCGCCGCATGCGTCTTTGATGCGCTGATGGTGGCGGCCAAGAGTTCGCCCTCGCCTTCCATTCAACAAGAACCCCAAAATGAGGAGAAAAACCGATGACCAAGCTCAAGCTCTGCGTCAATCTCCGCTGGAAGAGCGCCTCGCGTGAGAGTGACGACGACGACGAAATCCTCGCCGCCTTCCTGCGCAACCAAGTCCCCTATACCTGCCTGTCCACCTGTCAGAGCTGGGGGCCAGACGGTGAAATCGTCGCTCCGGAGTTGTGTGAGCCGGGCCGCACCTGCTTTCATGCTCGCTAGCAGGCGCTCTGCTTGTGCTCGGCCGACGGGTCTTGGAGGCACGCTGCGGGCTGTTGATGCTCTCGTGGAGTGGATGAAAAAGAGTAGCCATGGACCCGGTAGCTCATGGCGACGCTTCTAGGGCCGCTAGGAGGCTCATGGCGGCGCTTTTGGAGTCTCTGAGAGGCAGGTCTTTGCGAGAGTTTGCAGCTGAGAAAGCAGCTGATCTCGGGCTTGGTAGCCCAGGCCGCGGGTTTTGATCGCGCGCAGCAGGTGGACCTCGACGGGCCCCGGACGGACCCGCCAAGTGCCGTAAGGCAGTCGCGCCTGGGCCCCGCGGATAATCACGGGGATGACCGTCGCCTCGGCCTCCAGGGCCATCACGACGGCGCCCTTTTTGTAGGGCTGGAGGGTGCCGTCGGGACTGCGGCGGCCTTCGATCGAGATGATGTAGGTATCGCCCCTGCGGAGATCTTGGATCGCCCGGAGGATGGCCCTCTTCGCCTGCTTTGGCCGCTGGCGGATGATGACGCGAGCGCCCATGGCGACGCTTGACCAGCCGAAAATGGGAAGCAATGCGTATTCGAAATTGACGATGACCCGGTAGGGTCGGGGAACTAGCCACGGCAGGAGGAAGGTCTCGATGAGGCTGGTCTGGTTGAGACAGATAAAGACATAGGGCGGATCGCTGTAGTCCTCGCAGTTATCATCGCGGAGGCTGACACGGAGGCCAAAGATGCGGTGGGCGAGCTCGCACGTACGATGCACGATCTGCAGAGCGCCTACCGGTGCGACGAAGCGAACGAGCGAGGCTGCGCTCAGACCCAGGGCGGTGGTCGTCAGGCTTGTGGCCCAGCGCAGCGCGCTACGGCCCGCGCTCGGGGATGGAGGATCCTGCGACATGCGGAGGGCAGGATAACCGGCTCTTCTGTTTTTGAGGGGATGGTGTTGGTCTCGGGAGGAGCGCTGTTAGAGTGCACATTTCAGATGTGGAGGACGGGCGGAGTAACTGTCGAACTGTCATAATTGTGAGGCATTGTACACATATGATGAATCGAGACAAAATTCGTCGGCCTCGTGGCCGAGACGCCCGTAGGGACTCAGAACGGCCTCGTAGACGTTCTATCTCCGCTCATGAGAGATCTCCTGTCGTTCTCGTAAGAATCTTCGGAGCCGGATAGTGTATGCGAATCATCGATGTGAGAGGGCGTGCTCGATGTTAGTTGTTGCCGATACGTCACTATCGAGATGCCTGCATAGTTGATGCTCGCCGGATCATCGACGCGAGTACAGGTATTCTGCCGTATTCGGGCGAACATGCTGGCCGGACGGTGTTTTGCCGCGACGGATCGAATCTGTATGGGAGCGAGGCACCGGCTGGCCGTCTCTCTTGTCTGCCGAATGCCGGTTCAGGGGCCATGTGTGTTGAATAGGGACGGGCGGCCCTGTACTCGTACATGCTCGCTGTGCTTCTATGATCTTCGATTTGGGGCCTTCGTGGCCTCGTGAACGGAAATGCTACAGGTTCGGCCACCTGGGGAATAATGGCGCGGACAGAGGATGGTATGAGTGTGAATAAAATTGTGAATAATGAACGTTTTGCTCCAATCGTTTGCTCCTTTATCGCGGCGATCGCTCTCGCGGGTTGCTCGGGGGATGACAGTGCCACGGGTGGCAGCACCACCGGTGAGACGACGATGACGACGACGACCACCACGGGTGGCGAGACGACGACGACGACGACGGGCATGACGACGGTCGAGACCACGGGAATGGTTGAGATGCCGGTCTGTGGCGATGGTCTGGTGAGCGAGGGCGAGGATTGCGATAACGGGGAGATGAACGGCTCCGATGGCATCTGCTCTGAGGACTGCAAGGAGGTTGTCGCGATGTGCGGGGATGGGGTGCTCTCCGGCTCCGAGGAATGCGACGATGGAGAGGGCAACGGTGACGACCAAACCTGTACATCGGAGTGTCTCAACAACATCTGTGGCGATGGCAAGCAGGGCCCGGACGAGGGCTGTGATGACGGCGACGCGAATGCGGATGACGCTGCGTGTTCGACAATGTGCCAGCCTACCGGGTGTGGCGACGGCATTGTCAACGGCGGCGAGGAATGCGATAGCGGCGACGATAACGGCGACGATAAAGCCTGTACTTCGGAGTGTAAGGAAAACGTCTGTGGCGATGGCAAGCAGGGTCCCGGCGAGGCCTGCGACGACGGCAACGATGATCCAAACGACAGTTGTGACGCCTGTGTGCCGATCGAGTGTGGCGATGGCGTGCTGAACCAGGGCGAGGATTGCGACGACGGAAACGCGGAGAATACCGATAGCTGCACCAATGCATGTGCATCTGCGTCCTGCGGCGATGGCTACGTGTGGGACGACGACAGCGAGATCTGCGACGACGGCAACGCGGACAATACGGACTCTTGTACAACGCTCTGCGCCCCGCCCTCCTGCGATGACGGCATCCTGAGCGGGGATGAGGAAGATGTGCTCAGATTCGCCATAGCTAGCGAAAATCTTGATATTACGCCGAAAATTGTCTAAGGTTTTCGGGCCTGTTTTGGTTCGATTTTTGGTTCGATTCTGGATCTGTCCCAATGCCCCGGTTGACGCAACGAAGAGTCGCGCGCGCCAAAGCGCGAAAGGCCAAGTACGAACTCTCATGCTCCATCCTGACCGGATTCACGCTTCGCGTATTACCGAGCGGCAAGAAAGCCTACTACGTTCGCTATCGAGATGAACGTGGCAAGGATCGACGCTCCAGGATCGGTTCGACCAGCGAAGTCAGCTTTGCCGAAGCGGTGCAGCGCGCAACCGAGCGACTCAGCGGCTATGTAGCTCCTGTGGCGAAAGCTGCTGCGACGACGAATTGTGTGGGGGCAGTGAAGCTTGTTCGTACGGTGAACGAGCCGGTTGAAGCGCCCCTGCTTGAGCAGTTCGCCGGGCGGTTTTTGCGAGAGCATGTCGACATTCACCTCAAGGCGAAGACACAAAAGAACTACCGCCATATTTTGAAGGCTCGGTTGGTACCCGCATTTGGAAGTTGTCAGCTCGACGAGATCGAGTTTGCCGATGTCGCTCGCTTCCATGCGTCGATGTCCAACACGCCCTACATCGCGAATGCGTGCCTGCTGATCCTGAGTTCGATCTACTCTCGGGCGATCGAGTGGGGCGTTTTGGGCAGAGGCTTCATGCCGCCGACCCGCGGCGTGAAAACGTTCAAGGCCCGGGCGAGAGAGCGTTTTTTGACCCCCAAAGAGCGCGCGCGCCTCGATCGTTTTCTCGAGCAGGCGATCACCGCGAAGCCTCGACATCGGCTCGCGTGGAACGCTGTCGCCGCGATCCGGCTGCTGGCGATGACCGGCATGCGGCGCGATGAGGTGCTCAATCTGACTTGGGAGATGATCGACTACCGTCACCGCTGCTTTCGACTTCCCGACTCAAAGACGGGGGCGAAGGTCGTGCCGGTGTCCAGGCGGGTGCTGGAGTTCGTCCGCGAGTGTCGGCGTCGATGGGAAAACTGCAGCTTTGATCCGAAGCCTGCCTATGTCATCTATTCGCGTAACGGCAAGCGGCTGTGCTCGTCGTCTCTGTCGAAAACCTGGTCGCTGCGGGTACGCGATAGGATTCCGGGATTCAAGGATGTTCGCCTACACGACCTGCGCCACTCGATGGCCAGTGATGCGATCATGGCAGGTGTGCCGCTCGCGGTCGTCGGCAAGATTCTCGGTCACCGACGCGCTGAGACGACGGCTCGTTATGCACATATCGCAGATTCGGTGTTAAGCGATGCTGTCGAGAAAGTCTCGGAGGCGATGGAGCACAACCGTCGGAAGGGTCGGCGGGCGTGAGTATCAGCGCGAACACAGAGTTTGCGCTCCTCGCTCCGACGAGTGTATCGATTGTCGCCCCGGAGCGATTCATCGCCAGATCGAGCATGTCGCCTGGGGATACGGCCGGATTCGGGTGAGCCCCAGAAGCGAGGGGCGAGACGTCGGGGTGGGCGGAGAGCGTCTGTGTGGGGCGGAGAGCGTCGGGGTGGGGCGGAGAGCGTCGGGGTGGAGCCGCGGTCGGTGAAGGTTCGCTTTGGGTTGCGCTTTCGGACGTTCCCACCTCACAATGCCTCGATGTCCGAGACTAGGCTCTGGAGGGAACAGGCACCGTCTGTGCGAATCGCCGCTGTCATTCTGGGCGCGCTTGTCACGGTTACGGGCGCAGCTGCGGGCTGCAGCGGCGGCGGCTCGACGAGCGAGGGCGCTGGTACAACCGCAACGGGCGCGACCACCTCAGCCGTGACCAGCGCGAGTATCTCGGTCGCGAGCACCACTCGTGGCGTGACAGCGGGCGAGACGACGATGGGGATGACGGCGACGGCGAGCACCCCGACAACAACGGAGATGACGGAGACGACGGAGACGACGGCGACGACGGAGACGACGGGCACCGAGACCACGGGGCTGCCCGAGCTCGAGCCGGAGGCGGATATCGGCGATTACAATCGAGAGGTGTGGATTTTCATGCAGAGCCATCTGCACACCACCGGTTTCCATGACTGTGCCAACAGCCCGCTCGATCCGGGCCCCTTGCCCGACGGCGCCTGCTCTAGTTCGGAGGGGATCACGGCGTTTCTCGAGGAGGCCCTCGTCAATGACGCCTCCGATATGATCATAACGGATCACAACAACGTCGACGCGTGGTTTGATCCGGCCTTTGCTCCCCTCGCGAACGAGGGGCACACCCGCTACGCGACGCCGCTGCGGGGCAGCGAGTGGAGTAGCCACGGCGGTCATATGACCCTCCTTTTCGCCGATGAGGTCGTCAGCGACAACGACGCGGCGATCGATGCCGGCTATGTCTTCGCCGCTGGGAACCATGCGGATGTCGACGACGACGGCGTCTACGGCGGGGTCATCGACGCGGTGCATGCGGCCGACGGGCTCGTGATCATCAACCACCCGGAGCTCGCGATCCACGTCTTTCCAGAGGATGCGATGGACGCCGACGCCGTCGAGGTCGGGATCCCGCCAAATCCGCTCGACGACATCGAGGGCGGCTCGATAAGCCTTCATTCGAGCGCCGAGGCCCGGCTTTTTTGGCAGCGCCGGCTCTTTGTCGGTGATCGACTGGCGGGGACCGCGGGTGCCGATCATCACCACGGTGGTGGGGACATTCCGGGCCTCGAGGCGCCGATCTTCGGGACCGCGGTAAACCTGCTCCGCGTCGACACAGCACTCGCCGATTCCGACGTCATCGAGGCGCTCTCGGATCCCTCGGGGACCATCGATCGTCGGACTGCGATCGTCATCGACGCGCTCCGACGAGGTCATGTGATGATCGTCGAGGACGTCGACGCGGCTCGCGTCTATCTCGGTGCTGACACCGACGGCGACGGTCGATTTCACGATGCCCGCGCCGGCGATTGCATTCTTCCGGGGGACCTCGAGGGCGCCGAATTTCGTGTCCGCGTGCGCATCGCGAACCCGAGTTCCGCCTTCGGGACGACTCATTACAACTTCGAGGTCTGGGACCAGACCGACGATTCTGATCCGGGGTGGTTCGTCGAGGTCGACTACGACGAAGGTTTTCCCGAAGATCCGAGCTACGAGATCGATCCCGACGATCCCTTCGCGATCGAGTTTACGTTGCCCTACGATCCCCTGGACCGCAGCTTTCTCCGAGTCGTCCTGGTCCGCGACGTGCTTGGGCCGATCAACGATACGGACGTCGTCTCAAACCCCATCTATTACGGGGATTGGGGTGCCGAGTGCGACAATGCGAGCCCTCTCTTCTAAGATAGACCCGCCAGTGAGCAGCTGATCGAAAAGCGCATCGCGACGATGCGCAACCTCTCCCGGTACTCAGACTCAGAAAGCGGCGGTCGCGGTCGGACTCATGTGCTCAGAGCTCGGCCGATCTGCTCTGCGAACGGGCGAGCTGCTCGGGATCGGGGTGACCGTCCGAGATCGCCCGACTCACGTTGCGACTCAGATCAAAATTCAGGGAGCGGATAGTCCGCGCGAGCATCTCCTCGATCCCTT
>CAYYUP010000007.1:107586-135581 GCA_964474905.1 uncultured Nannocystis sp. | reverse complement strand
CTGCGGGCGATCCCGCCGCCATCGCCAGGCTCCTGCACGGCGCCCGCGCACCGCCGCGATCCTGTCTTTATGGGGAGTTGTGGATCTTCGGGTAAGTGCGCGCCGAGACGTCGCGCTCGGCTTCGTGCGTGTCAATCATCAGATTAGACATGTACCGACCTCGACACACGTCCATGTGGCCTCATCACAATAACCCGAAGCACAGCTTTCGTTCTCACAGGGCTCCCCGAGTTCCACTAAGAGCGCACACAAACCGTTGTCACAATAGCTACTCTCGTCGCAACCCCAAAAATATTTACATAGTGATCCGGCAGGAGCTGGAGCTGTACAAACCAGTGTATCGTAATCGCAATGGAGATCCCCAGCGCAAAGACTCTCGTACAGGCCTAATTCTGGATCACACGACTCTCCGACGCCTTTATTGGCCACGCAAATATTGGTCTCCGGGTCACAGGAAGATGTAAAACTACAGAGTACACTATCTAAACAGGGTTCGCCTTTACTAGGAGGCACGGTGCAGGCTTCCCCCACACATACAAGTTCGCCAGAACATTCATCATACCAAGAGCATAGTGCACCTTCCCCTAGAGATGCAATTTCAATGCACAGATTCTCTACTCCATTGTCGTAACATGTTGCACCAGAAGCGCAGGCGGTGGACGCACAGCTCTCACCGATAGCTGCACTTGGCACACACACACCCTCGCAACATTGAGACTCACACATTTCCCATTCACATACCCCGCTGCTGCAGTGTTGCTGCACCGTACACGGCGCGCCATTCTCGCGGTCCCCGCTGAAGACACTTGTGCAGGTGAGATCATCGTCGTAGTTCGCGAAGAAAGCGTGCGTACAGGCTCCATTGCGAATGAAGTCGAGGCATTCTTCGGCTTGCTCGGGATCAAAGATAACCGATCCGTGATCGATCGACTCAGAAAGACCTGTCCTCAGACTCTGCTCGATGAGAACCCATCCATGAACGCAAGTCTCAAGCGAGAATGCAATGCCGCAACCGACAGAATATTCACAGATCGCCTCCGCTTTCGCCTTTATATAGTCATCATAGATGCCGCTATTTGCGTCTGTATCTGTGCCTGAACTCGTCTCTCCCGTACTCGTCTCTCCCGTACTCGTCTGCCCCGTGCTCGTCTCTCCCGTACTCGTCTGCCCCGTGCTGGTGCTCGTTTCGCTTGTACCTGTACCTGTGCTCGTGGCACTCCCACTGGCTGATTCTTCATCAGAGCCCGAACACCCGAGACAAGCCGATAGAAGGAGTGCGAGTGCAGGAGAGAAGTCGCCCAATCGTAGACGAGGAACGATGTTCATGTGGATATTCTAGCAGTCTTCCGCGGAGGAAACAATCTCACCGCGGCGAGCGATCAAGGCTCGTGGACTCGTCTGAGGCCGACGCCGTCATGGGCATCACCAAGGGGCGCGGATGCGATCCTGCTCAGGCAGCTTCGACCCTGCCAGCGTAGTTCGACGAGAAAGAGGGCCAGGCGAGTTCCTGGCCCAGTTAAGGGGTTTAAGCTGGGCATTTAGGCGAGGCGCCGGGTACTCGGAGGCTCGTGGAGCCTGAAGCGCTGACGGCGTACAGACGTCCCTCGAGGCCTCGGGACGCGACGCCGACGGCTGGACGCACGCCGGCATCGCTGCCAGCTCTGCAACGCCGCGACCTGTGGCATCTGCTCAGGAAGTTCGCGTGATCGGTCGGTACCCATGCGCACGCATTCGGCTCATCGCTCGCGATCGGCCTTCGACTGCGTGCGGCCGGATCCGAGGAACCCAGCGTGCGCTTGCTCCGAGTCGAGACCGCTGACCTCATGCCCTAGTCTTTGGCCTGAGTCTCCGTGCAGATACAAGTGCTCTCGAATCACTCGCCACTGATCAAGAAAGCATAAACACCAATCGAGCTGGCCCGTCGAGCTAATCTCGGCGGACCAGATCGATCTCGTGGTTAAGAGGTTAAAGCCGGGAATTTCGGCGAGGCGCCGGGTACTCGGAGGCTCGTGGAGCCTGAAGCACTGACGGCGCACTGACATCCCTTGGGGTGCACCAACCGCTCACCAGGCTCGCGGGATGCCTTCGTAAGCCTACTCACCGTCCAGGCCGGGCCTCGGGAGGCGACGTCGACGGCGGGGCGCACGAAGCCGAGCGCGACGTCTCGGGGCGCACTTACTCGAAGATCCACAACTGTCCATGAGGACAGGACGGCTTGGCAACCGGTATCAGGATCCGAGGCTCACTTCGGATGCGCCGTTAGTACGTGGCGATGATCCCAAGGCTTGATTCAGAGCACCAGCGTCGTGCAGGCGAGATCTCACGGGTCGTCACACACCCGTCTTTCGGTTTTGGCCTTGGATTGAGGTTGCGCCGGCTCGCGAGCTTCGGTCTAACGCCGGCTCGGAGGCCACCGGATGCGGCAGCCCTTCGCATGTCTTGGAGGGCTGAAGAGCAGAAAAGATCCGCCGAAATTTGGATCGAGTTTGGATCGAATTTGGATCGATTCTTGACCCCTGTCCCTCCAAACACCCACTACAAGCCCCTCAGAAGCAGTTTTTACCCGACTTCCACAAGAGCGGGGATGAGGAAGATGTCGACTGCGGCGGCTCGACCTGCAATTCCTGCTACGGCCTTTGGCAGCATCGCTGGAAAGGCACTGAGTCGGTTGCCTCGGGCACTTGGAAGAAAATTGCCGGGGCAGACGCACCTATCGTTGCCCGTGGCGGACCGATGGAGATCGAACTCAGTATATCGCTTAGCGGCGGTGGCGACTCGGCTTGCCGACCGACGATCGACGGCGAGTGGGCGGGCAAGGCCCAGGGGCTGCCCCAGGTCGCGACTTGGCACGAGGGGCGGGCGCGGACCAGCTTTGCGCCGATCCTGTGGAGCCGCGTGCGTGTCTACTACGATATCCCCGCAGGTGAGCATACCCTCGGAGTCGAGTGTCGGACGAGCTCTGGCACCCTCAAGGCCGGCCGTGCTGAGAGCACCGCTGTCGCGATCGTTCGCGAGTACGATCAGGTCAAGAACAAGATTCACCAAAAGGTTAGCCTTTCCGGCACGGCCATCGGTACCGGCGGAAATATGAAGAAGCTGGCCAACAGCGATCTTACCTTCGACTCGGTGGGAGGCGACATCGAGGTCGCGATCAGCCTGCCGATCGGAACCGGCGGTCACGCGGGTTGCCTGCCCTGGATGGACGGCAAACCGATTCCCTCGGTCGAGCAGACCTACGGCGATGCCTATTGGCACGCAGGCCTCGTCAGCACCTACAGCGGCAGCTGGACGATGTGGACCCACTCTCGACTGTATAAGGATATCAGTGCGGGTACCCACACCTTCTCGATTCGCTGCTACAACGACTCCGGTAATCTGGATATCAGCGCTTCGGACTCTGCGAGCGTGCTCCTCGTGCGCGAACTCGACAATGCCGAGGATAAGGTCTCCCAGGGGCACGACCCCTACGGTGGTGCGTGGAAGATCAACAACGGGATCGACTCGAAGTGGTATGATATGACCGAGTATCAGACCACGTTGACGGTGACGCACGGTAGCATCGAAATCACGGAGTTCACGAGCTACTATCACGTCAACGGCGGCGCTTGGTTCACCTGTCGTCCGGTGGTCAACGGTTCTTGGATCGGCACCGTTGGCGGTGAGGTCTTCAGCTCCAACGAGGAAGAGGGGGTCGCTCACCAGCCGAGCAGCAACGGCCATCACGGCATGTGGCATCGTCGTCGGATCTACACCGGCTTCCAGCCTGGAGACTATGAGATCTCACTGCAATGCCTCTCGAATGGCAATAACTTCTGGGCGGGCAACTACGGCCAGGGCACCTTCACTGTGCGTGACGTGCAGCTCTTGGGCGATGTGTAGCTAGAAGCAGTGCTTCGTACGGCGCCGCTAGAGCGGCGCTCGATGGGCCTCCGCCGAGATATTCGGCGGGGGCCCTCTCGTTCTTCGTGCTGGCATGCTGCGCATGGATAATGTCGGTGGTGAACTACTGCCTGCGCTCGCGGGTGGAGGTCCTGTGATATGAGAAGGGCAGCACGACTCGTTCCTTTGTTGTCGAGGCGCTGGTGATGAGCCGAAACACCCGCGGTGCTTCGACCGGCTCCGTAGACGCTCGATCTTCGCTCGTGAGAGATCTCAGATCTTCTCTAGTAGATCTCGAGATCCGTGTGGAACGAGGGGCGGGCGACGACCAAAAACTTTCCGGTCCTATGGCTACTCAGGGCAAGTCAACACCTTCGGTAGCTGGACGATGTGGATCCACTCGCGACTGTACAAGGATATCAGCGCGGGTACCCACACCTTCGAAATTCGCTGTAATAATTACGATGGTGAGCTGAAGCTCAGTGAGCTTGGCAGTGCGAGTGTGCTGCTCGTGCGCGAGCTCGACAACGCCGCGGATAAGGTCTCCCAGGGGGTCGATATCTATGGCGGTACCCTCAAAATTGTCAACGGAATCGCCGAGCACTGGTACGATATGACCGAGTATGAAACTACCTTGACAGTGTCGCACGGCAGCATCGAGATCACCGAATTCCTCGGTTATTCTGCGATCAACGACGACGCCTGGTTCACCTGTCGTCCGGTGGTCAATGGTTCTTGGGTCGGCACCGTTGGCGGTTTGGGTTTTGGCTCCGCCGAGGAGGAGGGCGTCGATCACCAGCCGTACGGCGACAAGCGCTTTGGCATCTGGCATCGCCGTCGGATCTACACAGGTTTCCAGCCCGGGGACTACACGATCTCACTAGAATGCTACTCTAACGGCGATACCTACTTTGGGGGGGGGATCGGTATCGGCACCTTTACGGCGCGCGACGTTCAGCTCTTGGGCGACATCTAGCGCATCATTTTGCTTCGTAATAGCGCTGTCAGGGCGGCGCTGCATGGGCCTCTGCCGAGACACTCGGCAGAGGCCCGATCATTTGCCGGAGGGCATGTCGGGTTCGCATGACGTTGGTCGCCCAGGCGGTAGAAAGGCCTGCTCAGAGGCCCTTGAGGGCGATGCCGAAGGCGCCGATGCACATCTCGTCGAGCGTGCCTTCGCCGGCGACCACGTCGACTGGCGCGTCCAGGCCGACCTCGGCGAGGGCCTCGACCGCCGCAGGATTGCCGAGGCTATTGTCGTAGATACACTTGAGACGGATCTTATCGCCGGACTTGAGGCGTACGGCCTCGCCGATCGGCGTGTCGTACTCGTAGAAACGCTGCCAGTCGAAGTCCCATTTGGGGGTGTGCAGCAGACAGGTCTCTTCGCCCGAGTCGCGATCGATCACGGAGACCCGCATATCAATACCGATTTTGTGCATATGGTGGGCGACTGACCAGAGGCGCGCGTCGACGGTGTCGGGGAAGGGCTGGCCGCCGTCGGACACGACCCATTCGAACTCTTCGACGTGGTTTGTAGCGCCGGCCGGGATCATCAACGGACCAGTGAGTCGTTCGCTCTCGCCGGGTTCGCCCAGGAGCTTAAAGATCGAGGTGTACTCCGGTGGCGTATCGCTCCAGCGGAAGGCCAAGCCGGTGCTGTCATCGACCTCTGTGCCGCCGCCGGTGGCGTGGTAGTGGACATTAAGGATCAACCGCGAGCCCGCTTCGATCGGGATTTTGACGCCGTCGGGGGCTTGCATCGGCAGGCTGCCGGGCACCCAGCCGCTGATAAGCTCGGCCGGGCCGTTGATGCCGGTGCCGCCGCCGCAGTCGAGCTTGACGCCGCCGGGCCAATCTGCGGACTCTGCGGTACTATCGACATAAATGAGCACGTGGTGGAGGATCGCCCGATTGCCGACGACCAGCTGCAGACCGTCGAGGAAGACGGTTTCGCTGATCCCCGGATCGATGCTCAGACAATTGAAGAAGTCGAGGGTGCTGCCCTTGGCTTCGACCGTCAGCTTGGAGGCCATCAAGGCGGTTTTTGTCGAATTTGGCAGGTCGAGCGATTGCGGCTCGGGGAGCGGCGCTGCGAGCTCTGGATCGCCCTCGGGTGCCCCGAGATCGGCCCAATCGCGGAGCATTGCTTTCTCGGCGTCGGTCAGCCGCGGATCGTGCTTGAAGCCGCTTGGCGGCTCGCAGACCTCGGTTGAGAGCGCGTGCCAGGGCGGCATCAAGCCGACGTCGGTGTTGTCGGCGATTACGGTGGCCCAGGGCCATGTCTGCTCATAGGATTCCATCGCGAAGGGGCCGATGCCGCCGGCGACATGGCAGCCGACGCACGAGCGGGTGACCAGCGGGGCGATGTCTTGATACCAATTGGGGCGAGCCGCTTCGCCGCCGGTTTCGGTGGCGGTTTCGGTGGCGGTTTCGGTGGCGTTTGTTGTGCCGGTGGCGGTGCTGTCGGTCGCGCTGCTGCTGCTGTCGGTCGCCGAGGTCTCGTCGCCGCTGCCGCTGGTGCAGGCGAGTAGCAGGCCCGAGGCGATGCCCACGGGGCGGAAAATCGAGAGTGCACGCCGAACAGAACCTACGGAGACCATCGTCTGATCTTGCACGTAGCCCCGGGTAAAGGCAAGGCGCTTGAGTGGCCGCCTGTGCGGCCACTCGGCGGGTTGTTGTGCGCCGGACGTGTGAAAGGATCGATATTGCTCGGACGTAGTGCGGACGATCCTGTCAACGAGCCCGTCGAAGCGGAGCCCTCAGAAGTCGCAGAGGAGCTCGATTTGCGTGTTTTTGTCGAGACAGGTGATGGGATTCATGAGGTTCTCGCAGTCGAGAGCGCCGAGACAGCTGAAGTAGTCTTCGACGGCGCCGGAGCACTCTGGGCTCATTGTATTGCCATAGCCGTACGCGCCCTTGCAGTTGGGCAGACAGTCGGGTTCGGCGATCATACACTCCTCGGTTTTGTCGCAGTAGGTCGTGCAGAAGGCCGGGGGCTCCTCATCGACGAAGCACTTGGGGGGCTCGCCGTTGATCTCGACGAGCGTGTCGTCGCAGGAACTCGGCTGATCGTCGAGGAAAGCGCCGAGTTCGATGCAGTCGAGGTCGGCGGCGCAGAGCAGCACATCGTCGATCGCCTCGGTGCAGACCGGGCCGAGAGCATGGAAGAACCCCGAGTAATCATAGCAGTCGAGGAGACACTCAGGATCTGTGATACCGACGCAGGTGGCGATCGCATCGCAAAACTCATCGCAGACCGGGAAATCCAGGCCGCCGGTGGTGGTGGTGTCGCCGGTGGTGGTGGTCGTGGTGTCGCCGGTGGTTGTTGTTGTTGTTGTTGTTGTCGAGCCGGCAGTGGTGCTGCTGGTCGAGGTGGAGGTCGAGCCGGTGCCGGTGCCGGTCTCGGTCTCGGCGGCGGTCGTGCCGGTGGTGGTCGAGGTGCCGGAGGTGCCCGAGGTCTCGGTGGTCTCGGTGGTCTCGCTGGTCGAGGTATCGTCGCTGCTACAGGCGGAGAGGCAGAGGGCTAGCGAAGAGAGGGCAATAAAGGGTCGGGTCAACATCATTTCGGTTCCTAACTTAGAAATTAGAGCTTGATCATAGCGGTCTCTCGGCGTCGCTTGCGGTCTATCTCGGCAGGTCCTGGCGAAGTGCCCGTGCCAGCCGGTCGGGGGAGGCGCGCTCCGGCGAGCGACATCGGGTCGCAGAGCTTCGCTCCGGCTGCGGGTTGGTCTATCGTTGCCAGGATGAGCGCATTTGTCCTGAGGAGCATGCTCGCGGTCGCAGGTCTCAGCCTTACGGCGGGCTGCGATCACGACGAGCACGGCAATCACCACGACGGTCACGACAGCTCCGAGAGCGGTGAGCTAGAGGCCGATGAGTACAGCGAAGGCATGGTCAAGGAGTGCGATGGGGGGCTTTTTTCGGTCGCCCTGAGTTCCGAGCCGGGCCCGCCTGCGAAGGGCGTCAACAGCTGGACGTTGGAGGTGAGCGATCACTCCGGCGCGGCCGTCGAGGGGGCGACGTTGACGGTCACGCCGACGATGCCAGAGCACGGTCATGGCTCGCAGAGCGTCGCCTTGGTGACGGACAAGGGCGGCGGTCAGTACTGGGTGACGCCGGTGGATCTGCATATGGCGGGGCTTTGGGAGGTCGAGATCGCGATCGAGGAGGGCGAGACCGAAGACGAGGTCCACTTTCTCTTTGAGATCGCCGAGCCCTGAGGCCTGCGGGTGTCGGGCAAGGTTTGGGCTTGACCGAGTTCGCGCCCTCGCACAATCATCGCGGCCTCGATGAATCCGCTGCACCCGCAACAAAGCCCCTCGATCGCCTACTTCTGCATGGAGTTCGGTCTTCGCAACGATATTCCGACCTATTCGGGCGGCCTCGGCATGCTCGCCGGCGATACTCTGCGCTCCGCCGCCGACTTAGGCGTGCCGATGGTCGGCGTCTCGCTGCTCTACCGCAAGGGGTACTTCAAGCAGGAGATCGCCGACGGCAAGCAGGTCGAAGGCGAGGTCTCGTGGCGTCCAGAGGATCACCTCACGCGCTCTTCCGTCGAGGTCGAGGTCACGCTTTGCGGTCGCAAGGTGGTGCTCGCGATCTGGCAGATGGCGGTGGTCGGTGTCGACGGTCACGAGGTGCCGGTCTACCTCCTCGACAGCGATCTACCGGTCAACAGCGAGGAGGATCGGCGGATCACCGATAGTCTTTACCTCGGCGACGAACGCTACCGTTTGATGCAGGAGACAGTGCTCGGCATGGGCGGTCGCCGAGCCCTGCAGGCGCTTGCGGTGGAGCCCGATCGCTTTCACATGAACGAGGGGCACTCGAGCCTGCTAGCGCTCGATCTACTCGCCGAGTCGATGGCCGCGCGCGGGGGTCAAGGGGCCGACGACGCGGCGTTTACGGCCGCGATCGCCGAGGTCAAGGCGCGCTGCGTGTTCACCACGCACACGCCGGTGCCGGCCGGTCATGATCGTTTTCCCCGGGAACTCGCGGCGGAGCTGCTCGGCGAGGCTTGCATGGATCTCTACACGCGCTTGCCGGGCAGCGAGGCGGGCGAGCTCAATATGAGCATCCTCGGCCTCGAACTCAGCGGTTTTGTCTTTGGTGTCGCCCAGCGCCACGGGGAGGTCTCGCGCGGCATGTTTCCGGGCCGTGAGATCCACGCGATCACCAACGGTGTGCACTCCGGCACCTGGACCGCGCCGCCGATGGCTGCGCTCTTCGATCGTCACATCCCCCACTGGCGCCGCTGTAACTACGCGTTGCGCTCGGCCCAGAGCATCCCCTTGGGCGAAATCCGAGCGGCGCATCGGGAGGCAAAGCGGACCTTGCTCGCCGAGGCTCGGGGGCGCGGCTACGAGTTTAGCGAGGATCTTTTCACGATCGGCTTTGCCCGGCGTTCGACCTCCTACAAGCGGCCGCTGCTGCTGCTGCGTGACATTCGTCGGCTCTGCGATATCGCCGGTCGCTGGGGCACGCTGCAGGTGATCTACGCCGGTAAGTCGCATCCGCGCGACGAGGAGGGCAAGCGTCTGATCGAGTCCCTGCTTCGGCTTCGCAGCGAGCTGCATCCGCAGGTCCGCATCGCCTACTTGCCCGGGTACAACATGGAGCTCGGGCTGAAGATGGTCAGCGGCGTCGACATCTGGCTCAACACTCCGATGGCGCCGCTCGAGGCCTCGGGCACCAGCGGCATGAAGGCCGCGCACAACGGCGTGCCGAGCCTCAGCGTTCGCGACGGTTGGTGGTGCGAGGGTTACATCGAGGGCACCACAGGCTGGGTGATCGAGCCGACGCATCACTCTGGCGAGCAGGCTAACGACGCCGACGCCGACCAGCTCTACCGGCTTCTTGACGAGCAGATCCTGCCGCTGCACCGTCGCGATCCCGACGGTTGGGCCGAGATCATGCGCAACTCGATCGCGCTCAACGGTTCGTTTTTTAACGGCGAGCGGATGGTCGGCGAATACCTGACCCGCGCCTATCGCAGCGAGCCGGCGAAGGACTGATCGGCGTTGGCTCGTTGGCTCCGGTCGACGCTTTGTCGGTGAATCTTGCTAGCCTGCGGGCTCTTCGACGCGGGCGGCGAGGCTGACGATTTCGGCGTAGATGGCCGCCCGTTCGCTCGCGAGGCGGTCGAGGATCGAGCGCCTCGTCAGCCAGATCCAAGCGATGCGGGCACCCGCGGAGAGCCCCTCGAAGCGCTCCCAAAAGTGGAGCGCGCCAAGGCCCGTGAGCGGCGCGAGCAGGCCGAGTGCGAGGGCGATCCAGAGGCCGTAACCGGCGATGGCGAGGGCGATCACGAGGCCTACCCAGGTGAGCGGGAAGAGCAGCAGTGAGCCGAGCACTTTGATGGTCGCGAGCAGGTCGTCCTCGCCCCCAGAGAAGCGGCGGGAGAGCAGACCGACCGCGCGATAGGCCGGATAATGGAGCGCTGTGCCGAGCAGAGCGATGGGGGCGAGAGCGATCAGCACGCCGAAGGAGAGCAGACCAACGCGCATGATCAGGCCGATGCTGAGGGCCCCGGGGGGCGGATGGTCGAGGTCGAGACCGAGTGCCGCGAGCGACTCTTCGTAGTCGCGGAGGCGGCCGAGTAGGGCGGAGAGTTCGGCGGGTGCCTGCTTCTGCAGGCGAGCGTAACCGGCGATCAGCCGCTGCCGCAGGGCGACGCTGTCACCGAGGCTTTGCGGTTGGTCATCGGCGGAGGCGAGCATGCGAGCGACCCGCTCGGCGAGGGCGAGCGCCTCGTGGGCGTCGGCCTGCAGCATGACCTGAGCGAGTCCCGATTCGATCTTCGCGGTGAGCTGGTGCACGGCATCGCGTGGCGGCTCGCCGTCGTCGTCGAGCGCGATCGGTTGGACGATAATGGGCTCGCCAAAGAGCACCAGCGCCTCGGAGCGGAAGATCGCTTTGTCGCTGTAATAGAGGCCCGCGGGGATGATCTTGAGATCCTCTAGCTGAGTGCCAAAGGCGATCCGGGCGGCGCCGCTCTTGAGCCGTTGGAGCTTGGGAGCGTTGTGTGAAATGCCCTCGGGGAAGATCCCTAGGCTACCGCCGCGGCTCAGGAGGTCGCGGGCGCGGGCGAAGGTCTCGCTGTTGTTGGTGCCGGTGGCCCGGTCCTGTTTGCGCTGCACCGGCAGCGAATCAAATGCGCGCACTAGCCAGCCGAGTACGGGTATTGAGAAGAGCGTCGACTTGGCGATATACGACACCGGTCGCGGCGCAAGGCAGAGCAAAAACACCGGATCGATGAGCCCGTTTTGGTGGTTTAAAACGAAGATCACCGGGCCGGAAGACGGCACTTGATGCGCGCCCGAAAGCTCGATTTTACGGAAGAATACCCGCAGCGCGAGGCTCAGAGTCGCGCGCGTCAACCGTACAATTGGGTGTGTCATGGAGCCTGCCCGAGGAGTCGACT
Source organism: uncultured Nannocystis sp. (assembly GCA_964474905.1). Classification (GTDB taxonomy): domain Bacteria; phylum Myxococcota_A; class Polyangia; order Nannocystales; family Nannocystaceae; genus JADJRG01. The sequence goes on along the minus strand of CAYYUP010000007.1, from coordinate 124,276 downwards.
AGGTTGCCATGCGCGGGCATTGACCGCCAGCATCGATCGCCGCGATTTCGGCCCAGAAGCGCGGACTGGCGGCCGATCTGTGCTGGTCCGAGCGAGGCCGGGCATGCGCGTGTCCGCCTTCGTGCACCATCGCTCTTAGCTTGCCTTGAAGACAGATATACTTGCCAACGGGCTCTCCTCCGGGATACCGATCGGCTGCCATGAGTTCCCGTCCCCCGAGGTTTCAAGACAGTCGCCGGCCCAAGACGATCGCCGAGGTGATCGGCGCGTTAGAGGCGGTCGTCGCCTGGTGTTATGAGGAGGACCTGCGTCACGGGTATTTTGCGCAGGTCTACCTGGCGACGACGAAAGAGGTCGCGCGCGGGCTTGAAGCGGGGGAATTTGTCGACGGCGAGCGTCTCGAGGAGCTCGATGTGGTCTTTGCCTGTCGTTATCTCGACGCCCTTGATGCTTACGCCTACGGCTACGAGTGCAGCAGCTCCTGGCGCTGCGCGTTTGATGCGGATCGCCGCGGCGATATGCTGATCCTCCAGCACATCCTCCTCGGCATGAATGCACACATCAATCTCGATCTCGGAGTCGCCGCTGCAGAGGTCGCACCCGGGGCGGCGATCGGGGGCATCGAGACCGACTTCAATCGCATCAACCAGCTCTTGGCGCGACTCGTCGATCGTGTTGAGGATGCGTTGGGCTCGACAAATCCCCTCTTTGCCCTCGGCGATCGCCTGATCGGTGGCATCGATGAGGCGATGATCAAATTTTCGATCGAGGCCGCCCGCAAGCACGCTTGGCGAAGCGCGCTGGTGCTCGCGGCATGTGCTGAGGGCGATGCATTGGACCGCCAAGTGGCGACCTTTGACAGCAAGGTCTGCGGCTTTGCTCGGCTCGTGACCGATGACCATCTGACCAAGTTTTTTGCCCCGTTGCGGGCCCTGGACAGGCGCTCGCCAAAGGATGTGATCGCACTTCTACGCACGATTTAGTAGGCCTTGAGGGCCTCGCGGTCGTGCGCCTGGGTCATCGATGTTTAGGGTGCATGAGCGCAAGCACTCTCGCCCTGTGTTTGTTTAGATGTGGGCGCAAATCGACGACGCGAACTCGCGGGGCACCGGCCCGTCGATCTCGAATGTTGCGGGCAGGAGCTGGCAGGTGAGGGCGACCAGACCGTCCGCTCGCAGCGGGCGCAGGCGCAGGATGCCCGATGGTGTCGCGCTGAGGAGCTGCTCTGCCTGGGGATCGAAGTGCCATTGGCTGAGGCCGGAGGAGCTGGCAGCGGAGAGTTCTGTGACCGCTCGAATCCTTGGACGTGGGCCGCTGAGGCGGAGCTCCCAGAGCTCGACGAGTCCGTCCTCGCCAACTGCGTAGAGTCGATCTTTGCCGTCGCTCGAAAGCCCCGATGGCGGCCCCTTTCGCACCCCTAGGCGCATGGTCGCGGCGGACCCGGTTGCGTGCAGAGTGATCGCACCGGTGGCATCGCGTGCGGCTAGCCAGGTGCCATGGCCGAGAAAGGTGAGCGAGCGGACCTTTGCGGGGTGGACCTGGGAGATCTGGGAGCGGTGCTCGGGATCCGCTGTCTTACTGATGTGGATTCGCCGATCCTCGCCGCTGCTGGCGAGCCACTCACCGCCGCTCGAGACGGCGACTGTGAGCACAGCCCCTTGATGATCCGCGAGCACTCGTGCGGCGCCGGTGGTGTCTAGACGGAGGCTTCGAACCCCGCCCTGGCGATCGCCGAGGAGCACCTGGGTGCCCTTTGCATCGACCGCGAGGGCGCTGATCGCCGCGCCCTGCGACCATGAGCGGAGCGGCCTCCGCGAGTCGTTGAGCCTGTCGATACGCCAGGCCGCGAGCCGTCCCCGGGTATCGGCGGCGAGCAGCCAGGCGCCATTGTCGGCGACCGCGATGTGGGCGATCTCCGTGCCCGTGCTGAGTGCCGCAGTCTTGACAATACCCGTGTGTGGATTGAGGCTGTGCACATCCAGGGTATCGTCGTGGGCGATGAGCCACGTATTTTTGGCAAAGGCCATTGCCGAGGCTGGAGATTCGAGATTTAGAGTGGCGAGGGGCTCGAGCGAGAGAGGTGCATTATGTCGCCACAGCCGCGCTTGCGAGGCCCCTGCGCTGGCGATCCAGCGGCCTGTAGGGTCGGTCGCGAGCGCTTGGGTCGGTTCGCCGTGGGTGACCGCGATACCGTCCATGCCGCCGGGGCTGTCGAGCAGCGGCCACCGCAGGACCCGGCCGTCGATGATGCCGACGAGGGCGTTGTCGATGGCGATGAGGTGCTCTGGAGTTGTGATCCCCCAGTCGAGATCGTGCATGGGTGCACCGGTAAGAATCCCCCTGTGGAGGCGCCAAATCGCGGCCCCAGAGGGATCGATGGCGGCGAGCCAACGCCCCGCGGGGTCGCTGATCAGCGAATCTATCGCCTGCGCACGCCGCTTGTAGGTGAGAGTTCGCGAGAGAGCTTGCCGTCGACGCCAGCGCTGCTCGGTGTCCAGGAGCAGGACCTGCTTGGAGGTCGCGACCGCGAGCTGATGGCCTCCGGGGATCGCCGTCATGTGAAGGACCGACTCGCTCAGCTCTGCGATCACCTCGGATACCGGGCGTCGTCGCCGGATCCGCCAGCGACGGATGACGGCGCCCTCGCTGGTGATCAAGGTGGTGCCACCGTCGACGAGTAGCCAGCGATCGACGATTGCCGCCAGTCGTTGGCTCCGACCAGAGGTCGACGATTGCCACCACAGCGCTCGGTCGCGACCGACGACGATCCCGCCGATACCCACCTCCATGCGATCGGTGGCAGAGATCTCGAGCGTATTGGCGAGGGAGGCTGCGGGCTGGTAGCTGGGGCCCTCGCGTCGCCAGCGGAGCAGCTTTTTTGGGGTGGCGATCCAGAGTTCGTCGCCCTGCCGATCGAGCGCGATCGATTGGATCAACTGTTGGTGTTTGGGGTTGGTTGATGTGTTGTAGCTGTAGTTGTAGCCGTCGTTACGGGGGCCATCGGCGAGCGCCTTCATATCATTAGTTGTATCGCTACTGGCTACAGTCGGTGAGTTGATCACGAGGTGATCACGGGCCACGGGGGTGCCTGCGTCGAGGGCCCAGAGCGTGATCTGCTCACCGTCGAGGGATTCTGCGGCCCAGCGCCCGTCGCCGCTGATGTGCCAGCGCCCGCCGGAGCCGATCGCGGACTCTCGATGTTCGTGGGAGATGTGCAGCGCCCGTGTATCTGTAGTGATAAGCACAGCGCCGGTGCCCGCAATCGCGGTGACCCCAGTGCCTGCTTCGTTGAGTTGTGCGATTTGCTGACGCCTGGTCGCGCTGAGGGCCTGGTGCAGCAGGCCCTCGATCGTACCGCTTCGGCAGCCCTTGCTCTTGGCCCAGGCGAGCGCGATTGCGGCTCGCATGGCATTTGATCGATCGTCGAGGACCCACCTGTGGATCGCCGTGATCTCGGCTTTTAGACAACTAGGCGCAGGGTGCACGGCGGGGGGCTTGGGCACGGTGTGCATACCGAGCTTGATCGCGCAGGCGAGAGCGATGAGCAGGGCGAGCCCGCGGAGGCGGAGATGTCGACCCCTCCGTGCACTCGCTTGCAGAGAGGCCTCGAGCCAACGTTTGCGCAGATCCCAGGCGCCGAGAGTTACATGACCTTTGAGCCAGATCTTACCGCGCTTGAGGGCACGGCCGCGGAGCAGCAGTCCATCCGGTTCGCCCTTGAGGACCCACATTTCGGGGCCCTTGCCGGGTTGCCAGGGCTCAGGGAGTCGCGGGGCTGAGATCTTCGCGAGCGCGGGTTTTTGGCGGCGCTCAGGGCTTGGCCGGGGACGGATCGAGAGTCGCTCGATCCACGCGGTGTAGCCCGCAAATGTGAAGCGCTGACCCGGCTGTATCCGTCGTCGCTTGCTCAGTCGCCGGCCGCGGAGAAAGGTGCCGGCCTGACCGCCGCGGTCCTCGATCGTCAGGCTCGTCGCGTCGACCAAAATCGCGCAATGGCGCCGAGAGACGTTGCGATCGGCGAGTGCGAGCGTCGGTGGCCGGCCCTTTGAAGCTGCCCGGCCGATGGTGATCTCGGCGGCCTCAAAGCGAAAGATCTCGATGGGGCTAGAGCCGTCGTCGCGGAGGAGGTGGAGGCGTATCGCCAGGTGGTTCGTGATCTTGTCGGGGCTCGCGGGGGGCCTGCGTTTGTCCATGGGTCGGCGCTCCGGTGAAGGGGGCTTGCTCCTAGGTCGGCTGCGGCTCGCCAGCGTTGCGTGTTTAATTTTTCTGCAACGGCGGCGGCCGGGGGTCGACCCAAAACCTGAGATGCCACGACCGCTTACTCGCTGCCCTCGCTCCCCTCACTCCCCTCACAACATCACGGGTCTTCGTCCCGGCCTTGTCGCTCGGGTCTGCGCCGAGCCCCAGCAACGAGCTGTGGATCCGGTGGCGCGGGCGCTTCGTCTCGCCCTGCACACGCGCCCCGGCGAGACCCTCGGCGATCCGAGCTTTGGCCTGCCTTGTTTTGCCGATCTGGTGCACGGCGACAGGAGGGCCATTCACGCATTAAAGGCCCAATTGCGCGGTCTTGTGCGGGGCGTGGCCCCCGAGCGTCCAGGCCTCGAGGTACGGGCTGTGCTCGACCGTGAGGCCGCTGCGCTGCGCCTCGAAATCCTCGATCGAAGCGGCCCCGAGCCCGTGTGCATCGCCCGAGCCACCATCAACGCCCTCGGCATCGCCAGTCTGGACAACTGAGCGACCTCCCACACCAATAAAGGCCCAAGGCACCTGACCATGAACAGTTTTGACAGGGATTACGCCCGCGAACTCGCCTATCTCCGCGAGGGCAGCCGCAACTACGCCGCCAGTCACCCGCACAACGCCGGTCACCTCGCTAGCGGCGGCGAAGATGCCGATGTAGAGCGCCTGCTCGAGGGTTTTGCCTTCATCAGCGCGGGCATTCGGGCCCACATCGACGAGGCGGCCGGGTCCTTTGCTCGGCGCATGCTCGCGTCGCTCGGGCCCCACTGGATTCGGCCGACGCCGCCGGCCACTGTGGTCGAATTGCGGCCGGATTTGCGGGTCCTGCGATCGCTGCAGCGCATGCCCCGGGGCAAAGAGCTGCTCGCCGCGCCGATCCACGGGGTGTGCGCTCGATTTACGACGGTTGCCGACGTCGATCTGCTGCCGATCGAGCTCGTTGGCCTCGATCTAGAGCGCGGCCGACGGGGGCAGGCGACGATGCGGCTCCGTTTTCGGTCGAGCGACGCCGGGGCACCGATGATTCCCGAGATCGATCACCTCCGGCTCTTCATTCACCACCGGGATCCGACCGTCGCCGCGACCCTGCGCATGTGGTTGACCCGCTATTGCGTGGCCATCGATGCCGAGGGGGGCGAGCCCCGGGTTGGCGAGGCTCGGGTCTTTATCCGCCAGCCTTTTGCCGACCCTGCAGCCCGGATGCAACCCTGGCCCGAGGCGATGCCGCCGGCGATCCGGGCCCTGGTCGAGGGGCTCGCCTATCCGGATTTCGCCGGTTTTGTCGATGTGCACGGGCTTGGTTCATTATCGCTCTCTGGTCCAGAATTCGGGTTGGTTTTCACCTTTAAGGCGGCCGCCTCGGCGCCTTCGCTGCCCGAGTTGCCGTCTTCGTTGCCCGCGGGCACCGTGCGTCTCCACTGTGCACCGGCTCTCAATCTCTTCCAGGCGACGGGCGAGCCTTTTGAGCATCTGCCGGGGGATCGAGCCCATCTGCTCCGCGCCGACGGTGTTGATCCGCGTTACGCCGAGGTCTACGGGGTCTCTGAGTTGACCATGGACGGTCGTTTAGCCGAGCCGCGGCTCTGCGGGGTCTTGCCCGCCGACGAGCGCACGGCGACGTACGCGGTCGATCGCACCTGCGCTGAGGGGGAGCGCTGCGAGGTCCGGGTCTCGATCGAGGAGGCGAGTTTCTTGTCCTCCTCGGATCCTGCGATCGGGTCGACTCGGATCCTGTGCACCAACGGGGATCTCGCGCACAGCTTGGGGGTCGGCACGCTCGGCCACGGGCCCCGGCACCTCCTGCTCGCTGCGCGCACCAACATCACCCCGGTCACGCCGCCGCGGCGCCCTGATCTGGGCGCCGATCGCTCGTGGCGGCTGCTCGATCACCTCGGCCAGCGCTCGCGGATGCTCGATTCGCCGGCGGCACTCCGCGATCTGCTCGGATTGCACGCACCGCCGTCGGGGGGGCGGCGCGAGGGGGGGTTGCTGAGCCCGCGATCGCTTCAAGCTGTCTGCGGGGTACGGCGACGGCGCAGCCATCAGCTGGTCGACGGTGTGCCGACGCCGGTTGTCGAGACAACCGTCGAGCTCGATCGCCGCGAACTCTCCTGTGTTGCCGAAGCCGAGCTCTTGGGCGAGTTGCTCGATCGCGTCATCGCCGACTTTGCGGGCTTCGATGCCGCGAGCGTGCTCACCATCCGCCTCTTTCCCGGGGGAGAGCACCTCGAGTGGCCGCTGCGACGACCGGATGAGACGCCGACTCCATGAGCGCCGTGCTCGAGACAGGGTCGCGTCCGCAACTGGGTTTGGGTCCGAGTTCGCAGTCGCCTGCAGAGGCAGGGTCGCGCTTGGGTTTGGGCCCGAGTTCACAGTCGCCTGTAGAGGCGGGGTCGCGCTTGGGTTTGGGCCCGAGTTCACAGTCGCCTGCCGAGGCGGGGTCGCATCTGGGTTCGGGCCCGAGTTCGCAGTCGCCTGCAGAGGCAGGGTCGCAACGGGGTTTGGGCCGGCAAGCGCATCCGCCTGCCGGGGCCACGCCGGGTGCGGGCTCGGGTTCGCCTCCGCCTTGGCTAGAGGAGTACGTGCGCGACCCGCAGCGGGCGGATCTCGTGGCGCTGGTCACCGCGATCGGCCGGTTTTACGGGGGGCCGCGGCTCGGCGAGGAGCGGGGCCCGGCCGAGGCGGCGCTCAGTCTCCGGGTTTTGCCTCGACTCGGGACCTCGGCAGGCCGGGAGCTGCAGGTCGAGCTGCCGGCGGACATCGAGGGTCATGGTGGGGGCCATGCAAGCCGCTCGCCGGTGGTGCTTAAGCTCGCGCCCCAGCGGCTTAGCGGGCTGGTGGGGCCGACGACACCTCTGCCGCTCGCGCTCGCCGAGCGAGCCTCGGGTCCCAGTGCCTCTGCCGGGCGGTTGCGCGACTTTTTGGATCAGTTTCATCATCGGCTCTTCACCCAGCTCGTCCGCGGGGTCGCCAGTTTTCGTGCGCCGCAGGCAGGCGATGATGCCGATCACTGGGAGTCGCGCCTGCTGGCTTCGGTCGGCCTCGACTCGCCGCGTTCGCAGCTGCCGCGGCATGTCAGGCGCCGGCTTTTGCCGCTTTTTCTCGGCGCGAGCGGTCCCGGGACGCCTGCGCTCCTGGATCGAGCCCTGGGCATCGTCTTGGCGGATCTCGCCGGTGAAAAAATTAGGGTGCGCACACAGGCGCTCGTGCGCACGAGTGCGGCTCGGCCGCAGGCGACGCTCTGCCGCCTCGGGGGGGGCAGCGCGCGGCTCGATTCGGCTGGCAGCACGGGGCACGGGGGGGCCACGCCTCTGTTGCTCGGTGCGCGGCTCTCGGTTCGCCATGGTCTGCGGATCCAGATCGATCGTGTCGACAGCTCTGCGCTCGCCCAATTCACTCCGGGTGCTCCAGCAGAGCGACGGGTGCGTGAAATTTTGGGTTTGCTAGCGCCGCCCGGGATCGCCTGGCAGATCGAGCTTCACCTGCGGGATCCCGCGCCGTTACGGGCGCGACTCGGCGCCGCAACGCTGGGCCGCACGTGGCTAGCCGGCGGGGATCGACCACCGCAGCTGCACATCCACGGCTCCGAACTCGTGACGTCATCCATGGCGACCCAGGGCGCTGTGCCCGACGAGTGCCGCGAAGATGCGGCGGCCCCAGAGACCTCAGACCGGCGGGAACGTCTCGCAACTCGACTTGATCACCTCTAGCGCCTCTGCGAGCGGGGTTGTGAAGTCCTGGTCGCAGAGGTTTCCCCAGTAGGAGTTTGGCGAATTGAGCTCTAAAAATTGGTGGATCCGCGGGGCTTTGACCGCGAGCGGATCGTCCTGGGGGCCGCAGTTGTCGCTTTTGGGTCCGCTGAGGGCGACGGCGACAAAGCGCTCCTTGTCGCCGCCTTTAAGGTCCACGAGGAGCTGCTGGTACTCGATCACGGGCGTGGGTTTTCCTGGCCCTTGGAACAGGTCCCAGGTGTCGGGCACGTTCATCACCGATTGATCGTCCTCGTCCGTGATCAGCACGAGCACCAGCAGCGCGTCCTCCCGGAGAAAGCCGCTGTTGTAGGCCTCTGGGTCCTCAACACGATCAAAGAGCCCAGCCCTTAGCGCCTCTAAGGGCATCTCTGAGAACTCGCCGCCGTCCATCGAGGCGATGCAGCGGAACTGCTCTGAGACGATATCTACGGGGCCGACGTCGATCCACTTGCCGTCGGGTACCTGGTTGCAGTCCAGGCGATCCGCCGTGTGTTGCAGGCGGCCGCGGTGGCCCTGGCCGCAGGAGATGAAGATGCAGAGATCGGGGCCGGCCATGTCGGTCGAGAGCACGCCAACCCGGTAGTCGACGCCCTTCATCTGCACGAGCTGCTCGTGGATCGTCTCCATAAAGGAGGGGAAGGCGTCGGTGAGCTTGTTTTGCTGGTCGCTCATCGATCCGGAGTCGTCGATGACAAAGAGCAGATCGACTTTTTTGCAGCCCTCGTCGTCCTCGCCGGCCGAGGAACTCTCGCCAAAGCCGACGTCGAGCTTGAGACCGGTGGTCGAGGTGCCGCTGGCCGACATCGTGCCGCTGTCGCCGGTGGTCGAGGTGCCGCTTGCCGACATCGTACCGCTGGCGGATTCGCTGGCGGATTCGCTGGCCGATCCGCTGGCCGATTCGCTCGCCGAGGCGGAGTTCGAAGCCGAGACGGAAGCCGAGACGGAAGCCGAAGAAACCCCGGTGCCGGAGTTGGAGTCCGTGACCTGGGCGTCGTCGCCGCAGGCCAGTATCAAGAGCGAGCAGAGGAAGAATGGTGTGCGCGCGAGAACGAGCATTGCGCGAAGACTACCATGGAGGGGAAAGAGCTGATGACGACGTGATTGCCGAAAGGTGTGGACTTCTGCACGTGTCCGGCAGGTCGTGAGAGCAGCTTCATGATCAGCGGCTGACGAAGCGCTTTTTGGCGGCGAGCACCTTGGCGACGTAGCGTTGGCTTCGGCTTGGCAGGCCGCTTCCGGCCTTTTGCCACTTGCGCACGTTGCCGGGGCCGGCGTTGTAGGCCGCGATCCCGAGGCGTTGGTTGCCGTCGAACTTGCTGATCATGCGGGCCAGGTAGTAGGTGCCAGCGCGCACGTTGAACTCCGCGTTGTAAGGACGGGAGCGCTCGCCCATTTGCTTGGCCAGAGCGCGGGCGGTCGAGGGCATCAGCTGCATCAGACCCGCGGAGCCGCCGGGGCCGCGCGCCTTGGGATTGAACTTGCTCTCGACCCAGATCATCGCGTTGATCAGGTTTGGATCGACTTTGTACTTCTTGGCGGCAGCGCGCACATGGGGCTGCACGGCGAGGATCTTCGCTCGCTCCTGGGGGGACCAGGAGGAACTCAGCGGAGTGGGGGTTGGGGAGGCCGTTTCGCCCCGGTCAGCGCTCGCACAGGCCGCGGCGAGCAGCACCGCAAAGCCACAGGCGGCGCAGGCCGAGAGGATCGCCCGATGTCGACGCACGATCATGGCCAGACGGTAGGGCACAACCTGCCGGCCGCGAAAAAAGAGGCGGCGGCGGGCGGTCGCCTCTTTTGCGCATCGATCTCGCATCGGCCCCGAGGCTAACGAGCGACGCGACAGAGATCCAGCCGCCGCGTTACGTGGTAGATCCGCGGTTCTGAGCGGCTTGTTTGAACACGAGAGATCACACGCGGGCCAGGCGAAGACGATGTGCCCGGAGCCGTCGCGGAGAACTTGGCGAAAAGACTCGAAATACGCGGCAGTTCGACGATTTGGCGGCGTCGCGCCGATCGTGGTGCCTGCCTTGGCTCGCCTGCGGGGGGCGGCCGTCACCAAGCGAGAGCTTGACCATGGGGGCGACTTCCATAAACTCCACCTCCCCCAGCCCGATGGGGGCGAAAACGAAGACCGGGCAGTCGCGGTCCACTTAAGGGCCGTCGCACAGGGCGGGCGAATCGCCTGAGAATTGAGAGACAGACGTGAGCGAGCAACTTCATGCCGTAATCCGCACCGGGGGCAAGCAGTACCGGGTCGCACTTGGAGACCTGGTAAAGGTCGAGAAACTCTCCCTCGAGGTGGGCAGCGCGCTCGACCTGGAGGTCCTCCTGGTGCGCAGCGGCGACACCATTAAAATCGGCGCGCCGACGGTTGCCGGGGCTGTGGTCCGCGCGACGGTTGCCAGCCAAGGGCGCGGTCGAAAGATCGTCGTCTACAAATTCAAGCCGCGCCGGAACTACCGCAAAAAGCAGGGTCACCGGCAGTCGTACACCGAGCTCAAGATCACGGAGATCGCCGCTTAAGCCGGCGTTAGACTCCAGCGGAGGCCCACCATGGCACATAAAAAAGGACAGGGTTCGATCAAGAACGGCCGCGACTCACAGTCGCAGCGCCGCGGCGTCAAGAAGTTCGGCGGCGAAGTCGTTCGCGCCGGCAACATCTTGGTCCGTCAGGTTGGCGGCACCGTGAAAGCGGGCCGTAACGTCGGAAGGGGCAAGGACTTCACCCTCTTTGCGCTCTCGGACGGAGTCGTTCGTTTTTACAAGCGGGGACGCGAGCGTCGCACCTTTGTCGCGATCGATCCCGTGGTCGACGAGGCAGCAGCCGCCGAGTAACCAGCGACGGGCCGCCCGTGGGCGGCTCATCGCATAATCGTCATGCGTTTCGTTGATCGGGTTCGAATCCTCGTACGTGCGGGCGATGGTGGCGACGGCCATGTCGGCTGGCGTCGCGAAAAATACGTGCCCCGCGGGGGACCGGCGGGCGGCGACGGGGGTCGTGGCGGTGATGTGATCCTGGTCGCGGACGAGGAACTCACGACCCTCCTAGACCTTCGTTACCGCCAACACTACCGAGCCAAAGACGGCAAGCCGGGGCGCAATAAGTGTCAGTACGGAGCCGGTGGCGATGACCGAGTGGTGCGCGTACCGGTGGGTACTGCGGTCTACCTAGAGGGCCTTGGCGAGCCGGGCGTGCGACCTCCCTGGGCTGAGGAGCGCGGCCCAAAGGCCGACGAGGGCGGCCTGGAGATGGTCTACGTCTTCGACGACGAGTTCGAAGATGACCTGGAGGGCGTGCTCGCTGCGGGCGAAGAAGAAGATGACGATGACGGCGACGATGACGAAGATGTCCTCGCAGACGAGCAGGTAACCGAGACCGAGGACCTGCAAGAAGCGCAGCCGAGCGATGAAATCGCTGCGGAGGTCGAGACAATCGATATACCCGCCGAGTTTGGATCGGTCGCGAGAGCCGTCGCGGGCTCGGCGGTCTCCGAGCCCGAGCCCGACCCCGACCCCGAGAACGAGAGCCACGCAGAGCGCCGCCGACGGGCGCGGGACGAGGCGACTCTCCTGGGCGATCTCGTCGACGGGGGGCAGGATTTGCTCGTCGCTCACGGAGGTCGCGGAGGCCGCGGCAACGTACATTTTAGATCCTCGACCAATCGCACTCCGACCCACGCCGAACCGGGCACCGAGGGCGAGGGTTTTTGGCTCCGTCTAGAGCTCAAGCTGCTCGCCGATGTCGGCATTGTCGGTTTTCCAAATGTAGGTAAGTCAACGCTGATCTCTAGGATCAGCCGCGCCCGGCCCAAGGTCGGCGCCTATCCATTTACTACGTTGGTCCCTCAGCTCGGCGTCGTCGGCCTGGCTGGGGAACGCTCGATGGTCGTCGCCGACGTGCCGGGGCTTATCAAGGGGGCGAGTGAGGGACGCGGGCTCGGCCTGGATTTCCTCCGCCACCTCGAGAGAACCCGCGTATTGCTACACCTGCTCGCTCCAGATCCGGGCGAAGAGCGATCACCGCTCGCGGATTTAGATGCGCTCGAGGCCGAACTCCGGGCCTACGGCTCGATGTTTGATGGTCGTCCGCGGGTTGTCGCGCTCAATAAGATCGATACGCCCGAGGGCCAGGCACTGGTCAATAAGCTCCGACGACGCCTGCGGGCGCGGCGGATCCCGGTGTTCCCGATCTCCGCGGTGACAGGCGAAGGGGTTTCAGCGCTGCTCGAGGCGCTCTGGCGTCGCGTCGCCCTTAGCCGTGAGATCGCCGCCAAAGCGACCGCCAAAGCCGTGGCCGACGCCGCGGATTGATCCACAGGTTCAGGCTCTCGGGGCGGACTCGTGTCCGCAACCGTGTCTGCGCTTTGTGTCGACGGTTCGCGCTTGCGGTGAGATGTGGTGCGGGTATTCGCTCTGTCGAGTCTAGCTATTTAAAGTTTTGGATCGCCCAAAGGCTGCCCTCGGGAGTCGTGTATAAGCCGCAGGCGACCTTTGTGTACTTTGTGCTGCTCATATTGATATAGTGGCCGTGCTTTTGAAAGTCCTCGCCCGGGCCCTCGGCCCACATCTGTGAGAGGCAGCCGAGCAGGGACATTTTGAGGTCTGTGGAGGGCCAGCCGGGGCATTCGTTTTGTGCCGATTCGTTGCAGCTCGGGAAGGCTCCGTGGGGGGTGCCAGACTGCGAATCGCTTTTGGCCTCGTCGTCGGTACAGCCCTCGGCGTCGGTCCAGCGGGTGTAGGGGGGAAGGCTGAGGCTCGCTCGGTAGTCGTTGATCTCGTCGACGCAGGCCTGGGCGAGGGAATCGTCGCCGCCGCTCTCACCAGCGCTGGATCCCGCGGAGCCGGAGCTTGATGAGCCGGAGCTTGATGCGGTGGAGTTGGTCGTGGTCGAGCCATCGGTCGAGCCTGTGTCGTCGCCATTGCAGGCGAGCGTAAGGCCGCCAAGGAGAAGGGCGCAGAGCGGGATTTGGGAGGTGCAGAGGGGGGCCACCGTCCGAGGCTAGCAACCCGGGAGAGCGGCCGGCGGGCATTCTATTCGAGGAGCCGGGGGCGACGCCCAAGGTCGCTCGAAAGCAGCGTGCAGGAGAGGCTTCGCGACGACACTGCTGGGGCCTACGACCCGCGGGCGAGCTACGGCCAGCCGAAGATGGCGCGGAGGATAAGGCCGACGACGACGCTACCAGCGTTGGCAGCTAGCGACCAGAGCAGCGGGCGGCGTACGGCAAGGGACCAAAGCAGCAGGGCCTCGACTGCAAACGCGAAGCTCTCGGCGCCGACGAAATAGGCCTCGTAATTTGGCCAACCGAGGGAGGGGATCACAAACCACACCATCGGGTGGGTGAGCGTGCTCGCGGCGGCGGCGATCGCTAGACGAGCGCGCCACGGTTTGCCGCGGGTCGCCGCGAGATAGATCGGGATCTCGACCGCTTGGGTGAGAAGGTAGGCTGTGAACCAAGTTTCGACGCTCACCGCGACCACGGCAGCCTCCTCTCGAGGAGCAGCAGGGTCAGGGCGGCGAGCTCCAAATGACCGTGAAAGCGCGCGAAGCGGAAGTAGCCGAGGGTCGCGTCGCGCAGGTCCAGGAGTGCCCAGATAGCAAAGAGCAGGGCGAGGGCAGCCGCGCCGAGCATCAGCGGTCCGCCGAGATCGCGGCAGAGATCGAGGAAAGAGCGGCGAAATGTCGGCGGCGTCGCTCGGGTCCGATCTTCGTCGGGCAAGAGGTGCACCCAGACAGCGTAGTGGATCGATTGTGTAAAGGTGAAGAGCAGCACCAAGCGGAGGCCTAGATCGACATCGATACCGGGTGCGAGGCGAGCGAGTTGGTCGTCGATGCCGATGCCGCCGAAATCGCGGAGCAAGGCGGCGCTGGTGTGTGCGAGGGCGAGGCCCAGGGGCGAGAGTAGGAGTGCGCTGACGCCGACAAAAAGGGCGAGAGGGATCCAGTGGAGTCGGCGCTCGCGGGCCCGCCAGGACCACCAGAGGGCGACAGCGATAAAATTATGGAGGTAGGCGAAGACCAGATCGGCGAGCGGACCCAGGGCGAGCACACCGGCGCCGACGAGGGCGATCAGGGCGAGGGCGAAGAGGCGACGATCGATGCCCGTGCGCGCGACGATGGCGACGGCCGCGACTCCGAGTAGGCCGACACTCAAGTCCGCACCGAAGCCGGTCGCGATGATCGGCAGAGCGCCGAGGATCCAGAGATGCGGCCGCCGATGGAAACCTGGCCCTACGACCATGTAACGGAGATCTGCCAGCAGGTGAGGCACGCCCCAGATCATCGGTCCCAGGGCCAATACCCAGAGCGGGATGAGCAGCGCCGCGACGGTCGCTGTGACGATCATCAGGCTCGCCATGGTCGCGATTCGCAGGTCGCGGTCGATCATTAGCGGCCGGCACAGCGGCCCCAGGAGTCGGAGCCAGCGGCGGCGGAGTCCGTCGACGGGGGCGAGCAAGCGGGCGGTTGCGGCGACGAGCGCCATGCCCTGCGATGGTACGCGAGGAGCCGGGCCTTGCCCATCGCGAGCGATCTGAGAGTGCCTTCGGAGTTGCTGCGAGAAATGCCCTGCTCGCGCTGCTTCGCCCGCGGGTCGGTGAGCAGGTGTCGTCGCCTTCGTTATACTCGGCGCCCCTCCATGAGCGATCCTTCGAAGTCTGCCCGTGAGCCTCAAATCCCGCCGCTCGCTCGCCGTGGGCCGCTGCTTCGCCTCTTTTTGTGGGTGACCGAGCCGACGCTTATCAAGGGCATTTCGATCGGCATCGTGCTCTCGCTGGTGATCACCGTTGGCAGCAAGCTCGATGCGGTCTGGTACGTCGCGAGCGGCCTGCTCCTGATCGCAGTGGCGATGATCTTCGGGGTGATCATCGGCCACTACATCTTTGAGACCCGCAAGAAGCGGCTGCAAAAGAACGCGCTCGGTCTGCTCTCAGAGGCGAGCTCGGTGTTGCCAGCGATCAGCGAAGACATCCTAGCCCTGGTCACGACGCAGGATGCCCAGCACCTGCAGTCGCTCTGGGCTCGGCTTCACCGGATCAAACCCAGCCTGCGCGAGCTGTCGACGCTGGTGGTGGCGATGGTCTTTCGGGTGATGGCGATGAGCACTCTCATCGCTGTTCTCGGCGGTGCGATCTCTTTCGCGGTCTTCTTGGCGACCTATCTTCAGGTCGAGCGCATGGGCCAGCAAAACGAGCTTTTGACCGCCCAAAATCAGATGATCAAGGAGCAGACAGAGCTCTTTCGACTGCAGATTTCGGCCGACAAGGGGGCCCGCGAGGTTGACCTCTCGCTCAGCACGGCGGCGCAGCGGCAGGCGATCGTGCTCGGTCTGATCGACGCGGTCGACTCCGAGGTCGCGCTGATCAAGCAGGATCGGGTGAGTCGGGGCGAGGGTCTCGGCAGCGTCCGTGACGATGACGATCACGACAGCAGCGAGCGCATCCAGATCTCTGCGGGCATGTACCGAAGGATCCAGCGCACGCTCAGTCAGCTCGACCCCTACCGGGTTGTCGATCCGGCGACGATGCGAGTTGGCAGCAGCACTCGCAGCCCCGAGCAGGAACTTCTGCTCCACTATTTGGAGGGTTCTTCGGTGGACCTGCGTCCGCTCAGCCTACGGCGGGCTTATCTCGTCGAGGCTGATCTGCGGGAGCTCGAGGTCGGCGAGATCAACCTCAATGACGCGAGTTTTGATCGGGCTGTCATGCGGGAGATCGATCTCAGTGATGCCTATCTCGAGGCCGCGACTTTTGTCGAAATCGACGGCCAGGGCGCGAGTTTTGGCTCTGCGCATATGGCGAGGGCGCTCCTTCGCGGGGCGGATCTTACCAGCGCGGATCTCAGCGCGGCCGATCTCTCAGCGGCGGACCTGAGCTATGCGATGCTGCGTCAGGCGACCCTTGAGGGTGCCGACCTGCGCGGGGCCAAGCTCTGGGGGGTGGACCTCGACCAGGCCGACATGTCCGGCGAGATCAGGCTTAAGGGTGCAGATCTCAGCTGCGCAGATCTTCGCACCATCGACCAAGCGCCCCAGGTACAGGTGCTCAAAGAGGCTGTGAACTGGGAGCTGGCGGTGTACAGCGAGGCTTACGCCGCGGCCCTCGGGATCCCAGAGGCGCGTCAAAGGGCCAACAAAGAGGCGCTCACCCGCCTGCGCGCAGCGGCGACGATGGCGGAGAAGGACACGATCGTCGAGGCCCTGCGGGCGGCTGGGTCCGAAACGGCGGGCGGCTGAGCGTTGCTTCGCTTTGGCGTACAAACGCGGCGTGGTCACTTTTAACCCGGAGTGATTGGAGGCAATCATGATGTTCGTACTATCTAACTACTGGGCTCTTTGCGGCCAGTTTGCATGCTTGTGTAGCAGCGGCGCCGACTGCACCCGCGGCCTTGCCGGGATCTGCACAGGAGCCGACCGCGAGCGTGCATACGAGCGGCGAAGGTGAGGATCCCAAGCTCGCCAAAGGGCGGGTATTGTTGCTGTCTGGCGGAGTTATCGGTGGTCTCGGGCTCCTTACAATGACGGTAGGATTTGGCGTGCTTGGCGGTATTCACATCGGTAATCCGGGTCCAAAGAGGGTGCTAGAGTTCGATGATCTGGACCAGGGCCGAGGTGTCCTGCGGACCGCAAATGCGATGGCCATCGTCGGAGTTGTGGGGGCGACGATGAGCGTTACGGGGCTGATCCTCGGGGCCGTCGGCGGCG
>CAYYUP010000007.1:99276-107486 GCA_964474905.1 uncultured Nannocystis sp. | reverse complement strand
ACACGTCTGTCGGGCACGCTCGGGCCGGGATCTGCGGGTCTGTCGCTCCGGTTTTGAGGGCGCGTGCCTTGTGAGCCCTAACGGCGACGCAGCAATACGCCTGTTTCAATATGGTCGGTGTACGGGAACTGATCGAAAAGCGCAAAGCTCTCGATCGTATGAGTCATGCTCAAACTCTGGAGGTTGTGCAGCATCGTCTGGGCGTTGCACGAGACATAAATAATATGATCATATAGGCGAACTTGCTCGACGGTCTCGGCGTCGAGACCGGCCCGCGGAGGGTCGACAAGCACAGCGCGAAAGTCGTAGTCCTCCAGATCGATGCCGGCCATGCGCCGGCTAGTTCGCTCGCCGCGCAGCACCTGTGTGAACTGCTCGGCCGAGATGCGCACGAGGTCGACGTTGGTGATGCCGTTGAGGGCCATGCTCTCTGTGGCAGCGCGGGCCGAGGGTTTGGAGATCTCGGTCGCGATCACCCTGCGAAATTGACTCGCCAGCGGGATCGTGAAGTTGCCGTTGCCGCAGTAAAATTCGACCAGGTCGCCGCCGATGCCGGTGGCCGAGTCGAGCGCCCACTCGAGCATTTTTTGGCAGACGATCGCGTTTGGTTGAGTGAAGCAGCCCTCGATCTGTTTGCTGTGATAGGGCTTCCCGTGCACCTCTAGGGTCTCGATCAGGTGATCCTGCGAGAGCACGAGCCGCTGCTTTCGTGCGCGACCGAGGATGTGAATGTCAAAGCGACCGGCGAGCTCTAGGGCCTTCGCACGCCAGGGTTCGGCGAGCTGCCGGTGGTAGAGCAGCGTCACCAGCATGCCGCCGGCGAGCGTCGCCAGGAATTCGACCTGGAAGAGGCGAAAGCGCAGCTCGTGGTCAGCGCGAATGGCCTCCAGGAGCGGGAACATCAGCTCTTCGATCGGCGCGTGAACCATGGCGCATTCGCTCAGCCGATGGCGCTGGTACTTGTCGCCGCGTTCAAACATCACATAGAAGAGATCGTCGTCTTGGTGCCAGGTGCGGAACTCCGCTCGCATGCGGTAGTGACTGGCCGGAGAATCGTGGACCTTGAGGGGGGGAGGGTGCAGGGGCGCGAACGCTTGTTCGATCCGCACCACTTTCTCGGCGAGCAGCTCCTGGTAGCGCGCCGGCTGGACCTGGGGAATGGCCATCGCGTTGTCTACTAGCCAGGCTGATCGGCAAGATCAAGGGGTTGCCGAGCGCTCTGGAGCTGTGGGGGCAGAGGCACCCAAAGGCGGCCTGCTGGCGGTACGGGTTGGTGGGCTGCGTGGGACTGGTTTTTGGAGTGAGCGGGCGCACCCGTGCCTTTGGGCGTGCCCCCGAAGGCAGGCCGCGGGCCAGATTGCCATTGTCCTCATGAGGGGCTCGAAATTGGTGGTACCTCACGATTTATCGCGGCGGTAATGTGCTCCCGCAATCGGTGCAGGTCCGGTCTCGAGCGTTCGTTCTCGCGTGGGCGGGTCGCGGTCCTGGGCGCCCTTAGGCTCGATCTTCTCCAGCGACAGCGGGCTTTGAGAGTTCTAGAATTCGAGGAAATTCGGGGGGACTCGAGGGGGATTCGAGGAGACTATGAAGGCGACGAAGGGTGAGCAGGTGGACATGAGCGGCAAGACGTGCCTCGTGACCGAGGCTGGATCTGCGGTCGGCCGCGAGATCAGCCGCAGTCTCGCGAAGATGGGGGCGGTCGTCGTGCTCGCTTCGCACGACTTTGGTGCGGTCGAGGCGGCGCGTTCGGTGATTATCGGCGAGAAGCCCTCAGCGCTGCTCGATCCGCATACCCTCGATCTCGGCAAGCGTCTGTCGATCAACGATTTTGCCAGCGTTTTTCTCGAGCGTCACAAGCGTCTCGATGTGGTGGTTAACGTTGTGCATCGGTCTTCGAGGACGAAGATCGAGGCCGACCTGGGCACCGAACTGACCTGGATGGCCAACGTTCTCGGCCCCTATATGCTGCTTGAGCGGCTTCTCGAGGTGCTGAAGGCGAGCGCGCCGGCGCGGGTTGTGCAGGTCGTGTCGCCCTATGCCGGGGGGCTCGATCTAACAGATACCGACTACGATTGCCGGAGTTACAGCGGCATAAAGGCCTATCGTCAATCGATGCAGGCGGCTCGGCTGCTCGCCTACGGGATCAGCACCAATTACGGGATCCACGGGATCTCGGCGAATGCCTGCGTGCCCGGGGTGATCCGGGGTGATCCGGGGGCGAACTTTTTTGCGAATTTGATGGCGACTTCGCCGGTGTCCGGTGCGATCACACCGACTTGGCTCGCGAGTTCGACCGAGGTCAGCAGCTTTACCGGCAAGCTTTATATGGGCAAGGAGGAGGTCAAGGACAAGCTCCGCGATGCCTCTGATGTCCAGACGCTCTGGCATACGCTCGGGGTTCAGGCCAACCAGGCCGTGCTCTGAGGTCTGGCTGCAGGGTCTGGCCGCAGAGTCTGGCCGCAGGGGCTGCATCAAGGGCTCGGTTCGTCGTGGTGTGGCGACTTCGTGCTCGGCGTTGCATCGGCCTGCACCGCCTGGAAACGCAGCAGCACCTTGCGCAGATCTCGGAGGCGGAAGGGTTTGCTCAAATAGTCATCCATGCCGGCTTCGCGGCATTCATCGTGGTCTTGTACGGTCGCGTTGGCGGTGAGGGCTGCGATGTAGGGCTGCTTTAAGCTGTGATCTGCGCGTATTTGACGGGTCGCCTGGATGCCGTCGAGTTCGGGCATATGCACATCCATAAAGATGATGTCGTAGTCGACGCTCCTGAGTAGCTCGATGGCTTCGAGGCCGTTTGCCGCGACGTCGGCGCGGTAGCCCAGGCGCTCGAGGGAGAGTCGCGCGACCCGTTGGTTGATGTTGTTGTCCTCGGCGATCAGTACCCGCAGGGCCTTGGGGAGTTCGTACGAAGTGTCCTCTAGGACAGATTTTGTGTCGCTGCTCTGAGGGGGCTGCACCGCGGTCGGCATCCGGGTCCTGAGCAGCGCGAGCAGGATGTTGTAGAGCCGCGAGGCGCGGACCGGTTTGGTCAAAAAGGCCGCGAAGAGATCCATGCCCTCGCGCTCCTCTCGTTGGCCCAGGGAGGTCAGCATCAGCAGCGGTAGTTCGGTGCCCGCGGGGATTTTTCGGGCCAAAATGGCGAGCTCAAGCCCGTCCATCTCGGGCATGTGCATGTCGAGAATCGCACAGTCGAAATTGTTGTCACCGCGGAGCACGGCGAGCGCCGCCTGGCCACCGCTGACCAGGGTTGGACGCATACCCCAGGATTCGAGCTGGAGCTGGAGCATGCGGCGGTTGGTCTCGTTATCATCGACGACCAAAACTCGGGCCCCGGCGAGATGGGGTTGGTCGGTGGTGAGGTGATCGGGACGGATGTAGGGTGCGAGTTCGCCTACGATCGTGAAGTGAAAGGTCGAGCCGACGTCTGGCTCGCTCTCGATCCAGATGCGTCCGCCCATCGCTTCGGTGAGTCGCTTGCTGATCGTCAAGCCCAGGCCGCTGCCGCCAAAGCGGCGGGTCGTCGAGGTGTCCTCTTGGGTGAAGGCATCAAAGAGGCCGGGGATCGTCTCGGGGGCGATGCCGATGCCAGTGTCGTGCACGGCGAAGTGGAGTTCGTAGGTGTCCTTGGCGGCAAGCGGGCGGGCGCTCACCTTGACTGAGACCTCGCCCGCGGCGGTGAATTTAACCGCGTTGCTCAAGAGGTTCACGAGGGTTTGCTGGACTCGGGTTGCGTCGCCGTAGATCGCCAGCGGGATCGCTGGGTCGATGATCGATGAGAGTTCGAGGTCTTTTTTGACCGCGGCGATCGCGAGTACTTGGAGGGCGTTCTCGACGCACTCGCGGATGTTCACCGGAGCGCGCTCGATGAGCAGCTCGCCGGCCTCGATCTTGGAGAAGTCGAGAATGTCGTTGATCAGTGCGAGCAGGCCCTCGCCACTGCCGCGCACGATCTCGGCGAAGCTGCGCTGCTGGGGATTTAAATCTGTCTCTAAGAGCAGCCCCGTCATGCCGATGACTGCGTTCATCGGCGTGCGGATTTCGTGGCTCATGTTCGCGAGAAAACGGCCCTTTGCGAGACTCGCTTGCTCGGCTCGGCGGCGTGCCCCGTCGGTCTCAGCGTGCGCCCGGATGCGCCCATTTTCGAAGGATATCGACGCGGCCGTGATGATCAGCAGGACCATGCATAGGGCCAGGAAGTGGAGGCCTTGGTGCTCTCCCGGAGGCATCGAGTAGGCCAGCCAGGCGTAGTTGATGAGCACCAGGGGCGTGACCACCCGACCGACGTGCACGCCGGCGACAAAGATGCTCACCAGGGGGATGAGCAGCATGGCTGTGACTGGAGGGCTGTGGAGCCCCCCGAATTGGTGGGCGCCGAAGGTGAGGCTCGCGAGCATCAAGCCGGCGTGTGCGTAGCCGAGATGCACGATGGCTTGGCCCCGGCGAGTCGCCACCAGGAGCAGGAGGTTGATGATCCAGAGGGTGAAGGGGATGGCGGCGTGTCTGAGATCCTCGCGCAGGGCGAGGCTTACCGCAGGTAGCAGTGCAAGCACGATGAAGGGCAGGAGGGCGACCACTAAGATGCGTGTGCGCCGAAGTCTGTCCCCGCCCGCCGCCAGCGTTGTCGGGTGCACAAACCAGTCGAGCAAGGCCTCGGCCCGTGCTCGAAGATCCGGCGGCGTTCCCTGACCCTCGCTTTCTCCGGGCACTTGCGGAGCTTATCGAAATCGCGATGGCGGAGGAATGATCCGTGCCAAGGCACGAGTTTTGGATGATGAGGACGCCGAGGGTCTGCCAAGGAGGCGCGATAAAGGTCCTCTGCTGTGGTCATGAACCTCGTTTGCGGATGTTCGGGCAGTCTTCAAGTGTTGTTTAGGGGAAAAATCGCAACAGAGCGCTTTGATTGTGTTGTCGATGTCGACCTCGAGTGTTCGCAGTGCTCGTGATCTGTAGTGCTCGCTGCACGCGGGCAATGGCAGAGGTGGGACGAATCGCGCATCGTGCGCGGCGGATGTCATCGCGACGTGTGGGCTCCGCCGAAGAAGGGTGCAAGAAAATAGCGCAATTTGGCGGGCGCGAGAGGATCACGATGCGACCGGTCCTTTCTTTGGGTACCTTTCGTAGTGTTCGTGTCGACGATTTTCAACCACTCGCTAGTGGCATCCTCCGGCGGTGCTTCGTGGACGATATGGGCGGTCGGTGGTCTGCTCGTGCTCATCGCGTTCGCGTTTTTAGTTGTCCTCCTCAAGCGTCGGAATTCTGCGGGGGCTGTCGAGTCTGCAGCGCCTTCCGTGTCTGCGCCGGAGTCCGCAGAGCAGCCTCTGCGTGGCCTGAAGGTCTTCGATCCAGTGGCCGCGCTGGAACTCTGCGGCGAGGACCTGGGGTTGCTCGAGTCGGTGCTCGCGGACATGCCGGGCGAGTGCGCGTCGCAGGTCGAGGTGATCCGGGTCGGGCTTGGCAAGGGCGATGCGGCGGCCGTGCATGTTGCAGCCCATCGCATGAAGGGCTCCTTGCTGATGATCGCTGCGGGTGCTGCCGCCGGTGAGGCCGCGAAGATAGAAGAGCTCGCTCGCGCTGGGGAGTTGGTCACGGTCCCTCCGCGACTCGCGGCTCTCGAGCACGAGCTGCAACGCCTGGGGCGAGCACTCGCAGGGCGGACGTAGGCAGCGTCTGGGATGACCGCAGCACTCGCGCTAAAGGTAGCTACGCTGGCATGTGTTATCGCTGGCATGGTGCTGCTGGTCCTCAGCGCGCAGCGTGCCGGGGCCCTGCTCTCGCTCACTCGTGGGACCCCCTTTCGCGGGACGTGGAGAATCCTGAGCGGCTTGATGTACGCCTTTGCGGCGAGTTACAGCGTGTTCTTTGGCCTGGTGCTCGTCGACGCCTATGAGGTGCTGACCGCGACGATCGGCTTTATCCTCGGGAGCGGCGGTCTCTTTGTTTATTTGGTGACCCGCTCCAGCCTTCTCAGCCTGCGCGCACTCGCCGACGAGACCTTCGCGCGGCGGCACATCAGTGACGTTCTAAATGCGCTCTCCGATGGCATCATGCTGCTCGACGGCGACGGCGTGGTGACGGCGGTCAACCGCGAGATGTGCGAGCTTTGTGGTACCGACGATGTGGCGCTTCAGGGCACGGTTGCATCGGAACTGCTCGGCTTCGCAGCGGAGTCGGGGGGGCGGAGTATCGGTCGACTGCGAGAGGGTACGCTGCGCCCCTTGAGCGGCACGCCGATTCCGGTTGACGTTCAATTTGTCGAGATCCAGGCGGTGCGCGGCGGCTCTGCCACGGGGTTGATGGTGGTCCGTGATCGCCGAGAGTTCCACCGTCGAGAGGCGCAGCTCGAGACCGCTGTGAAGGCAGCGGAGGCGGCTCTGCGTGATCGCCACGGGCTCAACGCGCTGATCAGCGCCGAGGTGCGGCCGCGCCTGCAGCGGATCATGGGGGCTGTCGAGGCGTTCGAGGGCGCGAGCGAGGCCGATGCCGAGGAGCGCGAGCAGGCGTTGGCGCGGGCGCGAGAGACCTACGCCAGTTTGGAGGACATGCTCGACAGCGTTGTCAACTCCAACAACCCCCGCAAGGGTCGAGATCGGGCCCTCGAGATCGGGCCGATTCTCCGGCGAGCTTCGGTCGCCCTCGCCAAAGTAGCCCCGAGCACGACCTTCGACGTGTCGATCGGCGCGGGCGTGCCAAAGCGTTGCTACGGTCGCGAATCATCGCTGCGCGAGATCCTGAGCGCGGTCGGTCGCTTTCTTCTGGAGGTGAACGATCCCTCGAAGGTCCGCCTCTCGGTGGAGCGTGTGCCCGGCGACGAGGAGCGCCTGCTCTTTGTCATCGCCAGTATCGACGACGAGAGCGAACCGCGGGTACGCACCGCTTCGGGCACGGGCATGGGGCTCGCGGCGGCGCGTCTGTTGGTGCATACGCTCGGCGGCAAGCTCTGGATTAACGGTGATGAGCGCACCGCGACCGAGGTCACGTTTACCGCGATGTTGCCGGCGGTCGCGTCTACCGAGGCGGTTGGTAAGCCGACGATCGACGAGATGTCGCCGCTGATGTTGATCGCGGCGATGACCGCTCGCTCCTCCGCTCATTCGACGATGACCGGCTCGGTATCCCTGGGTAATGCGCTTGTTGTCGATGACAGCCCGCCGGCGCGCCTGCTGCTCCTGCACCTGGTCCGCGAACTCGGTTACACCGCGGAGGCCGTCGGCAGCGGCCAAGAGTGCATCGATCTGGCGACTCGCCGCCCCTTTGATCTGGTGCTGCTCGACCTCGTGCTGCCGGATATCAATGGCATCGATGTGATCACGGCGCTCCGCGAGAACAAGGTCTCGGCCCGGACGTCGATCGTGATCGTCTCGTCGATCGGCGAGACTCGGAGCATCGCCGCCTGCCTCGAGCGCGGGGCCGACGACTACCTGACCAAGCCGGTGAACCCGATGATCCTGCGGGCTCGGCTCCACGGGATCCACGAGAACCGGGCCCTGGCCAAACAGTCAGGTCGTCAGGTTGCGCGCCTAGAGGAGGAGATCCGGCGGGCGGATGGTCTCCTGCGATCGATCCTGCCGGCACCGGTCGCCCATGAGTTGCAGACAACTGGCGCGGTCGTGGCTCGGCGCCACCCCGACGTCGCCGTGCTATTTGCCGATGTGATCGGTTTTACGGCCTATTGCGAAGGAAAACGCCCCGAGGACGTGCTGCTTGATCTGCAGGATTTGGTCAAGGAATTTGAGGCGCTCTGTCGACGTCATCGGGTGCTCAAGGTCAAGACCATCGGCGACGCGCTGATGGCCTGTGGCGGTCTGATGGACGAATCCGAGGATGCGACGGCGCGCTGCGTTGAGCTTGGCTTTTCGCTGATCGAGGCGACCGCTCGCCACCCCGCAGGTTGGAGCTTGCGGGTCGGCATCCACCGCGGGCCGGTTGTTGCCGGCATCATCGGCGCGCAGCAATTTTCTTACGATATCTGGGGCGACACTGTGAACACTGCCCAGCGCATCGAACACCACGGCGTTGCCGGTGCGGTCTGTGTCAGCGCAGGGGCACGTAATGCCGTGCCCTCAGGCCATACGACCCGTAGCGTCGGGATTAGCGATGTTAAAGGAAAAGGCCCGTTAGAGATCTTTGTTGTCTCGCGGTCTTGAGCCTGCGCATCGCCTGGCGTAGCGTGGCGCATGCGCTCGCTCCACTGGTTGCTCGCTCTGCTCCCG
>CAYYUP010000007.1:91386-99176 GCA_964474905.1 uncultured Nannocystis sp. | reverse complement strand
GCCTGGCGTAGCGTGGCGCATGCGCTCGCTCCACTGGTTGCTCGCTCTGCTCCCGTTCTTCGCTTGCCAAGGCGCGGGCGATGACGGTGATACCGCTGTGACCACGGGAGGTCCCGGCAGCTCGTCGACCGGCGAGACGAGCACATCGTCGACCGGCACCAGTACAAGCACGTCGACCGGCACGAGCACGTCGACCGGCAGCAGCACGGGCACCGAGACCGAGGGGCCCACAGATACCCGAGGGCCAGGTTTTGACTGTGATGCGCTCATCGAGGGTCCCTTTGTGCCGACCGAGGTGTCGAGCGCCTTTGACGGCAGCGAGGACATCGCCTTCGACGGCGCGGGGCAGCTCGCGGGAAAACGGGGCGAGGAGCTGCTCTTGGTCGATGCCATGGGCGAGCAAAAAGTGCTCACCAGCGGCATTCCCCAGGCGTACGGGCTGCGCTACCGCAGTGACGGCACGCTCATCGTCGCTCTGCCCGGCGAGGGCAAACTGCTCGCGGTGAGCCCATCAGGGGATGTTAGCGACCTCTTGACCGACCTCGGGGGGCCCAATGGCATCTATGTTGATACGAAGGATCGGGTATGGATCACCGAGTTTGGCGGCAGCGCCGTGATCCGTCTAGACAGCGATGATACGCTCACGACGATCGTCCAAGGGCCCGATGCCGCAGCCGCAAACGGAATTGTCTACGATCCAGAGCGCGAGCTTCTCTTCTATACAAACTACCAGGCGGGCTTTGTCCGAAGCGTGCAGTTTGTCGGCGACAAGCCGGGCGATCCGGTTGTCGTCACCTCGATCGACGGCAGTCCCGACGGCTTGGTGCTCGACGCCTGCGGCAACCTCTATGTCGTCGATCAGGGCAATAGTCGGCTCTATCGAGTGATGCTCGACGCCGATGGTGTGGCGCTTGGCGAGCCAACACTGCTAGCCGAACTTCCGACCAACATCGCCAACGCCCAATTCGGCAGCGGTAGCGGGTTTGAGCCGCTCGCGCTCTACCTCGGGGGCAATCCAGGCATCATCTACCGTCTGGATGTGATGGTCGGCGGGGCACCGATTCCTGTGGTCCCGTGAGGGCTGCGGCGGAGCTGAATGGCAACCCGCCCGCGAAATACGCGCTTGATCATGGTTTTGATCTGACCATGCCCTCGCAGCCCGGCGGGCACGGGTGATCCGGCGTCGTACCAGATGGTCCCAGTCGAGCAATTCCTCACCCGCTACGCCGTTGTCACTGGCGTAGGCTATGCGAAGCATTACGCGCAGATCGTACGTAATAAGGGGGGTACTGAGGTCTTGGTCAATGGCGTCGCTGTGACTGGGTACGATTCGCTCGGAGCGTACGAGATCGCCGACTGGCCGATCAACGAAGGTGCTCATCTGGCGGCCAGTGAGGAGCCCTTCGGCGTTTATCAGGTGGGCTACACCGGCGTGACCTCCTACGCCTATCCCGGTGGGCTCCGGCTGAAGGTAATAAATCCACAGTAGGGTGGGTTTCTGGGGCGAGCGCGAGAAGTGCGCAAAGTGCGCGTGCCTCACACGGGTGATCCCGGGACTCGAGCGCGGGCGGTTGCTTCGCGCCTGTTGAGGACTGTGTCACACTCAGCGGCGATGGAGAGGAACTGCGTGCGTTGGGGAAAAATTGGCAGCAGAGCCATCGCGAGCGTGCTCCTGGTGGCCGCCTGTTTTGTCGACGAAGGGCCGCCACAGGCGACGTCGTCGAGCAGCGAGGCCTCCGGTTCGACGGGCGTTTCGACGGGCGTTTCGACGATGGAGACGACGACAGAGACGACGGCCGGGACGACGACGACTGGGACGCCGACAGAGACGACGGACGCGCCGGTCGGTGCACCGATCTTCACCTGTCCAGACGTGCCCGAGCTCGTGCTTTGCTACGAATTTGAGACCGGTTGGACCGACGGGTTGCTGCTCGATACCTCGGATTCACTGCTGCACGGAACGATGTTGAGCACGATTAGGGTGCCTGGGCACGGTGGCGTCGCGGCCGAGCTCGTCGGCGAGAGTCGAGTCTTTGCGCCTTTCAAGGCGGCGGTGATCCAGCGCTTGCTCAAGGGGTTTACGGTCGCCGCGTGGATCCGGCCGACAGCCGAGGTCTACAGCGGTACCCGTGGGGTCATTGAGCGCGAGGGCCATATCCGCCTCGCGCTCGTCGGTGGTGGCGAGGGCTACGAAGTGAGCTGCGACAGTCCCAAGATCGACCCGAGCATCACTACGCTTAACCTCGCAGCCGACGAGTGGGTGCACGTTGCTTGCATCTACGACGGCAAGTCGCTCAGCGTCTGGGTGAATGGCGTGATGCGGGACGAGACCTCCGCGTTGATCGAACAGGTCGGCAACGATTCCCTGTGGATCGGCAATGATGGGCCGAGCCCGGGGGCATCCTCCGCCTTGATCGGTCTTGTCGACGAGGTTCAGATCTGGAGCATCGCCCTGGGGCAGCAGGCCCTCTGTGGCGCCGCGGGCATCGCCGAGTGCAGCTAGTGGTGGAGCGCTCGGGGCTCTTCGGGCTCGCGGTTTAGGCGCTTGGCAGGGCGATTAGCGGCATGATGCGGTCGATGACCCGGAGCACGCACGCGTCGACGTCGAGCTTCGCGGTGGGCAGTACCAGTTCGGGATTTTCGGGGGGCTCGTAGGGCGCTGAGATCCCGGTGAAGTTGGCGATCTCACCGCTGCGCGCCCGGGCGTAGAGGCCCTTGGGATCGCGTTGTTCGCAGACCTCTAAGGGCGCGTCGACAAAGACCTCAACGAAGCGACCCTCGGGCAGGCGAGTGCGCACGGCCGTACGTTCGGCGCGGTAGGGGGAGATCAGCGCGACGATCGCGATGACACCGGCATCGGCCATCAAACGCACGACCTCACCGACCCGACGTACGTTCTCGCGGCGGTCTTCGGGCTTGAAGCCTAGATCGCTGCAGAGCCCGTGGCGAATGTTGTCGCCGTCGAGGGTGTACGCGACCCGGCCGAGTTCTAAGAGATGTCGCTCGACCCGGAGGGCGACGCTGCTCTTGCCAGAGCCAGAGAGGCCGGTCAACCAGATGACGCAGCCGCGTTGACCGATCGCGTCTAGGCGCTGCTCGGGGGTGACGTGCGAGCCTTGCCATTGGATATTTCGACGTGTTTGGGTCATCTGTAGAGGCTCCTGGGAGCGGATATCGCCGCGGCTTTGGTGGGCACCTAACGAAAGGTAAAGTCGATCGCGCAGTCGCGAAAGAAAACAACGCGCCCGCAGAGGTGAGGCCCAGGATATGGGCTGGCCGGCGGTCTAAGCGTATTTTACGGGGTTCAGAGCGACCCTTGCATGTGAGGGAGGCATGCGCGGGCGGGCTCCCACAGGCGGCGGCAGGGCTCCTACAATCAGCGGCGTCGAGGTCGATGATGGCGAGCGCTGGAGAGCAGGGAGCCCCTGAGGCTGAGGACGTGAACGAGGGACCCGCGGCCTCGACGACAGGGGTTGGGATCGGCGCTCATCTGCTCGGGATCTTTGTCATCGTGCATCTGGCGGCGGTGCTGCTCCAGGCGATTCCAAACCCAGCGATCGGTTTGCGGCGAGCAGCCTGGCGCGACCCGACCGTGCAGCAGGAGTTTAAGGTCTGGGCGGATGTCTTTTCGATCAGCGTTGACGAACTGCAAGACCGGCTCTGGGGGATCGGAAAGGGCTTCACAAGTGGTCGTGCGGTCCTTGTGCGGCCCTTTAGGCCCTACGCGAAGTACATCGGAGTTCGCCAGCCCTGGCGTATGTTTGTCGCCCCCCATCGCTTCCCGACGGCGCTAGTGATCGATGTGCACGAGCAGGATCGCTGGCGCATCGTCTACGCTGATCGTTCGCCCGAGTACACCTGGAGGGTCGGCTATTTCGGTCATGATCGTATGCGGGCGGCGATCTTTCGCTACGGCTGGCCGGGCTACTCCGGGGTGTACCGGGGGTTTAGCCGCTGGATCGCGACCCTTGCTGCCCGCGATTTTCCCGACGCCCGCTACGTTCGGGTGCGCATGTTTAGGCGGCGTTCACCGAGTCCGAGCGAGGTTCGCGAGGGCACGATTCCCGCGGGCGAGTACCAACAGCCGCAGTTGTTTGATCTGGAGAAGCTTCGATGAGGCGCTCGTGGTCGGCGTGGTTGGCGATCCTGGGTCGTCGCGAGGGCGGCGAGGCCCTCGCGGTTTTCCGCATCATTCTTGGCATTAGCCTGATCTACAACCTGGTGCCGACGATCACGGCGGGGCTCGTCGATGTGCTCTGGCTCGACGTGCACGACGGCGGTTATCGATCGCTCGGCGATACGGGATCCTGGCTGGTGAAGCTCGCGGGCGGGCCGAGCCCCGAACTTGTGTGGTCGCTGGTCATCGGCACGCTGATCTCCGCCGTCGCGCTGATGGTTGGTGTCGGCGGTCGCATAGGTGGGCGGCTTGTCGCTCTGGTGGCATTGCAGGGCATGTTCGCGCTCTCGATGATCAACAGCCACGCCAAGGGCTCCTACGACGCGCTGCTCTGCAATGGGCTCTGGTTACTGGTGCTCGGGGACGGCACCGCGACGCTTTCGTTGGACGCCTGGCGACGGGCAGGAAGCTGGCGCTCGAGCCTGGAGATCGCCGCCTGGCCGCGCTATCTGGTGATCACCCAGCTCTGCACGCTCTACGCGTCGACGGGCATGCAAAAGATCTCCGCATTTTGGATGCCGATGGGCGACTTTACGGCGCTCTACTACATCCTGCTGCAGCCGACATGGCATCGATGGGAGATGTATTGGCTGGCCTGGGTCTTCCCGTTGACCCAACTGGTCACGGCCTTGACCTGGATCTGGGAGGTCTCTTTTCCTCTCGTGGGTCTCTACCTGTACCTGCGCCAAAAGCCAGGTAAAGGCGGTCGTCTCCGGCGCCTGGTGACGCGCTGGGACCTGCGCACGCCCTACGTGATCTTTGGTGTGTCGATGCACCTCATGATCTTTATTTTGATGGAGGTCGGGCCTTTTTCCTTCATCTCGATCGCCTTTTATCCCTGCCTCTACCGACCCGACGAGCTTCGCCGCGGTGTTGCGCGTCTTGCCGGGGTGTTCGGTCGTTTGCGGGCGAATTAGGCCGCATTCGCGGCACGATCCATGCGATCAGCGGAGGCTGTCGCGGACCACGTAGAGCGCGTCGAGGATGGCGGCGCCGAGCTTTTGGCAGCGCGCGGGCGACCAGCCGACCTCGGGTAGGGGAGTGTCAGCGGTGTCTTTAAAGGGCTGCTCTAGGGTCATCGACAGGCAGCCGTGTGCCTGGGCGATGTAGTTGGTCGCCATCGTCATGTTGGCCTCTCCCGGTGCGGCCGCGGGGTAGCCGTGCTCGCTCTGGAAGTCGGGGCTCGCCCGTCGCAGTGCCGCCTCAAAATCCTCTTGCAGGGCGACCAGCTCTGGGGTCAGCGCAGGGATGCCGTCGGGACCGGCAATAAAATTGTAGGGCAGCCCCTCGTCGCCGTGCACGTCGAGGAAAAAATCGACGCCGGTCTCGGCCATGCGCTGGCGGACAAGCAGTACCTCGGGGCTGCGCTTCGCGGTCGGCTCTAGCCACTCGCGGTTGAGGTTCGCACCGGTGGCGTTGACCCGCAGATGACCGCGAAAGGCCCCGTCTGGGTTCATGCAGGGCATGACGTAGAAGACCGCGATCTCACGGAGGCGGCGGGCGATCGGATCTTCGGGGTCGAGGAGGCGCTCCAAAAGCCCCTCGACGAGCCACTCGGCCATGGTCTCGCCGGGGTGTTGGCGGGCGATGATCCAGCAGGATTTCTTGGGCGCTTGGTTGTCTTTTGCGGGCTCGCCGATGACCAGGAGGTCGAGGTCGCGGCCGTCGAGGCTGGAGCCCAGGACCTCGAGGCGCACGCCGTCCGCGGTGAGCGATTGAGCGACAACATCGGCGTGACGCTCTTGCGAGTAGGGCGCAAAGTAGGCGTAGTAGACCGCATCCGCGGCGGGCGTGTGCTCGATTGTCAGCTCGCCGTCGGCGTAGCTCGTGGGCACCCTAAACCAGTGCTTGCGATCGTACGAGGCGACTGCGGCGTAGTTTTTCCAGCCGTCGGTGAACGACGCAGCGCCCGCGTTTTGCAGGCGCATGCGCAGCGCTTGATTGCCGACACCGCTCGCCCGAAAGAAGAACCACTGGAAGTGCTTCGACCCGTTGTCGACGCGGATGTTGAGACGGATGTCGTCAGGGGAGTCAGCGGCGAGCACATCGATGTTGCCGCCGTCAAAGGCACTCGTGATCTTCATGGGCGCGGATCCTAGCGGCTTCGCCGACGAATGTCGCCCGGTGCGTGTCACTTGGTCGGCATCACGACCCCGCAGCAGTCCGATAAGGGGACCGCGGCCAGGCACGCGGGGCTGTCGGGCTCGAGGCAGGTCTCGCAGCGATAGCGAAAATTATCGATGAGGGCGACGCTTGCCTGCTGGGTGTCCCCCATATCGGCGAGAAAGATGAAGAGGTTGAGGTGGTCGCCTGGGGTGAGGTCGTGGTTGATGCGCAACCAGGTACTCCCGGCGTGTCTCTCGAAGCCTGTGTCCTTGAGCGCGGGCTCCGTGCAGGAGTAGCCCGGGCCCTCGCTGTCGAAGACATCGCAGTTTTTCGACAGGTCTGCCTCGAGTGAGGTCGTGGACCAGTGGGGGTGCAGGCTGGTGGAGCTCGTGGATGACCCCGAAATCTCAGAGACGGTGCCGACCCAGTTATCGCTGACCTCCCAGACGAGCAGCAGATCGTTGTACGGGGTGTCGACCCACTCTGGCCACTCTGAGGTGAGGAAAGCGAAGTCGAGCGAGTAGCCCTTTACCTCCGGTGGCATTGCGGTCGTGAAGCTCAGCAAGATCTTGTCGTTGGGGTTGCCGCCGCTGATCTGCCAAAAATCTTGGAGCACCTCTGCCTTGTCGATCTCGGGATCGATGCCGGGGGGCAGCGAGTTGCCATCGGGGTTGGTGTTCGCGCCATTTTGGACCTGCGAATTGTAGCCTTCGGTGATGACACCTTCGATGTCGGGCTCGCTGATCGTGCCGGTACTGAGGGCCAAGAAAGAGTCGCCCTCGCGGGGTTTGTAGGCGTAATTTTGATCGTCGTCGAGGCCGGTCCCGAATTGCGAGGCGATACGCCAGGCGCTCTTATCTGGGCTGACGATGAGGTGCTTGAGCAGTGGGATGGTGATCTTTTGATCTGATTCGCAGCCGAGACCGATGGCGTGGAATGGGGCGATCAGGGAGGGCTCGAGCTTTGTATCACAATGCTCGTATTGGATCGCGCCATTACAGACTGGAGGCTGTACCGGTATGCAGTCGTTGGAGCAGTAGTCGTTGTTGATCTTATTTCCGTCGTCGCAGAGTTCGTCCCACTCTTTTTTATTATTGCCGCACGTGCCTGCTGGGGTAAACGTACAGTCGTTCTCACAGCCGTCTTGGCCGTTGTCGTTGCCGTCGTCGCATTCTTCTGCACCTTCGACCGAGGCGTTGCCACACTCCTCGCTGAGTTCGATATGGCAATCTGACGAGCAACCATCGCCGGAGATATTGTCGCCATCATCACACTCCTCACCTACCTGGACGATAGTATCTCCGCAGGTTTCTGTGATTGTGCACATTTCGGTGCAAGTCGAGCCGAGCGCGCCGTTTTGCTGGCCGGCATCACAGGCCTCGTCAGCATCGACCACTCCGTCGCCACAAAAGCTCCCCTGGGTGCTGGAGCCTGTGCCTGGCTCGGTGGTGGAGCTTGTCTCGAAGCCTGTGTCGGTGTGCGAGCCTATGCTGGTGGTCGAGCCCGA
>CAYYUP010000007.1:81178-91286 GCA_964474905.1 uncultured Nannocystis sp. | reverse complement strand
CGTTGGCAGCAGGGCCACGCCTTGGATCAGGAGGCGGCTTTGCCTAGCACGCCGAGCTCCTCGCCCACCTTGGTGAAGGCGGCGATGGCCTGATCGATCTGCGCGTTGCTGTGCACAGCCGAGAGCTGCACCCGGATCCTCGCCTGACCCTTGGGTACAACAGGGTAGGAGAAGCCGATCACGTAGATGCCCTCCTCTAAAAGACGATTTGCCATCGTATTGGCGAGTGTGGCTTCGCCCAGCATGATCGGCACGATCGGGTGTGTACCGTCCTTGATCGTGAAGCCGGCGGCGCTCATGCCCGTTCGAAAGCGCATTGTATTGGCCTCGAGGCGATCGCGGAGGGCGGTGGAGGTGGACAGATGCTGGATCACCGCCAGCGTCGCGGCGACGATCGGTGGCGCTAGGGAGTTGGAGAAGAGATAGGGTCGCGAGCGGTTGCGGAGGAGTTCGATGATCTCTTTGCGCCCCGAAGTTGCGCCCCCGGAGGCGCCGCCGAGCGCCTTGCCAAAGGTCGTCGTGATCACGTCGACACGCTCCTGGCAGGCGCAGTGTTCGGGGGTGCCGCGGCCGGTCTTGCCGACGAAGCCGGTGGCGTGCGAGTCGTCGACCATGACCATCGCCCCGTAGCGCTCGGCGAGGTCGCAAATCGCGTCGATGCGGGCGATTGTGCCGTCCATCGAGAAGACCCCGTCGGTGGCGATCATGCGCAAGCGGGCGCCCTGCGTCGCCTTGAGGCGATCCTCTAAGGCGTTCATATCGTCGTTGGCGAAGCGGTGACGCTGGGCCTTGCAGAGGCGGATGCCATCGATGATCGAGGCGTGGTTGAGGGCGTCCGAGATGATCGCGTCGTCGGGGCCGAGCAGGGTCTCAAAGAGGCCGCCGTTGGCGTCAAAACAGGAGGAGTAGAGGATCGTGTCGTCGGTGCCGAGAAAGCTCGAGACCATCGCCTCGAGCTCCTTGTGGCGATCGAGGGTGCCGCAGATAAAGCGAACGGACGACATGCCAAAGCCGCGATCGTCGAGGGCCGCGCGGGCGGCCTCGATCGCCTGCGGGTGGCTCGAAAGGCCGAGGTAATTGTTGGCGCAGAAGTTTAATACCTGGCGTCCGCCGACCTCGATCGCTGCGCTCTGCGGCGAGGTGAGGATGCGTTCGTGCTTGTAGAGGCCTGCACCGCGGATCTCGTCGAGGATGGTCGTGTAGTGGTCCTTGGCTTGCTCAAACATCGGTGGCTCTTTTTTGGTGTTAGCTGGCTGTCTTGGCTGTCTTGGCGACAAGGGCGCGGACCTCGGGGATCAACGCAGCGGTCATCTGATCGAGGTTGTATTTCGGCGCCCAGCCCCAGTCGCGTCGGGCGAGCGAGTCGTCGAGCGCGTCGGGCCAGGAGTCGAGGATCGCCTGGCGGGCCGGGTCGGGTGCGAAGCTGATCGCGACCTCGGGCAGCGCGCGCATCACCGAGTCAGCGAGCTCTTGGGCGCTCGGCGAGAAGGCGGCGATGTTGTAGACCGAGCGGCTCAGCCGATCCCGTGGGCATTGTGCGAGGTCGGCGAGCGCCCGGATCCCGTCGGGCATGTACATCATTGGGATCGCTGTATCGGGGCGGCAAAAGGCCTCGTATCGGCCCCTGCGCAGGCCTTCGATGTACATCAGCGGGGCGTAGTCCGAGGTGCCGCCGCCGGGCAGGGTTGCGGAGATGAGGCCCGGGAAGCGGACCGCGCGAAAGTCGAGACCGTAACGGCGGCAGTAGTAGTCGCCGAGCAGTTCGCCGGCCACCTTGGTGATCCCGTACATCGTCGTCGGTTGCAGCGGCACCTCGTCGGCGACCGGAGAAGTGAGCCCGGGGCCGAAAACCGCGATCGTGCTGGTGAAGATGAGCCGCTCGATCGCGTGGGCACGGCAGCCCTCAAGGATGTTAAAGGTACCGGTTTGGTTGACCGCATAGGCGACCTGCGGGAGGCTCTCGCCGCGGGCGCTGAGCAGCGCTGCGAGGTGAAAAACCCACTGCGGTCTCACTTCTGCGAGGCGCGTGTCGATCATCGCCGGGTCGGTGACATCGAGGTGGTGCCAGGGCAGATCTGGCGGTGCACCTGCGGGGCGGGGCACGACATCGCTGCCGTGCACGTCATGACCCCTGGCGCGGAGAAGCTCGATAAGATCGAGGCCGACCTGCCCACCTGCTCCCGTGACGAGGATCTTCATCTTCATATGACGCCGCCGCATCATCGCGGATCGCTGCGATCGCTCGCAAGGGGTGGCGCACTTCACCCGGGACCGCGTACGAGAGGTCGCCCACGTCGCCGGGGTGCGTCAAAGGCGCGTATTTTGGTTGCCAGCGTCAGCGTCTGCAACGGTCGCGACAGTGGGGCCGGCCGCGTGCGGGAACTCGGCGCCCTCGAGTGCTCACCATTCGCCGAAGAGCACGTCGCCACAGCCGAGACCAAATCCGACGATCCGCTGCTGCGCGATGTGCCCATTGATCCGGTAGAGAACGCTTTGATCGAGGGATTTGCACGAAGGCGTTGGTTGTTCGGTCTCCTCGTCACCGGCCTTTAATTTTACCCCGAAGTCGATATCGAGCTTGTAGGTCGTATTTTCGTAGTCTGGAACAATGCGGAGATCCACGCAATGGATCTCGATCGTCGTGATCACTTTTCCGATTGTGTAGCCGCCGATGCCTATGATGAATGGCTGAGATTGTGGACACTCTAGTTTAAAAGGCTTGCCGTCCTTGGGTGGGACCGTTTTGATCTGGGTGCTCGGGATGGGCTCACCGTCGGGCTCGATACGGAAGATGCCGTCGTTGACGGGCGCTGCTTTGACGTTGACGCAATCAAACGTCACGTTGAGGAGTTCGTGTACGCCCTCTATAGTCTCCCAGTTGCCTCGCATCGCGGTGTACCCCGCTTTGTCGCAGTTGGCGTAGATGTTGCTGTCTCCTTCTTTTCCGAAGAGGGGAGTCTCTTCTTCGGGTATAAATTCCTGGGGCAGTACGGGCCTCGGCAGACAGAGCGATGTACACACATTTTCATCTTGATTGGAGTCGCCGTTGTCGCAAAATTCGTCCTCGACATCGTCGTCAGGGTTGAAATTATTTACAACGCCATCACCGCAGTACTCTTTTTTGCAATCCCCGTTGCAGCCGTCGAGATCCACTTGATTGCCGTCGTCGCACTGCTCGTTGGCTGCCAGGTTGCCGTCGCCGCAGCTGCCAGCGGGCAGGGTTGCGTCGCTGTCTTCGCTGGTCACGCCAGAGCTGGTCTCTGGCGTGGTGGAACTGTCGCTCGTGGTCGTTGGGTCGACCCAATAGTCGTTGGGAGCGATGCAACTGCAGCAGAAGAGAGCCGCACCGAACCAGATATGCGCCGAGGCCTGCACAGGCGGTAGACTACCACTATGCAGAGGGAGAGAGACCTCTGCATATGGAACTAGAGCATGGTTTTAGGACTTCTGGCTCGGCCCCATGGGCTGATACCGCGCCGGGGACCATGAACGCGGGGGACCCATGCCCCAGGGGGCGCTCGTGGGATCGAGTAAGCTGTGGAGGGCTGCATAACCGGTCGTCAGAAGAACGGGTATCCGCACTCAGCCCTAAAGCCGACGATTCGTCCTTTGTTGGCGTGTACTTGCAGCTCACGGAGCACTGTGCCTGGTTGCTCCTCACACGACACCGGCATTTGAAGCTCTCCTACTCCGTCGACTTTTGTATCGTCGACATCCTTGATGATCATTTTGTAGCCCTTCATGTCGTCGGGGACAACGTGGATATCTACACATATGATATGTACGGCGGTGATCGCCGTGTCGGATGTGCTGCCGCCGATGCCGATGAGAAAAGGGGTCTCCATTCCGCATTGTAGTCCCTGTACAGGTTCGGGCATGAGAGCGTTCCCGGAGCCGATGGGCACGCTCTCCTTTATGGGGCCTTCCCAAAATAGGCGGTACTTGCCTTCGCCGATAGGTTCTAACCCGACATTCGCGCACTCCACCCAAATCTCGTTGAGTTCATGCACCCCTTTTGTCTCCCAAGTGCCTTCAATCGCGATGATTGCGTCGCCCTCGCATCCAGGAGTGTCGTACTCGATCACTTCGGTCCCGAAGATGGAGGTCCAGTCACCGTCCTCGAGCATCTCGGGGAGCATGGGAGGAGGAAGGCAGGCCGTCGTGCACTCGCTAGTTAGCATGTCGCTGTTAGCACCGCCATTGTCGCAGGCCTCGCTGGGGTCGTTGACGATGCCATCACCGCATTCCTCTTTGATGCAGTCTTTGGAGCAGCCGTCGTTATCAAGCATATTTCCGTCGTCGCACTGCTCGCCGTCTGACTGCTCGCCGTCGCCGCAGGTCCCGTCGGGCAAGGTTGTGCTGCTGCCTTCGCTGGTCACGCCAGAGCTAGTTTGGGGACCGGTGGTGGGATCGGGATCGGTGGTTGGAGCGGTGCTCGTCTCTGGGGAGGTGGAGCTGCTGGAGGAGGAGCTGCTGGAGGAGGAGCTGCTGGAGGAGGAGCTGCTGGAGGAGGAGCCGCCGGTGGATCCTGAACTGCCGCTTTCGCCGGAGGCGCTATCGCTCGTGGTCGTCTGGTTGAGCCAATAGTCGTTGCCGTTTACGCAGCTGCTGCAGAGCAGAGCTGCGCCGATCCACCAGTGTGACGAGACCTGCATGTTCGCGAGGCTACCACTATTCAGTTGCTGTCGCCGCGGCCGAGAGACCTCTGCGCTCGTCTTCGGGCTTTGGGCTCGGTGGCCTGTTCGCGCTACTAAAAATCGATCTCGGGCTCGCTGCGGAAAAACGCGTTATGCTCGGGGCCCTGAAAGCGGCGGTAGTCGATGGCCCAGGGGGTGGCTTGCGTTTCGCCGTCGCGACTGGTGATGGTCAGGGCCATCGGCCGGACGTCTCGATAGTTGGAGTCGCTGGGGATATCCTCATTGGCGACGCCGCCGGCGGAGAAGAGCGTGAAGAGGCGAATATCGTCGTCGGTGTAGGCTGAGCGGAAGCCAGAATCAAACTTCTCGTGACCGCGAACTAAGGTGTTGCAGCCGATTGTACCCATAAATTTGCGGAACTGACGGCGACCAAAGGCGAAGCGAGCGCTCGAATTTTGCAGGTCTGCGGGGATGAATTCGGCGGAACTCGGGTCGCTCCAGAGCATCTGAAAACGGACGTCCTGGTCGTTGAGGCTCGAGAGGTCGCGCCAGCTTTTGGCGAGCAGAGAGTCGCGGGGGATGCCGGCGTGCACAAAGAGGATCTGGTCAAAGAGTAGGGTGTTCGGCATCGACTCAAAGAAGCGGAGATAGCGGCCGAAGACATCGTCGGGCACCAGCGACGAGAGCGAGTGGTAGGCCTCTGCTGGGCGCACTCCGGCGTGGATCTTGCCCTGGTACTCGATATAGTACTCGTGGTTGCCGCGGAGCACATAGACATGCTCGGGGACCGACAAAAAGAGGTTGAGTACCGCCCGCATGACGCCGTTGTACGAAAAGCGGCCGCGGTCGATATAGTCGCCTAGGAGTACCAGGCGCACGTCGGGGTTATGCTCGGGGTCGGTACGGAAGCGGCGAACTTTGCCCATAAAGTCGGATTGCAGGATCGCCGCCTTTAGGTTGGAGTAACAGCCGTGCAGGTCGCCTAGGACGATCAGCTCGTAGTCGCGGCCGGGCTTTGATGGCACCACATAGACGTGGCCGTCGAGAAATTCGTCGCTGCCCGCGAACTCCAGGACCTGCCGGTGACCGCGAAGCCGACCCAGGCCCCGCGATCGCTGCTCGTCAAAGGCCGCCTCGGCCCGGTCGATGAGCTTGAGGTCGGCGGCCATCTGGGTGCGGATCCGGGTCGGATCGGCGGAGTAATGGTGCTCAAACTTCTCGAAGAAGGGGTGGTTTTTGGTCTTGGGTAGCAGGGTCGCCGGCGCCTGCAGGGCGATGCCCAGGCCCTGCAGGGCGCTCTCGTCGATCAGGATCTCAGAGCCCAGGAGTTCGGCGAGTTGGTTGCGAAAGGCGACCTCGGAGGGGTGCACCTCGCCGTCGGCGGCGATAAATTCGTCGACCGTGGTCATCAGCGCCTCGCGATTGGCCTCGTCGAGTTCGGCCAGACGCTCGTAGCAGCCGAGCATCAGTCGCGAGCGCACGAATTCTTCAGAATTCTCGCCGTCGGCAACGGCCTCCTCGAGCAGCGCTCTCACCTCGCGTTCGATCTCCTGGAAGCGCTCGAGATAGTGGGTGTGTTGGTTCTCGATCCGTTCGTAGCGCATCTCGGCGCTCATCGGCCCGAGCGCGTCGATCCTCTCGGTGACGATCTTCCGCAGGTAGGAGCGGATGAAGGCCTTTTCGGTGAGATCGAACTCGGTGTCGATGTAGCCGCATGTCGTCAAGTAGAAGATGATCGCGTCGATCTGTTGCTCGGCGACGGCGGGGTCGGGGCTGAGATGGATCATGGGTCCTCGGGGGCGCGCTGCGTGTCTCGCGGATGGTGGGGGGCTAGGGGCCTCGACCATGCACAGCTTGGCGGCGCCAGGATAGCGTGCCTGTGGCCGTGAAATGCCCGTTAGAGGGGCTCCCTACCGCTCTTTGGGCGTTTTCGCCCTGGGGCGAGGGGGGGTGTGGTCCGCACAACCCGCGTGGCCGCCGGCCGCCGGTTTTGGCGGGTCGCAATAGGGTGGAGCTTGGCCGTGATCTTGGGTAGTTTTGGTTCTTGCGCAGTCACGCCTACCTGATCCGTTCGGAGCGTTTCTACGATCTCGAGGAGCGCTTGCAGCAGATGTTGCCAGCGGCGCCGCGCGACCAGGTGCTCTCACTTATCGGTGAGGACCAGGTGCTCAAGAAGATCGAGCTGATGAGCGGCGAGTGGCGCCTGCTCTTCGCGATCAACCAGGCCTACAAACCCGTGGTCGGTCGCCGACGATTCGCGCGCATGATGGTCGCGCCCGATCAGCTCACCGGTCTGGTCAGCGGTCTGTGGAAGCACGAGCTCCGCGATCGCTGGCGGGCGATCGCCTTTGGCCTCAGCACGCTGACGCTGGCCCTGCCGCTCGCGTCGGGTTTGGTCGGCGTTGTCATTCTCGAGGAGAGCGAGGACTGGCTCTACCAGGCGCCGGTCAACGAGATGTCGGCGATCAGCCCCGAGGTCTTCACGCTTTTAGAGCCGCACTATCGCGAGCTGCT
This sequence comes from uncultured Nannocystis sp., assembly GCA_964474905.1. GTDB lineage: Bacteria > Myxococcota_A > Polyangia > Nannocystales > Nannocystaceae > JADJRG01. Next base: position 84,135 of record CAYYUP010000007.1, on the reverse strand, counting down.
CGAGCAAGAGGATTATCTCAGCCTCGCACGGCTGGCGAGTGACCACGCAGATTCGATCGTCGAGTTCTCGACAACCCGTTGGCTGAGCCTGCGGCAGTCCTGCCTAGAGCTGGATCCCGGGCTCGCCGAGGTATTTGAGCGTCGCCTGGTCGGGCCCGAGCAGTACGAGCGCATCATCCAGGGGCTCGGCAATGTGATCGATCCCGAGGAGCAGCCGAGCCTCGACTCGTGGCTGCGGGTGCACGGGCCGCGCAAGCGCTGTGCCCTCTACTTCCGCGACATTCGGGTCGAGCGCCTAGTCCAGGTTTCGAAGGCCTCGTAGGTCGCGCTCGCGGATCACTCTGCGATCGAGTGAGCGAATCCCGTTGATGCCTAGAGCCGTGTTCGAGACCTTGGCGATCGCCGTTGCCGGGATGTGCAGGGGCGAATGACCAGGGTCGGGTAGCATGCGCCCGTGACCTGGGCAGAACTCGCTCGCCGTCGCGATTTTCGTCGCCTCTGGCTCGGAGATGCGGTCTCTCTGCTCGGTGATTGGTTTACCTACGTGGCGGTCGGCATGCTCGCGCTCGATGGCGGCGGTGGGCTGACGGCGGTCGCGTTGGTCTTGGTCGCCCACACCCTGCCGCGGGCGATTTTTTCACCGCTCGCGGGGCGTTTTGCCGATCGTTATGACCGACGACGGATCATGGTGGTTGTCAGCCTGCTGCGCGCGGCGGTGGTTGTCGGTATGGCGATGGCGGCGGTGGCAGATTGGCTGCTGGGGGTGCAGGTCTTGCTCTTTGTGCGCATGGCGCTCGGGGCTTTTATCGATCCCGCGGCCCAGGCGAGCCTGCCACAGCTGGTTCCGCGGCGACTGCTTGGGCGGGCCAACGCACTCCTGGGTGCGACCTGGAGCATCGTCTTTGCGGTCGGTGTGGGTCTTGGCGGATTGGTGACGGCGGGCGTCGGTGTTGTCGGGGCGTTGGCGATCGATGCCCTGACCTTTGGCATTGCGGCCGCGGTGCTCTCGACATTGCCGCGTCTGCGTCCCGGCGATCGCTTGCTCCGCGAGTCGGAGCTTGCGGGTGCGGGCGAGTCGGAGCTTGCCGCCGGAGAGGGGAAGAGCGAGCCCGCGGAGCGGGTCACGGGGGGCTCTGCGGGGGAGCTGCCGGAGATCGATCGCGGTCGTCTCGGCGATGCCTGGCGGATCATTCGCAGGCGGCCGCTCGTGCTCGAGGCTACGTTTGCCAAGTTACCGGTGATGTTGGCGAGCGGTGGCGCCTGGATTTTTCTCCACGGGGTCGCCAAGGATCTCGGCGGGGTCGCCCTCGCTTTGGGTGCGCTGCACAGCGCGCGTGCGGTCGGTACCGGTCTCGGTCCCTTGGTCTGGGCACGCTCAGTGCGCCTCGCAGAGGCTCGTCTAGGTCTCGCGCTGGGCACCGGGCTGGCCCTCGCGGCCATCGCGTTTTTTGCGATGGCAGGCAGCGTTCTGTCGGTATTTGTTGCGGTCGGCATCTGGGGTTTTGGGACCGGCGCTTGTTGGGTGACCTCGGCGACGCGCATACAAACCCTGACGCCGAGCCCGATCCTCGGTCGAGTCTCGGCGATCGACAACCTCAGCCTCTCACTCGGCCAATGTGTCGCGGGTCTCGGCGGGGCCTTGCTCGCCGATGCGACGGGCTCGGCTGCTGACGCGGTGTGGTTTGCGCTGGCGCTGAGCCTCGTTGTCTGGGCCTTGCTGGCGTTTGTGGTTGCACGTCGCGTGCATCGCAGCAGGAGTACGAGCGAGGTGGGCGAGGCATGAGCGGCGAGCGAAGTGGGCGAAGCGAGCAAGCGGCACACCAAGCGGCACACCAAGTGGGCGGCCTGCGTGTGTTTGGGGTCGCGTTGGTCTTGCTTTTGTTCTCTGGGATAGCGGGCGGTTGGTGGTTATGGGCGGGTGAGCGGGCGTCTGCGGAGTCGCCTGTTCTCGCGGTCTCCGAGTCGCCGGGCGGGTCTGCTGGTGCCGCGCCTGCGACCGCGATCATTGCCGGAGAGCAAGAGCCGCGCTCGCGCCGTGTCATCGAGTTGCAGGCGTTAGCGGTCTATGACGATGACTTTGCTCGCGATCACTTTTACACCTGGACGAGCGCAGAGCAGGTCGCAGCGCTGCGCGAAGGTGGCGATTTTTTAAGTGCAGATGCGGCGACCGGTGGTCGGCCAACGCCCTTTAATCAGGCGCTCATGGATCTCGCGAAGGGCAACGGTCAGGCCTCGGAAATAGCGCGCCTCCTGGTCGACGAGCCAGGGCTGCGTCGGCACCGCTACGCCTGGGTCTCGGCCTTTGCGACGGTATTAGGCCTGGGCCCCCGCCGCTACGGCGATGAGCTGATCGAGGTCGAACTCACCGCCGAGAGTTTTGTCGGAAAATTTGATCCCGTGTCGTCCAAGCCCTTCGAATTTGTCTCTCTTGCGGGGGAGCCTGTGAGCCTCGCCCAGGTACTCGAAAAGCCGGGGCGGATCGCCGCTATCTATCATCTGCGCAGCCAAGAGGTGCCTGCCTACCGCGAATATGTGCTCTGCAACCAGGCGATGATCCGCCGTTGGTCGCTGCGCACCCCGGAACTCGCGGCACGCCTGCAGCGTGAGCGTCGGCTGCTTGCCGACCTCGCAGAGGATGCCTTTGTTCGTCTCCCTGATGAGGCGATCATGGAGCCGGCGACTCCGTATTGGCGGGGCGCAGAGGGTGCTGCCAGCGCGCTTGGACTTTGGCGAGCGAGCCTGGCCTTTGATACCCCGCGCTACCGGCCGAGCACCGCCAACCTCGAACGTATGGATGCGGCGCTGGCGGAGGCGGGGGTCGGCGGTCTCGCTCTCAAGGGGCCCTGATCAGGGACTGGCTGGATGCGTGAGAGCTTGCGAGCACCGGCGCCCGGGTTCAACTATATAAATATAAATATGAGGCTTCGATACAATACCGAGGCCGCATGTATTGAGTT
>CAYYUP010000007.1:77398-81078 GCA_964474905.1 uncultured Nannocystis sp. | reverse complement strand
ATATAAATATAAATATGAGGCTTCGATACAATACCGAGGCCGCATGTATTGAGTTAAGAGTTTGTCGGCCCCGCAAAATGGGCCCAGGCGTCGACATAGCGCCTTTGCAGGTCGTGCCACTCGGTGGGCTCGCCCACGTAGACCCCGGCGCTCCAAGAGAAGATGTCACTCGGCCGGTCGTCGGCGGTGTAGAGAGGGATCACGTGCACGTGCAGGTGGCGGGAGGTTTGGGTGAGTTCGCCGGCGCTGCTGCCCGTCGACGCCATATAGCAGCGTTTGGGGTGCATCACGGCTTCGACCATCTGCGCGGCCCGATGGGCGAGCGCGGAGGTCTCGGCCCAGAGCGCGGCGCTGGCCTCCGTAAAATTGGTGATGTGCTCCTTGGGCACGATCATCACGTGTCCCCATCGACGCACGTAGCGGGGCAGCATCACCAGCGAGGTATCGTCCTCGTGGATCGCGTAGACCTGGCCGACCTGGCGCTCGATGATCGAACACATCAGGCAGCTCGGTTGGCCGCCTTCGGCACGGATCCGGCGGAGGGCTTCGTCGCGGCTGATAAGCGTCGGCATGGCGGAGGTGGTCGGGTGTCTATCGTCGACGTGCGAGGCGGTCGATCGATTCCCGAGGTTACCACTGGGCGTCGATGCGGATCATCATGGGCGAGCTGCGGGCAGCCGGCGAGAACCTGTGTCCGTCGCTCTGTGTCGCTGGTAGCATCGGCCGATGCGTCGCTTGTACCGGGCCTCTCTGCTGATCATGACTTTGGCCTGCGCTCCGCATGAGCCCGAGTACGAGCCTCTGCAGGGGCCCAATGGGTCGGGCTCCGGGGCTCGTGAGACCTGTCCTTTGGGCATGGTGCTGATCTCGGGCGGTACGCTTGGGACTTCGCGGATCGAGAAATTTTGTGTCGATAGCCTCGAGGTGAGCGCTGCGGAGTACCGCGCTTGCCTCGACGCCGGCACCTGCACAGCGATGTTCTCCGGGGATCCTGGGTCGTGCTCGCTCTTTCGCAGCGAGGGCGCTACAGAGCCTGTCAATTGTGTCGAGTACATGCAGGCGCAGGCCTACTGCAGCTTCCGAGGCAAGCGTCTGCCGAGCGCATCGGAGTGGAGCTGGGTCGCTCGAGGGGGCGGGCAGGGCCTGCGCTATCCCTGGGGCTCGGAGGAGGCCGATCCGCGGCGGGCCTGCATCGGTCGCACGCGTGCCGAGGGCAGCTGTGCGGTGGGTTCCTTCCCAAACGGTGCGAGCCCGGGCGGTGTGTTGGATCTTGTCGGCAATGTCGCCGAGTGGGTTGTCAACGATGCCGCCGAAGCAGATACGGGGCGGGGGTTGCTCGCTGGGGGCGCTTGGTCGACATGGCCGGCGATCGGTGAAGAGCCGTTCGACATTGTGCCGGGTGCAGGTACTGAACTCGCGGATTCTGCTCGCGGTTTTCGCTGCGCTGTCGCCGTGCACACAGAGGTTCGAGGGCTGGAACTCGGCCCTTGGCGGGCCTTCGAAAGAGAGGTGCGGGAGCTGCCGGTGCTCGCTCCCAGACCGTCCCGAGCGGTGCCCGGGCGAGCCCTCGAAAACCTGACGATCATCTCCCGCGATGGCGCGTCCTGGTGGCCGGTGGCGGATCGTTACATCAGGCTCGATGAGGCCGTCGCACCGGCGCTCGGGGTCCGCGATCCGATCTCGATCGAGGATCTGCCGCCGGTGATTCAGGACTCCGAGCCGATGGTGAAGCTCGGGGAGATCACGCTTTGGCGCGGAGGTTGGGCCCGGGGTCGCCACTTCGTCGCCTTTGATACGCACGGTCCCAAGATCCGCTGGGAGGTCAATCTGGCGGTCTACGGCAGCTCCTTTATCGACTTGGTGGGCCCGCAGACCTTGGTCGCCGGGATTTACGGGGATGAGGCCGATCAGCTGATCGGCTTTGCCCTGGACGATGGCAGCAAAGTTTGGCAGCTCAAGGGGGGACAGAGCGATGTCTTTCATCGTCTCGATGCGGTGTGGATCGAGGGTGAGCGCGCCTATGCCAGCGGCGATCGAGGCGTCCTCTCCTTTGATCCGGCGACGGGCGCGATCCTCTGGTCAGGGGTCGCGCTTGGCCGGGGTTGCGGGCTCGCTCACAGCCCAGGCTGGCTGATCCTCGAGCGCGAGAACTCGCTGCAGATCGTCGATGCCAAGACCGGCGCCGAACTCCGCCAGATCGACAGGCCCGGCGGTGCCACGGGGTGTCGTTGGGGTCTGACCGACTACGAGGGTGGCGTCGCGGATGGGGTGATCGCGGACGACAGGCTCTTCGCCTTTGGTGAGGTGAAGGACGAGTTGGCGACGCTCTACGCCGTCGATCTTAAAACGGGTGCGATCGCCTGGAAGCGGCCTCGGCTCGATGTTGGGGTGTTGGCCGCGGATAACGATGCGGTTTACGTCGCGAGTGGCGGCCAAACTCTGCAGGCGTTGCACGTTGCGACCGGTACGCCGGCGATCGAGTTTCTTTGGGGCGGGGCCTTTGATCTCGAGGTTGTTGGCGGTGGCGGAGCGGCGGGTCCTTTGGTGCGCGTGGAGACCGCGAACGCGGGTACTTGGGTGCTCGCACGGGCGCCCGAACCGACCATCCCAGAGTCCTACACGATCCGCGGTCGTCTGGTGGCCGACGATGGCGTTGCCAAGAGGCGGATCGCGGGTGTTCGAGTGCAGGTCGGCGGCCGAAAGGTGAAGACTGATAGGCGAGGCCGCTTTCGTGTGAAGGGGCGGGGGCTCGGTGTTGTCGGGGTCGCTCCGCATTCTCTTGAAGAGCTCTACGAGGCCGCGGAGCACGGTTGGGGCCCCTTTTTCATTTTTTCGGGCGAAAATGTCGTGCTCGACGGCAGCGGTTCCTACGATCTCGGGGAATTGACACTCTATCGTTGGTACAGCGAATAGGGGTAGGAGGCTGGTTATTCGTATTTCTCGCGGAGCGCTCGGCGGGAACTACGGGGTGCGAGGATCGAGCCGTCGGCCAACTTTTTGCCGTCGGGGTCGAGGTAGACCCGTCCTGGCCGCAGCTGATGTGGCCAGGATTGCCGCTGCACCGCGACGCTGAGGTTGTAGAGCAGCCCGCCCTCCTCTAGAGAAGTGAACCAATGCACATTGTCGTGGGTGTCGGAGACCGATGTCTGGGCGCCGGCACCCAGTTCTAGGTCGAGAGTTGGGCGAATGACGATATGATCAGTTGTATCGGTGAGGCGGTCGTAGTGGCGGGCATGAAAGCGCCCTCGGAGAACAATAAAAAGGCTGACCAGACTGTTATGACCGTGGGGCACGATCGCTTCGGCCTTGGCAAAGGTGAAGAGACGGTGGCGGATCCCGGGCGGACGTGGCAGCGGGCGATCGTCGTCTTGCGCGCGGATGAGGAGCGAGCGAGGTGGTGAGCTAGAGGCATCCAGGCGCCTGACCAGGTTATCGACCCGGAGTTCGTGGAGCAGTTCGGTGACGACGAGATCGGCGCAGAGCTTCGCCGCGGCTCGTTGCCACGCCCAAGGGTCGAGTGCCCCCCGGCCAAGCTCGCGCGAGATCGCCATCAACTCGGCTCGGAGGTCCTCGGAGCCGGGAAGATGCTCGGCTGCCAGAGCCCGAGATGCGCCGAAGAGATCGAGGAGCGGAGCCGCCAGTAGAGCCGAGGTGATAGCCGCGGTGAAACGTCGTCGTTC
>CAYYUP010000007.1:65056-77298 GCA_964474905.1 uncultured Nannocystis sp. | reverse complement strand
CCATGAGCGTCAGCCTACATGTTTGATGCGGTGAGCGTTTTTGCGCTTTGCGAGGTGTTCAGTATTCAATAACATCGTCTTTTTTGTGTGACGTCGGCGGTTTGGCGAGTGTGCTTGGTACTGGAGCCTCTTCATGAAGAACTACATCACTGAGCTGGTCGGCACGTTTCTCTTCGTCTTTAGCATTGCGCTCGCAGTCGCCCACGCGGGAGCCATGGCTCCGCTGGTGATCGGCGCTGCGTTGATGTGTGTGGTCTACATGGGTGGACACATCTCTGGAGGCCATTACAACCCGGCAGTGACCCTTGCGGTGTTCCTCCGCGGCAAGATCAGCGCCAAAGACGGGCTTATGTACGTCGTCTTCCAGATCGCTGGAGCGATGGTCGCGGCGCGAGTCGCTGGCCTGGTCACCGAGCAGGCCTTTGTCGCCGCTCCCGGGGCAGGCGTCTCGGTGCTCTCCTCGCTCATCGTCGAGGTGGTCTTCACGTTTGCCCTCTGCCTGGTGGTTCTGAACGTCGCGACCGACGACGAGGTCTCCGGCAACTCGTTTTACGGTTTGGCCATCGGCTTCACGATCGTCGTCGCGGCCTTCGCGGGAGGCTCGGTCTCGGGTGGCGCGTTTAACCCGGCGGTCGGTCTGGGCCCGGCGATTGTCGCTATCGGTCACAAGTCGATCTCCCACGTTTGGCTCTACGTCGTCGGTCCGTTCGCCGGAGCGGGTCTCGCAGCCGCGGTCTACCGCCTGCAGCACCCCTACAAGTCGGCGTAGTCGACGGTCCCTGGGGCATCGCTCCAACCCGGAGCGAGGGTCCCAGGTCGAGAGCGCGACCGCCGAGGACTTGTCCTCAAAGGTCAGTCTTCGGGCGCTTTCTTGACTCCTGCTGGGACTGGGACGAAATGGGCAGTACACGCCCTGCGAAGGTCAGGCTCTTTCTCTCTTTGAAGGAAGTCAGGACCGACGACCGAACCCGGACCCGATGACGACAGTCCCTGATGATGCGGCCCTCGTAAGGCTCGCCGCCAAACGAGGCATCGAGGGCCAGCTCGCCTTTGAGAAGCTCGTCGATCGTCATCAACAATGGCTCGTCCGTCTGCTCATGCACTTCCTCAACAGTCAGAGCGATGCAGAGGACGTCGCACAAGAGGCCTTTATTCGTGCTTTCCTCGCGATCGAATCATGTGGTGATGGCAGCCGTTTTCGCGGCTGGCTTCGGGTCTTGGCCCGTCGTCTCGCCTTTAATTATCGGCGAGATGCAAAGACACGTGCCCGTTATGAGGAGCGCAGCGGCGTGCTTACGGCCCGCAGTACGGCGCCGATCTCGGGCCAGGTCGAGGGCCGCGACCTGCTCAAACAGGTGCTCTCGGAGCTCGCGTATCCCTACCGCGAGATCATGGTGTTGCGCTTCGTCGAAGAGCTTTCGCTCAAGGAGATCGCGAAGGTCCTAGAGATCGGCGAATCGGCGGCAAAGATGCGCCTATCGCGGGCGAGGGCTGAGTTTCAACGGACCTACGAGAAGAAAGGAGGGGATCAAAGTGGTCTCGGAAGAACTTGAGTCAGACTGGATCCACTCCGTTTTCGAGGTGTTCCGTGAGGAAGTCGTGGCGATCGCTGCGGACTTCGGCGACCGGGTCAAAAACGAGATCGATCAGCTCGCGGCGAGTGAAGGTGTGCGACCGCCGAGCACGATGGCCCTGCTCACGGCGGTCGCGATCGAGTCCAGCAACGTCACGATGTCGATGCTCAGCCTCGAGAAGAAGTCGACCTCTGGTGAGGGTGAGGGCAAGGACGGCGAAGACGGCGAGGATCCGGCCGAAAGCGATGCGAGTGTTCGGACTGGCGACCCCCCCAAGGGGCCCGAGGGGCCTAAGGAGTGAGAATAGATGCTTGAGACAATACGCGCGAAGTTCATGGAGATTTGGCCGACGGCGTCGCTCTTTTTAGCGGTGCTGATCGGCGGCATCATCGTCTCGGCGATCCTTCGTCGGGTCGTGCGCTTTGCGGTGGACAAGAGCGGCCTGGACGGGCTCGCAGAGAAGGCCGGGGCCGCTCGCCTGCTCTACGCGGTCGGTATTCGCAAGGGGGTCTCCCATCTGATGGGCCAGCTTGTCTGGTACATGGGCCTGCTCATCACTGCGGCAGCGGCCGCCGATGTTCTAAACCTAACTATCGTCGGTGATGGTGTCGCCGCGATCGTCAGCTTCCTGCCGCGGTTGCTGGCGGCAGTATTTATCCTCGGGGGGGGGGCCGCGCTCGCGGGTTTGCTCCGCAAGCTCGCTACGGGTGTCGGTCGCAGCCGCGGCGATGTCGAGCAGCCCGAGGTGCTCGGCAACCTCGCCTATTACGGAGTGATGACGCTGGCGGCAGTGGTTGCTGCGGGCCAGGCGGGTATCGAGACCAATCTCATCGAGACTTTGCTCGTCACCCTGGCCTCGATCACCTGCGCCGCGATCGCCCTGGCGTTTGCGCTCGGTAGCCGTCACTCGTTTCACAACCTCGTTGCGGGTCAGTTCATGCGGCGATTGGCACGTCCCGGCGACTCGATCAAAATTGCCGGGGTCGAGGGCACCGTGCTCCGTTACTTCGGCGTTAGCGTGATTCTGCGGACCGCAGAGGGGGAGGTCGCGGTGCCCTGCAAGCGTTTCCTCGACGAGAATATCGGCCTGCGCCGTCTGGGCGCGAAGGCTCGCGCCAAGCTCGAGGACGAAGGCACCGAAGAGAACTCCACAGGCGCTTAGGCGCACAGGCTATTCGCCGCCAGAATGTGGCTGGTCGGCGCAGCGCAAGCTGGCGAAGAAGCGGCGCTCATCCTCACGGTAGCGCTCGCGCAGGGAGGTGGGCAGTCGCCAGGAGACGACAACGTCGAGCTTTTCGTAGCGAAAGGACTCGGCGACAGTTGTCATCGGCGGCACGGTGCTTGGGCCGTTGGGGCGGCCGTCTCCGTAGATGACACATTGGATATCGAGCCGGGGCGCGGCGAACTCGATGTGCTGTGATGCCTGGCCGCAGGTGGTCGCCTTGGTGAGCGGCGAGGTCAGGGTGTCCTCGCTTTCTCGGTCGGCTCGCAATGAGGCGAGGCTTACGCCCTCACCAGCTCGGATCAACAGCTGGAGGCTCTGTCCCTCGCTGTCCTCGAGCTTGAACGCTTGCTGGAGAACCCCACCCTTGGGCCAGGCGTGGGTCGAATGAGCGCCGTCGATGAGATCGAGCTCCATGCCGGCCTCGGTGAAGCGCACGTGTTTCCAGGTGAGATTGAGGGGCTGGGCGGCGCTGCCGGAAGGCGCTGGAGGAGGGGAGATTGTCGCCGCGTGTTCGGGCATTGCCGGGCTCGCTTCGGGATCGCGGGAGGTCCCTAAGAGTGCGGATTCGGCGATGTCCTGGCTCGCCTGGGGTTCGTCGGCGTCGACGGCCGATAGCTGTGAGGCTGGAGTGCTTTCACCCGCCGCTACGCAGGCGAGCAGCCCCGTGAGCGCGCAAATAGTCCATTGTCGTGGGCGGGGCATGATTGTGTCGTCGGTCCGTTTATCGGTGCCAAGGATCGCACAGATCTGCACCGAAGAGCGGGCCTGTGGATTGCATTTTAGCCGCATGTGCCAGCACTAGGTGAGCCCATGTGTGGGCTATTGCGGGCCTTGACTAGGAGGGGAGGGTGATGGAACCTCCGCCTTGGCATACGCGCTCGGTGGGCCCGAACGCTCGTTTATACGGATATTTGGAGAGGGTACGAAGATGCTCACGAAGCTGATCAGCCTGTCAAAGCACAGGGGTACTACGCTCGCTATTGTCGGGATGTGCAGCTGTACCGGCGGGCCGCCGATGATGGGAGAGGGTCCGTGCAATGATTTGGAACTCGTCGGTGTTGTTCGGGCTCAGATCGAGGCACAGGGCGTGGCCCCGCTCGAAGCCCCGACGATCCGCCCGGAGTTGGTCGCGCTCGGTGAGGCGCTCTTTCACGACAAGATCCTGAGCGGTGGCCGCGATGTCTCCTGTGCGACCTGCCACAGCCCTGCGCTCGGCCTCACGGATCGGTTAACGCTCAACAGCGGGGTAAAGGGTCAGGGCGTCGGCCCTGAGCGCGTGGGCGGTCAGGTCGGCGGGCGCCACACCCAATCCCTCTTTAATCTGCATCTTGTCGAAAATCTGACGATTGATGGCAAGGTCGCCCAGGTCGATGGCAATGTCATTGGCTTGGGCCTACCCGTGATCCTCCCCGCATACCAAGTGCCCTTTGAGGATTTTACGGGCGTACTTGCTCCTCGCGTGGTCGCGGGTCAGGCGATGCTGCCGGAGGTGACTTTCTCGGAGATGCTGGGCATTCCCGGGACCGACCCAAATAACGAAATCCTGCTCTGTCTCGATCCCGACGCCGCTCTGCCGGACGTCTTTGGCTGTATGTTTGACGGTTATATGACTCGTTTGCGCGACATTCCGGGGTATATCGAGCTTTTTGAGGCCGCCTATCCGGGGCTCTCGATCGCCGACATGAATTTTGGTCATGCGGGCAATGCGATCGCGGCCTACGAACTCGTCGCGTTCGCCGCGGTCGACAGCCCCTGGGATCGTTTTGTCGCCGGGGACGACTGTGCGCTCGACGAGCCGGAACTCCGTGGGGCCGCGCTCTTCTTCGACAGCAAGACTGGCAATTGTGTGTCCTGCCACGCGGGGGCGGCCTTCACCGACAGCGACTTCCACAACACCTTGGCGCCGACCTTTGGTTGCGGCAATGATCTGCCCCGTCGCAACGGCGCCGATGGATACGATGATTTTGGCCGTACTCGCAATGACCACGCCCAGGCGTGGGTGCTGGAGGGGCAAGGAGACGAGGTCTTCCCGGTGGACGAACGCTACCGCTGGCGAACGGCGCCGTTGCGCAATGTCGAGTATACCGGCCCCTACGGACGGCTCGGTCAGTACGCCACATTGGAGGCATTTATCGCCCATTATATCGATCCCGAGGGGGCGCTCATCAACTATGATATTGAGCAGCTAGCCAATGCCACATGGGTCGACTACACGACATTTCAGTGCTCACATACATCCTTGCACGACTCGCTCCTGGCAAATAGCACGGAGGTCATCGCTGCCGGCCCGGATCCGCTGATGGCGACCGTCGTGATCGACGCAGAGGAGGATGTAGAGCATCTCGCGGCCTTTTTGCGGGCGCTCTCAGAGGACTCTCTGCGCCCCGAGCAGCTGGCAAAAATCTCGCCCGCGACGGTGCCGAGCGGCCTGTCGGTGGATGTGTCCGAGCCGATGGACTGAGCTGCTCAGTCGGCCAGGAGTTGCCGGAGCAGGCGAGCGGAGAAGGGCGTTGCGATCGCGGCCGCGGCGATCGCGAAGAGCACGATTGGCAGCACGTAGTGGGGCCCACCGGTGAAGAGCAGAGCTTCGGCGCCAGCGCTCTCGCCGGCGATTGCAGCCTCTGCGGCGAGCAGCTGGGGGACTGTGAGAAGGGCGACGATGACGCCTGTGATCCACAGGCAGAAGAGGCCGATGCTGCGGCCCAGGCTGAGAATCACGATCGAGAGGACGGCCGCGATCATCATGAGCCGTGGCCACAGTGGCGGAGAGAGGAGGTGTGAGATCTGGAGCGAGTGATCCAGGAGCCCTGCCAGCGCACCCGCGGCGTAACAGGACCCACGCAAGGTTCGGGTCTGTGCGGAGGTGAAGTGGCTCCACGGGTTTGGCAGGAGGCGGATGTTTGAGGGGGCGCCCTCAAAGCGCTCGCTGAGATCGCGGGAGCTGAGCAGGAAGATCGCGAGCAGGGGAAAAACACCGAGCGTCATGAGGTCGGCCTGCTCGGCGCCGTAGCGGAGGTTTGGCCACTGCTGGGCGATGGCAGCGATACAGGCACCGACGCCGATCGCCCGGGCCAGGTAAAAGCGCAGGGCGAAGAGGAGCGTGGCGCCGACATAGACGATGGCATTGCCGACATCGGGACCGCCCTCGCGGCTCAGCTCCCAGGTCGAGAGGGCGATGCCGCCGGCGAGTACAAGCAGCTCGCGGATGCTGCGTCCGCCGGTATTGGGTACGGTATGGTCGAGCCAGCGCATGGTGCCCCTGCAGAGGCCCTAGTATGCGTGAAATACCGCCCGGCGTCGAGCTACGCCGCCTTTACTTCGAGGGGTACAGGGGCAACGAGGCGACAAAGGTCGAGCCCACCCCTAACTCGCTGGTGACGGTGAGGGTGCCGCCCATCATTTTGCAGAGTCGCTGTGAAATCGTGAGGCCTAGGCCGGTGCCGCCGTAGATCCGTGTGGTCGAGTTGTCGCCCTGGGTGAACGCCTCGAAGACTGTGCCGACCATCTCGGTGGAGATGCCGATGCCGGTGTCGTGGACGGAGAAGTCGAGGATGGGCTTGCCCCGGGCCACGCGCTCGCTCACGGTCAACGTGATGACGCCATCGACCGTGAACTTGATCGCGTTGCTGAGCAGATTGAGCAGGACCTGTCGCAGGCGGGTCGCATCGGCGATAATGTGGATTGTCTGGTAGTCGGCGATATGCTCGAAGCTGTTATTGTCGTGGTGCAATGTTGGTAGGACAGTCGCGATGATATCTTCGAGGAGATCGGGCAGGTGCAGTGGGCGGAGCTCTAGATCGAGCTTGTTGGCCTCAATTTTGGAGAGATCGAGGGTGTCCTGAATCAAGTCGAGGACATGACGGGCGGCACTATTGATATGATTGAGGTCGCGGAGCATCATCGGCGTGGCTGTGGCACCGTGCTCCTCGAATAGCAGTTCGCTATAGCCGATGATGGCGTTTAGCGGGGTCCTAAATTCGTGGCTCATGTTGGCAAGAAATGTGCTCTTGGCCCGGTTGGCGGCGAGGGCCTCGTCGCGGGTGTGGATGAGCTCTGTGGTCGCATGGGCGAGCTCTTCACACATCATATTGAGACCGATCGCGAGCGCGTTGGTCGCGTCGTCCTGTCCCTCGTAGACCTGTGCTCGGCGGCTGTAGTCGAGCGCTGCCAGGGCGGTCACGACCTCGACAAGCTCGCCAAACTGGTGGTCCATGCGGCGGTTTTTCTCGCGCTGCTGCTCGAAGGCCGCGGCCAGGGTTTCGGAGCTGTCCTCGAGTTGCGAGAGCAGGGTTGACAGGCTGCTGGTGCTCGGATCCTGCTTGGGGCGCTCTGGACGGCCGAGCGCCGAGGCGATGCGTCGCTCGAGGCGGTCTAGACGTGCGGCGAGCTGCTCGGGTGAGCATTCGCGCGGGGGGCCGCCCACGAGCGCGGCACCGAGCACCTGGCGAGGCTCAGAGGTCACCGTGGGCATCGTCTGTGTCCGCTCTTCGAAGCTCGTGAAACCACGCACCGGCGGACTCATCATCAGAAAATAGACGGAAGGGAAATGGCGGGCGATTAACTCGGAGGATGAAGTTGCCGATGATCCTGCCGACAGAGGAGTTGATGAGCATGGCGGTGGCGCGCACGAGTTCGGCGTTTTGCGGCCCGACGTAGTATTCGCGGGCTTCGCGGGAGATCGCGACCGTTGTGCGGGCATCGAGGAGGAGGAATACACGCCGCCCCCCAGTGATCTCGCCGGTGGCGCGCACGTTGTCGATGGCGTCTTCGAGCAGATGCTCGCTGGTCGCCTTTACCTCGCAACGGACGACATCGTCTGTATCGTCGAACGAGATGAACTCGGTGCGCGTCTCAATGGACCGTGTCAACCCGGCTCCTCTCGGCGGGGCAGTGATCCTTGAGCCAGGCGAGCGCGGGCTCGGGCTCGGCGAAGAGCTTGAGGGGAAAGGGGGGGCGGTTGAGCCCGAGGAAGAAGTTTCCCATCAATCGCGAGATCGACGAACGAACTAAGAGCGCGACGGCGAGCACGACCCTGGCGTTCTCGGGCCCCGCGTAGTATTCGCGGGCCTCGCGTGTGGCCGAGGCAGCATGTGCGCGCATATCGATGATGGCGCCGCACTTAATGCGGTCACTGACCCGCGAGAATCCGCGCACGTTGGCTCGGGCATCCTCGAGAGTCGTCACCAGGCCGGGGTGCACGATTGCGTGGATGATCCCGTTATCACCGAGCCAGATCCGCTCTGTTCGGGTTACTAGTACGCCATGGTCGGGAACGTCTAGCTCGCTCATCGAGGTCTCCGTTGCGCGACGGCGGCGGGCAGCGCCTCATGGCTCTCCCTCCGCCGATCAGGCAACGAGCTAATAGTACCCAAATATCGACAAACTACCAGCTAAAGATACCCTGCCCAGGGGTGAGTACATTACAAGGGTCGAATTTGAGCTTGGCCTTGAAGAACTTCCAGGACTTGTTGCCAAAGTGCTCGTGCCAATCCGCAGCGTCGAATGGAATCGCTGAGATCGGGTAGCGTTTGCCCCCTAGGTCACGGAGTTCCTCGTAGATCTCGCGGTTCTTGACGACGAGATCCTCGGCGAGAACCGGTGGCACGGCCGTGCGGAGGATCGAGAAGAGATAGATGGTCTCGGTGTGCGGCAGCGCGAGGAAGCGCGTATGCACCTTTGATCGCTTAAAGGGATAGATGAGGATCGGTCCCTGGCCCGTATCTGTGAGTGTGGTCTGATCGAGCACTCCTTGGATAAAGTCGACGGCCTCGTCTCCGGGTACAAAGAGATCGATCCATGGGTGCGGCAGGCCCCATGCGCCGATCTGCTTGAGGAAAGCGACGACGGGTGCGATTCGATTCGCGAAGTCGAAGTAGCTGGCGTCGGAGGTCGCGAGAGTGTCCTGATTATAGGACAGATCGGAGGTGAGAGCGTCGTCGTCGGGCTCATCCCCGGGCTCGAAATACTTCGCGGCCTCGATCTTGTAGATCCAGCCGCTGCCCCCTGGATCGGGCTCTGCAAAGCCTTCGACGTAGTCAAAGCGGCCGTCGTCGATGACGATCTCTTGGTCGCAGGTCATGTCCGCGAGTTCGGTGTAAAGCGCGGTGTAGACCCGGACCATCGAGGGTACGTCGACTAGCCGGACGCGCGCGCGGACGATGATTCCGAATTGCCCCAAGCCCGCTCGCACGGAGTTAAAGAGTTTTTTACGCTGGGTCGGTGAGCAGGTGACGAGCTTGCCCTTGCCGGTGACGACCTGAAGCTCGAGCACGTTATCGACCTGTAGCCCGTGGGCGAAGACCTGACCGCCGATGCCGCCGACAGAGAGCGTGCCGCCAATGCTGAGGTCGATATAGTCGGTGAGAGTCGGCGGGCTCTTGCCGACCATCAGCGACTCTTGCAGGAGATCGATCCAGCGCACGCCGGCGTCGACGAGGGCACTGTCGTCCGATATCTCGTGGATCTCGGCGAGCGAGGACATGTCGATCACGACGCCGCCGGCGACCTGTGATTGGCCATAGGTGCTGTGGGTGTCGCCGATCATGCTCATGCCGCCGAGCTTGATGCCGTGCGTATTGGCGAATTTGATCAGCTTGACGATGTCGTCGACCGAGCCGGGAAAGAGCACCGCGACCGGGGCGCTGTGGATAATGTGCCCGAAGTCGTCGGCCGCGTCGCCGAGCACATCGCCGGCGAGCACCAGGTCTCCGTCGAGATCGGGGATGTCGATCGCGTTGGGATCGGGCTCTGCGGCCCAAACCCCGCGGGTCGGGTTGTAGGCGACAACAGCCGCGGCAGAGGCAAGTGCGCCATGAATAAAGCCTCGACGATTCATCCTAGTTCTCTCCGGTGTACGGGCCGACGCCGCGAAGTCGAGATTGCGATCTTCGCGGGGCCGGTATCGATTTTGTTGAGTGTATCAGGGCCGCTGGGTTTGGGTTGCTCAGTTTTGAGGTTGCGACTGTATGTAATTCGCGCAGTGTGCATAGTATGAAAATGTGCACACTGTGTGACCTGTGGCTCCATGGAGGGCATTGCCCTACAGGATGTTTGAGACCCGTGGCGGCCGGTCTGTGGGGGGTAGCGTTACGAGTGTACCGATCGGATCACCGAGGGGTCCTGTGAATCGATCTTTTGGCGGAGGCTTGTCTACCTCATGCTGAATCGACCCATAATGTCGTATGGGGTATGCTGCCCTCAGGGGCGCGCGATTTTGCTAGGGCAGGCCGAATGCGCGGACCGAGTCTTGACCTGCCGAGTGGCAATCGACGCAGATGTCCGGGGCGCCCGCAAAGAGCGGATCCTCGAGGTCGGCGGCGTCGTACTCCTCCCAGTACCAGCCCTCCGCGCGCCTCTCCATCACGGCGACCTGACGGAGGGAGGTGCCCTCGGCGTCGTCAAAGCCGTCTTTGACGATGACCGAGCCGGTCGGCCAGGTGCTGAGGCTATCTGACCCCTCGAGTAGGGCCTGCGCGACCACATCATTGATATAGATGTCGATATAGGCGCCGTGCGTGCCTTGGGCGGGTACGAGCGGCATCTGGTAATCGCCGGGCGCGCGGGCCCAGGCGCGATACTCTTGAAGCCGCGGCAGCAGGCTGGCTTCGCCGGCGCTCTCCGAGCTGCCGAGGCCGTCTCCGCACGCGATCGCGTGCAGGCTGAGAGCGGAACTGAGGAGGAGGAGCGCGGCGGAGGAGCGGGCCATTGCAGCGGCAGCGTAACAAGGGCCGAGTCGTGGCGTCACCCAGGCGATCGGCCCAAGGCTCGCAGCACCCCGTTGCGGGCTTTGGGCGGCGAACTTCGGGCCGCGGACTGCCGGCGCTCCGGGCTTTGGCGATTCGGGGTACAACGCGGGCGATGTCACGCCCTCCTCCATCAGCTCGCGAGGTCGCGGTCCGGGTACTTCGCCAGGTCCAGCAGCGTCGCGGTTTTTCCAACAGGATCCTCGCCGAGCAGTTGGCCGAGAGCGGGCTCGATCGTCGCGATCGCGGCTTGGTGACGACGCTTGTGTACGGTGTGCTCCGCCATCGCGCTCGCCTGGATGCGCTCATCGATGGCGTCGCCCATCGTCCCGCGGGCATCAAGGGGCGAGCCCGTGAAATCCTTCGGGTCGGTGTCTACGAGCTGCGGGAGCTGGGTCATCCCGCACATGCGGCGATCTCGGAGGCGACCCGCGGGATCGCAAAGTTTGATCGAGGCGGAGCCTTGGTGGCCGCTGCTCAGGCGATGCTCTCGAGGATCGCGGCGGAGGGCGATGCCTTCGATCTCGCGCTGGAGCAGGGCAAGCCGCTCGATGTGCTCGCCCGTCGTTGGTCAGTGCCGCGGTGGTTGGCGGGGCGTTGGATCAAGCGCCTAGGTCCTGAGCGCGCGCAGCTTCGGGGTCGGGCCTGTGCCGAGCCGCCGTCGCTCGATTTGCGGATCGATCGCAGCCAGGCGAGTGCCGAGCAGGTCGCCGAGATCCTCCGCGCGGAGGTCGGTGCGGAGGTCTCGACGGTCGAGGGCCAGGGGCAGGCGCTGCGGGTTCGGGGTGGCGGTGCGCTCAGTGAGCATCGGCTTTTTCGCGCGGGTGTGTTCTCGATCCAGGCCCTGGGATCGCAGCAGCCCGCGCTGCTTCTGGCGGCTCGCGAGGGCGAGCGGATCCTCGACGCCTGCGCGGGCATGGGCACAAAGACGCTTCAGGTGGCTGAGATGATGGGGCGCAGCGGCACGATCGTCGCCGCCGATCGCAGCGTTGTTCGCCTGCGCGAACAGGTCGGCCTGGCGACCCGCGGCGGGCTCGATCGAGCCGAGCTCGATCTGCAGGTCGTCGATGGCGATCTTCGGGATGAACTCGGGGGCATCGATGACGGGCCGCTCTTTGACGGTGTGCTGCTCGACGCGCCCTGCACCGGTCTCGGCAACCTCGGACGACATCCTGAGCTGCGCTTTGTCCGGGAATTTTCCGACATCGCCGCATGCGCGCAGCTCCAGCGAGAGCTGCTCGAGGCCTGTTGGCGGCGGGTCTCTCGCGGGGGTCGCCTGGTCTATGCGGTCTGTTCGTTGGAGCCCGAGGAGGGCGAGATGTTGGTGGCGGATTTCGCCGCCGAGCACCAGTTACGGGTCGTCCAGGAAGCGACTTGGACCCCAGAGGAGCGCGGCTGCGACGGCTTCTATGTCGCTCGAATCGAGGCCTGAGCGCGGCCGTGCATGCGGCTCGCGGGCCCCCCAAGAAAACTATCAATATAGTCTTGACTCGCTGGAATCACTGAGGTACACACTCATTCCACGAGGTTCAAGATGTCGCGCCGCTCCGATCAATACCGTTCCTATTGCAGCAATTCGCCCCTGTCGGCGTATTTGCTCCCAGGTTCGTTGCGGCTGCCTCCGTACCTTCTGTTGCCCCTTCTTGGCCGCTTACCAGCGTAGCTACAGGCGGGGGCCGATCGAGCAGGGGCGCTCTACGG
>CAYYUP010000007.1:56623-64956 GCA_964474905.1 uncultured Nannocystis sp. | reverse complement strand
GGCTCTACGGGGCTCTGCGGGGCTCTATGAGGCTCTGCGGGGCGCTACGAGGCTCTACGAGGCTCTATGAGGCTCTACGAGGCCTCTAGCTGAGGTTTCGCGGCCGAAGTGTCGGTACTTCTGGGTCCTCGGGCTCAGTATCAATATAGATCTGCCTTGAGGCGGAGAATGCAGGTGCGAGGTGAGCGAGGGATTCTATACAATCACCGCAGGACGTCAAATTGGTCTGACAGTGCTCTGTAAAAGCACGGCGCTTCGGCGCGTGGGGGTTCGAGTCCCTCCCTGCGGATCCTAATTGCTATCCGGGGCCGGCATCTGTCGGTTGCGGAATCATTGAGGGCTGTAGCGCAGTCGGGTCAGCGCGCTCGTTTCGGGAGCGAGAGGTCGGGAGTTCGAATCTCCCCAGCCCTACTACCGCGAAGTTCGCGGATCGTAGTTGTTTAGCGGGGTGTGGCGCAATCTGGTAGCGCGCCGGTCTGGGGGACCGGAGGTTGCGGGTTCGAATCCCGCCGTCCCGAATCATATGAGTCAGGCGAGTCGATCGTCCGAAGAGAAGATGCCTGCGGGAGTGGGCAAACTGGTAAAGCTGCTCGGCTCAGACCCGAGAGCCGCAAGGCATTGAGGGTTCGAATCCCTCCTCCCGCATCCCAAGAACGAAAAAGGACAGCGCAGTAGGTACAGACAAATACACCGGATGAGGGTCCGGGAACCCGCGGGAGTGGGCAAACTGGCAAAGCCGCTCGGTTCAAACCCGAGAGCCGAAAGGCGTTGAGGGTTCGAGTCCCTCCTCCCGTATTGGCCGCAGACTATCCATTACATATACGCTGGGCGAAGGCCCGGCATCCGCCGGAGTGGGCAAACTGGAAAAGCCGCTCGGTTGAGGGCCGAGAGCTCGCAAGAGGATGGGGGTTCGAATCCCCCCTCCGGCATCAGGAATCGTAAATACGAGCGATAACGTACGCGGGGGTGTGCAAATTGGTAAAGTTACCTCGGTTTAAACCCAGGGAAGCCGAAAGGTGTTGAGGGTTCGAATCCCTCTCCCCGCATCCTGACCACTTGGGCCCGGTACAGGTCGATACCCGAGAGTTAGGGTTTGCCGTCGCGCTCGCCCAGGTCGACATCGATGAGATCGGCGACCAGACCGAGTTGCCAAAAGGCGACCTTGCCCTCGGCTTTAAAGGCGAGCTTGCCGTCCGCGTTGATGACCACAAGGGCGGCGCGCTCACCCAGGCCAAAGGCCTCGCGGGCCGTCTTGGCGTCGCTCTCGAGCTTCCAGCGGCGGAACTCAAAGCCGCTGAGATCGCCGATAATGACGCCAGATACCCGATCTTCATCGATTTTCTCGTCGGCTCCGGCGAGGGTGCCGACGAGGCGGATGCTCGGCCTGGAGAAGCGCTCAAAACCCTCTTCGCGCCCGCCTTTCCAGCCGCCCTCGAGGCCCGGCACGTCCGTGCGGTCGACAGGCTCGTCGAGGAAGGCGAAGAGACAGACCCGACCTTCGCATGTCTTATTGGTCAGCTCACCGACCTGGAAGGCAGGGGCAGAGGGCAGCTCGGGCAGGCTCGCATTCATCAGCCCCCGCAGATGGTCGATGACGGCGACGTCGGCAGGGCCGCTGTGGCGGTAGAGGACCTCGCCACCGTCGAGCAGGACAAAGCCGCTGTGACCGCGAGGCAGCTTAAAGGTGTCGTAAAATGCCCCCTGGAAGTCGATATAGAGGGGCAGGCGCATCTCTGGGCGCATCATGCCCATGAACTCGCTGACCTTGCTGCGGAAGAGACCAAAGCCCTTGGCATCGCCGATCATGAAGCCGGTGGTCTCGCTTGCCAGCGTCCAGCGGGCGAGTGAGCGGTTGAGTGCCTTGCTCTCGCCGGCCTGCATGCTCTCTCGATCCTCGAGGAGGAAGTAGACGCGTTTGTCCTTGAAATTGGCGAGCTGAAGATCGGGGATATCGCCACCGGGGATCGTGATCTTCATCGGGTCGGCGACAGCGAGATCGATCGCCGGTAGCTCGTCGGGGATCGCCTCTGCCTGCGAACGAAAAAGCCAGGCGAGGGTGCCGATCGCCAGAAGGATAACGACGACGACGCCGATGAGAACGCGGGTGATCCAGGACACGGGGCGCGCAGTATATTCCAGAACGGGCGGGGCTCGGGGTTCGCCTGGACGGAGGTTGTTTTGCTGTTTTTGAGGCGTTTTTGAGGCGTTTTGAGGCGTTTTGAAGGTTTTTGGGCCTGCCCGGACCTGTGCTGGGGCGGGCAGTTTGGGTCTGGTGTGTGCCCTGCTCCCGGCGCTGCGAGTATTGTCTGCGACATGCGCATCGTGATCGCCTCGTGCCGTCAGCTACCCGCGTGGGAGAAGGATGATGTGCCGCTTCTCGCGGCTCTCCAGGGTCTGGGTGCGGCGGTCGATACGGTCGCTTGGGACGACGCCGGGGTGCGCTTTGGGGACTACGACGCCTGCCTTATCCGCACCACCTGGGACTACTGGGATGACGGCGAGGGCGGCGATCGCCGCGACGAATTTATCGCCTGGGCAGAGCGTATTGGTGGGCTCACTCGTCTCTTTAATCCGGCGCCGATCATCCGTTGGAACACCCATAAGCGTTATCTTCGGGAACTCGAGGCCGCCGGTGCGAGGCTCGTGCCGACGCTCTGGCTGCCGCGGGCGAGCGTCGTCGATGTCGCTGCGGTGCTGCGCGAGCGCGGCTGGAGTCGGGGGTTTATCAAACCGCAGGTCGGCGCCTGTGCCCGCGGGACCCTGCGCTTCGCCGCTGATGAGCGCGGTTTGGCGGAGGCTCAGGCTCACCTCGATCAGCACCTCGTCCGCGAGGACATGATGCTCCAGCCCTACCTGCGACGGGTCGAGACCGAGGGCGAGACCAGCCTGATCTTCTTTGATGGGGTCTTTTCCCACGCGGTGCAGAAGATCCCGGTTCCGGGGGACTACCGGGTCCAGGATGACTACGGTGCGAGCGATCGCCCGGCCCAGGTGAGCGCAGAGCAGATCCGTGCGGCCAAATCCCTGGTGGCGGCCGCCGGTGGCGAGCATCAACCGCTGCTCTACGCGCGGGTCGACATGATGCGCGATGAGCAGGGGTGTTGGGTGCTGGGCGAACTCGAAGCGGTGGAGCCGTCGCTCTTCTTTCGCCACGATGCCGCCGCCGCGGGACGCCTCGCGAGCGCCTTGCTGCGTCGCCTTTGAGAGCGCCGATGGAGAGGCGTTGGTCGCGAGTGTGGAGTCGCTATGGAAGACGTTGGCCGTGAGCTTTGAGCCATGCGTCGATGTCGAGTTTGAGGGCAGCAGCGCCGGCTCCTGCGGTGATCGCGAGTTCGCGAGCCTCGAGCGCATGGCGCAGGGCCTGGTCGCGGGTGGCGGCAGTGTGCCAGCGGGCCCTCGCGATCGCGAAGCGGGCCTTGGCGCGGTCGTGGGTATTGCCGGAGTTCTCTTCGAAGAGCGCGAGCGCGTGCTCGGCAGAGAGCAGTGCGCCGTCGAAGTCTTTGAGGGCGAGCTGGTCGTTGGCGAGACAGAGCAGCGGATCGAGCATGCGCTGGTGATCGGCGCCGAGCTTGCTCTCGATGATCGCCAGAGCCTGGCGATGCTGGGCGGCGGCCTCTTTGGGGTTGCCGAGGCCGAGCAGGGCGGCGCCGCGGATCGTCAGCAGTGAGGCGTACTCCCGATGCTCCGCGCCGAGCTTGGCCGTGACCATCGGCTCGCCGCGCTCGATGTACTCGAGGGCAGCTTTGAAGTTGTGACGCTCGAGGGCGAGCTCGGCGAGGGCGGTCAGGGTGATGCCGATTCGCGGGTGATCGGGGGGGTAGACCAGATGCTGGATTTTGAGGGTGCGGGTGAGTGCCGCTTCGGCGCCCTCGTAGTCGCCTAGGTCGCCCTTGATCACGCCGATGTTGAAGAGGTTGGTCGCGACCCGGGGATGCTCGGGGCCGAACCTTCGCTCTTGGATCTCGAGGGCGCGCAGGTTGCCCTGCAGCGCCGCCTGAAAATCGCTGCGTTGGTAGGTGACCATGGCGACGTTGAGCAGCGCCGAGGCGACCTCTTGGTGATCGGGGCCAAAGGTGCGCACGCGGATCTCGAGGCTGCGCTGGAGGAGCTTTTGGGCCACATCGAGGTTGCCGAGATCGACCTCGGCGAGGCCCAAGTTGGCGACGACAACGGCGACCTGGGGGTGGTCGGGGCCGTAGGTTGTTTCGCGGATCCGCAGGGCCCTGCGGAAGTGTTCGCGGGCGATGGCCGGCTCCCCGCGGGCGCGGAAGATGAGGCCTAGGTTGTTGACCGATCCCGAGACCACCGGATGGTCGGGGCCGAGGGTGCTCTCGGCGATCGCGATCGCTTTCTCTTGGTGCTCGCGGGCGCGGTCGTAGTCGGCATGGTCGTCGTAGAGCGAGGACACGACGTGGTGGTAGCGCTGCCAACGGAGGTCGCCCTCGGGCACCTCTAGGTGCTCTAGCCACATTTTGGCGAGTTGCGTGTAGGCGATGCCGAGCTCGAACTCGGCGAGGCGCACACCGTCGATCCACGCGAGTGAGAGGCTGGCTTCGGCGGCGAGCCCATCGGCGCCGTTGCGGCCTGCAGTGTAGAGCGCAGCCTCGTACTCCTGGCGCGCGGCAGGAAAATCGCCGCGCAGCTCTGCGACCTTGCCTGCGGTGATTGTGGCGCGGACCTCGAGGTGCGCCAGTTGGGTCTCGTGGGCGTCGGCCTTGGCCGCTTCGGCGGCCTCGCTGGCCTGGGCAAAGCGGCCTGCGATCGCCTGGGCCTGGATCGTCGCGAGGCGTTGGAGCTGTGCACTCGCGATCTCTTCGAGGTGTTTGGGAAGCTCTTCGTAGGCGCCGAGCTGCTCTGGATCGGCGCAGATTTCGGGCTGCTGGAGGGACGCGACCGTATTGACGGCGCCCTCGACGACGCCAGCGTCCGCATCGCAAAGCGACTTGACCAGTGCTCCCAGGGCATCGCGGCGGTCGTCTAGGCAGGTGTTGATCCGCCGGGAGAGCGCCGGTGTGATGTCGCCGCTTAGTTCGTCGATGCAGGTGTCGTGGCGGGTCGTCGACCAGGCATCTGCGTAGGCGCCGAGCATGTCGATGGCGGTGGATGAGCTGGTCTTTGCGAAGCCCACGCCGGTGTCGAGCATCGCCTGCTGGAGTTCGCGGCCGATCGCCGGGGACCAGACCGAGTCGATCGTTGTTGCGTCGCGCTCGCAGGCACGGACCTGGCGACTGTGATCGAGACGCCAGCTGACGAAGATCACGAGCGCTGCGGCGATGGCGATTCCGGCGATCAGGAACTTGCGGATCCGCGGCGCAGGATCGTCCAGGAGAGCATCGACGAAGCTGCGCATCGACGGCCAGCGATTCTCGGGGGCGGTCTGCAGACCTTTTGTGAGGACCCTGCGGATCCACGGCGGCACCGTGCTGCGCGAGGGCGGCTCCTGTAGCAGGCCCTCGGTGACGGCGACGGCGACACCTGCCGGGCTGTCGCTGCGAAAAGGATGCACGCCGTAGAGCGCCTCCCAGAGTGCGACCGCAAAGGAGAAGACGTCGCTGCGGGTATCGGTGGGCAGTCCGAGCCACTGCTCGGGCGCCATGTAAAGCGGTGTACCGACCAGAAGCCCCTCTTGGGTGAGTTCGCTGCTGAGCACGTTGGAGCGGCTTAGATGGGCGAGGCTCGGGTGCTGACCGGTGAGTTTGGGCGCAGGTGCTTGATCCGCGCGGGCGAGGCCGAAGTCCATGACACGCACCCGCTTGTCGCGGCAGATCATGATGTTTTCGGGCTTGACGTCGCGGTGGATGAGGCCGGCTTTGTGGGCCGCTGCGAGCCCTTCTCCGGCGGCGATGAAGAGCTCCAGGATCTCGGCGCTGGGCGGTCGGTGGGTGTGCAACCAGGCGTCGAGCGTGTCGCCGTTGACGAACTCCATCGCCAGGTAGATCTGGCCGTCGTGGGCCCCTACATCGTGGATCGCGACGACGTTTGGGTGCGAGAGTTTGGCCATCGCTTGGGCCTCGCGCTGCAGGCGGGAACCGGCGTCGGCATCGGTGGTGAGCAGCAGCTTGAGGGCGATTTTGCGGTCGAGTTCGGGGTCGTAGGCGGAGTAGACGACGCCCATTCCGCCGCGACCGATGAGGTTGAGGATCACGTAGCGACCGACACGTTCGCCGGGCACAAGGCCGCCCTCGAGCGTGGGCAGCTCGGACGAGACGACGGTCACCCGCGGATCCCTGGGGGTGGGCAGCGTCGAGGCCCTGATGGGGGACTCCCACTCGACCTCATCCGACCTCCCTGGCCTCTCGCCTGACCTCTTCATCAGCTTTGCTCGTGCACGCGGCGCATCGGCGAGAGTGTGACCCGAGCTTTTGCGGAGCACAAGTGCAGGTGTCGCGCAGGCTGAGCGCGGCTGCCCGGCCCTACTTTGGAGCCGACTGCGGACCGAAGAGCGAGAGCACGTTCATGCCCAGGGTCAGGAGCAGGTGATTGCGCTGTCCGAACGAATCGTAGCCGTTGCGCAGATCGACCTCCCAGCCGAGGCCCAGGGCCAAGTCGATGTCGAGCTGCTTGGTGCCCCGCAGCAGGGGCAGGGTGACCGCCCCGCCGAGGTAGGTCGAGGGATGAAAGACGCCCTTGTACCAGTTGGACATCAAGAGGCCGCCCTGGAAACGGAAGGGGATGGCGAACATATTGGTGCTTCGCCTGTAGTCCCAGGGCTCGACCGTGAGCAGCAGACCGGTCGTGAGCGAGGTGAATTGGGCCGCGCTGGTGTCGCTGCTGGACTTGAGGTCGAGGCCCGCTGCGGGGAAGCGCACCGAGGCGAAGTCAACCGGGATCGTCGCGAAGACTCGGAGGCTCTTCGAGCCGAGGCTGCCACTCCAGTGAGTGATCCCAAAGGCGCCCTTGGGTCTCAGGGTCGCTCGGTAGGTGCGTTCGGGGTAGTCCTTGAGTTCGGAGAGCTGACCCTTGCTCGCCACCGGCTGGCCGGCGATTTCTACATGAAAGGGCTTGTTTCGATCTGGTTTTTCGCCGCCGAAGTTGATCGGGATCGATCTGCGCCCCTTGAGGTCTGCCGAGATGAAGATGCTCTGGCGCGACGCTTCGCGCTTTGAGTCATCGGAGTAGACGAAGATCGTGAGCCGCTGACGCCCGTAGAGCTTCGTGAGCTTCGTGAGCTTCTCCCTGTCAGCTGATTCGAGGAGTGTGATGAACTCGCCATCCCCGGCGCCAATCTCCTTGCAGCGCGGTGTGTTCTTTCTTCGCTTGCACTTCTCGTGTGTTGCATCGATGCCATGCCGTTTGGCGAGCGCCCTGGAGATCGCATCTTCGGAGATCACGATGGTACAGAGATTGTTGCTGATCACCGAGTTGCTGACCGCAGCGAGCTCGTCATTATTGATGATCACATGGTGCGATTGGCGCACATCTTTTTGACATTTCACATGGACGATATCGGCGATATTCAGCGGCAGCGAGCTGTTTTCGGCCGAATCAGCGAGTTTAACCCGGAGGCTGAAGGTCTCCTTAGAGGCGCGCGTCGCTTTGAGTGTCGCCATGACCGGGTTTGCGGATGCTTGTTGGACCGTGAAGTTGATGATCTGTTGGGAGCGAAGGACGATGTCTGTTCGATTAGGACCCGCGGATCCGCTAGTTGGCGCAATCGTCACATTGGCGTCGTCAGACGTTGCGCTCCATGTGGCGACACTTCCCATATTCGGAAGACTGATAAACGCCGTGTTCGAGAGCGTTGTGTCGGAGGATATCGTCGCGACCCCCGGTGGCTTGGCATTGGATGCGGCGAGCACGGTGAGGAGTGGGTAGTCATTGTAGATGACGGTTGTTGTCGAGGAGACCTGTACGGGTAGCGATTCTATCACAAGGCGGGCCGTGGCCTGTCCGCCCGCGGTCGCGACAAGGTCGTCACTGAAGAGGTTCCAGGAGGAGGAACTCGATCGGTTGGCGTCTAGTGTGGTGCTGAGTGTCGACGATGTTTTCATTGTAAAATGTTCGTGTTTACGGTGCCGTCTTTTCTTTCCTCCTCCATTTTTATTCAGATACTTTGTCTCCGTGTTGTCCTTTACATTGACATGGAATCGTTTGCTATTGTCGGTGCCGTTGATCAGTAATGTGGCGTTGACCCCGTAGCACCAGCCATTGCCCGTGAGTTCGATGGTCTGTTTCTCGACGTCCCCGAGAAGGAGTGGTGTTCCGTGTGTCGGTTGTAAGACGCACTCTTGCGGGGCAGACGACGTTGCGACGAGGAGGTTGAGGACGGACAAAAATGCGAGTGAAGTGAGCATCGTGAGGTCCTTTTCTAGTTTGTGTCGGTGGAGGTGCCG
>CAYYUP010000007.1:41805-56523 GCA_964474905.1 uncultured Nannocystis sp. | reverse complement strand
CGGTGGAGGTGCCGTCTGTGGCGCTGTCGTTGGGCACGGGCGGGCTGCCGGGGCATCGTGACTGCCCGTCGGGCTGGTCGATCGCGGAGAGCTTGTGAGCGGGATCAACACATGCTCCTGCGAGTTCATTTGCGGTTACAAAGGACTTGTCTGTGACGTAACGGAGTCCCGACTCGCAGGCATGTTTTGCGTCGGATGCCGGGTGCTCAGGTTGTGCACAGGAACGAGTCGCGCAGATACAGACCTCTTCGGGAAGATCGCAGGTATGGGTGAGTGCGGGGTCACTTGCCAATGGAGTGCCGCATTCAAACCCGCTCGCTGTGCACGCAGAGAATGCGGGCAGTAATAGCAATACAGGCAACAACGTGCAAAGACGGAGCCTCATGCGTCGAATGTCGTGATTCATCCAGCCTCACCTTCATCGCCACTATTGCACCATTGAATTTCTCCGCATCCGAACGATTTGCGAATCTCGGGTCGATGAAATGCTGAATCGTCGGGTTTAGGATCGCAAAATTATGAAGTTGAGGGGTTGCGTGGTCGAGAATCACGGAATTGACGATAGTCTCACCGTCTCGCTGCAACGCGGCGAGACACTGCGAACGATGATCGTGCAGTACAGCACCCGCTGGCTGGCAGCGAGAGACTGTGTCACGACGAATCGCGATTACGGGTTCGGTTGCAAGACGAGCAGCTCGTCTTCGAGCAGTCCGTCGAGTAGCTCGTCGGCTTCGGCAGGCTCGGCGCCGAGCTTTTGCGCGGCGGCAGCGAGTTCGGCTCGGGAGCGCGGCGGTGAGGCTGCGAGCAGCAGGCGCACGAGCCCCTCAGAGGCGCCGCCGAGGGCCGCTTGACCGTCGCTTTTGCCCTCGACCAGCAGGTACTCGGCGCCGCCTTTGGGAGGTCGTTTACGCCAGGGCTCCGGGAGTTCTGCAAGGGCGCGCAGGGGCGTGGGGCCCAGACGCCCGAGTGCTTGCTGGTACCAGTTGAGGGTGCCCTTGGGCACAATTAGGGGAATGAAAAGGGGGCTGCACCCGAGGCCAGGTTGGGGCGGCCTCGGGCGTCTTGTGTGGGCGATCGCGGCTTCGATCATGCCGACTCCGCGGGCACGCGTGCCGAGGAACTTCGCGAAGCCGATCGCCATCGATCCGCGGCTTCGGATCACCGCGCGAAAGATCGGCGAGGCAAAGAATCGGTCGACCTGCGGCACGCCCAGGAGGGCGGCGCTGACCGGGTACTCCTCGAGAATCGCCTGCAGCGCCCGGGGTCGGCGCATCGGGTCGGTGCGCAGGGATCTGGGGTCGAGGGTACAAAGCAGTGCGCGCTCGTCGGAGGAGAGTTCAGCGAACGTTTGGTCAGTGCGCAGGAGTGCCTCGTAGCTCGGATCAAAGAGCATGCAGACCAGCGCCTGCTGGATTTTTTGCGGGTCGAGATCGCGGCGATTCATCGGCTCGGCTCCTCTGTTTTTGAGAGGTCCGTAAACTCAGCGGGCAGGCGGCTGCGGGCGGATTCAAAGATCGGCAGCACGGCGGAGAGCGGGTTGCGCTCGCACTCGATGACGACAGCGCGCAGGTTGCTCGCGCGTTCGATCGCCGCCTCGGTGATCGCCCAGGTATCTGCGAGCACATCGGTGCCGTGATCGTCTTCGACCCAGCCGAGGCCTTCGATCGCGTGCTCGCTGCCGCCGGCGATGTGGAGTTCGATCACCCGATCCCAGGGCAGTTGGTCGAAGGCCGCGAGGGCATCGAGACCGCGGCTGCGCTGGTACATCGCCAGGTGGGCGCAGTCGATGACGAGGCCGGTATCGGCGGCTTCGGCGAGTCTGGCGAAGAATTCGAGGAGATGCAGATCGCCGACAAAGGCGGCGCCCGGGGGGTTCTCGGGCAGCACTTCGAGACCTGTGCATTCGCGCAGTTTGTCGATGCCGGCGGCCATCGGTTCGACCGCTTCGGCGATCAAGATCGGTGGCAAGAGCAGCATCTGTCCGCGATCGCGGCCGCCAAAGTGCCAGAGCCCGGCGTCGCCGCAGAGCCAGGCGGGGCGCAGAAGATCGATCGCAGAGCGCAGCTGTCGCAGCCAGTCGTCGGTAAAATCCTCGGGCTCGTCGAGGTTGATGTCGAGGAAGTGATAGGTGGTCGGCAGACCGCGAGCCGCCCAGGCGAGGGCATCGTCGTCCAGGCCGAGAGCTAGCTCGACGCCGACCTCGAGGAAGCCTGCGAAGCGGGGATCCGTGGCTCGCAGGGCCGCGGGGTCGAGCGCGTGATCACGACGGCGCGCTCCGTACTCGGTGCTGATCCCGAGCCCGAGCCTCGGCAGATGCTGTGCGCGGCTGAGGAAGTCCGACATTTTGCGCTGACGTTGTAGATGATTTTCGCTCGCCAGCGAAGCCGATCTCGTGGGTAGGTTGCTCGCACGGTTCTGCCTGGGCGGCGAGGTCCATCACTTCAACACGTCGCGGCAGATCCTGAGCCGGCGCACGACCGAGATGATCCGCAGCGGTCGTTTTGCCTTTGTCGCCCGTCGCCGGGACCTCTGGCTCCGCGGTGAATTTAGCTGTCGTCCTGAGCACATGGTCAACGCGGCACGCCGACCTTCTGCGCCCACACCGTGGTCGGTGATCTGGATCTGCTCGGCGAACGGCGGGACGGTCGGCGCGGGGTCCTGCAGCACAGGCTTCAAGCTCGCGGCAGCGTTCATTTTGAGATCGGCAGTCGTGAACGCGATCCGGCGATCGTCGGCGATCGTCGGCGAGCACCGGGCGATGCACGGGCCTGGAGAGCGCTACGCTGGCGGTCGCAGATCGCAGCCTGGGGAGTTGCGCGATGTGCGCATTTGTGAGCTGGCGACCTCGTAAAGGCGTGCTGCCTTTGGCTTGCGGGGGCGGGGGGCCATGAGGTATGACATCGCCGCGTCTTGGGGCCTCCCTGGCGCGGGTTCTGTGTCAAACCCAGCCGTTGCCCCGATGACCACGCGGCCGCCAGGGCGCGACCGCAGGGTTTTTCGTCGCCCCAGTTCCGACACCCAATCACCACAAAGGATCCATGGCAAGAAGCAGCTACTCGGCCGGTAAACGGCAACGTGAACTTGAGAAGCAGCGCAAAAAAAAGCGCAAGGCCGAGAGACAGGCCCAGAACCGTGCGTCCGGCAGCGGAACGATTCAGGTCACCACGGTCGACGAGATCCAGGGCGGTTTGCTCTCGATCGAAGAGGTTGTTGCCAACGTTCACACGGGACCCGCTGCGATCGCTCCGATCGGCGGTCGTTCGACCGGCGGTGTGCCCACTCGGCTCTTCGTCGGCAGCCTCGACTGGGCCGTCAACACCGAGATGTTGCGCAAGGCCTTCGAGGCGATGGGCCAGGTCATCGATGCGGCCGTGGTTCTCGACCGCGACACTGGCGACTCCCGCGGCTTCGGCTTCGTGACGATGGCCAACCACCGCGAGGCCGCAAAGGCGATCGAAGAGCTCAACGGGCGCGAGCTCGAAGGACGGGCGCTGGTCGTCCGCCAGGCCACTGAGCGTCGTCGCTGAGCCTGTGTTGCAAGAGGGGCCAGCAAGCCGCGGGCCCACGGGGAGCGACCGTCGAGGCGAGCGCGAGTACATCTCGCCCGTCACCGGCAGTCGCTCCTGCTTTATTAAAGGGCGTTGAACATGGCGGTCTTTCTTCTCGATGACGCGATTCGCTTCCCGGATCCCCACCTAGCGGAGAAGGACGGCCTCCTGGCGGCCGGCGGTGACCTGCGTCCAGAGCGACTGCTGCTCGCCTACACCCAGGGCATCTTCCCCTGGTCGAGCGAGGGCGAACCGCTGCTTTGGTGGTGTCCGATGCCACGCATGGTGCTTTTTCCCGAGGAGCTGCACGTCGGTCGGTCGCTGGCCAAGGCGATCCGCCGGCTGCAGGGCGAGCTGAGGCTGACCTTTGATCGCGACTTCGCGGGGGTGATGCGGGGCTGCGCGGAGACTCCGCGTCCGGGGCAGGACGGGACCTGGATCACCACGCAGCTGCTCGCATCGATGGGCGAACTCCATCGGCGGGGCATTGTGCACACGGTCGAGGCCTGGGTCGGCGACGAGCTGGTCGCGGGGCTTTACGGGTTGGCGCTGGGCGATGTGTTTTGCGGGGAGAGCATGTTTACTCGGCGTGCGGATGCCTCAAAGGTGGCCTTTGTCGCCCTCGTGCACCAGCTCGCAGCCTGGGGATTCACGATGATCGATTGCCAACAGCCGACCGCACATCTGCGGCGTTTTGGTGCCCGCGAGATCGACATCGACGATTTTCTTGGCCGCCTGCGCGTCGGTGTGGCGGCCCCGTGGCGTCGCGATCCGTGGTCGTTTGCGCCGTCGCCCTGAGGGGGAGGGCTCAGGAAAAAACCCAGTCAACGCGATGGGCCTCGGTACTGTCCGGGGGCTCCCAGATCCGAGTCATGCGCTCGATCACCGCCTCGGGGACGGCGGCGGTGCGAGCCCGGTTTTGCTCGAGGAGGCGCTTGTAGGGCACTTCTACGTAGACCAGACGCACGCTCGCGCCGTAGTTGGTGAAGAGATTGATGACACGGTCGCGGATCCGACGGGTCAGGTTGGTCGCGTTCCAAACAAAGGGTTGAGCCGTGCGGAGGTGCACACGGGCGCGTTCGCGGGCGAGCTGCAGCACCGGCCTTGGGTCGGCGGTGGGGGCACGGCCGAGCTCTTTGCGGATCGAGTCGAGCGAGACGATTGGGAGATCCAGGTTGTCGGAGATCCAGGTGTTTTTGCCGCTTCCTGGAAGGCCGCACATCAACACGACCTCGCAGCGAGTATCCTCATAGGCGAGAGTGCGGGGGTCGCGACCGCTGGAGCTAAAATAGGTATAGCGAGTATGTGCAGAGGGGAATGCAAAGGCTTCGCGGAGGCAGCGTTGCTCGCGTGCGAGTTCGAAGAAGAGATCGACGTTCTCGAGCAGCCTGCTCTTATCGGCGCAGATCCGGCCGAGGGCGTCGGCACGGTTGACCAGCGTGAGATGGTCGCAGCGGGCTCGCTGGCTGACCTGGGCGATCCGGCGGATCGGATCGGCCTCGTCGATGCAAAAGAAGGGGACCTGGTGGTAGCGGATGAGCCCGGCGATCGCCTCGCGCGTGTGCGGATCGAGATCGGCCCGCCACAGCAGGTTGCGGGCAACATGTGCGCCCTTGACGGAGTGTCCCGGTTGCCGGATGCGACCGTCGATCATGGTGGTACAGGCCGGCTTGGCGACGTCGTGGAGGAGGCAAGCGGCGAAGACGAGTTCGCGCTCAGCAACCGGCAGCGAGCGCCACGCGTCCAGGCCCTGTAGCTCCTCGCAGACCATCATGGTGTGGGTCCAGACGTCGCCCTCGCCGTGGTACTCGGGGTCCTGGGGGCATTTTGCCATCTTGATGGCCCACGTCTCTTTGGCCAGCGTTGGCCAGTCGACGCCGCCGGTGACGACCTGTGCAAATGGGTAGGGCATGATCGACCTGCTAGCTGGCCCAGAGGTCGACGCCGTCGGCGAGCTTGTTGGCGATGATCGGACGCGCGAGCCAGTGGCTGCCGGAGTCTTGGATCGCGCTAAGGAAGGATCGCCGCACCCATTTAAGGCGCTGCAAAACCCGACCATCGGCTTCGACCTTGAGGTAGAGCCCCTCCATGGCGCTTTCGCGATCGGTCTCGTCGAGTACTTGCTCACGCTCGACACCGGCGGCGCTCGCCGCTGTGAGCAGAGCTTCGTGCCAGGCTGGGGTCTTGAAACGGGAGCGACCGACCAGGGATTTGAGTTCGCGCAGGTGATCGGGCGCGCCCTGCCAGAGCACGGCTACGGAGACAATCGGCAGGCCGGTGAGCAGCTCGCGGCGACGGGGAGTCGAGAGGAATTCGGCGCTCTCTCGATCGTAGACGTCAAACTCCATGAAGTAATGGGGCAGGGCGTCGTAGAAACATGTGTGCTTGGCGTAGAGCCACTCACCGTACATCACAAAACGCGCTCCTAGGGCGATATGGAGGGCACTAGCATGGGTATTTGCCCATTTCTTGAAGAGGTCGAAGTGGCGCTCACGGGGCCCTCCCATGAGGTAGTGGCCGCGGCTTTGGAGCAGGAGCTCGCCGGCCTCTGTAAAGGAGAGCGCTGCGTTCGCGCCGTCCATTTTCTCTTCGGCGATGAGCTGGCGGCCGCGGATCGCCGCGAAGGGGATCGCTGTGAGGTCGTGATCGCCGTGTTGGAGGCGCGATCCGACCAGGTGGTGGGTGCGCGGATACTTGATCATCGGGGGTCGCATCGTCGTCGTCTCCGACCGCAGGCTCGCTGTACGAGCGGGTTGTGTGCCGGGTGCGGGCAGAGTTGGGGGCATTACCGTGCTCACCGAGCGACGCATCGACTGACCCTGGATGCGGAGAGTGCAGCGCCTTTCCGGGCCTGTCAAGGGCGACCTGCCGGTGAGAATGTGCGGGCTTATGGGCAATGCGCGAAGCCGGTAGAAAGCGGCCTGAGAGCCTCACGACGCGGATTCTGCAGTCCAGAAGGGCGCTGCAAACGTGCTATCGTAGGCCCATGATTAGCTTGAATACTAGGTGGGCGACCGTCGCCGGGATCGCGGCGCTCTGCGCTGCGGGTTGCGGAGAGCCCAGCGACGACGCTCAGTTGACCGCAGGCACCGCCGAGGGGTCGGATTCTGCGGCCACTACGGGTGGGGAGAGCGGGAGTGATTCGGGCCCAGGCGGAGATACCTGGGAAACCGGCCCCGGTTCGAGCACAGGCACGAGCACGGGTACGGGCACGGGGACAGGCCCCAGCGACGCCTGTGGGTTCGATGAGGGCAGCTGCTGCGATCAATATTGGCCAGAGGAACTCTCCCTCCGTCATGTGACGCTATCTGTCACTGTCAACGAAACCGTGCACGAGGGTTCTATCTATGACGATGGCGATATCTACCTGGCCGAAAGAGCGACCGGTGATCGTGCGTATTTTGGCCGCGTCAATCAAGGTATCGTCAGTGCATGGGTGTTAGAGGGACAGTACGACGTCGTGTACGAGAGCAGGGCCGAGGCTTCGACCCTACCAGAGAATAAAAGCATCGCCGTGGTCTCAAAGATCACCGTCGATGGCGAACACATTGAGTTTGACGTCGATATCGACAGTGTCGAAGTCGAACTCACGCTTATGGTCAACGGCGATGCCCCGACGCTCTCTGACTACGATGACGGCGTGCTCTCGATCTCCGAGACGGGTTATAAAGATCGCACGGTCGTCGGCAAGACCTCGGAGATGACCGACGGCAAGCTGACGATGCACCTGGTCCCCGGCAACTACGAGATTTTTTATGAGTCCGAGGACCGGCAGATCAAGATGCCCTATAACCGACTGGCGAAGATCGGTGAGGTCGAGGTCGCAGACCCCGAGAAGATCCAGTACAAGCAGGTCGATCTCGAGGTCGTAGAGCTCAGCGGCGAGATTTTCTTCGACGGCAAACCGCCGCCTCCGAGTGCCTACGATCACGGTCGTATCTACCTCCAGGATCAGCTGACAGGCGCAATTACGGAAATCGCGGATACTGCGACAGGCAACATCGGCGCGATACCTGTGGTCGGTGGATCTGCGAGCTACGATGTGTTTTATGCCGCTGATACTGTACAGTCGGGGGCCCCCGCGAATACCTGGGGTCGCC
This sequence comes from uncultured Nannocystis sp., assembly GCA_964474905.1. GTDB lineage: Bacteria > Myxococcota_A > Polyangia > Nannocystales > Nannocystaceae > JADJRG01. Next base: position 48,875 of record CAYYUP010000007.1, on the reverse strand, counting down.
TCAATACGGTCGAGATCATGGGCACTGATGCGGCATTGAACGCCGCGGAACTCAAGACCAACCTCGTGAGCTTGAAGATCCAGACGATCACCGTGACCGGCGAGATTACCGTTGATGACGAGAGTAAGCCGGCAGATCCCGACAATCGCGGCAACCTCCTGGTCGGTGATGGCTTTGGCGAGCGAGCTGAAATTGGTGACGTCGCCGGCGGCATTCAGGCGAGGCTTCTGCGCAGCGACTACGATGTATTCTTCCGCCACGAGGTCAGCGATGGCGGTCTCCCGGCGAATACCTTCGGAATCGTTGGAGAAGATAGGATCTCGGCGATGCAGAACGAGCCGCTCGTGGTCGACCTGGCGACCAGCGTGGTGAGCGGTATAATCACCGTCAACGGAGAGTTACCGCCGTTGAGCGACTATGATAAGGGCGAGGTCTTCCTGCGGAGTGCCGCTGGTGATCGTGTATTCCTCGCTCAGACGAGCAGCGGATCGTACTCAAGGCGGATCATGAATGGTACCTACGACGTATATTATACCGTCGTTAACTCCCAAGGGGGAGTGCCGGCAAATCATGAGACATTGATCGAAGAGGGGCTCATGATCACGGGGGGGCTGATCGATTATCACGTGTCGATCCAGGCCACCTATCTGTCGCGTATCCTGCCTGATCTCGACGCGGAGGCGACGGGGCAGGCCCGATTCTTTGTCCGCAAGATCGGTACGGAGGATGAGCTTTTCGTCGGCAAGAGCGGCGATGCGATCGATGTTCTCCTGCTCGATGGGGATTACGAACTCATCTACCGTGTTGAGAACCGGGGCAGCCGGACACCGGTCAATGACGGGGCCGTGGTCGGCTGCGTACCGCCGGGTTGATGGGCGTTAGCGCGCGCGTCGGCGGCCCGGGACCACGGGATCAGACTGCCCACCCAAGCAGCGGGCAGTCGCTTTGATCGGGAGACCTTTAGCCCTACTTGGCGCTGGCGCGGCGCTTTAGTAGGGTTTTGAGGTGGTCCTGCTCTTTGGTGCGTGAGGCGAAGATCAGGAAGGCCAGGGCCGTGATCACGGCGACGCTGATCCAGAGTACGCCCCAAAACATCGTCGGCAGGCCGGTGACCTCGGCGAGCATCGCCGCGTCGGAGCGCAGCTCGGGGCGGTCGAGGATGTCGCTCTTGATGTCGAGGACCGCATAGAGGCAGCTGGTGAGGCCGATCAGACGGAGCACCATGTCGCAGATGCGCTCGGAGAGTTTGAGCCCCATGAAAATGAGCGCGAGGCTGCTGGCGATACCGAAGCCGAAGCCGAAGCTCGCGAGCGGGCGGAGGTAGCTCGCGGTGACGGCGAGGAGAATGACACCGAGCGTCACCGCGATGCCGCGGTCGAGGCGGGTGCGTGCGGCGAGCGTCAGGATGGTGCAGCCCCAAACGAGTGAGCCGAGATAGCCGGCGCTGAGGGTCAGGATTCGCGAGCCGCCGATGGTGATGCAATGGCCGCCCTGCTGGGCGACGACCTGAATTTCGACGATCTCGCCGCCGGTGAGGATGGCCATGAGCCCGTGGCTGAGCTCGTGGAAGAAGACCACCAGGATCTTGAGCGGGTAGACCACCGGTGTCTCCCAGAGCAGGCCGACGGCCAGCGAGAGGCCTATGAAGAGGGCGACAGTCCGCCAATCGATGCTTGTTTTGGGGCGGCTCATCGGGGCGAAGTATAGGTTGCGGGCATGGTGGGCGCTAGCACGCGCGGGCTCGCGCTCCTATCCTCGACCGGCCGCGGCGGCTAAGCTGTCGGTGCATGGCCAATATCGGCTACATCCAGGTTGTTCGTCATTGCAACCATTTTTGCGGCTTTTGTTCGAATCCGACGACGCCCTACATACACGACCTCGAGTCGATGCGTGTGCTCGTCGATGACCTAGTGGCGCGCGATTACTTCGGCGTGGTGATGACCGGCGGCGAGCCGACGCTGCACGCAAACCTCCCCGAGATCATCGCCTACGCGAACGAGCGTGGTCTGCACGTCAGGATGATCACCAACGGCTGGCGTCTTGCGGATCGCAGCTTTGCCCGCGAACTCGGGCGTGCGGGGCTTCGTCTTGTGCACGTCTCGATTTACTCCGTGCGCCCCGAGATCGAGGCCTCGCTGCGGGGTGTCGAAGGGACCTTGGGGCGGGCCTTTGCGGCGCTCGACAATGCCGCGGCCGCGGGCATCGAGGTGAATATCAACTCGGTGATCAATCGCCAAAACGCGGATCACCTCGACGTAAATGTCCGTTACTTCACCGAGCATCATCCCCAGGTTCGCCACTTCGTCTGGAATAACCTGGACCCGTCGATGGGTCGCGCAGAGGTCAATCAAGAGCGCTTTGTGCCCCGATTAGCGGATTTTGAACTCTCGCTGCATCGGGCGCTCCGTCATCTCCACAGGTCAGGGCGCAGCTTTCGGGTCGAGCGAGTGCCGCTTTGTTATATGACCGAGTTCGCCTGGGCGAGCACCGAGACTCGCAAGATCATCAAGGGCGAGGAGCGCGTCGTGCATTTCCTCGACGATAAGCAGACGGTCCGGCAGACCGCCTGGGGGCATATTTACGCCGACGGGTGCGGTGTCTGCTCGCTGCGATCGATCTGCGGCGGGCTCTTTGATCAGGGCGGTGCCTACGATCCGGCCGAGCTTCACCCGGTCTTTGTCGATCAGGGCGCGATCGTCGGGGCTGTGCTCGGCGATCCCGGTGATCCCTCATTTAATGGGGACATGAGCGTCGCCGAGTGGCGGCAGGAGTTTGAGCTTCGCGGTGCGCCTTCGCAGGTTCCGAGGTCGCGTGCGGCGATGAAAGAGTCGGGTCTAGTGCCGGTTGGTCGGATCACGGATCGCGGGCGTCGGCTCTTCGCGGCGAAGCGAAAGAAAGAGGCGGCGCAGGCCGAGCGCTTGGGTGTTGCGGTTGAGCTTGGGCCTGCAGGCGCAGACGAGTAGACCTGTCGACGCGGGCGGACTGCGCTGGGTTAGGATGTTGCCGTGCCAAGGGCGACCGGAAAGACCCGAATTGAGCTGACAGGGGTCGAGAGCGACGAGCAGCCGGGCCTGACGAGCCCCGGGTCGCTGCTGGTCGAGATGCCCGAGCTCGGGGGCGGTGAGCCTGCGGGCGCGACCGACAACCGCCTGATCCACGGGGACAATCGGCCGGCGCTAGCGGCCCTCTGTGCAGAGTTTGAGGGGCAAGTGCGCTGCATCTACGCCGACCCTCCATTTAATACAGGTGTCACCTTTGAGCACTACAACGACGGCGATGATCATGGCCGTTGGTTGCAAGCGATGGCCGTGCGGGCCCGTCTCTTTCATCGTTTGCTCGGCGCCGATGGTTCGCTGTGGATGCACTTAGACGATAACGAGGTGCACTACATGAAGGTGCTTTTAGACGGCATCTTTGGTCGGGAAAATTTTGTCGCCTCCGTGGTCTGGCAGCGGATCTGCGCCAAAAAAAATAGGGCGCTGATCTCTGGATCGCACGACACCCTGCTCGTCTACGCCAAAGAGATCGGCGCCTGGCGTCGCAACTTGATCCCCCGCGACGCGGCCCAGCTAGGTCCCTACAAAAACCCTGACGGCGATCGCCGCGGTCGCTGGCAGAGCGTCTCCTATTCGGTGCGCTCCGAGGATGCAGAGCGTCGGGCGATCTACCGCTACGCGATCGCCCGGCCGGCGGGCGGTGAGTCGCTGCCGCCTGCCGGACGACATTGGAACGGGCTGCCCGATCGTACAGCCGCGCTGATCGCCGACAACAGGCTGTGGTTTGGCCCCAAGGGGGATCGGGGGCCGCGGCTTAAGCTCTTCCTCAGCGAGGTCCAGGACGGCATCGTGCCGGATTCCTGGTGGACGTCGAAGGCCTGCGGCTCCAACCAAGAGGCCAAGCGGGAGATGCTCCGGCTCTTTCCCGGCGTCGAGCCCTTTACAACGCCGAAGCCGGAGCGTTTGCTCGAGCGTGTCCTGCGGATCGCGAGCGGGCCCGGGGAGCTGGTACTCGACGCCTTTGCGGGGTCTGGCACGACTGGAGCGGTTGCCCACAAGCTCGGGCGCCGATGGCTGATGATCGAGCGCGGCGAGCATTGCATCAGCCACGTTCGGGCGCGCATGCTGCAGGTGCTGGGCGGCGAAGATGAGGGGGGGATCAGCTCTGCGGTCGGTTGGCGAGGCGGCGGTAGCTTTCGTTTCTTTCGGGTGCAACCGGGCTAGGACCTAGCTGGTACCCTCGGGCGATGAGCGAGCGCGACAAGCCATGGAGCCGCAATGTGCCGAAGGACCTCCCGGGTCCGGGGGGCTGGAATACGATCGTCATCGGCTCGGGCATGGGCGGCATGACGGCGGCGGCGATGCTGGCGAAGCTCGGTCACCGCGTTTTGGTTCTCGAGCAGCATTACGTCGCTGGCGGCTTTACCCACGAGTTTAAACGCCCGGGTTATCGCTGGGATGTCGGTGTGCACGCGGTCGGCGAGGTCACCGAGCACAGCATGCCCGGTCGTTTGCTCTCCCGTCTCACCGACGCCAGGCTCGCCTGGGCATCGCTCGGTCCGGTCTACGACGCTTTTGAGTTTCCAGACGGGGTCTCGATCGACTTTCCTGACGATCGGCAGGTCTTCCGCGAGAACCTCGTCGCGGCCTTTCCGGCGGAGGCCGACGGCATCGATCGTTATCTCGCCCGGGTTCGGGAGGTCGCTGGGGCGATGCGCGGCTACTACTTGGGCCGACTCTTTCCTGCCCGCAGCGGTGGCCTTGTCGAGCGGGTATTTGCAGGGCCGGCCCGTCGCGCGCTGCTCGAGCGGACGCAAACGGTGCTCGATTCGATCACTCAAGATGAGCGCCTCAAGACCGTGCTCGCGGCTCAATGGGGTTACCACGGAGCGCCGCCGAGCCGCTCCTCCTTTGCGATCCAGGCACTCGTGACCAAGCATTTTATGCACGGTGCCTACTATCCAGTCGGCGGCTCTGCAGAGATCGCGAAGTGCCTGCTGGGCACAGTCGCAGGTGCTGGCGGCTGGACCCGGATCAAAGCCGATGTCGCCGAAATTCTGGTTGATGGAGGGGCTGCGGTCGGCGTGCGCATGCGCGATGGTGAGGAGATTCGGGCGCAGCGGGTGATCAGCGCCGCAGGGGCGCTGGCGACCGTCAACCGCCTGCTGCCAGCTACCGAAGCGGGGGGTCGCTGGGCCAATGCGATCCGCGAGCTGAAACCGGCACCCGCCCACGTCTGCCTCTACCTCGGGTTTAAGGGGGATATCCGGGCTGCCGGCGCCGGCTCGGCCAACCGCTGGTTTTACAACACCTGGGACGTCGAGGCCGATACCTGGCACTTTGGACAGGCTGGAGAAAAGCCCTCCGAGGCGTCGATCCTCTACTGCTCCTTTCCTTCGCTCAAGGATCCGACCTACGATCCTGGCCCCGAACAACGGCACACCGGCGAGGTCGTCACCTTTGTGCCCTGGGAGCGCTTTGCAGCCTGGTCAAAGACTCGTTGGCGTCGGCGGGGCGATGATTACGAGGCACTCAAGCGTCGGCTGAGTGACAGTTTGCTCGAGCAATTTTTAAGCAAGATGCCGCAACTTCGGGGCATGGTCGACCATGTCGAACTGTCAACGCCGCTGTCGACAGATCACTTTGTGCGACCCGCACGGGGGTCGATCTACGGGCTTGAGCCGACCCCTGATCGTTTTGCGAACCCCCATTTGCGGCCGCGTACGCCGATTCGTGGGCTCTTGATGGCGGGCTCGGACATCGCCACTGTTGGTGTGATCGGGGCGATGATGGGCGGAGTGCTCGCAGCCACCGCAGCCGAGCCGTTGCGGGCATTTGCCCTTCTCCGCGAGGTCGGGCGCCGCTGAGCATCGAGGGTCGCACCGAAGCATTTTCGGTATCGGCACAGGAAAAAGTCACCGTCGACCAGGAGGGCCGCGGGCCGCCTAGGAGCCGACCGGCGCGAACTCCTGCCAGCCGTAGCGGCGCAGGTAGTTGCCCCAAACACCCTCGCATACCCGGTCGTAGCGACAGTTCGCGCACTCTGGCCGCTTTCGTCGCTGATCGTCGTCTAGGTCGGCGCGACGGATCTGGACCAGCTCGCCGTCTTCGCCGGCGCGTCGCGTCTCGAGCAGCTCTTCGCGCAGTAAGCTACGAGCTGCTTCGGGGGGCGGCTCGAAGTGTACATAGTCTTCGACGTAGCCCCGATTAAAGTCGGGCAGTTCGCCGGTAGTGCAGAGCGGAATGTCGACAAAAAAAGCCATCACCTGCTCTTCGTGCATGTGGGCCTCGCGGAGGAACTCACCGGCGGCCGCGGCAATCTCTGTATATGTGGGGAAGAGCTGATCGAAGTAGGTATTGGCGCGGCCGTTGGCCTGCATGACGTTAAAGACGACCTGGTCGACGCCGCGTGCCCGCAGGTAGCGGTAGATCGCGGCCATCTCCGGCAGATTGCGCTTGGTCACCACCGTGCTGGTGTGCAGAGCGATGCCGTAGCGCTTGTAGCGGGCGACCATCTCCAGGCCGGCGACGGTCTGCTCAAAAGAACCTGGTGTTCGGGTCAGTCCCTCGTGGAGCTTTTTGGTGTGGCCGTGGATCGAGATGTAGACCCGATTGAGCCCGGCAGCGAGCAGCGCCCTGGTGTACTTTTCGTAGGAGAGCGCGCGGCCGTTGGTCATCACCGAGATGAAGCGGGCACCTGCCTCTTTGGCCATGCGCACCCAGGGCACCAGGCGTCGATTGGTCGTCGGCTCGCCAGAGGTGAAACAAACCTCTTCGTAGGCCTTTTGTTGGCTGAGGATCCAGCGCACGGTCGCGTCGGTCGTCCGCGAGTTGGTGACCTTTCGACCGTCGCGATCCTCCTCCATGCAGAAGATGCAGTTGTTGTTGCAGACCTGGCCGGTGAGGATGTGAACTCGCTGACCGCGGCCGGCGATCCGGGCCTCGATGGCATCCTCAACAGGGGCCCGCTCGTCCGTCGCGCTGGCGCTCTCCATCGACGCTCGTCGGCCGCGCTACCAGGAGCCGTGGGAGCCGTGGGAGCCGTGGGAGCCGTGGGAGCCGTGGGAGCCGTGG
>CAYYUP010000007.1:31253-41705 GCA_964474905.1 uncultured Nannocystis sp. | reverse complement strand
AGCCGTGGGAGCCGTGGGAGCCGTGGGAGCCGTGGGAGCCGTGGGAGCCGTGGGAGCCGTGGGAACAGTGGCCCGGATCGCCCGGCGCCCCGATCGCGGCGTTTTGCAGCGAGGCATTCTCGGCGTGTTCGACAGCCCGCTCGGCGATCTCGCGCTGGTCCGAGTTGAGGAGGGCGCCGGCGCGGCGCGGGATCGTCGGCAGGGCGGGCAGATCGTCGTCGTCGTGGGTGCTCATCGTGCTGCTCCTCGGGCTCCTCGGGCCGACAAACCGTACCACGGAAGGGCGCCTGGAGAGGGGCGGAGGGCGAGCTTCGCGGTCCGCAGAAGACGGAGATGCAGGGTTCCTCAAGAGGGCCAGCGTCGATCAAAATCGCACGCTTGAAGTTTCGCGGAATTCCTTGAGGCTGCCTGCAAAGAGTCGCAAATGGCGAGCTGCCTGGATGGGCCCAAGGAATGCGTTGGCCGTGACGAGGGGTCGCAGCGGCGCGTTGCGGTGCTGTACGAGAGCGAGTACGGTTTGCCCGTGATCGAATGCCCCTGGTGTGGTTCAGGCTGGAAAGACCATCCTCTGACCTGTGAAGAGTGCGGCGGGCCGATGCCCGCGTTGCCGGGGTTGGAAGCGGGCGATCCTCCGCCTCCGACGCCGCGCAAGGTGCCGCAGCCCTTCGAGCGGAAGGTCCGCTACACGTCCAACGTGTCGTTTATGGCCGGGGCGATCCTGCTTGGCGTGGGGCTGCTCCAAGGCCTGGCATTTACGATGATCGGTGCGACCTCGGGCATGATGGTCTTTGTCTGGGTGGGCCCGGGCATCATGATCATGCTGGGTGGCCTTGGCGCCATATTCTTGCTGCACGGGCGCAAGAAGGCAGCGGGGGTGCTCAAGGCCTTTCGCGACGGGCGAGCGGTGGTCGGGAGGATTGTCGACGTGCACCGCGATACCTCGATCAAGGTGAACAATCGTTCGCCGTGGGCAATTGTGTACACGTTTAGCGCCGGCGGTCGCGAGGTCCAGGGCAAGGCACAGTCCTGGGATGTCGGCGCTCAAGCGCACGAGGAGGGGCGGGCTGTGCACGTGCTCTATGTACCGGACGAGCCCGAAAACAATACCCTCTGGCCGCCGGTTCGCTAGCGGTCCTGGGCGAGGCGAGACTCAGCGCTGGCCGCTGCGGACCACGGTGCGCAGCATTTCGTCGATTTCGGTGCGTACGCTCGCGAGCTGCTTGGAGCGAAGTGCCCCGTAGGCGCCGCCGAGGATCGGCCCGGTGATCATGCCGACGACCGGCAGGATCGACGCCGCGAGGCCGATCTTGGCTCCCGAGACGATCGCTCCGCCGGGGGCGATGCGCTCGCGAAGATCGACGATCGCGTCGTGCAGGGCGATACGCTCGTCGGAGGAGAGTTGCTTTGCACGGGCAACGCCAGCGCGCAGGACGATGAGTTCCTCTTTGAGGTGCTCGTCGCTGAAGGGGGCGATGTTAACCATTTTTTTGGCTCGCTCGCCCTGGTCGCGGGCCCAGCCCTTGGGATCACTGCGGAGGCGCTCCGCCTGGGCGAGGGCCCAGGCCTTGGGATCGTCGGGGATGGCCATCGCAGCGATCATAGTCGTCGCGAGGGCCAGTCGCTAGCTCTCCTAATGGAAGAGCGCGGAGGCCAAGTGCCGAGGTGATTCGCGCTACTGCTCGAAGGTGCAGATTATGGAGTTCGCGCGGAGTCGGCCGGCAGAGATCGCTGCAGGTCGTTGTGGTTGCCGCTGAGGTGATCGATGAGGGCGACGAGCAGGAGACTGGCGCCGAGGATTTCGAGCGGTCTTTGAAGGATTTCGATCGCGGTGAAGATCAAGCTGCGCTCACCGGAGCCGCGGGCCCAGAGACTGAGCAGCAGCTGGAGGAGGAGGGCACCCAGGAGGTAGAGCGAGCTGGCGGCGATAAAGAGCTGGCGGGAGCGCAGTGGCAGGCGGCGGAGCCAGGGTAGAGAGAGCCGCAGGATCGCGGCTGTGAGCGCGAGGGCAGGCAGCAAAAAGCCGAGCCCAAAGATGCCCGTTGTGCTCTCGTACATCGCGGCGATCGCCATGTGAATGCCGGCGCTCTCGTCGAAAGAGAGCACGAAGGCGCCGGTGCTCGCGAGCCACCAGTGCCAGCGATCTTCACCGGTCGTGCTGGCGCAGAGGGCAAGTGCTCCGCCGCAGAGGGCGAGCAAGGTCGAGAGCCACCAGCTCGGTAGGTTGTTCTCGAAACTCAGAGAGAGCACGGTCAGGAAATCGCGGCGGAGTAGCGCCGGCGGGGGTAGTCGCGCGGCGATTTCGGCGAAGACGCCCAGGCCCATCACGAGCGCCGTGAGACCACCGATCGCGAGACGGAGGTGCGAGCGTTGGCGGCGGAGGAACTCGGTTGGGGTCCCGCTCACATCGTCGATTTTGAGACTGTCGATGCTCGGGCCCATGTGATCGCGATTGTGGAACTGTGATCTCGCCGCGAGCCCGCACGGCCGCTCAGCAGAGGCGGTTGAGCCCGTTCAGTGCGGCGACTCGATAGGCCTCGGCCATGGTCGGATAATTGAAGGTCGTATTGATGAAGTACTCGAGGCTGTTGGCCTCGCCGGGTTGGGCCATGATCGCCTGGCCGATGTGGATGATCTCGGCCGCCTGATCACCGAAGCAGTGGATGCCGAGAATCGCCAGAGTCTCGCGGTGAAAGAGGATCTTCAGCATGCCGGTGGTCTGGCCGGTGATCTGAGCGCGGGCGAGGTTTCGAAAGCGTGCATGGCCGACCTCGTAGGGCACGTTGTCGCGGGTCAACTCGCGCTCGGTCTGGCCGATCGATGAGATCTCAGGATCGGTGTAGATACCGGTGGGGATGTCCTGTACCAGGCGCAGGTTGCACTCGCCGTCGACGATGTGGGTCGCTGCGAAGCGCCCTTGATCGTAGGAGGCAGAGGCCAAGCTCGGGGGCCCGACGACGTCGCCGACCGCGTAGATATGCGGCTGTTCGTGGGTCCGGTAGGCCTCGTCGATTTCGATTTGACCGCGGCTATTGGCGGTGATGCCGAGGGTATCGAGGCCGATGTTTTGGGTGTTGCCGGAGCGCCCGTTGGCCCAGAGAAGGATGTCGGACCGCAGCCGTTTGCCCGACTTGAGGTGCACGAGCACACCGTCGTCAACGGGTTCGATGCGCTCGTAGATCTCGTTGTTGCGGATCAGCACGCCGCGGTCGCGGAGGTGATAGGAGAGCGCGTCGGTGATCTCGTCGTCGAGGAAGGAGAGCAGCCGGTCGCGTTGGTTTATCAGGTTGAGCTTGCAGCCGAGCGAGCGGAAGATCGAGGCGTACTCGCAGCCGACCACGCCGGCACCGTAGATAGTGATCGTCGGTGGTGTGTGATCGAGGGAGAGGATCGTGTCGCTGTCAAAGACTCGCGGGTGGCTGAAATCGATGTTGGGCGGTCGGTAGGGGCGTGAGCCGGTGGCGATGACAAAGTTGGCGGCGCTCAGGCGTTGGACCTGGGAGTCGGCGCGCTCGACCGCGATGGTGTGGGCGTCGACGAAGCGGGCGCGGCCGGAGACCAGGCGGATGTCGTTGCGCCCGTAGAAGTCGCGGCGCATGGTCGCCTGTCGCTCGATGACCGAACCCGCGGTCCGCAGCAGCTCGGGGAAGGTGGCTCGGTGGCCCGCCGCGAGTTCGCGAACGAGCGGATTTTTGCGGAACTCATTGACCGAGCGCGCGGCCTGGCGCAACGCTTTGGAGGGGATCGTTGCCCAGTGAGTGCAGCCGCCGCCGACTTGGCGGTATTTCTCGATCATCGCCACCGTGCGCCCGGCCTTGGCCGCCTTCATCGCCGCTCCCTCGCCGCCGGGGCCGCTGCCGATCACGATGAGGTCGTAGTCGTGGTCATGCTCGGTCATTGTGCGCTCCTCTGCTGGGTTGCCCGCGTCGGCTCGTCTGCCTAATCGCTCGCTTGGGCGCCGCGAGTCTACCAGCGATGGTCGGAGGGGGACCCCGGTTGACAGGAGCGCGCGGCTCTGCGATCGCTTGCCGGCGATGACCCGAAAAGAGCTCGTGACTGCCCTCCGTGATCGCCTCTCCGAGGGGGAGAAGAGCGAGGCGCTCGCCGGCCTCTCGCGCCGCGATCTCGCCCTCCTCATCGACCTGACCTTTGAGACAATCGGCGGGGCGATCGCGGCCGACGGACGTTTTTCTCAGCCCGGCTTTGGCACATTCTCGGCGAAGACCGTGCCGCCGCGACCGGGTCGAAACCCGCGGACGGGGGAGGCGATCATGATCGGCGAGCGGCGGTCGATCACCTTTCGCGCGAGCGATCACCTGAAGGGGCTCTGAGCGCGGGCGGGTGGCTTCCAGACCCTAATTGCTGCCATCTTTTGGGATCGTTTGTGCGCCGGCCGTCATCGGTTCGCGGCGGAGCACATCACCGAGCGAGCGCGCCCAACCTTCGAGGTCGCCGAGCGTGCTCTCGAGCTGCATCTTTGTGACTGCGAGCTGCTCCATGCTGCTGCGGAGCAGCTGCTTGGCCCGGCGGAGGCGGCTTTTGACGGTGCCCGCGGGGATCTCGAGAACCGTGCCGATCTCGGTGGCCGACATGCACTCCCAGTAGTGGAGTTCGAGCGCGATCTGGAGGTCCATCGGCAACCGTCGCAGCGCCTCGTGTAGGAGCTGCTGCTCTTTGTGGTCGGCGACGACCGTGCTCGGTGAGGGGTTGAGATCAAAGAAGGACTTGCCCTCAAAATGCAGCTGCGCATCGAGCTTACGCCGACGGCGATAGTGCGAGAGCAGCTCTAGGCGGGCGACGCCGAAGAGAAACGTGCGAAAGCTCGAGGCCCGGCGAAAGCGGTCGCGGGATTCGACGCAGGCGAGCAAGGTGCGCTGCATGACCTCGTCGGTCTCGTCGCCGACCTTGTTGCGCAAGAAGCGATGGATGCTCTCGAAGTGGCGATCAAAGAGGCGCGAGCCCGCTTCGAGATCACCATCACGCCAGGCGTCGAGAAGCGCGAAGTCATCCTCCATGAGCGCAGGCTATCACGAAGGCGATGCCCGCCGATGTAGCCAGGGTAGCGCCAGAGCTGCGGCCTTGGACGGCCTGACGACACCGAGTGTGCCTAGGTGGATCTCGATTTCGCGGCGTGATGTGGAGTGTGCATCGCTCAGACGCCAGCGGCAGAGGGCAGCGCGGAGGTGGAGCCCGGCGGCATCGAGGGATTCGGCGGCGCGTCCGAGCGTGTCCTCCTCCAAGTGGGTGTTGCGGTGGATCGCGAGGCAGCTCGCGAGGGCCACAGAGAGTGCCTTGGCGATCGCATGTGGGTGTCGGCGGAGCAGATCATAGTCGCAGTCGACGTCGGCGAGTCGCTGTGCACCGGCGACGAGACCTGCGCGAGCCCGGAGATCAACGGCGAGTACAAACACGAGCGCGTCGGGCTTGCTCGCTCGGATCGTAGTGTCGAGAGTCGTCCAGGCGAGGTCTCCGTCGCCGTTTGCGAGCATTGCTTCGCAGCGGGCGGCCCAGCGGGGCCAGGAGAGCAGGTCGAGGTGGTTGGGCTCGGGGTCGGGATCGATCTCGCAAGTGGGCGGGTCATCGCCGGCCGCGAGCGCGAGGCGCAGGCGAAGGAGCCCGAGGTCCGTTGCGGCTGTGTGCGAGCAGCGGATGGTCGCCTCCAATGACCATCGTTCGCATTGTGTAGCGGCGTAGACGAGGTCGCCCTCGAGCAGCGCGGCCTCCAGGCGGAGTGTGCGGGCGATGCGGTGCTCGAAGTTGCAGATCGGGACGTTCTCCAGGTGGACGAGCGCTGCATCGGCGGCCCGTGCCGCCTCGCTCGGGGTGCCGCGCTGGAGAATGATGGCCGCGAGGGCGATGGCCGCGAGGGCTTGCACCTGGGCGGCGTCGTTGCGGGTCGCGATCTGTACGGATTGATCGTGGAGATCGGCGGCGCGCCCTAAATCGTCGCCGCCGATCGCGAGCAGCAGCGATTCGAGGGCGAGCGCACGGCCGATTCGAAGGGGCTCACCGACTTTGAGTGCGCGTCGAAGATGACGCGCTTGAGCCTCCTTGGCGAGCGGTACATCGGCGCCGAGGAGGCCGGAACTCGCGGCCCATGCAGCATCGACCTGAAGGAGTTCGCGCTGGCTGACATCGGTGCCTCTGCGCTCGCGAAATCGGGTGCCACGGAATCGGTTTCGGCCCCGACGGATCAGCGCGCCGAGGGGGGTCGCGGGCGCGTCGAGGGTCGGCAAGCCGAGGTCGGCGAAGACCTTGGTAAGCACTCTCCGGCCGGCCTCCTGTTCGCCATTGGTGAGCAGAAGCCGAGCCGCGTAGAGGCGCATCTCTAGGGTCTGCTCGGGGTCGAGATCGGTGAGTGCTCGCAGTAGGACCTTGGCGGCCTGAGTTTCGTGGCCAGCGGCGGCGAGGGCTTTGCTTTCGCGGCGGAGAAAAGCCGCGCCTTTGGCATCCTCATGACCGAGCTCATGGGCGAGGCGAAAGAGCTGTGCGGCGCCGAGGTGGTCGTTGCGGAGCAGCCGTTGTTCGGCATGCATGAGCGCGTAGCGCTGGGCCCTGTCGAGATCACCGGCGCCGCGCAGGTGATGGATGAGCAGCTCGGGCTCGCTTTTGCCGCGGGATTCGATGGCGGCAGCGAGGCGACGGTGTTGTTCGCGGAGCCCGGGTCCGTCGAGGTGGGAGAGGATCGCCGTTCGAATGCGTTCGTCGAAGGGCGTGATTCGCTCGCCGTTTTCAGTGATGCTGAGGCGCAGCAAGTGGGCGGCGATCGCTCGCCGGAGACTGGCGTAGAGCACCTGCTCGCGGATGCCGGCGGCGGTCGCCAATGCCAAGGGAAGCGGTCTCTGGGCGATCGCTGCAAGGCTGATGAGCTTGACGCCGACGCGGGGTTGCTCGCGGATGCGGCGGCCGACGAGGTCGGCGAGTGTCGGTTCGCGGACGCCCTGGGCGACCATCAGCGCCAGTTCGTGGATCCACAGCGGGCTGTGCTCGGCCTCTGTGGCGATTTGCTCTGCGACCGTGGCGTCGGCGTCGGCATCGAGCAGACTCGCCGCCAGGGCGACGGCCTCCTCCGCCGAGAGCGGGTCGAATTCGATAAGCTCACCACCGAGTGTATCGATGAGCCGAGCGAGTTCGGGCCGGGCACTCGCATCCTCGCTGCGGTAGCTGAGGATCACCATCAACGGCGGCGGATCGGGAGGCGCGAGCAGCCCGACGAGGCGGCGCAGCCCCTCCGCATCGCTCCATTGCAGGTCGTCGACCCAGAGGATCATCGGTCGCAAGTTGGCGATGCCGATCAGCAGGTGGCGGAGCGCTGCAAAGGCGGCGTCGCGGGCCGGCGGTGCGTTTGCTCTGCGGGCGAGGTCGGGCACCTGAGAGAGCACCGGAAAAACACGGACGATCGCATCTGTCTCTTTGGGCAGAATCGCTGTGAGGTCGTTGCGGTTGAGGAGCCGAAGGTGACGGGCGAGGCCGTCGACCAGGTCGTCGATCGCCTGGGCGGGGACCGCATCGCCGGGGTTGCAACGGGTTCGCAGGATCAGCGGCTTTTGGCCCACGGCCTCCAGCCGTACCTGATCTAAGAAGTGGGCGACGAGGCGGCTCTTGCCCTGTCCTGAGGCGGCGGCGATCCGGGCGATGCGCAGGCCCGAGGGGTTGCGGGCGTAGGTCTCCCGGAGGCGGGTGAGGGGCACGGCGAGGCCGATCGTCGAGCTCTTTCGCCGGCGGGGGCGGGGTTTTCGTGTCGACAGGGGGGCGCCGCCGCGGATCCAGGCGGCGGCGGCTGTGCGACGCATGATCGTGGTTTCGTCGGGGCGATCACACGGGTTTGGGGCGAGCAGATCGATGCAGAGATCGCCCAAGTCGGTCGGGATGCCGCGGGCGAGCAGGCGCGGGTGGGTCGGCGCTTGTGTCTCTTTGAGCAGGAGCATCTCGGCCATCGCCAAGCCGCTGTAGGGGGGCTGGCCGGTGAGCGCGAGGTAGAGAGTGGCGCCGACGCTGTACCAGTCGGCGGCCGCTGTGAGACGCTCGGCTCGGGACTGCTCGGGCGGCATGAAGGCCGGCGTGCCGAGGATGAGCGAGCCCTGCGTCGACTCGAGGAGGTTGAGCTGGTCGGAGACAAAGCCGAAGTCCATGAGAACGACGCGCCCCTCGGCGGTCACCATCACGTTTGTCGGCTTGATATCGCGGTGTAGTTTGCCGAGTTCGTGCAGGGCCGCGATCGAGGCGATGAGCTGCGACAACACCCGGCGCAGGCGACTAAAGTCGAGCACTGGGGAGGGCGGCAGTTCGCTCTTAAGTGTTGGAGGCGAGTCGAGGCCCCAGAGATAGCGGAGCAGCGTCACTCCGCGGATCAGCTCCATTGTGAAGAAGAACGTGCTGCCGTCGCGGCCGAGTTCGTAGAGGGCGACCAGGTTCGGGTGGGTCACCCGTGCCAGCGAGCGGAACTCTCGCTTGAAGAGCCCGAGAGCCCGCGGGTTTGAGCTGCGAATTGTCTTTAGGGCCAGGTGGCCCTGGGTGCGAGGGTCGATGACCTCGTAGACCAAACCCATCGCCCCGCCGCCTAGGCGCTTGACGATCTCAAAGCGACCCAGGCGGACCTGCTCTGCGGGCTGTTTGAAGACCGCCCGCTGCATCTCTGCGCGCAGCCTCGCGGCCTCGATATCCCGCGGCACGCCCCTACGATGCTCGCCGTTGCTGGGCTTCCGGCTCAAGGCGCTAGATTATCACGGGCTGCCGAGGCGTTGCCGGAGGGGCATCGCAGGGGCAAACGCGGACACCTGCGTTCAACTATTTTGCGGGGGTGTTGGCGATCGGTGCCGGTTTTGCGGTGCTCGGGGCCGGGGCAGGAGCCGGGGTGGGGGCGATTGTGCCGGCGTAGGAGGAGATCGCAGCCTCGATGAAGCTGTTGTTGTCGGTCATCGCCTGCATGATCGCATCGCAGGGCACGAAGTCCTTGATCACGACCTGGCTCTCGGGCGGATCACGGTGTGGAACCGTGTCCGACTTAAACTCCACGGCGCCAGCCCACGGCATCAGCTTGATCGGACTGGAGCCCGGGGTGCCGATGAGCGCGACGACGATGCATGAATTGCCGTTGCGGTTAAACAGAACATTGATCGGCATGCCGTCGCAGCCGTCCTGGGGACAGACACGCTCGGGCTTGGGTCGCACGTCGATCGGTCGGCCTGGCAATGCGCGCTCGATCGAGGCTTTCACGTGCTGCTGGATTTGAGCGGCGAGGGGGGCGTTTTCCTCGGCGAGACTGCTGGGGATGATCCGCGGGTAGAGCAGCACGACGCCGCCGGCTTGGCCCTTGGAGTGGGAGATCTGCGGGCCGATAAACCGATTTGGATCGGCGGTGGTCGCTGGCTGGCCGCCGGCGATCTCGGTGCCGCCGGTCTGAGGATCGACCCCGTCGACCGGCACGCCTGCGTCGCCGTTGCCTGAGCCATCTGCGATCGCCGGGTTTTGGCCGTCGCCTGGGGGGTTGGAGTCGGCTGTGGACTTGCAAGCGAATCCAGCGACGACGAGGGCGAGGACCCCGACCTTCAGGGACTTGAGCATGGCCGGGATTGTACAGGAGGATCCCCTTGCCTCCGCAAGGCCGGAGAATCGCTGCGGAGCCGGAGCGCATGCGCAGATGAGATGGGTGTAGGTGGCCCCATTTTGAAGGCGCGCGATTTCGCAAAAATCGTTATGGTGCGGGCGATGCGTGCAGCCCTGAAGGCTCCAAAAATTCACAGGATCCTCGATCGTCTCTACCCCGAGCCGCCGATTCCGCTTGAACATCGTGATCCCTTTACGCTCCTCGTGGCGGTCGCCCTGTCGGCGCAGACCACCGACGTGCGGGTCAATTTGGTCACCCCAGAGCTCTTCCGGCGGGCGCCGACCGCCGCGGATTTAGCGGCGATGGAAGTCGCAGAGATCCTCTCGATCATTCGCACCTGTGGTCTCGCGCCCGCGAAGTCCCGCAACCTTCAGCGCATGGGCGAGCTCTTGGTCGAGCGTCACGGGGGCATGGTTCCGCGCACGTTTGCCGAACTCGAGGCCTTGCCCGGCGTCGGCCATAAGACGGCGAGCGTGCTGATGTCGCAGGCCTTTGGTGTGCCGGCGTTTGCGGTGGATACACATATCCATCGCCTCGCCGCCCGCTGGGGGCTCTCGGATGGACACAGTGTCGTCCGCACCGAAGCGGATCTGAAGGCGCTATTTCCAGAGTTGGCCTGGAATCGCCTTCATCTGCAGATCATCTACTTTGGTCGCGAGCACTGCCCCGCTCGCGGTCATGATCCGGCGATCTGCCCGATTTGTTCGTGGGCTTTTGTCCGCGAACCTGCGCCCGCGAAGGCCCGCAAGAGGGGCGCTGCTGCGAAGAAGAACGCGTCAGGCCAGGAGTCGAAGAAGAAGCTGACGAAGAAGAAGCTGACAAAGAAAAAAACGACAAAGAAGAAAACG
>CAYYUP010000007.1:25910-31153 GCA_964474905.1 uncultured Nannocystis sp. | reverse complement strand
AAAACGACAAAGAAGAAAACGGCCTAGAAAAAGACCTGAGCGCCGAGGCTGCCGGCGACGGTGAAGTCTGAGCGCAGGCTGACCGGTCCTTGGATCGCGCCGATCAGCGACCAGCGGGGCGTAAAATTGTAGGCGAAGCTTGTCAGCACGAGTGCTCGAAAGGCGCCGACGGGTCGGTCTTCTTCGCCGGCGCGGCTGTGGCTGCAGAAGCGTTGTCGGCCCTGGGGGTTGGCGCAGAAGTTGGCGAGGCGGAGGTCAAAGAGCACGCCTAGGCCGAGGCTTAGTCTGTCCTTTGCGACACGTGAGCCGCCCTGCACACCGAAGGAGAGATCGACAGCGGTGCCCGCCCGACGGATTTCGACCACCGAGAGGCCGATGAGCTGCCAGAAGTGGCGGCTGTAGGTTCGGGTGAAGACGACGAAAGGAGAGACCGCTGTGACGGGGCCGGGATCGACCTTTAGCTTGACGGTCCGGGTGGGGGCGACGACGGTCACGCCGGCGCTGAGGACCCGGTGGATGAGTTTGCGAGCGTGCGGGGTGATCCGCAGCTGGAGGCGAGTGTCGCCGTAGCCGATGCGAAATTTGTCGCCACCGTCGAGATCGCGGAGCACCAAGAGCGGGGCCTGCAGGGCGAGCGAGACCTCCGGGATCGGTGCGTACTCGCCAAAGAGTGAGACCGAGTTGGCGAGGTTGGGACTCAGCCCGGTATCGGCGTACACCAGCTCATTGAGTACGAGCAGTCGGGATTGCGAGCGACCTCCGCGACCGCCGAGACTGTTGATACTGCGCACGCCCTCGGAGGCGCCGTGCCCGGGTACGTGGTGAGCGAAGGCCGGGGTTGGGAGGAGAAGACTAAGTGCGATGATCACCAGCAGGAGCCCGGCGCTCGCGAGGATTCGGCAGACGGTCATCGGCGGGCTTGCCTTGGGCTTCGCAGGCGGTGGCAAGCGAGACAGCCGCGATTCTCTTCGACCATCCAGTCCTGGACGAGCGGCGGATCATCGCTCGTCTCCATCGCCTCTAGGTGTTGGCCGAGCAGTGCCGGATCCATCGCCGCCATGCGTTCGGCCATCGAGGACTCGAGTTCGTGGCAGCTCATGCAGCTGTCATCGCCGTCGATGATGTCGATGCCCGAGTGATGGGCGCGGGGGCTGATCGCAGGTGCGTAGACCGAGAGGCAGCCCGCGGTCGCCGAGAGCACAAAAGCTGCCGCGATCATGGGCCCGGGTCGCACGCCCTCGCGTAGCGGATCCTGGGGGCATCTGCGAGGGCATGCGCGAAGATGCGACTCATTGTCGCACGTCTCGTGCAGGGCTAACTGGAGACTATTTTGGGGCGGTGCAAGCCGCTGCCGGTCTCAGGATGTTTGGACTCTGCCTGCTCATCAGCGGGGTACTGGGTGCTTGCGCGGGGGATGACGGGGCCGGTGACGATCTCGGCAGGCCCTGTGCCTACGACGGTGATTGTGGCGGCATGTTGGTGTGCGACTTCCATATGGGGCTTGGCACCTGCCAAGAGGCGCACGGGCACAGCAGCGGCAGCAGCGGTTCTTCGGGCGGCTGAGCCGATCTCGGCGGGCGATCCGTGGCACATTAGCGTCCGTGCACGACGCGCGGCGGACCTCGGAGATCGCCCTCCGCACCTTTGTGATGGCTCGCTGGGTGGTGCTCGCCCTGATCGCGCTTGGTTGGTCGGTGCAGCATGTGACCCCGGCTGCGTTCGAGCAGATCATCTCGTGGTTCCCGCCCTCGCCGGAGCCCCGCGGGACCGCGGCGATCATGGTGATCCTCGCCGCCCTCAACCTCGGTACCCAGCGTTGGGTTTTGGCTGGTGGGCGTTCGACACCCAACCTCGCGGGCGCGCACCTGCTGATCGACGCGACCTCCCTGACCGTGCTCCTGGCGCTCTCGGGCGGGCTCATCAATTCGTTCACGACGATGTACTTCGTGCCGATCACCCTGGCGACACAGATCTCGCCGCGGTGGACCTGGACGGTGTCGGTGTACTGCCTGGTGATGTTTGCCAGCCTCTTCGCCCTGGGGCCGGTCGATCACAGCCATGCGGCTCACGACTTCGAGGCGCATCTGCGGGGCATGTGGGTCGCCTTTGCGATCTCGGGGGTGCTGATCACCTACTTTGTCCACCGGATCGCGATCTCGTTGGAGAAGGTCCGTCACGAGGTCGCGCGTCTGCGTTTTGAGGCGGCACAGGATCGCCATCTGGCGGCGATGGGCACACTCGCTGCCGGTGCAGCGCACGAACTCGGCTCACCCCTGGGCACGATCCGCATGCTTGTCGACGACCTCAACCTCATGGAGGGCGGCGAGCGCAACGCGGCGATCTCGACGATCTCGGAGGAGGTCGGTCGATGCAAGCACATCATCCATCAGATGGCCTCGCCCGAGCTGCGCCTGCCAGCCCTCGGCCTCGACAGTCCGCGATGGTCGCTGCGCGAGATCACCGTGGATCTGCCCAAGAAAATCGGTGACGTGAGCGTGACGATCGTGATGAGCGAGGCCTTTCACGGTTCGCACGAGCGTTGTTCTCAGCCCCAAGAGGTACTCGGTCAGATCCTCAGAGAGTTGCTCAACAACGCGGCGGAGGCCTGTCGGCGGCGGCCGGAGAGCGCCGGGGTGCGCGTGCAATTTGATCTCGTGCAGGGGTGTGTGAGTGTGCTCGTCGAGGATGATGGTGTCGGTATGGGTCCCGAGGTGGCGATGGCGGCATTTGATCCCTTTTTCTCGACGCGCGAGGAGGGGCAGGGCATGGGCCTAGGTCTCTACCTGGCGCGGGCGCATCTGCGTCAGCTCGGCGGCTCGATCAAGCTCACCTCGGAGCTGGGTGTTGGGTCGACGTTCAGGGTCCGCTTTCCGCTGGTTGTCGCTCTCGATCGTGGCTCGGGTCCGGTCTGCGCCGAGACTCCATAGGGTGCTTGGATCGGCGGGCGCCCTGTTGATGGTGGGCGGTGTGTGCTGGTGTACGTGCGGATCGGGGCTTGTCCCTGTGCACGCCCCGTGATGTTCTCTCTGCAGGATGCGTTTCTTGCTCGTCGTAGCTACTGATCGCGAATCGGGGGTGGCCCCGCTGGAGCTCTCTAAGCTCGGTTTACGCGCGATTCGATGCTCTCTTGCCGTTACGTCAGGTTCGAGGCACAGTTTGTTCGGAGGACACCTCGATGGCTGAGACATCTGGTGATGATCAAGAGACTGTTCTGGTCGTCGATGATGACAGGGCTTTCTGCGCCGCACTTGCGGGGGCTCTGCGGCGTCGCGGCCTCAAGGCGATCATCGCTCACTCGCACGACGAGGCACTCGCTGAGGCCCAGGCCTGGCGACCAGGCCGGGCCGTCGTCGACCTTCGCATGCCCGAAAAAAGCGGGCTCGAAGTGGTGGCCGCACTCAAGCGCTTAAACCCCGAGATGGCCATTGTCGTGCTCACCGGCTACGGCAGCATCGCGACGGCGATCGAGGCGATCAAGCTCGGCGCGGTCTATTACCTGACCAAACCTGCGGATGTCGAAGAAGTGCTCGCTTCCTTCACGCGGGAAGCTTCGTCACTGGTCAAATTGCCCGAGGCGACGACACCAAAGCCGCTCGGTGAACTCGAGTGGGAACACCTGCAACAGGTGCTCACGGATTGCCAGGGCAACATCTCCGAGGCCGCGCGCAGGCTCGGCATGCACCGTCGAAGCCTTCAGCGCAAGCTCGCCCGCGGTCGCCCGCAGCACGCGACGACACCAACAGATCCTGTCCCCTAAAACATGACCCTTGGTGCAGGTAACTTGGTGCAGGTTCTTTAGGACATATGCCACGTCTCTTTGTCGGTATCGATCTGCCCGAGGCGATCGACGAGCATCTGGAGCTGCTTTGCATCGGCCTGCCCGGAGCTCGCTGGGAGGGTTCCGATCGATTTCATCTGACGTTGCGCTTTTTGGGCGATGTCGACGGCGGTCTGCAGCGGGCGATCATCGAGGCGCTTCGAGTTGTGCAGGTGCCGGCGTTTGGCCTGACGCTTAAGGGCGTCGGTTTTTTTCCGCCGCGGGGGGAGCCGCGTTCGCTCTGGGCGGGCATCGCCGACGACTCGGCGCTCCGCGAGCTCCGGCGGCGCGTTGACAGGGCCCTCGATCCGCTGGGGCTCCCGCCGGATCGACGAAAGTTTGCGCCCCACGTCACCCTCGCTCGCCTGCGGGGCGCTGATGTGCCGCGCGTCATCGAGTACATCTCGGCCCACGTGCTCTTTCGCAGCGCGGACTTCCAGGTCGAGCGATTCCTGCTCTATTCGAGCATTCGCAGCCACCACGGTTCGAAGTACCGGGTCGAGGCGGGCTATCGCTTGGCGGCTTGTTAGGACCGGCGAAAGCCGCTCGATCCGCGCTATGCTGGCGCGGTGGCCCGTTCTGCGCCTCTTGCTCGGCTGCTCAGCGCGCTCGTCACCGTCGTCCTTGTGGTTGTGATCGTCTTTGGCATCGTCGATGCGCTCGTCGATCCTGCAGCGCTCGCGCTCGGGCAGACCGCGGCGCCCGAGGAGGTCGCCCGTCTGCGCGCGGCTTGGGGTCTCGACCGACCCTGGACAACCCGTCTTGGCGAACTCTTGCTCGGCCTTGCGAGCTTCGATCTCGGCTTTAGTCGGGTGCAGCAACAACCGGTCTCTGGGCTCATCATCCGGGCCTTCGCGCCGACGCTCGCGTACGCCGTACCGGGTATGGTTCTCGCGACCTGTGCGGGCATCGGCGGCGGCCTGGCTGCGGCCCGACGTCCGGGTGGCGCGATCGATCGATCGCTCACCGCTGTGGCGACCCTGCTGATGAGCACATCGAGCCTCATCCTGGTGATCGCCGGCCATCAGATCTTCGCCCATCAGCTGGGACTCTTTCCGATCATCGGCTGGCCGCTGGTTGGCTCGAGCGTCGCGGCTGCAGGCCTGGTGATCCTGCCGGCGCTGCTCTGGGCGCTGCTCCAGCTGGGGCCCGATCTGCGCCACTACCGGGCGCTTTTTATCCGCGAGTTAGCCGAGCCCTACCTCGACGGATTGCGCAGCCGTGGGATCCGCGAGCGGGCGGTGCTGGGGCACGCGCTGCGGGGGGCGAGCGCGTCGATCCTCGCCCGTCTTGCCGGTCGACTGCCGCATCTCGTGGTCGGTTCGTTGCTGATCGATCAGGTCTTTAATATTCCCGGTGTTGGCGGCCTCGCGATCGGCGCTCTGCAAAGCGGTGACTTGGCGCTGGTCGAGGGTCTGGCGGTGGT
>CAYYUP010000007.1:17923-25810 GCA_964474905.1 uncultured Nannocystis sp. | reverse complement strand
AGCCTCCTTTTGCTGGTTTGTTTTGTGGCTGTGGCGATCGCCGCGAGCCTGGGCTTGATCGCTGCGGACTACCGGAGTTTCGTCGCCGATCCCTACGCGCCGCCGGGGCGGGGGCTCTGGCTCGGAGCTGATGCACTTGGTCGAGATCTCGGCGCCCGGGTGCTCCAGAGCGCACAGGTCAGCCTGCTCGTCGGGGTTTGCGGCGCTCTCCTGACCCTTTGCACAGGTTCTCTTCTCGGCGCTCTGGCGGGTCTGCGCGGCGGCGCGGTGGATCGAATGCTGGTCGCGATCACCGACGCGGTCGCGGCGATTCCTCCGCTCATCGCCCTGCTCGGTGGCGCTTTGATCCTCGGGCCCGGCGTGTTTTCGGTGATCGTTGTCATCGGTCTCAGCCAGTGGACGGGCGTCTTTCGCAGCGTGCGTGCTGAGGCCCGGCGCCTGCTCTGTGCTGATTTTGTCCGCGCTGCTGAGGCGATGGGGGCGGGTCCTTGGCATCAGCTTCGCGTCCATCTATTACCCCACTTGGCGCCGCTGCTGCTGACCTCGGCGGTGCTCTATTTTGTGCACGCGATCAAGGTCGAGGCGGTGCTCGCCTACTTCGGTCAGAGTGCGCAGGAGCTGCCGAGTTTTGGGGGGTTGCTCGCCGAGTGTGGCTCTGAGCTCGCGCGCGGGATTTGGTGGCCTCTGGTCGGTGCGAGCGTACCGCTGGCATTGCTGGTACTCGCCGCTCAGGTGCTCGCAGATCGCCTCAGCGATGAGTCCTGAACGGCTCGCGGGACCGTGCACCCCAGCCCCGGGAATGGATTTTTCCGAAGAGCGTGCGGAGTTCAGTCTAGCTAGGATCGGCTTCGTTTGGACCGGGCTCGCTAGCGTCGGGCACGACCGTACCGGGCTCGCCGGCATCGGGCCCAGTCGTGGGCATGACCGTGTCGGGCTCGCTGGTCTCGGCCTGGGGCGCATCGAGTTGGACCGCGGCGGTGAGCCCAAAATCGCCGAGGATCGCGTACATCGCCGGCAGCACCAGCAGCAGCAGCAGGGTCGAGGCGCTGATGCCAAAGACGATGCTCGAGGCCACGGGGATCAAGGTGGCGGCCTGCTGGCTGCGCTCAAAGAGCAGCGGGATCAGCCCCGCGGCGGTTGTCGCCGAGGTCAGCAGCACTGCCCGGAAGCGGGCGCGGCTGGCCATGCGCGCTGCATCGGCGGGTGACTGACCCTTGGCGATGCCGCTCTTGATGAAGACCATCAACAGGATCGAGTCGTTGACGACGACGCCGGCTAGCGAGATGAAGCCCAGGATTCCTGGCAGGGTCAGCGGATCATTGAGCAGTACGTTGCCCCAGAGCACGCCGATGAGCGCCAGCGGGATCGCGATCATCACGACCATGGGCTCGATGTAGCTGCGAAACTGAAAACTCAGGAGGAAGAAAACGCCAAAGAGACCCAGGCCGAGGGCGGAGAGCATCGATCGCGCGGTCTTTTGCGACTCTTCGGTTTGGCCGCCGACCTCAAAGCGCAGGCCCGGGTAGGACTCCTGCAGCGTGGGCACAAGCTCGGTCTCAAAGCGGCGCATCAGCTCGCTGGCGTTGGCGACTTTGGTGTCGAGATCGCCGGTGATGGTGACGGTGCGGAGGCCGTTGACGCGGCCGATCTTGGCGAAGGTCCGGTCGGCGCTGATGTCTGCGACCGAGCCAAGTGGCACCCTAAAATTGCCGAGCTGGAGTTCGAAATACTCGAGATCGGCGAGCGTATCCCGACCTGTCTTCGAGAGCATGACCGCGACTTCGTAGTCCTCGGTACCGGCTTGCACCTCCTGGGTGGCGACGCCTGAGAACGCGGCCCGCAGCTGGTTGGCGACAACGGTGCCCTGGGCTGCTGTGCCGAGTGCGCCCGGCCGCATGCGCACGCGCACCTGCGGGGTACCTGGTTCGAGGTCGAGGCTGAGATCAAAGACGCCGTCAAACTCGCCCATCCAGCGCCGAATCTCCTGGCCGGCATCGGCGAGATGATCGAGATCGTCGCCCTGGACCCGGAGCTCGATCGCGGCGCCGCCCGGTCCCATGGCTTTGGAGGTGAATCGAGCCGTGGTCGCGTCGGAGAGCGGCCCGGTCTGCTCCCGCCAGGCGCGGTTGAACTCGGTGATGCTGGTCGTGCGCTCCTCGACGGTTAGCAGGTCGACCTGGACGGTGGCGATATGCGGCCCCTGGTCGGGGGAGTCGGGGTTAAAATTGTGGCGAACAGTGACGTTGCGAACGAGCTTTTGGCCGCCTGGCTGCTCGGGAGAGAGCGACTCGTTGACCCGCTTGAGGGCCTGGAGAGAGCGCTCAACTTCGGCCTCTGTGGTCCGTAAAGAGGTGCCTGCGGGCATTCTGAGGCGGAACTCGACGAGGTCGCCGTCGGTGGCTGGAAAGCCCTCAAACTTGAGCACGCCGCCGGCGAGCAGCCCGAGCGAGAGCAGGAAAATGCCGATTGCGGCACCCAAGGTGAGGTACCGATGGCGCACTGCGGCGTCCGCAGCCCGGCCGACAACACGCTCGCGCAGTGACTCAAACCAGGTGTCGAAGCGCTGCCGAAGGGGGTGCCTGTTGTTGACGTCGTAGTTTTGTAGCGAATGCCCGAGGTGGTTTGGCAGGATGTAAAACGCCTCGATCAGACTGACCGCCATCACGGCGATCAGCACCACCGGGATGACCAGGAGCACCCGGCCGATCTGCCCGTCGAGCATGGTCAGCGGTGCAAAGACGCAGATCGTCGTCAGGAATGACGCGAGCACACCGGGCCAAACTTCGATGACGCCGTCGATCGCCGCATCGACCGAATTTTTGCCGCGGCGCAGGTGAGCGGCGACGTTGTCGGCGAGCACGATGCCGTCGTCCATCAGCAGACCGAGCGCCAGCAGCAGCGCCATCATGGTCATCATGTTCAGCGTGTAGCCGATCTGAGACATGATCCAGAGGCCACCGAGGAACGACACCGGCAGGCCCGCGGCGACCCAGAGTGCCAGGCGAGTATTAAAAAAGAGCCAGAGGGTGATGAAGACCAGCAGCAGGCCCTGGATGCCGTTGCTTGTCAGCAGGTCCAGGCGCTCGCCGATCGGTGAAGCGGCGTCTTCGGTGATCGTCAGAGCGACCCCAGGGGGCGCCGTCGCGGAGCGCAGGTCGACAAACTCTTGCATCGCCGCGAGGATCTCGAGGGCGTCTTGGGTGCTGGTTTTGCTGACCCTTAGCAGACCCGCGCGTTTGCCGTTGAAGAGGATTTTTTCTTCTTCGAGTTCGAAGGAATCGCGGATCTCTGCGATCGCGCCGAGCGGCACTTCGCCGCCCTGACGGCTGGCGACGATCGGCAGCTCGGCGAATTCCTCGGTGGTGAAGCGCTGCTCGGCGAAGCGGATCCGGATTTCACCGTCTTCGGTCTCGAGCGCGCCGACTGGAAGGTCTAGGCTTTGGGCCGCGATCAGATCGCTGAGGTCGGCGACACTAAGGCCGTATTGGGCAGCAGCTGCCTGTTTGAGGCGGATCTGGAGCTGATGTGTCGAGAAACCAGCGACATCGACCTGGGAGATTTCGTCGTAGAGCCTGAGTTCGCGCTTCAGCCTCTCTGTGTAGAGCTTGAGGTCGGGCGCGGACATCGGCCCGGTGATCGCGATCGAAGCGACCCGGCTGGCGCCGCTGCTCTCGAGCACAGAGGGCTCTTCGGCGTCCTCGGGGAAGTCTTTGATCGCATCGACGGCGCTGGCGATGTCGGCCTTAAACGCTTGAATCTCGCCGCCGTCCTCCATCTCGAGGGTGACCTGGGCGATGCCTTCTTTGGCCGAGGCGGTCATGCGATCGAGGTACTCGGTGCCGTCGACGGCATCCTCGATGCGCTGCACGATCGACTCGTCGATGGTCTGAGCGCTGGCTCCGGGGTAGACGACGCTGACCGTGACCTTGTCCGCCGCGAACTCGGGGAAGGTCTCGCGCTGCAGATCAGCGAGCCCGAGCACGCCCAGAAGGACGAACGTGAGCATGATGAGGTTGGCCGCGGTCGGGTGCCTGGCGAAAAAGCGGATCACGGCTTGACCCCCGCCGCGCCTGCATCGGTTTTTTGGGCAGGCGCTGAATCGGCCTGTACTGCCTTTAGAAGGGCATTAAGGGCATTTTTGTCGTCCTGCGGGGCCAGCAGCATGCCCTCGATCGCCGGCACCAGGTTTGTCAGCACCAGGACCTCGCCGGGCTCGATGCCGGTGTCGATGCAGGCGTAGGTGTCTTGCATGAAGGCGATCTCGACCGGGCGGATCTCGAGGCGATTGTCGGCGTTGACGATGTGCACTTTCTTGCCGTGCAGGGCCGCTCGCGGCACCGCGCGACAGCCTGGCCGAGGCAATCCGCGGAGTTCGACTTCGACGTACATGCCGCGGATCAGCGGCGGCTGCACGCCGGGTCGGGTGCGCTCGAAGGGCCTATCGACGGTGACGACCACGCCGATCGTGCGGGTCTCGGAGTCGACGTTCTCGAAGCGGTCGACGTCGGCCTCCCAACGCGCGCTCAGCGAGCCGCTCTCGAGGCGGATGGTCGCCTTGAGCAGGTTTGCGATCGGTAGCCGGTTGATCGCGCTTGGAGAGATCGCGGCCGAGTTGATCGGGCCCGACGGTTGTGAGCCGCGGAGAAGCGGCGCCAGGGAGCCTATCGAAAAGTGGGCGGGCACCTCTGCGACATTGATGCCGTCGCCTTCGGCGAGGATTTTGCCGACGCTGACGAGTTCGCTCTGAGTGACGTTGACCGAGCGGATGCGGATGTCAAAGGGCACCACGAGATCGGTGCGGGAGATGTCGAGTTCGGCGCCCGCGACCCCGGCCCGGTACTGATCGGCCTGGGCCTTGAGTGCGCGCCGATTTGCCGGCATTTGGGCCAGCGTATTTTTGAGGTTTTGCACCGAGGTCTGGTCGCTCAGCATCTTGCGCTCGGCCTCGTCGACTTGGGTCTCGGAGACCGTGCCGCTGGCGAAGAGCTGCTTGGAACGCTCGAAGTCCTTGCTGGAGAGTTCGAGCGAGCGCGCGGCGATCTTGAGGCTCGCGTTGGTATTGCGCTCCTTGGCGGTGAGTTCGGAGAGCTGCGCCTTGGCATTGGCGACCGTCGCTTTTTGTTGCGAGGCGGTGATCCGATAGGCCTGCGGATCGATCTTGAGCAGCTTCTCGCCCTTTTTCAGGATCCTTCCGGTCTCGAGCTTGTCGCTGACTTCGACCACACGCCCCGAGACTTCGGCGACTAGCTCCCACTCCCGTTGCGAGCGCACGACGCCGTAGCCGATGGCCCGCGGCGTGGCTGTATGTTCGGCGATGCTGAGCACACGGACCGCGCGCCCCTGCTCCTCCGGTGGCCGACGACCGGGCTCGCTCCGGGCCTGGATCATCGCGAAGAGGGCGAGCGCCCCGAGGGCGACGGGTGTCGCGAAGGCTATGGACTTACGGAGGAGATTAGACATGGGATCGTTCGCCGGCGAGGAGGTCCATGGTAGTGCAGCGACCCCGAGCGCAGTGGGTCGAGTGAGCGGGGCTAAGGCATGCAGTGTCGAATTCGGATGTAGGCGCGGAGTCGACTCAGACCCAACATGTAGGCGAAGCTGTGGTCGCTCTATGTTGAGGTGGCCAGAGATACGATCTCTCGCAGGCGAGAACGCGTGACTTCTGGATCTTCGCCCGGCAAGTGCCCTTCGATCGAGATATCAAAGTCACGATGGGCTAACAGCGTGGCTGCCACAGTCGTCGTTTCCGCGGGAGAGAAAAGCCTCCAGCTTTGTGCCGAGGAAACATGGTCCGGTGGCAATCTTGATGGATTGGCCGCCGGGTAGCTGAATAGCCATGGCAGTGGCAAATGTGAGCGGGAACCACCGGTTTGAGAACTGGAGGATCACCGGATCGGTAGGCATCACGTCGAGCGTCATTCCGGTACGACTGCGCCAGCGGCAGATCGGGGCCCCTTCTTGGCAATCCTCTGTGAAGTGGAGAGACCGCAATTTGTCGCCGAGCGCCTGGGTGTATTCGAAGTTTGTGGCGACTGTGACAATCACGTCGACGTCCGTTGTGTTGCTCGGAGGGGGTGCTGTGGGGTCTGTGATCAGTACCGGGACAATCGCTCCGCCGACAAACACAAGCTCGTCGACGAGGGTCGAGAGGTCGCCAGCGATGGCCTCCAGGAGTTCAAGGGAGGGCGATGTGAAGTTTGCCCATTCATGCGCTGTGGTTTTTCGCACAAATGCAAGAAGGCGAGGCATTCGCAGGGCGGATACCGAAACACGGACTGCCTGCGAACAACTGCCCCGAATAACTGCCCCGAATAACAACACTAAAACTCGAGGGCCAGGCCCACGAACCACGTTGTGTCGCCGAGGCTCACCGACTCTTTACGACCGAAATTGTCGATCCGCGAGAGCTGGAACTCGCCGAAGAGATAGGTGTGATTGATCCCAGAGGTGCGGTCGAGGTTGCGCGAGGTGCCGCGCTCGAGGAAGTCGAGTTGCAGCATGCCTCCGGCGTTTATCTGCCAGCCCCAGACGCCGCCTAGGGCCTTCTCGCCGCGGCTGTTTCGGGAGAGGTTGCCGTCGCCGTCCTTTGACCACCACAGCGCCCAGGCGAGGCCTCCTTTGGCGTAAGGCACGATCGGCACCCGCCAGCGGTCGGCGAAGAACTCGAGGCGATAGACCAGCTGGAGGGCCATCGGCATCGTCCAAAATACGGTCGAGTCGGCTTCGGAGCGGATCGAATCGGCGTCGGGATCGGGATCGGCGAGCAGCGCCTTGGCGGAGTCGCGGAAAAAGGAAAACGTGTAGCCGATGCCCAGGGGGCCGATGCCCGCGGGGTTGATAAATTGCCACTCAAAGGCCAGCGCGGGCATCAGCCCGGATTTGGGCTCGGCGGTTGTGACCCCACGATCGTCGGTCTTGCCAAAGACTTTGGCGTAGGGACCGAAAGTATCGGGGCCTGCGTAGTTGCGATCGATCGTCGGCAGGTAGGGCCCGAACTTGAGCTCTAGCGCGAAGTGCTGCGGCGACTCGTACTTGTCGTAGCCCTTTTTTTTTGGGGTCTCGCTGAGGGCTTCGCTGAGGGCGGGGTTGGCCTGGCGACCGACGGCCTCCGACGTAGGGGGCAGCTGTTGGTTTTTTGGCCTTTCGGCCCAGGGATCGGGCTCGCCTGTGGACTCGCTGGTGGGCGTCGGCGCTGGTGGAGACACGCTGGCATCGGCGTCGGCATCGGCATCGGCATCGGCATCGGCCGCGGGGGGCTCGTCGGCGTTGACATTGTCGGCCGTCCCGGGCTCATCGGTAGCGGTTTCGGGTGCGCTCGGCGTCGACGGAGACGTCGTCAGCTCGCCCAGGAGGAGCAGGGTCGCTAAGGTTGTGCTCACGCGATCTTCCTGGTGCGTCGACGGCCCGCTGTGAGCAGACCGAGTGCGAAGACAAGGGTGAAGCCGCCGCGGCTCGGGGCATCGGGATCGAGGTTGCAAAAGCCGGAGCGGCCGCAGGCATCGCCGTCGGCCTCGCACTGCTCCCAGAGGTCGTGGGTCTCGACAGGTGTGATGCCGTCGACCTTGCCAGCGCTCACCGGGTTGCCCGCTTGATCGTAGGCGACGAGCAGGAAGTTGTACTTTTTGCCGTTTTCGAGGCCCTCGATCCGGGTGCTGTTTGCGTTTGCGGCCAAGTGGTCGCTGCAGACGTAGTCCCACTTGAGGCTGCACATGCCGGTTGCGGGACGCTCGCTCGGGCAGCCCGCCGAAACCGGCTCAGTGCCGCCAGTGGTGCCGTCGGTGTCGGTGCCGTCGGTGTCGGTGCCATCGGTGTCGGTGTCGGTGTCGGTGCCGCCGGTGGTGGTGCCGTCGGTGGTGGTGCCGTCGGTGGTGGAGCCGTCGGTGGTGG
>CAYYUP010000007.1:0-17823 GCA_964474905.1 uncultured Nannocystis sp. | reverse complement strand
GCCGTCGGTGTCCGTACCGGTGCCGTCGGTGTCGCCCTCATCGGAGCCCGGGGCCGTCCAGAAAGCGCCGTCGGGGCAGAGGTTCTCTTTGGTGTAGTAGAGCGAGCCGTAGGTATTTGAGGCGACGGCGTTGTTGCGCTGGCTAGCGGTGACAAGCCCGCTTAGCGCCGGCTCGCCGGTATCGGCCTCCTCGCAGAGAACGCGAAAGCCGTAGGCATCGGAGCCGCCGGTCGGCAGATCCCAGGTGACGAGGACCGCCGAGTCGCCGACTGCGGCCTGTAGGCTTGACTCTGCGGGTAGGCTTAGCGGCGCTTGGAAGTCGGCGGTGATGCCCTTTGATTCGCCATCGGTGAAGTTTTTGTTTTGCGTGCCGGTGATGAAGAACTCTTCGTCCAGGCAGCCTGCGTTGGAGTCGGTCTGTCCGCAGAGCCAGATCCCCGCTTCGCCGACGGGCCCGCTGCAACTACCGGCGGGGGTCGCTACATCGGGGTGTCGGGCGGCGACATCGTCGAAGTCGCTCAGGTTGGCGATGCCGCTGACCAGCCACAGCGGCGAGAAAGAGATGCTCTGCCCGGCGTAATAGACGTTGGTCTGGACCGACGGAAACTCGGTGCAGGGTTTGTACTGCTGGCTGATCGCGGACTCGGCGGTCGCGCATTGGGTGCCGACAAAACCGTCGATCAGAATCTGGTCGTAGGTCGTGCCGGTGTTGAGCAGGCGGATCTGGGCGTCGATCTTTTGCCCGCATTCGCAGCGCGCCTGGTTGACGAAATACTGCATGTCGTTGGCCGTCATCTGGCGGCCACGCGTACCGTTTTCGTCGGTGATGTAGTAGCGGATATCGAAGGCGTCAGCGCCCGGAGCCGAGCTGCCGTCGTCGGGCGACTGGGCTGCGGCTGGCGTGGCCATCAGGAGGAGGAGTGCCGTGCTAGCGGTGATGAGGAAGGTGCGATCTCGCATGGGCTACGTCCCGGCCATTCTGCAATGATTCGTACGATGCAACCAGGGTGCCAGCGCACGTCTTTGCCGGCTGGCTGTGATTTGCCGGAGATAGGCGTCTGCGAGGCCTTGGCTTCGTGACAAAATGTCAGGCAGCAGGGCATCGGGCTGCCGCATCGGCGCGTTTGACCTCGCGACCTTCGCGCGGCAGTTGTCGGCCGATGAGCTGGGCCTCGCGGGATCTGGGCGCTCAGTCGCGGATCTTGCGGGCGAGCATCACCCCGTCGCGGACCGAGAGCAGCACCTGCTCGACCCTCGGGTCAGCGACGACCTTTTTGTTAAACGCGACGATCGCGTGGTCGCTGGCTGTCTTGGGTTCGATGACCTTGCCGCTCCAGAGCGTATTGTCACCGATGATGAGGCCGCCAATCGGCACCAGGGGCAGCACGGCATCCCAGTAGCGGCTGTAGTTTTCCTTGTCGGCGTCGATGAAAACGAGATCGAAACGCTGCTTTTGGGCGCTGAGCTCGGCGATGGTCTCGAGCGCCGGGGCCAAGCGGATGGTGATGCGATCGCCGAAGCCGCTTTGATCGAAGTAGCGACGGGCGACCGCGGTCGCGACTGGATCGATGTCGCAGGTAATGAGCTCGCCGCCCGGGGGCAGGGCGCTGGCCATGGCCAGGCCCGAATACCCGCTGTAGGTGCCGATCTCGAGTACCCGGCGGGCGCCGGTGATGCTGACGAGCATTCGAAGGAGCGCGCCCTCGACCCGGCCGACCTGCATCTGTGGGATCGCCAGGTCGCGTTGGGTCTCGTCGCGCAGACGGGCAAAGAGCTCGCCCTCAGGACTGGTATGGTCGTGCACGTAGTTGGCGATCGCCGGGTGGAGGAGCGTGATCTCGAGGGCTGGTGCACTCATGGGCGCACACTAACACCTCTTGAGCCAGAGCTGCGGCGTCAGGAAATTGGCCCTCGTAGCGCGATCGTGAGGCTGATCATCGCCTTGCTGCCGACATTTACGCCGAGCCTCCGAGAGTGTGCTTCTTTTGTGGGAAGGCGCGAGTGCACACAGCATGATTATGAGTCATCCACATGCTGCGGATTGGCATACGCCTATTTGTAATGACACGATGGGTCTGTCGATGTTCGAGCAGACCATCTGCACGAGCCGTACAGGATGATGGCGGCCAGACCAGTGTCTCGGAGCGCTACGCCGGAGGTATTGTGAAGCCGATTTCGTCGCTGGAGCGGTTGCCGCTGAGGTCCTGCGAGATCACTCGGGCGTTGTAGTCGCCGGGGGCTAGGACCTCGAGTACACAAAAAGTGTAGCGAAAGGCGTATACGGTTTTTTCTGTCTGCGCGGAGGGATCGACATCGGGAGGAAATGGATAGATGCGCACGCTGCCGGCCACGTCCGTCAGGGCCTCACCCGGTAGCGGCAGGCCGATCGCTCTGCCGGTGGGGAGGTTGTTGGTCTTTGGGCTAAAACCCTCGCGGTGCCCCTTGATCGCGAGGTTGAAGAGCGCCGCGGCCCGCACGAGCTCGCCCCCCTGGCTGATCTCGAGGGCGATCCCTTGGAGATCGATGCGCTCGGTGGGATAGAGGATCTCGGAGACAACCTCGACGGGGCAATTGGAGTCGTCGCTGATACGGATTTCTTCGATGGCGGCGGTATGACCAAAGTTTACGCCCGCATGATCGCTGTACATCATGATCGGCGGGAATCGATAGGCTTTGTCGTTTTTATCGTCTTCGGGATCTTCGTAGCCGTCTTGGTTCTCCGGGGAGGATTTAGTCGAATCGCAATGGAGCACACCGTCGCCATCTTCGACCAGATCGGCCCGCTTGGCGCTGAGAAAAAATGCTTCGAAGTGGAGATTTTCGCCGTACACGTCGTCCTCGCGGCGTGTGCCGATTTGTTGGCCCGCGTTGACAGCGGTGCCAAGGGCGATGGAGGGCGAGTCCATGTGGATGTAAGAGGTAAAAAGGATGCCCTCGACGGATTTTGCGTAGGTTATGCCGCCAACCTCAAAGCCGCCGATCGTGGCACCGGTAGCTGCCGTGATCGCCTGGTGAACGACGATGATCTGACCATTGGAGCTGTTGTCGATGTCGCAGACGATCCCGTCCGCGACCGCGTAGACCTCGAGTCTGTTGTCGAGGGGGCTTCGAAGATCGCGGCCGCCGTGGCCCTCGAGGGGGTCGGGATTGAGTTCTACCGTGCTGTAGGAGGGCGCCGGTCCGTTGTAATCCCAGGCTTGATAGGGGTAGGTGTCGTGGGTCCGGTAGAAGACACCAGAGCTCAGCGAGAGAGTCATGAAGTCGTCGCCAAAGGGGGTCCCATCGGGGCCAGGAACCGGAAATACGCTGAGGGTGAAGGGGAAGTTGGGGCCGAGTCCGTCGCTGTCACCGGTGGTGTCACTGGTGGTGTCGCCGGTGGTGTCGCCGGTGGTGTCACCGGTGGTGTCACCGGTGACTCCTGTGCTGCCCATGAGGAGATCGTTGCCATTGCACGCGAGCACGAGCACGAGAGAGGGCTTGATGAACCGAAGGGGGAGGAGCCGCATAGTGATCAATGCATCCGCATCGATCTTCTAGCTGATTTACAGATCGGGTTCCAGAGCAACCACCGCAGGACTGCGAAATCGTCTGGATTTGATGTGCACAGATGTAGGCCAGGCGAGGGGTGCCAGCGGAATCAGCACTGGATGTATGTACTACGATTACCTGTCCGCTGCGGGTAGATCCACCGTGCAGCGCATGCCCTCGCCGAAGGCCTGAAGGTCAAGGCGACCATGGCTGAGGCGGATGATGCCGTCGGCGCGGGCCAGGTCCAGGCCGAGCGCGGGTTGTCCCGCAAGGCGGTGGAAGGGGCGGCGGGCGATGCCCGCCTCGACCTCGCTCATTGGCCGCAGAGGTGCGCTCAGGGTGATCCGCAGCGGGAGCGGGAGGCTCGGGTCGTAGGTGGCAGAGATCACGAGGGCACGCCCCGCGAGTTCGCGGCTGGCAAATGTGATGAGCGATGCGAGGGCATCGACCATGTGGTGCGAATCCCCCAACAGGGGGGGCAGGTTGGGGTCTGTACGGAGATCAATTTTCAGATCGGGGGACCGTTCGCGTGCCATCGAGGTCGCTGCGGTGAGCCACGCAGCGACCGGCAGGGGCTCAGGGGTGAGCGTGAGCTGCCCCTGGGCGATCGCCGCCATGTCGATGACTTCGCTGATCGTGCGATTGAGATTGCGAGCGCCGTGGTTGATCGCCTGCAGACACTCCTGTTGCAGATGATTGCGGAGGGCGAGGTCTTGGCTCAGGGCGTCGGACTGTCGCGTCAAGACCTCGATCGGGGAGCGGAGGCCAGCCCCGAACTCTGCCATCAAGCTCAGGCGGCGGCGATCGGTCACGTCGACCGCCTCCTCGGCGAGGTAGCGAGCGGTCGTTGTGTCTTCGATGCGTGTACGAAGAGCGTCGATTTTTGGCTGGAGGATGGACCACTCGAGGGTCTGCGGGCACGCCTCTGTCGGGCCGCGTGGGTCTCTCGGCGGATCGGCGGCGGCGAGCGTGTCCTCATCGACCCGGCGCAGGATGTCGCCCGCGGCGAGGGCTCCTGCCGCCAGGCAGATGAGCGTGAGCAGACCAAAGGGCAGGAGGGGGGGGGGCGGATGGGGTGTGCTAGGCACCACGACCTCGACCCCGAGGTCGCGGACTCGATGGATCGGCACCCCGGTGCTGTCGTTGAACGCGAGGGGACGGCTCCTTGTTGCCGCATCGGTGTTGCCGTAGAGGGTGCCCGAGGTGCTGCGCACTCCGACCTCGGGATGCGCCGCCAGGAGCTCTCCCAGGTCGTTTTCGTGGCCGGCCTGCGCGGCTGCGATGAAGCGTTCGGCGAGGGCGAGCGCCTCCTGCTCGGCGCGAGTCTTGGCGGTGTGGCCGAGCCAGAGGTGGGCGGCGAGAAGGGGGGAGAGCGTGAGGCCAGCGGTCGCAACAACGAGGATTCGCAGTGGTGATCGTGAGACCGATCGATGGCCCCCGGAAACCGTCATGACCGTCGGGTTGAGGAGGATCTCGCGGCGCGCGAGGAGCCGGACCCCGAGCCCGCCGATGAGGATCATCGTCACCGAAATCGCCGCCGAGAGGGCTACGTTTTCGAGGATGCGGCCGAGAGGCCAGTAGCGCAGCAGTGTTGGCAAAGAACCTGCGATCGCGGCTGTCGAGACGGCCGCCATGCGCACGCAGACCCAGTGCGGCAGGTGCAGCCAGCGCTCTGGAGGGGTCCGCTCGCTGCGGCGCCGGAGGTGAAGGGTGGCGATCGCCGGCAGGGCGAGCGCGCCGACCAGGTAGAGGGGCAGGCGCCACCACGAATGGTCTGTAGTCAGGGTGTAGGCACCGCTCGGCAGCCGGCGGGCGAGGGCGATGAGCAGGAGCGAGAGACCGACCAGAACCGGAGTGATCGTCGGCCACAGAGGCACCGTGCCGATGTCGCCGGTGACCACCGAAGTCAGCACGAGGAGCAGGCCGGCGATGGTGTAGAGGGCTGCGACCCAGGCCAAAATATCCTGCGCTGTCGCCAGACCTCGGCCAGGGATCGAGGGGCTCGCGCTGCCCTTAATGCTCATGCGGCCCTCTCGGGGTTTGCGGTGAGCCGCCGCTCCTGGGCGCTTGGGGTTGGGGGGCTGAAATCGACGGATTGGCAGAGCTCAGCCGAGAGCGGAAGGGCGAGCGTGAGGGTCGATTTGCCGGTCTCGGCTGGGTCGCGAAGCAGCTCTCCGCCGTGGCCGTTGGCGATCGCCTGGGCGATCTCGAAGCCGAGCGCCAGGTGGGTCTTGGGCAGCGATTTTTCTGTGTCTGCTCGGTACTCGCGTCGCGTAAAATTGATCGAGATTTCGAGCACGCCGATCTGGTTTTGGATGTGCGTCGAGATCGAGATTGTGCCCGCCTCGGAGAGTTGGATCGCGTGGTCGAGGAGGATGTGCATCGCCTGGCTGAGGCGTCGACTGTCGGCGCAGATCATCGGCAACGGGCCCGTCTGACGACCTCGAACGAGCTTTAGCCCCGCGGCGAGGGCCGGCTCTGAATGATCGCGGAGCGCACGATCGATGAGCCCCTCGATGTCGGTCTTGGCCAGGTTGAGGCGCAGTTCGTCGCTCGCCAGCATCGCGATGTCTACGAACGTTCGAAGCCGGTAGAGAAGGCCCTCGGCGAGCGACTCCAGGATCACGAGCTCGCGCTGATGGTGCTCTGTCCAGGGATCGTCGGCGGTGTGGAGGAGCTGGAGATGGCCGAGGATTGTTGTCAGCGAGGTCCGCAGGTTGTGGTTGAGAGCCGATACAAGTTCGACCTTGGCGCTGTTGGCCTCGCGGAGCTGTGCGGTCACTTCGGCGTGCTGTGCGAGCATGTCGAGGAGGATGCGACGTTGGTCCTCGAGGGCGGCCTGCACAGTCCCTAGGCGATCGCCACGCGTGACCTTGAGGGGATAATTAGGCTGGTCGAGGTTGCGATCCAGGGCTCGCGAGAGGCCGAGAACATCGCGGCTGAGCACGAGGCCGACGAGGCCGCCGGTCAGCGCCGCGAGACCGACGGTAATCGGTACTCCGATGAGTCCGAGCGCGATGTCGAGGAGCGTCGGTACCGGGCCTTCGTCGCCACCGATAGCGGCGCCGGTGATCAGCAGCAGCGCCGCTGCCGTGGTGCTTGCACAGACCCATGCGAGGTGCTCGGGCAGCCCGCGTTTCGATGCGGAGGTCAGCCGGGCATTTGGAGTGTGGACGACCGCATTGAGGAGGGCAGCGCCCCAGACCGCGGCGATGATCGGCGGTAGCTGGTGGAGCTCTGTGAGTGAGGCGAGCGAGGCGACAGCGGCGAGCGAGAGCGGCGGCAAAATCCACGGGGTAAAACGTGTTCGAGGCCCGCTGAACGCGCCCAAGAACAGGCCTGAGAGCCGATAGAGAACGAGGGCAGAGCCGCTGCACAGGAGTGTGCGGGGGTGCTCGAGGAGGGCCTGGGGGCCGACCATTAGGTTGAGGAAGAGCGCCGCGGCGAGGACCTCGACGAGCAGACCTGCGGCCGCTTGCAGATGGGGCCGCGCATTTGAACCGGGCCCAAAGACCATCTTTCAAGCTCGGCCGAGCGTATCACCGCTGGCACAAAGAAAAGGGCTCCTGGTGGTCCAGGAGCCCCTCTGTGCGCGCTTGTGCGCGATTTGCAATCTGCTATGCGCTCTTGTGAGCAGCCACCAGTTCGGTGAGGCGCGGGATTGTATCTTCCCACTTTGCGACCAGGCCGTAGTCGGCGACCTGGAAGATCGGCGCCTCTTCGTCCTTGTTGATCGCGACGATCACCTTGGAGCTTTTCATGCCCGCGAGGTGCTGGATGGCGCCCGAGATCGCGACCGCGAAGTAGAGGTCGGGGGCGACGATTTTACCGGTCTGTCCGACCTGCAGATCCGCCGGCACCATGCCCGCGTCGGTCGCCGCTCGGCTCGCACCGAGAGCGCCGCCTAGGAGGTCGGTGAGTTTGGCGAGGTGATCGAAGTTGTCACCGTTGCCCATGCCGCGTCCGCCCGAGACGATGACGCGGGCCTCGGAGAGTGCCGGGCGGGCACTGGCGGTCTTCTCGACCGAGAGCACCTGGACACCGAGGGTCGCAAACGCTGGGGCCTCGATCGCCGAAACGCTGACGGCCGCGCCGGGGCTCGGGGCCTCGAACTCAGTGCTGCGTGCGGTGAAGAGGATCGGCGCGCCGCTGGCCTTGAGGTCGAGCAGTGCCCGGCCTGCGGAGATCGGTCGGCTGAAGGTATCGCCGGCCTTGACCTCGACGATTTCGGGGATGAGGGGTGCGTCGAGCAGCGCCGCTGCGCGGGGCAGGGCGGCGCGCAGGCTCGAGGTTCCGGTACCGCCGACATGGGTGGCGCCCAGGGTTTTTGTCGCGTGCACGATCGCGTCGGCCCAGGCCTCGGCGGTGAAGGGATCGAGCGCCGCGGCGTCGATCGAGTGCACCGCGTTGGCGCCGTAGCCAGCGGCCGCGACCGCCTGCGCACCGGCGCCTGCGTTCGCCCCGAGGACCAGGAGATGGAGCTCGCCGCCGGTCTTGGCTGCGATTTGCTGACCACAGGTGATACCCGGCAGTGACTGCGAGCGCAGGCCCTCCGAGGTTGTCTCGAGAATGACGAGTACTTTGCTCATTAGAGCACCTTCGCTTCCTTGGTGAGCTTCTCGACGAGTTCGTCGACCGAGCCGACGATCTGTCCGGCTGCGCGGGCCGGCGGGGCTGTGACCCCGACCTCCTGCTCGGTGCCGCTGGAGCTGAGCCCGAGATCTGCGAGCGAGTAGGTGGCGACCTTCTTGCGCTTGGCCATGGTGATGCCGCGCAGCGAAGCTAGGCGCGGGCCCTCTTGGTAGGCGTGGTCGGCCGGGGTGACGCCGTTTTGCACGCTCTTGGGCAGGACGATCCGGAGATCGACGGAGACCACCGCGGGCAGCGGGATTTTCTTGGTCTCGACGCCGTCGTCGACGTCGCGCTGCACGGTGAGCGAGTTGCCCGCCTTGTCCCAGGCGATGTGGGAGGCAAAACATGCCTGTGGGGCCCCGAGAAGCCCCGCGACCCGTTGGGCGATTTGGTTGCCCTCGTTGTCCTGAGAGAGCTTGCCGGCGATCAAGAGGTCTGCACCCTCCTTTTTGAAGATCGCGGCGATCGCTTTGGAGACCGTGATCGTGTCGAGGGTGTCCTCGTCGACGTCGACGACGGCGCCCCGATCGGCGCCCATCGCCAGGAACTGGGTGACGTGTTGACGCTGACCCGCGGGACAGATTGAAAGTACGACGACCTCGGCCTGACGCTCTTTGGTGCCGACTTTCTCGGCTAGGCGCAGGGCAGTCTCAACCGCGTACTCATCGAATGCATTGGGGACCCGCTTATGCGACGAGTAATCGAGCCCACCATCGGTGAACTTGAGCGCCTCGTCGGGATCGGGGATCCGCTTGACAGTAACCAGGATCTTCAACAGGCAATCCTCCTGAGCCGGGGGTATCGCGCGGCCGGGCTACCCTGTCAATCGCCTCAGGGCCCCTGCGACCGCGGGTCTGCGCAGAAGGTTGCGAGCCGTGCGGGCCTGCGATAGCGTTCGCTGCGCGCCGTCGTCGCACCCACGAGGGGGAGCGCTCACAGCGATGGCCTCAGACAACCACCACGGGATCTTCGGGATGAACGCGTCGAAGTGCACTCTCGCGCCCCTCTTTTTTGTACTCGCTGCGTGCAGCCCTGCCTGCACCCCAAACGAGGCGATCGCGCCCGCGCCGGTGTCCGCTGCCGAGGCTGTACCGCCCAAGGACGGCTCCGGGGCCGCGGATTCGGGAGCGGCCGATCCCGCGACGCCGATCATCGAAGAGGCGAAGGGCATCGACCTGACCAAGCTCACAGATCCGCAGAAGACTTCGTTCTTCCAGATCATCAATACCGAGCCCAGCGCCTGCGGAAAACCGCACAGCCTCGCGGTCTCGCTGCGCGATGACGACAGCTGTCGGGACTCGCTTTCGGTCTCGCAGTTCGTCGCCGACGCGCTCGCCAGCGGAGCTTCGCCGAGCGACATCAAGGGGGCGCTCGGCGAGGTCGTGGACTCGCTCAGGGTCCGCGAGATCGACATCACCGGGCGGCCGGTCTACGGCAACGAGCGGGCGCCGGTCACCGTTGTTGTCTTCGCCGACTTTGAGTGCCCGCACTGCGCAGCCGAGGCGCCGGCGCTCAAGCAGACGATCGATCAATTCCGCGGCCGGGCCAAGCTGGTCTTTAAGCACTTCCCGCTCGGCGGGCATGTGCGGGCAAGGCCTGCCGCCGAGGCGACCATGGCTGCGTTTTCTCAGGGCAAATTTTGGGAGATGGCGGAGCTCTGTTTCGGTCACCAAACGGCCCTCGAAGACGACGACCTGCGGGCGTACGCCAGGCGTTTGGGCCTCGATCTCGCAAAATTCGAGGCGGACCTAAAATCAGGTGCGGGCGCCAAGATCGTCGATGCCGATCGCGCTGACGGCGAAAAGCTCGAGATCACGGGCACTCCGGCGGTCTTCATCAACGGCCGCTACCACAACCAATTCCTCTTTGGCGGATCGGTTGCGGGCTGGATCGACGACGCGCTCCGGCGCTGATCCTAGCTCGGTCGGTGGCGGCCCC
Organism: uncultured Nannocystis sp.; assembly: GCA_964474905.1. Taxonomy (GTDB): domain Bacteria; phylum Myxococcota_A; class Polyangia; order Nannocystales; family Nannocystaceae; genus JADJRG01. The sequence goes on along the minus strand of CAYYUP010000007.1, from coordinate 7,725 downwards.
GTCGAGCCGCTGTGAGGTGAGCTGGGTCGAACCGTCGCAGTTCGCAGTTCGCGGGTCCTGAGACTTGCCCTTGTGGGCTCAGTGAAGCTGCTTTGAGGTGATCTGAGCGCCGGCACCGACGCGGTCGACCCAGCCCTTGCCGGCGACACCGTGGTGAGTGAAGGACTCCTCGAGAATCTCGAGCAGAGCGGTCGCTCGCTCTTCGCTGCCGCTGAGGGCGAAGGTCGTTGGACCGGCACCACTGATCGAACAAGCGATCGCGCCGGCCTCGATCGCCGAGACCTTGGCGTCGATGTAACCGGGGATCAGGTGCGCGCGAGCTGGTTCGATCAGTTCGTCGGTGATCGCTTCGCCGAGGAGTGAGAGGTCGCCGACGTGTAGCGCGTGCACGAGGAGCCCCAGGCGGGCCGAGTGGCGCACGGTTTGGTCGAGGCCGACACGTTTGGGAAGGACCGCGCGGGCATCCTTGGTCGCGACTTCGCAGCCCGGCGTGTAGACGGCGATCCACAGATCGCGGGGCGCTGGCAGGGAGATCAGACGCAGCGGATCGAGGTTGGAGATCAGGACAATGCCGCCGACGATCGCCGGTGCGACGTTGTCGGGGTGGGCACTGCCGCAGGCGATTTTTTCGCCGCCGCGAGCGAGGTCCACCAGCTGCGTGTGGCCTAGACCCAGGCCAAGCGCCGCATCGCCGGCAACCAGCGCAGCGCATGCCGAAGCCCCCGAAGAGCCGAGTCCGCTGCCGAGCGGCAAGCCCTTGTCGAGTTCGACCTCGAGACCTTCGCCGGGTGCGAAACGTTCGATCATCGCCTGGAGAACGGCACTCGCGGTGTTGGCCTCGGGCGCTGTGGGCAGGCGTCCCTTGTCGCCGGTGATCCGGCCGAGATGCACACCTGGCGTCCCCGATCGGCGGACTCGTACGCGGTCGCCAGCGCCCTGGATCGCGAGACCTAGGCAGTCAAATCCTGGTCCGAGGTTGGAGATCGTCGCGGGCGCGAAGGCCTCGATCCAGGGGCGGGGGGGGGCGCTCATGGGCGGCAGCCTACCCGATCCGTGGCGGCGGTGAGCGGCTCGCTAGCGGATGTAGCGGGGTGCCACATCGCGGACTTCGGGGCCGCTCAGCACGTGAAATCGACGGACGCGTTGGAGTGCGAGGGGCGAGAGCTGGCCTAGGGGCACGTGAATGATCTTGCGATCGAGTCGCCGGGCGAGCTCTTGCAGGCGACGCCTGGGCGGCGTCGGGGCGACGAAGACGACGACGCGCTCACGGCTGTGATCGAGGGCGGCGAGCAGCAGCACCTCGGCCTTGCTGCGAGCGTCGACGAAGTAGCTGTCTTGCCAGACCCCGAACATGTTGCCCGCCGGTCGATTGAGCAAAAAACCTCCGTAGAGCGCACGGCCGATCCCGGGGCCGATGATCCGGTCAAAGGGATCTGTGGCGTAGAGCGCCGTGTCCCCTTCTTCGTCGCCTTCGCCCTGCCAAGTCATCTGCCAGGGGTAGGTGGGCTCGCGCTCGTCGGAGTGCAGCGGCTCGTCCTCAAAGATCACGACGACCGCACCCGCCTGTTCGCGCACGGCCCCCTCTGTGCGGATGTAGATCGTTTTTTCGTGCCAGTTTCGCAGGGTCTCGCGGACGTCGATGCCGTCGCCGAGTGTCGACGTAAAGCGGGAGGTCCGGGAGGCGGCGGCGCTGATGATGCGCGCACTCTGGCGGCGCAGAAGTTGGCCGTAGCCCTCGATCGCCAGGTCATCCGGTTGATAGGAACAGAGCCCATCGGCGAAGTGCTCGGCCCACTCACCGGGGCGGCTCTCTTTGGGAGGTGGCTTGACGATCTGCCGCAGGCGTTGGCGCCGACGCAGTTGCTTTGGCCGGAATCGGAGGTTTCGCACTCGGCTTTGCAGGTCGTGCAGCGTGACCTCCAGAGCCTCGATCTCAGGGCGAGCGGACTGCCAAGGATAGGCGCTCGCGACCTCCCAGAGTTCCTGCGCGTAGTTGTCGTCCGCGAAGCCGCGGCCGGCGATCACCAGGTGGTAGAGATCGGGCCCGAGGGCGTTCTCGGTGAGGGCATAGCGGCAGGCGTAGCGCAGCATGCCGGCCACCGATCCGCCCCGAAGCACACCGCCGTGCAGCTCGGCGTAGCGCTCACGGGCGCCCGCACAGATCCCGTAAAGCAAGGCGATCCTGCCCCGCAGGAGCCCTTTTTTCTGCACTTTTGTCGGCGCTGGAGAGGGGCTGCAGTCCGGTTTGTCTGTGCTCTTGCGGCGGTCTCCAAAGAGGTTGATGACGGCCGCCTGGCCCTCGGTTGGATCGGCGCTGCGGGTCTCGTCGTGAGCGTCGCGAGCCCGTTCGAAGGCGGCGTTGATGAAGGGCATCTCGGCGAGGATGTTCTGCGAGGAACTCTCGGCCAGGTGGCGGACGACGACGTCCTGCAGGGGGCGTTCACGCAGCGGAATCGCCGCGCCCACGCAGGGGTTGTCAGCGGCTCGGATCGCTGCGAGTAGACGTCGCACTCGCCAGAGATCACAGATGACGAGCACGCGCGGCTGTTCTCCTCGATCGCGTGCTCGGGCGATCTGGAGCGCGAGCTCCTGGGCCATCGCTGCCTCGCGGTGCGTATCGTCGTCGGTCGAAGAAACCTCGATGAGCTCAAGGGCCTGGCGGAGGTAGTCGAGTGCGCCGATGCGCTCGGCGGCGAGCGGGTCGGGCAGCTTGTCTTTGGCTGCGCGGGCGGTCGAAACGGCGTCGCTGTTGCGGCCGATCCTCCAGATCGGCAGGCCCTGCTCATGACCGCGGCGGATCGCCTCGACGAGCGCATCTGCGGGTTCGATCGGCAGGTAGATAGGACGCCCGTTGTGCCGCGGATCCGGGTAGCGGACGACGCTGAGCAGGGGCAGGCGGGCGATCGCTTGGTCGACCGCGTTTGCAAGGCCCTCGGCTTGGTCGACTGCGATCGCGCTCGGTGAAGTATTGCCGATGACCTGTCGGGTAAGCCAGGCAAACTCGAGATTTCCGCGGAGCACCGGCAGTACCCAACCGCCGGCAAAGGCGAGGCCTATCGAGCTGAGATCATGAGCATCGAGCGAGAGCGGGTCGGGATCCGCGGACGGTCGGTAGACGGGCGGCTCGCTCATTCGAGGTCGTCGTCCTGAGCGTCGCTGTCATCGTTGTGGCTGAGCGGGCGTTCGCCGGGCAGGTAGGGCAGCGCCTCTTCGCCGAGGATCTGGAGGGTCGCCCGGCGCAGGTGTTGTGGCGCCTCTGGGCGCTCCTCCGCAGCGGAGTCGGTGCTCGCTGCCAGCTTGAGGGCGTAGCGGGCGATGTTGATGCCGTCGCGGACGCTGTAGGGCTCGTCCTCGGCGTGCGCGCGCTGGAGAAAAGCCGCCATGTACTCGAGGACAGGTCCTTTGGCGAAGGGCAAATTTGCCTGGAGGATCGCCCGTTCCTCGTCGCGATCGGGAAAGTCGATCTGGATCTGTGGTTGCAGGCGGCTGTGGATGTACTCGGGAACGTCGAAGGTCGAGGCGTCTTCGTTCATGGTGGCGCAGAAGCGGAAGTCGCGGTGGGCGTGGATCTTGATGCCAGCGATGATCGACTCGACATAGCGGCGGCGGTCGAGCAGCGGTGCGAGCGAGGCCCAGCTCTTTTCGCTCATTCGGTTGCCCTCGTCGAGGACACAGACGCCGCCCTTGATCATCGCCGAGACCAAGGGTGAGGCGACGTAGCGCAGTCTTTGACCGTCGGTGATCACCGGCGTCACTAGGAGGTCTTCGGGACGGGTATCCATCGTCGCTTGCACGATGTAGAGGGGCTTGCCGAGGGCGTTGGAGGCAGCTGCCGCGAGCGTCGTTTTGCCAACACCGGGCCTGCCGACGAGGCGAGGCGAGAGCGGGTAGTCGCTCGCATCGAGCACCATCCAGGCGGCTCGCAGCTGGTGCAAGAGTTCGGGACGACCCACCCATTCGCAGGCGAGGACATCAGCCGGGCTCAGTCGAAGCTCGACCCCTTGGATAAGCACGCTCTCCATGGGCGCCGGTATACCAGCGCTCGGGGCCCCGCCAAAAAGCCCGATTTGTTGCTCTGCTGCCGTTGTTCGCTATCCTGGCGAGCGGCCGGCCGTGATGTCAGTGGTTGACCTGCGGCCTACCTTTGTATGCCAAAGAAGACGATCCACCGCTTGCTCAGCGCGCTCCTTGTGGCGAGTTTTGTGCCTGTGGCCGCGGCCCAGGTGCCGCACTCGCTGACCGAGCGGAACGCAAAAATTTTGCTGCCCGGTGTGTTTGGCAACGCCGACACCGAGGCCGACAACAACGCTGATACCGACGCGAAGCAGGGCCGCGATATCGCGAAGGCGGGCGAAGTCGGGGATTCCGGGGGGGATACGCCCGAGACACACGCTGCGGACGACGACAGCGACAGCGAAGCGTCAGGCATTCGACCGAATGTACGCACTGCTGAAGAGCCGCCATTGCCCGGCCAGCGCTCGCCGAAGAGGGCTCGAAAGAAGTCCTCGAAGGGGCACGCAAAGGGTTCGGGGAAGAAGTCCAAGACCTCTGGAAAAAAAGCGGCAAAAAAATCGCCGAAAACCACGGCCTCCAAAAAACCGAAAAAGCGGCTAAAGGGCGCCAAAGAGTGCGACTTTCGCACTCCGATCTACGAGCACGAGGTCGCCAAGGGTGAGCACTTAGGCGGGATCGCGGGTCGTTACGGTGTGCGCCGCAGTGATGTCATCGCCCTCAACACGTCGCTCAAGAAAAACCCCGATCTCCTGCGACCCGGGCAAAAACTTCGGATCTGTCCCGAGCTTGCGCCGCGAACCAGGAGGTCCGTCGAGCACCTTGTCGTCAAGGGGGAGAACCCGACCAAGATCGCCAAGCACTACGGGCTCACCGTCGACGAACTGCTGCGCCTGCAAAAGGGCAAACTCGGCAAGCGTTTGATCGCAAACCCGCGGTCTTTGCGTATCGGTGATCAGCTGGTGGTCATGATCGATGTCGAGGAGCACCTCGAATTTGCGCCGAGGCAGCATCATCGCGGGATTTTGCGGGCTAGCACCCAGCTCGCGATCGGCTCAAAATTTTACCTGGTCAAGCGACCCAATCTGGCCTACGGGACACCCCGAACGATCAAGGCGATCAAGGCAGCGGTCTCCCGCTACAAGCAGCGGCGCCCCAAGGGCCCTCGGGTGCACATCGGCGACATCTCAAAGAAGGGTGGCGGCCGTCTCAAGCCGCATAAGTCGCATCAAAAAGGCGTCGACGTCGACGTTGGCCTGGTGCACAAGGGCATGCTGGCTGGCGAAAAACGCTTTGTCGTCGCCAACGCGCAGACCCTCGATGTCGGTCGCACCTGGGCGCTGATCAAGGCCTTTGCCGATACCAACGAAGTGCGGGCGATCTTCCTCGACTATAACGTGCAAAAGACGCTCTACGACTATGCCCGGCACAAGGGCGTCAGCGACGAGACCCTCGACGAACTCTTCCAGTACCCGCGGGGTCGGGGGCGGGCGCACGGGCTTGTCCGTCACTGGCGAGGCCATCGCAATCACTTTCATGTGCGCTTTCGGGGTTGAGCACGAAAGGCGCTTAACTTCGCTGGCCGCGAATCCCTAGATCATAGAATAAAGGGCAGCATGGCTCGGCGCTTGCGCGGGTAGTCGGGGAATTGTTCGCGGTACCAGCGGTGGTGGCTCAGCGCTCGGGGGATCAGATTGGCGGCGGTAAAGACCGCGAAGGAGAGTCCCGCCAACGACCAGGTCGCGACGGCCCAGCCGACCCACTCGATCAGCTCTCCAAGGTAATTCGGGCAGGAGACCAGCTCAAACGCGCCACCGCGGGGGATTTTGTAGCCGCTCTCACCGGGTGCGCGGAGGTTTTGCAGGCGCCGGTCGGAGCTTCGATTGAGTGAATAGCCGAAGGCGAAGAGCGCCGCACCGACGAGGAAGCGCGGGTCCATCAGCCATGAATCCCCGTAGATGGCGAAGTGCGAGATCATGCGTGCATTGATATAGGCATTGATCGCGTTGAATGTGAAGCCCATCGCGACCACCGAGACCGGCGTCGGCTTGCCGCCGGTGCGCAGCAAGAAGGGGTAGATCAGCGTGCGCTGGACATAGTGGACCTGCCAGATTGCCAGCAGGATCAGGGGGGCGAGCGACCACGCGTACTCACCCGCAAAGAAGACTGCGAGGAAGCCGAACACCGCTGGCGACTCCATCAATACCCAGGCCGCGCGAGTGTTCATCATTGGCCCCCAGCCCTGGCGCCGGTGACGACCGTAGGGCGCACTAATGAAGGTCAGCGCGAGGAAGGTCAACGCCGCCGAGGCGAAGATACCGAGCATGAGCCAGGTGTAGATCTGGGCTTCGTCCATGACCGCGCCACGCTAACAGGCCTTGGGAAAAGTCGACATGCTCGCGATGGCGCTCGCCGCAAAACTTCGCCGCATTTGCGCCGGCAGGAGGGCGGCGGATCGGAGCCGTGGGTGCTAGCGTAAGGGCATGGAGCGGATCATCCGACGTACCCTTTGTCTCGCCGTGGGTGCTTTGGTACTCGGCGGTCTGCTCCTCATCCTGGCCGGGCTCGTCGGGGCGCTCCAGGGCGCGCCTGCGGTGGACGTACTCTGGCGTCTGTCGGGCCTGGGTGCGCTCGCGGTGGGGTCCTGGCTGGCGACGGTCGGCGTCGGGCTGCTGCGCACACATGCCCTCGGCGTGCGGATTCTCGAGGCGACGGTGCTGCTCGCGGCGCTGTCGCTGGTCGGCAGTTTCGTCGCGGCGATCTCTGGGTTTGTGCCTGAGTGGGTGCCTCTCCTGCCCGGGCTCGCGCTGGTCGGTATCTGGAGCCTCTGGTTGGCCTCTCAGCTGGTCGACCTCGGCCGTTGGCGCCGCTGAGCAGCCGGGCCGATCGCCCTTGCGAAGCGGGCCGAATGGGTCAACTCTTGCCGGGATGCCTTGGCAAGCGATGCCGAACTCGGCGATCCAAAGCGCCGTCCGAGAAGCCCTCAAAAAGAACCTCGATTACGAGGCGAATTCGATCCTCGGGTTGCCAGGATCGACCCTGGATAGTCGGGTCTTCCCGCGGCTCGACGAGCTGCGAGATTTTGGTCTTCTGCGGACCTACGTCTCAAACCCGAACCACATCGGCTGTCACACCCTGGGCGCTTCCGAATCCGCGTTCGAGGGCACGCAGGCGATCGAGCGCGATCTGTTGCGCATCTGCGCCGAGGAGTTGCTCCGAGCTGCGCCCGCGAGCTGGGACGGCTATGTCACTTCGGGCGGCACCGAGGCCAACATCCAGGCGATGTGGACCTACCGCAATCGCTTTCGCGATCTTCAGGGCGAGGGCACAGGTCGCTGCGGAGTTCTTTGTTCCGCAGATACCCACTATTCGATCGCCAAGGGCGCGGACCTGCTGGGTATGCCCCTGTGGCAGGTGAACGTCGATCCGGAGAGTCGCGCTCTCGATCCGGCCGAGGTCGAGCGAATCGTCAAGAGCATGCTCGAAGCGGGCATTATGCATGTGATCGCGGTGCTCAATATGGGCACCACGATGTTTGGCTCGATCGATGATCCTGAGTCCGTGCTACCGATCCTGGACCGCCTGGGTGTCTCTTATTCGGTGCATATCGATGCGGCCTTCGGCGGATTTATCTATCCCCTACTCGCCACCGATAACCGCCTCGACTTTCGCGATCCGCGGATCACCTCGATCACCCTCGATGCGCACAAAATG
>CAYYUP010000006.1:156174-158444 GCA_964474905.1 uncultured Nannocystis sp. | reverse complement strand
TCGGCCTACGCGACGTCCTCCGCCTCTCCCCATACAGCCCCCCATTCGCCAAAAAACCAGGCTCAGGGCATCGTCACATGCACCAGGCCCATCATCCCGGCATCAGCATGATCAAGGATATGACAGTGAAACATCCACATACCGGGGCGCTCATCAAATACCATCGCGATCCATCGGGTCTCGCGAGCCGGGATGTCGATCGAATCTTGCCACGAGAGCGGCTCGATCGGCACACCGCCTTCATCGACCTCCTGAAAGAAATAGCCGTGCAGATGAAAGGGATGGGCCCAGTCCATCTCATTCGAGATCTCCCAGATCTGGGTCTCGCCAACGGTTGCCGGCCAGGGCTCCAGCTCCTCAAAGGGCGTATCATTGATACCTAGGAGCAAGCCGCCGTCGGCGTCCATCATCTCGGTCAGGCGCATTTTAACCAGAGTCGCACCGCGAGTCTCAACAGGTTTGATCTCGCGCTCAATATCTACTGCAAGTGGCTGCCCGGGCCGCCCTGAGACAAAATCCAGACGCATGATCAATTGCTCCGTGCGCAGATCGGCGCTACCAAAGCCGCGGTCGTAGGGGATCCAAGTCAGGAATTGAAGGGAGCCCGTCGCGTCGGTGGGCGTGACCAGGACATCTGCGCGCTGGCCCGGGATCAGAAAGATCCGCTCCTCCTCGATCGGCGCTGGCAGAAGACCGCCGTCATTACCTATACGTGTAAATGTTGAGCCTGGCAGCTCTAACTCGAAATAGCGGCTACGAGCCGCGTTGACCAGACGCCAGCGCTGGGTCACACCGCTGCGCACCTTGATCGTCGGCAACCAGCGCCCGTTGACCAGGATGACATTGCCTTCGCGGCCAAAGAGCGTCGCCAGGTCCCCGCCCGCTTGCGGATCATTGAGAGTACCGTCCTCCCTGATGCCGATGTCCGAGAGCACCAGCACAAGCTCGTCCACGGGCGCTGCCTGCTCGCTCGAATCGCTTGCTCGCACTAGCAGCGGCCCGTAGAGCCCAAATCCGACCTGGGCTGTGGAGTTTACGTGCGGGTGGTACCAAAAGAGGCCCGCATCCGGCACTACAAAGTCGTAATCAAAACTCTCCCCTGGCGGGATCGGCGGCCGCGGATGATTGGGTGCACCGTCCATATCGTTGTTAATGCGCAGACCGTGCCAATGAATGGTGGTGGCTTCGGGAAGATCGTTTGTGAAGTGCACGATCAACCGATCGCCCGCGGCCAGTTCGATCAGCGGCCCGGGCAGGGTGCCGCCAAATGTGTAGACCTCTGTGGGCGGCCGCAGGCTCCAGATCGGTAGGGTCTCGACCCGGGCGCGGAGCTCGATCTCTAAAATGTGGGGGTCCGGGTTTAGGTCGACCGGCACGGCAAGCGCGATCTCATCGGCCCAACCGGGCGGCTCATGTGCCAGACTCGAATCCGAGCAGGCGGACAGGAGCCCCAGGAGCCCCACCGACAGCGCCATGGTGAGCGCCCGCCGGGAAGAGGCGAAGCGCACAACCGCGGACACTGGCTCTACCACCAAAACACGCTATGCGAGCCACAGAGGTCGGTCAAGAGCGCTTGTCTCCGAAATGAGCGCAAGAATTGACGCATGTCCGAGCTTTGGGCCCAGGCCCTCAGCCGCCCGTCGCTGTCTCGCCAGTCGCTGTCTCGCCCGTCGCTGTCTCACCGCCCACTCTCGCGTGGCGTCGTGCTGCCCGCGCGGCCCGTGCGGGAGCGATACGGGCCTCCGCCGCCTCGAGATCCGCCGGTTTCAGCGGATCGTCGGCGCCGTGAGAGGCGACGAATGCCGCGACATTGACGATCTCGTGGTCCTTGAGCTGGTTTGGAAGGTCGTCGATCGCCTTCATGACCCCCGGAGCGTAGGACATGACCACAACAGCGTCGGGGTCGAGCATCGATTCGACGACGTATTCGATCGGCGAGAGCCCCGGTCGACGCGCCGGCACTCGGTCCGCGAGCACCGCGGACAAACCGTCGCCGATCCCCAGGTTGGGGCCGACGATCATGGTGCCGCGTTCACCCACCCGGTGGCAGGTCGAACACACGGCCCGATCAAAGAAGAGCTTCTCGCCCGCCGCGATCGCCCGCCCAACTGCGGGGTCGAGCGTCGACTCGGTACTCGCGGCTGGCTTGATTCGGCGTCGTGGCTTGACCTCCCCACTGCCGCCACATGCGGTCAGCAGTGCGAGGCCCAGGAGCGTCCGCCCAGTCCGGCCGAAACCAGTCCGGCCGAAACCAGTCCGGCCAAGCTCAG
>CAYYUP010000006.1:133968-156074 GCA_964474905.1 uncultured Nannocystis sp. | reverse complement strand
GTGCGCAGATAGGCGACGATCGCCTTGACGTCCTTGTGCTTGAGCTGCGACCAAGCATCGACATAGAAGGTCATCGGCCCGACGATCGCGCTGCCATCACGCTTGTCGAGTTCGACGATTGCCGTCATCAGCTGGTCGTCGCTGTACTTGCCGATACCGGTTTTTTTGTGCGGTGTGAGGTTGGACGACCAAACCTGGCCCTCGCCCTGGAAGGACATCGCGGCGAAAGCCCGACCGCCGGCGAAGAGCCGGCTCTCGTCGGCCTTGCCGGCGTCGTCACGCGGGGTATGGCAATTGCCGCAGTGCGCGAGCGCGACCAGGTACTTGCCCTCGGCCTCGGGCTCGGGCAGCGGCGGATCGCCGGAGGCCTCCGGTGCCGCGGGTTTTTTGAGCTTGAGATCCGTATTGCCCGCAACCGCGTTTTCGATCGGCTCGACCGTCCGCAGGTAGGCGACAAGAGCCTTCATATCCTCGTCCGAAGCCGCCGAGAAGTACTCGTAGGGCATCACCGGGTACATCTGCTCGCCGGTCGGACGCGTGCCCTTGCGCACCGCGTCGATGATCTGCTCATCCGTCCAACCGCCGATGCCGGTCTTCTTGTCCTGGGTGATGTTTGGCGAACGCCAGGTCCCACCGATGTCGGCGTACTCCAGGCCGCCCGCGTACTGCTTGCTGAGATCGGGGCCCTTGTCGGTCAGCGGCGTGTGGCAAGCACGACAATTCATCACGACCTCGGCCAAGTAGCGGCCGCGCGCAAGCTGGTCAGGGCTCGCGGCAGGACCCTTATTGGCCTCTTCGGCCTTTTTCAGGGCCTCCTCGGCGTCGGCGGCCTTCTTGACCGCGGCCTCCTTGGCCTCCTCGGCCTTCTTGATCTTCTCGGCAGCTTTATCTGCGTCGGCAGAGCCCCCGCAAGCGGCAGCGCTGAGGCCTAGGATGATAGAGAATAGAGTCGGGGGAAGTCGATGCATGGCGATCTCCTCGGAGCGGGACCTTACAGGTTTTGCGCTCAGTGTGTAGATAACTCGACCCCTTGGGTCGTTTTCTGAGGCGCAAATTTGGCGCCACCCGCAGGAGCGATTTTGCCCAGACGAGCGTCCACACCACTTTCGCCTACTCGGAGAGCACTCGCAACATTCTGTGCATCTCATCCGGCCGAGGAGTCGAACACACATCTTTGCCAGCGCTGAAACGCCGCCGAAAAACCAGCCACGGCCTCGAGATGAGCGCTGTGGCCAACTTCCCCCAAAATGACGCGCTCAGCCCCTGGAACCGTGGCCACGACTTCTCTCGCGATCTCTGTGAACTTTGGATCATCGGCGCCTGTGACCCACAACGTCGGCAGGTGGAGATGCTCCAGAGCCCCCCAAAGCGAGGGCATCGCCCCGGTGCCCATGCCCCGAAGACTGCCCGCCAAGCCCTGCACTCGTTGCAAACGAAACCGAGCTGCCATCGCCGAACGCAGCGGCGCCGCGATCCGTTTTTTACTCGCCAGGATCGGTCGATTCGCCCAGGTATCGATGAACCAATCGAGACCCCTGGAGAGCAAGCTCTCGGCGAGTTCGACGTCCTCCACCTGCCTCTGCGCACGCCCTAAAGGATCGGCGATTCCTGGGGTCCCACCGATGAGCACCAAGCCCGCAGGTCGCGGCCATCGGCACTGTGTGGCGAACTCTCCGAGCACCAGCGAAAGCGCCAAGCGAGCACCCATCGAATAGCCGACGAGCACATACGGAGAGCCCTGAACCGCCACCGCCAGCACATCTGCGAGGGCCGCAGCGACGGCCGGCATCGCGTAGGCTTTGCTGCTGTAGGACGGCGCATCGCTGCGCCCATGACCGAGAATGTCGACACTGAGCCAACGTCCGGGGATCGCCGAAGGACCGCGGACAAGGGGCGCAAAGTCGTCACCTGTGCCGGTAAAGCCGTGCAACGCGACGATTGTCGGTGCCTGGGCCCGAGGCGTCTCAGGCCCAGGCCAGCGCCGCAGCGCCCAGCGGTGACCGCCCGCGACCACATACTCGCGATCCGCAGAATCCCGATCGGGCAACCCGGTAGCAGAGGTAGGCATATCGGCGGACCCAAACGACTCGCGAGGATCCAAGCAGGACACTAATTTTGCCTCGATCTAACTATGATCATAATCGAGAACCGGCTGATCCTATCTGAAATGCGCGCTCGCTGCTGCCGGGCTGGCTGGCAAAAGCGAGCGCCACAACGACCCCGAAAGGGGGCCCAACCTACTGGCAAACGTCGCCCGGCCCGTCGGCGACGGTCACACAGGAAAGCCCCTTGGGACAGCTGCGCTTGGCGCCGCAGGGGATGCCACAGGTCTGAAAGCGGGGACCCCTGGCGCCGGCGATGCCGAAGTACTCGATGCATCGCTCGCCGCTCGCACAGGTCTTGTCGCCGCAGACAACGGGATTGGCCCCACCCACAGCTCCGCCCCCGGGCTTGTTATCCACCTTGTCGCCTGCCTTGCTGCCCGGCTTGCTGCCCGGCTCGCTGCCCGGCTTGTTGTCCACCTTGGGCAGGGTCGCGCCATCGGTCGTGTACCAGATGCACTCGCCGCTGACACAGCCACAGACCGCGCTCGCCGGGGAGCGGGGCTCGAAGAGCTCGCAGGTCGACATCGTATCCTTGGTCGCTGCGCAGATCTCACTGCCACAGCCCCCCTTAAAACACTCGCCATCGGCAGCGCAGGCGTTGTTGACATTTGTGCCCTCCATGCGCGCGTAGAGCGGGTGATCCTTGGCGATCATCGGCGTTCGGATCTCGCCGCTAGGCTCGGGCGCCTCGCCTGCACTCCCACCTTCGGCGCCGCCCTGGACCGGCTTTCCGCCATTTTCGGCGCCCGCGAGCGGCTTGGAGTTCTCCGACTTGGGCGGCTGGCTGTCACCGTCGCAACCAAGGGTCAGCGGCAGCGCAAAGGCAGCGACAAGAGCGAGTGCACGGGGGAGACGAGCGAGCATGGACATCGCCGCGAAGCTACCACAGGCGGACGCACCCCGGCGGATCTGCACCCAGGTTCAGCCGGGCTCGCAGAAGCGGGCGAGGATCGTCTTCATGCCGTACTTCTCAAAACGCAGGCTGAGCTTGAGATCGTCGCCAGTACCCGACCAACCCATCACAGCCGCGACACCGAACTTGCGATGCCGGACCCGCATACCGACAAAAAGCGCGACGCCCTCACCGGTATCCACGGGCGCCTGGGCGGCGTAGGCATCGGCCGCGAGCGCCTCCTTGTCGTAGACGATATCGCTGTCCCAGCTGGGCTCCGGTGGTGGAGAGGGAGAGGTCTCGGCCGCCCGAAACTCAGGCGTCCACGAACTCGCCATCGGCACCGGCGCAGAAACTCGAGCCCGCGGAGTGCAGAGCGTAGCCGAAGCCGCAGCCGGCAACTCGCGGACAAAACGAGAGAGTTCGCCCTCTCTCTGCTGCCCGTAAAGCCGGCGCCCACGGGCCCAGGTGATCATCAGACGCCGCTTCGCCCGGGTTACAGCGACGTAGGCGAGACGCCGCTCCCCCTCCATCTCCTCGGGATCATCGACCACCCTCGCATGGGGAAAAATCCCCTCCTCCATACCGGTGAGATACACCCGCGAGAACTCGAGCCCCTTGGCGCTGTGCACCGTCATCAAAGTGATCGCTCCGAGCCTATTGTCGTCTTCGTCTTCGCCTTCGCCGTCGGCAGGGCTGAGCAGCGCCACCTGCTCGAGGTAATCGGCCAGCGTCGCCTCGGGCTGCTCCTCTGAGAAAATCGTCAACTCACCGACAAACTCTTGGATGTTCTCGAGCCGGTCGGTGGCTTCTTCGGTCTCATCGCGGCCGATCCATTTGCGGTAGTCGGTCACCTGGAGAATCACGTCGGCGATCTCGCCGAGCCCCTTGCCCTCGGTCGCCTCGCGCAGGCCGCTCAGCAGCTGGCGCACGCCGACCGCTCGACCCACCGCAGCCTTGCCCAAACCCGCCGCCTGAGCCTCTTCGGAGGTCAATACCTCAAAGAGGCTGCACTCCTGAATCGACGCGCGCTCTAAGAGGCGGTCGAGCGACGTCTTGCCGATCTTGCGACTCGGCACGTTGATGATCCGCCGCAGGTGCAGGTCGCTCCGCGGGTTGACCATCAGGTGGAGATAGCTGAGCAGGTCCTTGATCTCTTTTCGATCGAAGAAACGCAGACCTCCGTGAATCCTGTAACGCACCTGCCGGCGGATGAGCCCCTCCTCCAGCGCCCGCGAGAGCGCGTGCGTCCGGTAGAAGACGGCGATCTCGGCGGGGTCCACCCCCTCGGCGAGGTCGTCGGCAATAAGACCTGCGATCGCCCGGGCCTCGTCGACCTCATCGATCGTCATCAATACACGGATCGGCTCGCCCTCCCCCAGATCGCTGCGCAGCGCCTTGCCAAAGCGACCGCGATTCTTTCGAATGATCGCGTTGGCGCCGTCGAGGATGTGGGTTGTGCTCCGGTAATTTTGCTCGAGCGGGATGACCTCGCAGTCGCCGTGGCTCTCTGGAAAATTGAGGATCTGCGAGACATCAGCGCCGCGCCAGCCGTAGATCGCCTGGTCGTCATCACCGACGACACAGAGTTCGGCGAAGGTCGAGAGCAGCTCGACGAGCTCTGCCTGCACCGGATTGGTATCTTGAAATTCGTCGACGAGGATGTGGGCAAAGCGACGGCGAAGCCGAGCGACCGGCTCTAACTCATCGATTTTTGGGGCGCTAAAGCCCGCGAGCTGCGCTCCCTCGGGAGACCCCGCAGCCTCCCCCATCGCCATCGAATCGGCGCTGTCCTCAGAGCCACCCACCGCAGTCGCTTCGACACCGGCGATCGTCGTCTGGAGCGGCTCGTCAGATGCAGCTTCCGAACCCCCAAAATCGATCATGCCCGCGAGCCCCTGGCCAAACGCCGACAGCTTTAAGCTGGTCTGAGGGTCAGGTTTATTTGGCCGCGCCCGGCTCGCTCGACGGGCAACGAGATGGGTGCCACCGCGGCCCTGAGCCGCCGCCGGAGCCTTCGGTCGCCGCCGCGAGGGCGCCTTCATGTCGGCCATTCGCAGCAGCTCCACGGCGAGCACCAAGAGGTCGCCAAAATCCGCCGCATCGTCGGCCCGAACCTGCCGTTGGTAGCGCGTCATCGCCTTGTGGACAAGCGAGCGCCCCGGCTCCTCGAGCTTTAACTCGTCGATGCGATCGACACCGTGGCCTCGGTTCTTGAGCCTGTCGAGGTAGCCGAGTACGACCTTTGGACTGATCGCGCTGCTGCTATCGCTGCTCATGTTGAGGTCGGTGAAGACCTGCTTCATCACCGACAGCTGATCGCTCGTATCGTAGATCGAGAAGCGCGGCGAGAGATACACAGGTCCGCCAAAGCGGCGCAGGATCCGGGCGCAGATCGAGTGAAACGTGCCGACCCAGAGCCCTCTCAGGTCGTGGATGTCACCGGCGATCGCGGCGATGCGCTCGCGCATCTCGCCTGCCGCCTTGTTGGTAAACGTGACCGCCAAAATCCGCCACGCGGGCACACCTTCGTCGAGCAGCGAGGCGATCCGATGGATGAGCACCCGCGTCTTGCCGGTTCCGGCGCCCGCGAGCACCAGGAGCGGACCCCCTCGATGGTCGACCGCCGCTTGCTGGGCCGGGTTGAGCAGCACCGCACGTCCATACCACGAGCCGGCGCGACATTCTGCCTACATCAGAGCACATGCGAGGCTCAATTTTTGCCGCTGTCTGCAACTAGAGGCGAGAAGTTTGCCGCATCCGCAGACGAGCGCACCCGCGAGACCATGGCCATCCTGTACTGCGATTCGCCCGTTCGTCCGCAACCAAAGAAAAGACCACGACATGCTCCAAATAATCCCCAATCTCCCAGGCAACGTAATCGCAGTAACCGCCACCGGCACGATCACCGCCGAAGACTACGAAAGTGTACTGATTCCTGCGCTCGAACAAGCCCACAAGCAATACGGAAAAATCCGCATTCTCTACCGATTTGACTCAACACTCGGTGATTACACTGCTGGCGCCCTCTGGGACGATGCCAAGGTCGGGCTCAAGCACCTGGCCCACTTCGAGAAGATCGCGCTGGCCACTGACAACCGCGTCTTCGCCTCGAGCCTCAAGGCCCTGGGCTTCCTGATGCCGGGCGAGGTCCGCGTCTTCGCACTCGACGAGATGACGGCCGCGACCGCTTGGATCATCGAGTAGCCGGCGCCGGCGGCCTCATCGAAACGCCGCGGTCACTTACCGGGCAGAAAACAAAACCCGACCGCAGAGGCGGCCATCTCGGCCCGCACATCCAGGCGCTGGCGCTGCAGCACCTCGCCTTGCTCGAGTTCGTCGCCGTCATCGATGTCGGGACCTAGACGCTCGCGCACCTTTAACTCGACGAGGCTGAGGTCGTGCAGGACGACACTAAAACCGACCTCTGGCTGGCCAATGGTCACGGTCGCCGTGCGCCGGGTGGCCTGCCCCAGCGGCACCCGATCCCGCCAGCGAAAGAAGCCACGGGCCTTGGCCTCGGGCAGCACAACCACCAACGAGGTCGCAGCCAGCTCCCCCACGCGGGCGAGGCCACGCTCGCCTCGGATATCGATCTTCTGGGCGATGGTCAGGGCCTCGACTCGACTGATAAACGAACACTCCTCGATGAGCCCGTCGATCTCGATGCGATAGTCTGTGGCCGGTGTCGGCACGCGCTCTGCGAGGGCCTCCGCCGGCAGCACACGCGCCCGACGGGCGGAGTAACGAACACCGCCGGGGCTCAAGGTCAGCTCGATCTTCGCGCGCTCGCGACTGCCGTCATCGACGGCCGGCACGGTCATCGAAGTGACCACGACATCCTCTAGCAGCGTGCGCGAGAGCTGTCGGCCCTCGGAGTCGACCAGGGTGATCGCGCCGTCACTGCCGGCGACATGCGAGCCAAACGAGCGCTCGACCCAGGCGTAGAAGCTGCGAGGAAGCCCAGGCCACGCGCGACAGACGAGCTCGTCGCGTCGGGAGTAGCGGCGCCCGGTCGGTCCGGTCTCGACTCCGCCGGAGGCGCTCGCACCCGCGACATCGGCGAGCCATCCGGCAAACACACCGTCTAGCTCGACCGCGTACTTGTTGGAACTAGCGTCGCGTTTGCGCTGTTTTTTCCTGGCCATCGCCCTAGAAGACAGCCTATCACGCGACCGCCAAAAGCCGCGATCGCGGACGCCGTTCCTTATTCGGAGGGCGGCTCGTCAAAGCGGGGCATCGGCGCATGGCAGTAGGGCGTCTTGCGGGTACGCTCGTAGTAATCCTGGTGATAGGCCTCTGCCAACCAAAAGCGCTTGGCCGCCAAGACCTCGGTCGCGACCGCATAGCCGTTGGTCCGAAGCCGCGCGATCAGACCGTCGATCACCGCCCGCTGCTCGGGCCCGGTGACAAAGACTGCCGAGCGGTATTGATCGCCGATATCGGGACCCTGACCGCCCACCTGAGTCGGATCGTGGATCTCAAAAAACCGCTTGGCCACGGCCTCGTAAGAGACTTCGCCCGGATTAAAGGTCACCCGCACGGTCTCGGCGTGGCCGGTGGCGCCGGTTGAGACCTCTTCGTAGGTGGGCGCCGCATCGCCGCCCATATACCCGGACTCGACATCGACGACCCCTGGTATGGCCTCTAGAAAATGCTCGACACCCCAAAAGCAGCCCCCCGCGAAGTAGCCGTAGGCGGGCTCTATCGGGGCTGCCACGGCCTCTGGTGGGTCCTGGGGCGCAGAGGTGAGACCGCCACAGGCGGCGACAAGGAGGACACTGAGATTGAGGAATATCCGTCGATGCATGATCCCTATCGACCGCTCTTCGCGGGCCTGTGAACCTGCAGTCTAACCGCAGGTCCATCTTTGTCGATGGACCCGCCCCGCCAAAGACCGAAACAGTGCACCCATGCGCGAAGCTCAACCTCGCGCTCCGCAGATCGAGCCTGGCAGCTCACCTGCGCCTCGGCCGGCGAGAGGCCTCTTGGGCCGCCAACGCGGACCTAAAGAGTTTTGCTCGATCGCTTGATCGCCTTCTTCATCTTCACGATCAAAGCGTCCGTCTTGCCGCCCAGGAAGAACTCCTGTCGGCACTCCCTCAGCGAGCCAAACTCGCCTCGGATCGTCCGCTGAGCCCAATGAAGCACAAAGCGGTCTAAGTCACCCTTGGAACCCAAGAAATCCGAGGGCGCAAGGCCCTGGATGATCGCTCGGATCGAACGCTGAGTGGGCCGGTCGACGGCAGCAAGCTTGTGATCGAGACGAGCCAGAGTACCTATCCGCCCAAGCTTCGGCTTCTTCTTTTTCTTCTTCTTCTTCTTTTTCTCTACTTCGGGCTTCACTTCCGGCTCAACACTTGGATGAGCAACCTCAACCTCCTCGACGATCGAGGAGATCACCGAATGGATCAGTCCAGAGAAGACCTTGTCGGACTCCGACGACTTCGGCCCTCTATTGTGTACTCCGTCCTCAACTTCGACCGCCTCTAGATGCCCTTGAACCGGCTCCACGCAGATGTAGTGATCCCCATTCACATGCACCAGATAGCCGCTATGTGCGTACAATCCACCCGCGTTGAAGATCCGGTTAAGGCAAATGCGCTGATGACCCTTCGGGAGTAGATATTTCGGTCTATGCTTAGGAGCGCTGCTCACGACGTTGCTCGGCCCGACACTGCCAATGTCAATGCCATGACTACCGAGCGATCTTTGAATCGACGCCGACTTGGCGACCTGGATCCCAACATCCGCCTCCAGCAGAGATCGAAAACGCACCCCAAGTCCTCCGACCGGAAAACCTGCGATGCTCGCAGAAATATAGGATTCGACCTGCACGGCTAGAAGATTGCGGTCGAGTGATTGCGCGATCGCCTGTCGCGCACTTTTGACTTCCTCGCGAGTGGCATTTCGTCCATCCGTGATCTGATACATACCATGGATCAGACAATGGCCATCGGGTTTTGTGATCCCCCTTTCGCGATAGAGTTGACCTGTATTGATATCGGCAAACTTCTTGGTCTTTTGATGCCCGCCAGACTCCGAATAAATCGTGGCTTGCACCCTCAGGTGTCGCGCGAGTGCATCCCCCTCGACCTCCGAGAGGAAGGCGCTGTCTGCCAGATCGGCGAGATAAGCGTCCACCGCCGCATTGCTGCCACTGGCCCTCCACAAATTGTCGGATTTATCAAAGACGGCCAGCGGATCCAGCACGCTGCCGAGTCTACCCTTAATCACCAAGTCCTCGAGGAACTGCCACACAGCGATGTCCTTTGTGGCGATACCCGCGATCCTCAGAAGCGTCGGCTTGCCTGGGACGATTTTGAGCGCCCTGTTGCAGACAACTCCGACGATGTCCGCACCGATCGTCTTGATTGTGTCAAAACCGATCGTGTTCATGACAAGTCTGCAAACATCGGGAGTATCGATGGATGCCCCGAGCCCCTTCATCGCGACTTGGATTGGCGTCTCCGGCACGGCTGTCGAGTTTGAAGGCTTTGTGGGTAACGGAGCGGGTTTTACGTTTGAAGTGGGTAACGGAGCGGGTTTCGCGTTTGAAGTGGGCATCGGCGCTGACGTCGGCATCGGCCCGGGCGGCAAGAGCTGAGGCGGCATCGGCGGCGCCATTGGCACTCCAGGGGAGCCTGGCATGGGAGGAGGGCTCATGAGCCCTCCTCCCATGCCCAACAACCCATAATTCGGTTTTCCCTTCCGTTTGTGGAGGGGCTTCACGCCCCTTCCAATCTTGGTCGCCCCATCCTTTTTGTCGGTATTTCGAACAACGATGGTCCCGTAGTAGTTTCCGAAATGACCCTTCCCATCGTTCCCCCACCGCTCAAAGAAGGTCTGCCCCTTCTTCTGCCCGTACATCGTAAAACTCCAGCTCTCCGCACTGGCATCAAATTCATCATTTTGCCTCGCTGCAGCCTGGAGGACAACCCGGTCCGCACCGTCGATCGCGACAACCCCTCCCCAGTGGTACGGAAAAGACTGTGTTAGGTGTGATTCCCAGCCAGGAAGATCACCGTAAGTCGCCATCGCGTAGGCCTGACCGACCTCAGGCTGGGCATAGCGGTTAAATCCAACCATCCGCTCAAACTTATCGCGCGCCTCCTCGGGGAGATTCCAGTAGGCGATTTTTGCATTCGTCCCGCTATTTAAGCCACCGAAATTGGTGAGCACTGTTTCATCCCCCTTCTTGTAGACCGGCTTGTGTTCCTTTGTTATATACTTTGGATTGTCACGAAGAAAACCCGGCAACACGGACTTAAAGATGCTATTTGCGATCCCTGTCGGATCAGGCATCTCTTCCGTGGCCTCTACCTTGCCATCCTCGTTGGTAAAGATTCCCTGCCGAGCCAATGTATTTGATCCCATGACTGCCGCCGATGATTTTCCGCAGTCATACCAAAGATGCATTGGCTTCCGTTGATTGCAGACCTGCTTTAGGTTTTTCTCGTGTAGATTAGTATTCCTTTTATAAAGACCCTCGTCGTCTGACCTCGGCCCGTGGATCCCCAAATTCTCACGACTCGTCCAATACGGGATCACCTGATAGAGAGTTTGCTTCCGGACTGTTACACGCTTGAATTTCTTCGGAAATTTGTCTCTCGCCTTCGCCTTACTCCTCTTTTTGTACGCGAGGTCGGGAGTGATAAAGCGAATAAACGAGCCCGATTTCTCGAGGAGCTTGTTACTTTCGTGAATCTTTTCGAGACTGGCATAGAAGGCACCAGAAGCGCCATCGGCTCCGTACACCGCCATTTTACCGTTCTCGCTGACTAGTCGGGATGTCTCCTTAAGAAGAATACTCTTGCTCTCAGTATCTCTTTCTACGGTGTAGCGTTGAACTACAGGACTGCGCTGCACGGACCGACCAGAGCCATCACCTGATGCAACTTGGTCGAGCAACGACTCGGCCGAGCGACCCGCGACCACGGCATCTGCGACCGCATCTGCATTCCGCTCATAACGATCTCCGACCGCACCCACTCCACCCTTCAGCTGCACACCTGCTCGTTGCTGAATCGTGTGGGCAGCCTCGTGGGCGGTGAGGCGTAGACTTGGCGCCGGTCTGCGAAATGCCACATGGGAGCCAACTGTGTAAGCTTGAGCACCTATCGCCCGGCTGGCGGCCGCCGCCCTGGGGCCCATATGCGCGGTGACACCTTGCAGCCGATGCCTGCCAAAGAGCCGGGATATCGTGCCCTCGTACGGCAACGTCGTGCCGGATCCACTCACCCCCGCCAGTGCCACCCTTTGCACGTGAGGGCTACTCACCCCCGGCACGCCCTCGCGCGAGCTCTCCCCCGGCTCGCCGACCCTCTGCACGCATAACCCCTCCTCTGGCCCGTTGTCGACCAGGTCAACTCCGTACGCAGGCGGTTTTAGGAGGGCCGGCGATGACGTATCCCGACGATCGAGCACATTGACACCGTATTTTGGCGGCACTCGTGAGTGTGAGCCTGAGCTGGAACCCTCAGCCCGGAATTTGGCACTCGCGGTTGCAGTTCTGTGCGGACTCTCCACATTTTTCTCGCGACTGTGCACCTGCTTCGTATCACGCCGAGGATGATCACGCATATTTCGCCCGGACATACCAATTTGCCCCTACCCCCCTAGATTGAGCACCATACCACGTGGAATTACTCGCCCCGCGGTCGAACCCGAACCTTCGGTCGCCAAGCGTGCGATAAGGGCTTGCCGAGCGCTCCGACGCTCCCCCTCTACCAGTGGAAAATGCGACACTCACGACGATGCGGACCACACCTCCGAGCCTCCGAGCACGAGTCCCCCTCAACCTCGTGCTGCTCTGCGCCTTTACGGTCGCCTGCGCCTGTGACAACCAAGGACAGGCGACAAAGGCCCACGAGGATGCTGCCATCGAGATGGCCGCCCGCGAGTACGTGCGCGCCGAAAACGAGGCGATCAAGGCCCAAGCTGAGCGCGATGCCGAAGAGATCGTCGCGGCCATGGCCGCCGTGCAAGAAGAATCCAAACCGAGCCCCGCCGAGCCCACAATCGCCATCAAGACCACCAAGATCGACCCGCCCGAAGTGCAGCGCTACCGGCCGCGCCTCCTCGACGAAACTCCGGCCACGTCGTCGATCATCGCGGGCGACTATCTCTGCCGGATCTCCAAGGAGTACAAGCTGCGGCCCTGCACTGTTCGCGTCGATGCTCGCGGCCATACGCGGCTCTCTGTGCCCCAAGGTCTGGTCGCGATCGAGGGTGTTCTTTACGATGACAGCGGCACCGTGCGTTTTGACGGTTGGCCTACCGAGGCCTACCCCTTTGGCTGCTTCTCCTGCGCCCCAAAGTGCGCGCAAGACCCGTCGAGCTGCGAATGCCACGAGCTCAATCCCGCGGCCTCTGCTCATTGCCTCGCCCAACCGATCACCTTTGACCTCAAGCCCCAAAGCAAGGGTTGGCGGGGCACCATGCGCTACAACCTCTATTACAACCGGTACGAAGGGACACCCCCCGATCGCAGGATCACCGGCTACGAGATCGAGCCCCAGTCCTTTGTCATCCAGATCCAGCTGGTCAACCCCAGGGCTCACGCAAAATAGGCGATCAAAATACGAGTAATGTGGACAGCGCCTTGCCGATAAATAGCGAGCCAAAGAGCAGAGCCACGCCGATCGACAGCGGCCGCATCGAGCCTTCGATCCACCGGCGACCGGCCTGCAACCACGGCATCGCCCTGCGCCTAAATAGCAAGACCAGCACGATCGGCATCACCAGCACGCCGCAAAAAACAGCGACCAACGCCGAGAGCACGACGACCCGCGCGACGATCTCGAGCTTGGCCTGGGCGAGCAGCGAGAGCGCCGACAGGAACACCGCGGCGTTCTTTACGTTGATAAGGACGATGATCACGCCGAAGCCAAAGAGCCCGCGCCAGGACATCGCATCGACCTTCGCCAACATGAGCGAGCCCTGCTCGGCCTCGGGGTCGGGTTGTTTTCGCCAGGTGTTGGCGCCGATACCGAGCAGCAGCAGACCAAAGCCGAGCTGCGCCCACGCGGCGACCTGTGTTTGCGCACTGCCATCGTCAGCCGGCGCCCCGCCCAGACCACTGACGGAGAGCCAGACAAGGCCCACCAGCAGGTACGTGCCGCCGTACCCGGCCACGTAGGCGGAGGCCTTTGCGAGCCCCCCCTTGCTGCTGAGAAGCACAATTACCAGGAGGATCGAGCCAAACGAGAGCACGCCTCCGCTCGCAACCGCCAGGGCCTTGAGCACCAATTCCTGCTGCATCACGCCTCAGTCTACCGCCTCGCCCGGCTCGTCGTCGATGACCATCGCCCAGCCCTCGTCGCCGTTGACCCGGATCCGCTGGCCGGTGCGCAGCAGGGTCGTCGCCTCGGGGACCGAGACCACCGCGGGGATCCCGTACTCGCGGGCGACGACCGACCCGTGTGTCATCATTCCACCGACCTCAATGACCACACCTGCAGCGTTGATAAAGAGGGGTGTCCAGCCCGGATCTGTGTAGGGCGCCACCAGGATTTCCCCCTTGCCCAGCACCTGCCCCACGGGATCTGTGATCACCCGGACAATGCCTTCGACGATGCCCGCAGAGACCCCCGAGCCCGCGAGCGCACCCGCGGGCACGTCACCACTGTGGCTGACCCGCGGAATCTCGCCCTCGCTTGTCATCACCCGCGGCGGCGTCCGCTGCCGATCACGCTCGTACTCCTCGGTGCGCGCATCAATTCGCGTCCGCAGTTCGAACTTTGCATCCTCGACAGCAGCGATGAGCTCGTCGTACTCCAAGAAAAAGACCTGCTCAGGTCGGTCGATGCGGCCCTGCGAGACCAGCTCTTGCCCGGCCAGCAGCACCTGTTGGCGAACCTTTGCCATCACTCGCACTAAGAAATATTTAGGGTGTTCGCGGACCGCCGGCAGGATCCGGTGCAGACGCACCATGCGGCGGATCAGCGCCCGCTTTGGCCCCCATGAGAGCATCGAGAGCTCCGCCGCCGCCTTTTCGGCCTCAACGGCCAAGCGCCCGTGGTGAGCCCGATGGGCGCCGGCGGTCTCGTGCCCGAGGTTGCCGGCGATCATGCTCAGGAGCGAGGCGGGCTTGTCCTCCCAGCGCGGGTTGGTGAGATCAAACTCGCCCGGCCCACGCATTCCATAACGATGCAGGAATCCGTCGACAGCGGCCTTAAACTCGGCGCCACCGGGCAACTGCGCGAGCGCATCGAGATCCAAAAGACCGCCCTGCAACGCCGCCCGCACCTCGGGATGTCGACGGGCACAGTCGGCCAAATCGCCGACCTCCAGATCCATCGATGTCGTGACATTGCCCTGCAAACCGCGACCCAGGGCCGTGATTTGCGTTTCGTAGCCCGGGCAGGTCTTTCGCAGCACTTTGCCCGCGAGCAACCCAGCGACCATCGCAGGCATGATCGATATGATCTTGTGCAGAGTCAGCTGGAGCTCCCGCACAGAGCTGCGCAGGCGCCCGGCAAGCCCCTCCCCGGCGGCGATCCGAGCGTCGATGCCCGCGAGTTCGCGGTCGAGATGGCGATTGATCCGCTCGATGCAGCCCTCGGGCGAACGCAAGGCGATCCACGCCATCACGTTGCCCGACATAAACCTCGCAAATCGGGCGATATAGCGGGCACTCGTGCGGGGACCCGAATCCACAAAGCCCGGCCGCATGACTATATTTTTTAGGGCCTTGGCGCCGAGCGGTTCGACACTGGGTGCCACCGCCAAAAGAGCCCTGCGCGCCGGCCCAAAGCGGAGCATGCGGCCCACCTCGATGTACAAACGGCTGCCCGCAACTCGCAGCCAGGGACACTCTCCGGGCTCGTCCATGCGCCGACCGACCGGCAAGATCTGCTTGACCGTCGACAACCCGAGTGGCTTCATCGCCTCGGTCATCATCTGCAAATGGCCGATACTCAGGCCAACTTCAAGATCATGGCCCGACGGCCGCGGCTCCATCAGCGGATAGAGCGTTGTGATCGGCCTCGACTGAACGACAAAAAACTCGCCCTCTGGGGTGATACACCACTCGATATCCTGCGGCACACCGCCGTAGGTCGCCTCGATGCGCTCGCCGAGCGCCACTAGCCCGGCAAGTTCGTGATCGTCGAGCACCCGCTGTGCGCGCTCCTCCGCCGAGAGCGAGCGCTGCTCCGTGCCGCCGCTCGCCAGCGAGTCGATGGCCAGGTGTTTGTCGCCGATCGTGCACTCGATAAGCTCGCCGCTGCGTCGATCGACCCGGTAGAGATCGGCATTGATCAGACCCGAGACCAACGCCTCGCCGAGACCAAAACCAGCGTCGATGACGATCTGCCGACGATGCCCGCTCAGCGGATCCGCGGTGAAAAGGATGCCCGATTTTGCCGGCTGCACCATTTGCTGGACCACCACAGCGAGCGCCGTTTCGCCGTGCGGGATGCCGTTTTTGCGGCGGTAGAGGATCGCCCGATCGGTGTAGAGAGAGGCGAAACAAGCCCGCACCCGATCGACCAGCGCCGCCTCGCCAATGATATTGAGATAGGTATCTTGCTGGCCCGCAAAGGACGCCCCGGGCAGGTCCTCGGCGGTCGCGCTTGAACGCACCGCATAGGCGCCCTGCTCCCCGAGTTCACGCCAGGCGGCGAGCAGAGCCGCCTCGATCGCCGCTGCCATGGGCGTACTGCAAAGCCGATCGCGCATCTCGGCGCCGAGCCTGCGCACCGCCTCGATATCATCGGCAGAGATGGCCTCTAACTCCGCGACCAAACGCGGGAACTCGGGCACCGAGCCGACAAAGAGTCGATAGGCCACAGTTGTCAGGCAAAACCCGCCGGGCACCGGCAGCGAGGCTGCGCTCAGCACCCCCAGGTTCGCCGCCTTGCCGCCGACCTGGGCAAACTCACCGGCCCCGATCTCTGCAAATGGGATCACTAGCCTACCGTCGCTCATAGCTTCCGTACTCCGATCAATTGTGAACCTCTACACCCCGGATAAATGTCTGGATGACAAACTGGGCACTGCACTCGAGTTCCTGCTCGTCGCCGGACCCAAGGAGGAGCCCGTGGGCGACGAGCGCCCCGACCAAAAGCAGCACCATGCGCTCAGGGTCCCCCTCGATATGCCCACACTCAATATGCGATTCTAGGTATTTCTTGAGCGCGGATCGAGTTGTGCCGGGCGCCCGCCGAAGCTCTGCAAAAAGCTCTTCAACCTCGGGGTCGGGCGAAAGCACAAGCCTCACAAGACCGCGATGACGGCTGACAAAGCGCAATGCCACCCGCGCCAGCGCCATCAAGTCGCCCTGCAGATCATCGCCCTGAGAGAAACGCAGACGTGCCGCCATTTTCCGGGGAGTGCGCTCGGCTGCGAATGCCTGCAACAGCCCCCGACGGTCGCCAAAATGCCGGTACACCGTGATCCTGCCGACCTGCGCCCGAATGGCGACCTCCTCGAGCGTCACCGCCGGCAAACCGCGCTCCTCGAGGAGACTCTCGAAGGCGTCGAGCACCGCAGCTCTCGTGTCCCTGGGCGCCTCAGGCGGGACCACAATGCCGCGCTCGAGGGCCAAACGGGCAAATAGCCGCTCGCGCGAGCCGAAGCGGCGGTAAAGGGATGCCCGCGAGACACCTGCCTCCTCGGCCAGCGAACTGAGGCTCCACGAGCGCTCCCCCCTCGCGATCCGCTGCGCAGCCGCGTCCAGGATCCGCGCCTCGGCACCTTCGTCACGCGGCCGCGGCATCGATCGAATCGTTTAGGAACATGAGAAACAGCCAAATATCACGGAGTTTATTAATTGTCTCGATAAATCTCCGAAACGGCTTTCACGCGTGCGAATACGCTCCACTGAAACGCTCACGAACCCACAACGCCGCGACGATCCCTCACGACCGCGTGAGGACTCGAATTCGTCCCTTCTTACTCTTTGAGGGCCGGGATGGCGCCGGCCATCAGCGAATCCGCCGCTTCTCCGCGATGCGCAGGGATGCGAATGAGGAAGGTCGACCCCTCACCGAGAACCGAGCGGACAACGATGTCGCCACCTATCATTCGGCAGAGTTTGCGGCTGATCGCGAGACCTAAGCCAGTGCCTTGATAGTGGCGATTAGTGACCGCGTCAGCCCGCTTGAAGGGCTCAAAAAGACCCTTAAGAACCTCTTTTGACATACCGATGCCGCTGTCGGCAACCTCAAAAAGCACCCACGTGGCGCTCTCTTCATCGAGCTCAACACTCACGCTCAAGCGGATTTCACCGCCCTCTGTAAATTTATTGGCGTTGCTCAGGAGATTTAAGAGCACCTGTCGAAGGCGGGTTCGATCGGCGCAGATCGCCTGCGCCTTCGTGCCCTCATCGATCGCGGTCACCAGGCGATTGCCCTTGTTGGCGATCGCCGGACCCTGCAGCGCCAGCGCGTCCCTCACGAGCGAACCGGTGCGAAAGGTCTCCCAAAACATATCGATGCGCCCGGCCTCGATCTTTGCCAGGTCGAGGATATCGTCGATGATCCTCAGGAGATGGATACCCGCACCGCGGATCTTCTCGAGATCATCCTGGGACTGCTCGCCGGCGACGTCCTCGATTTCCTCGGCCACCAGCTCGCTGTAGCCGATAATCGCATTGAGCGGGGTCCGCAGCTCGTGGCTCATGCTGGCCAAGAAAGCACTCTTCGCCGCGTTTGCCTCTTCGGCATCCTTACGGGCAACAAACAGCTCTTCATTGAGTGCGTGGAGCGCATCGTTGGTCTCGCGCAGATGCTGGTCGCGACGACCGACGGCCCGCTGAAAGAAGACCAATGGCAATAGCGTGAGACCAAATGTCGTCAATACCAGGGCCATATAGACCCAGCGAAGGATCTCGTAACTCGGTGGATGTCGCCATCCGACCATCGGGTAATCTACCCACTCAAGCACCACATATGCCACAATCTCAAAGGCAATGCCCACCGCCATCTGCCAGCGTTCGCGGGGCTCAAAAAAGATGAATGAAAAACCAACCGCCGGAAAGAAGAGGAAGTGCAGGCCAGCCTCTGGACCAAAAATCGACGCGAATACAAACACCGCCAGACCGAAGTTAATGACAAACGTGAGGCGCCCAGCAGTATACGCACCGAGTCGGTTGAGGCCCAGACAGGTCAAAAAGCCGATGCCAAAGGGCAATACGAGCAAGCCCTCGACCCGCAAACCCAGGCTGAGAAAGAGCACGAAATAGCCGAAACAGACGATGGCGACGATCAGCGCAAGCTCATTGGTCACCGTGATTCGGACCCCAAAGGCATCGTGAGGAGCGTTGACCCCCCAGAGCGAAACACGTTTGAGCTGAGCGGGAAACATCAGAACGCCGACGGCTGAGACGCCATCTTAGATCATGCCCTTTGCTGTCGTCGCCCCGAGATCAGCGGCCGCGACCCCCTGGCGGCTCACAAACGACCGGCCCTGCATCCATGCGAAAAAATCAGAAATAGCCCTATGTGGGCCTCCAGTGGCTTACAGTGTCATGTTTAGGAGATCTTGGTAGCGAAGAGTCTGCTGCGACCAGGCCGCGTTGCCCAACATCCACGAGCGAATCCCGCGAAGATAGGCCCGAAGATCGCGATCGAGGACCAGCCCTAGCCCCGTCAACTCGCCCAAAAGCGCCTCAAACTCGCCGTACTCGCGGTTGTGCATCTCGACCGCCTGGCTCATCGCCTCGGCGAGGCTTAGATCTCGCTCATGGCGCAGCGCGAGCACCAGGTTGTTCGGGTTGCCCTCGAAGATCTCCTTGGCCAACGAGTAGAGATCGTTCAGCCAACAGATGCAGTTGTTGGCGAGCAACGCCAGCCTGCGAAAGGCCACGTGAGACCGCAAATCGGGCCCGATATCCAGGTCCTCGACCAGCTCGACAAAGTCGAACGCAGTGTACACAGCGCCGGAGAGCGGGCGCATCTTGATGTACTCGGAGACCGAAGGCACCAGGCCCCGCTGGCGATTCTCCGCCTCCTTCTCATTCGCGGCAAAGTGGCAACGCACGTTATAGCGAAAACGCTCCATCCACTCGACTCCGCCCCAGCGCAGGGCCTCGACGGCGATCTCGTGCAGTGAACGTTCGAGCGGATCGGAGGGCCCGGGCGCCCGTCCGCCGAGCACCTCCAGGAGGCTCTGATGGACGCCCCTCAGCACATCCGGACCGACGATGCCGTCTGCGCAGCTCGCCTGACGATCACAGAGCCAGTCGTCGTGAAAAAAGAGCCAAGTGCACCACTTCGCCGCAAGCAAAAACTCCTCGTAGGGCGCCAGGGGATAGGTTTGAGCGACGAGCACGTTGAAGCGCACCTGCTCTAGACGCTCGGCGATCACCGCCTCCTGAGCAAGACCATGACGCTCGGCCCACTCACCGAGCGGTGAGACGATCGCCTCTTGATGCGGATTGCTCCGCTCTTCGGGCTCGACCGTCAGGCCACCGACGATCCGGCAAAACAGCGAAGAGCCCGGATCTGGCGCGCTCTCGTCCAATCGAGGAAGCAGTAATCGAAGCTCGTGAACGAGGGCCCTCGCCGGCGTTTCCTCTGCATGCATCATAATCCTCTACTTGTTCGCTAACTCGCATGCAAGATTCAAGTCACCGCCCTGTGACGCCTTCCTGACTACAGAAATTCCTCCCTGGTAGGGCCCGAGCCCACACCCAAGCAGATCTCAACCCGAGACTTACGCAATGCCGTCAAGAGCCCAACTCCAGTGAAATTGCCTGTTCGCGAGATTTGCAGCCTCTATGCTAGCCTCTGCGCCGATCGTGAGGGAACCTCAAAGCACAGGCGGGCAAAGCCGAGGCCGCGGACGAGCCCCCCCTTGGGTGCTCGTCGCGGTGTGGCTTATTGCCACAAGTGTGGCCCTGGCTGTGGTGATTCGCCGCGATGCCCCGCTTAGCGGTGCAGTCGACAGCCTGGTCGCAACAGAGCAGCGCTCGCAGGAGTCCTCTTCGCTGTGGATTCACCTCGAGATCCAAGAGTCCCGGGGCGGCGACGAGGCCGTCAACGCCGGGACCAACCCAGGCACTCGCACAGGCGCGCTACAGATCGCCGCCGATCGCATCCACCGGGATTTTGCCGAGCCCAGTCGAGCCCTCGCAGCTCCCTCGCAGGAGACCTCCGCCTGGCTCAACCAACACCTCCTGTACCTGATCCCCCCGGCTCGTCACGACGCGCTCGCCCAACACCTAGAGCCAGATTCGGTCGACAGTGCCGTCGCCGGGATCCGTGCACACCTGACGAGCCCCCTCTTCGCCGCCGCAGGTGACTCGCCGCGCCGCGACCCCCTCGGCATCTCAAGCCTGCTCGGTGATGTGGGCATCGGTCTGCGGGGACCTCTTGGTGGGGCCGAGGCGAGCGCGGCCGGAGATCTGCGATCCGCCGACGGCCGTGCCCTCCTCCTCGAGCTGCGCGCCAATCGCGATGCCGCGGCCCTGGTCGCCGCGCTCACCAAAACCGTCGCAGATGTCGGCACCGACCCATCGATCGAACTCCGTGCCGACGGCGTACCTCTGCGCAAGGCCGCCAGCGAAGCCGCGGTGTCGCGGGGCCTTGGGCGCACGCTGCTGAGTGCGGCCGCCCTGGTCATGATGATCCTGGCGCTCGGTCTGAGGCTCGTAGGACCGCTCTTGGTGATCGGCGGCGCAACGCTCACAGGCCTCGTCGTCCTGGTCGCCGGCGGCGGTGCCATCGAGCTGCTGACCCTGCCGCTGCTGGCGATGATGATCGGCGTCGCCGGTGAGGGCCGGGTGCAACGACAACGCCAGAGCATCGCCGTCAGTGGCATCGCCGGGCCGATGATCCTCGCGACCGCATTGTTGCCGCTGCTGCTCGCGCCCTACCCCCTTTGGCATCGCTGGGCGCTTGCATGGATGGCGGCGATCGCCGCCTTCACGGTCGCCCTGCGCCTCTTAAGCGCGGCCGAGCCCCCGGGTCCCTCGCGACCACCGCGGGGTCTCTCACTCCGCCTGCGCCCGTGGCCGGCACTCGCGGTGCTGCTTTGCGGCGGCGTGCTCATGGCCGGCGCCCTCTGGAGCGAACGCGTCGAGATCCAGGGACCGGCGGCGATCGAACTCGGAGACCCCGCGCTGCGGAGCGCACGGAGGGTGATCCGCCGCGACTTTTTTGACCCCGAGATGCTCGTCACTCTCGACAGCTCGGGGCCCGATCTCGAGACCGCACTAGAGCGCTCGATCCGCGACGCGCATGCACTCGCCGAGGGCTTCGCCGGCGAACTCCGCCGCCTCGATACGCCCGGCGCTTTCGTACTCAGCGACGACGAACTCGACCGCCGCGAGGCCGCCCTCAATGCCCTCGAGATCGGCGCCCGCATGATCGATCTCGAGGCCTCGCTGCGCCGCGCCGAACTCCGCCCGCAGGCCTTCGCCGAGTTCCTTCGCGGGGCCGTCGATCTGCGCACCCGACCCTCGCCCGCCGCGGCCCTGCGCGGGACCTTACGCAACTGGATCGCCGCCCACCGGGTGGCCTCGGGCGACGAGCAAGTCACACTGCGCTCGCGAGCCTTCCTCGCCGTTGAGCCCACGCAGGTCACGCTCGCCGGCGATGACGGCGAAGCGCTCGTGCTCCGCGGATCGGTGCTCGCCGAGGCGGCCGATCGCCGACATCTTCGCGGGCGTCTGGGGCTCTACGCGGGCGCTGGCCTGTGGATCGGCGCCCTCATCATCTGGCTCGCGACCCGCAGCCTCGCCCTTGCCCTCGCCGCGGCGATCACCGCGGTGGCCAGCGAATGCGCGCTGATCATCGCCATCGGAGCCGCCGGCATCCCGATAGGTCCGGCCCTGCTACCGGCCCTGCTGCTCGTCGGCGCCGCCGGCATGATCGCCGGCGGCCGTGCCTGTCGGTCGATCGATCGCCAGCGACCGCTGCTCGTCGGCGCCCTGCTGCTCTCTAGCCTCTGCCAGATCGCCGGCGGTCTCGCCCTCGTCGCCACGCCCGAACCGACCTGGCAAGCCTTTGGCATCGCGATCGCCAGCGGCTGCGCGATCGCCCCGGGGCTCGGCATCTTCGCGACCCCCGGGCTCTATCGCCTGCTCCGCCAGCTCTTCCGCGAAGATCGAGCTGCACCCAGTGCCCGCGAAAAAGACGAGAAGAACGGAAGAAACGGAA
>CAYYUP010000006.1:130986-133868 GCA_964474905.1 uncultured Nannocystis sp. | reverse complement strand
AACGGAAAAAACGGAAAAAACGATCGAGAGGGCTCGTGATGAGCCGGCGATCGCCCGTGCCCGCGCAGGACCGTCGCTCGCTGCTGCGCGCGCTCGGGGGCCTCGGAGCACTGCTTACCTGCGGTGGCGCGACCCTGCTGCCGGGGCTCGCGGTCGGCCGCGATCGGGTGGTTCGGCGGCGCCTCGATCTCTGGCGGAGCTACGCGCAGAGCACTCAAAATTTGGTCGCCAAGTTGACGACGATCCGCCGCTCGTCGCTCTACTTAGACGGCAAACCGCGGAGCATGCCCGGCACCCTGGTCTTCATCGGCCCCGAGCGCCTGCTTCTTCACGACGACGATCTGGCGGGTTCGACGACGCTTATCCAAGGCGATCGTTGCACGCTGCTGGCCAACGCCGACGACCCCCAAAACATCGCGCCACTGCGGCCAAGCGCGACCCTCAAGTGGCTCGCGACTCACCTCGTCGGCGCCTTTGCACCGCCACCCGAGGACCTCGAGCAGGCCACCGCACTCGAACTCTCGGCTCGCCTCTCGCGACCGCGCGGCGCCGGGATCCGCCTCACTGTACTGCCGCCGCAAAATTCTCCCGCCCGTCGGATCTACCGCAGCATGACGCTCTCGCTGTCGCCGATCTCCGGCGCGGTCGAGCGGATCGAGATCGTCGAGAGCGCCGGTGACAACCTCGTTCTCGAACTCTCTGAGACCCAAAAAAACCTCGACCGGGGGCAGCTCGCCGAGGTCTTGCGGGCCATCGACCCGAAACAAAAAAAGGTCCGAGAGCGGCACTAAGCCACCTCTAGCATGCACTGCGACAAAATGCCCTACCGCTCTCCGAGCGATGCCACTATCGTCGTTGGGATGCATCGAATCGCCCTCGTCCTCGCGCTCAGCGTGCCGCTCATCACTGGCTGCAACGACCCCGAAGACCGGGCCGTCACGATCCGCTTCGCGCCGATGGTCGGCGACATCGACTTTGCATGCGGCCAAAGTTACAGCGGTCTCGGCACCACCAACGCCAACCTGCAGGCCAACGACTTTCGGCTCTATCTGCACGACATCATCATCCTGCACAGCGATGGCAGCCGCGAGGCCTTGGTGCTCGACGAATCCGAGTGGCAATCCGGCACCATCGCCCTACTCGACTTCGAGGACGCCTCCGGTGAGTGTGTCGGCAGTCCCCAGAAAAACCTCGAAATCACTGGTCAGCGGAGCGACGATTCGGAGATCACCGGCATCGAGTTCACGCTCGGCGTACCCGAGGCACAAAACCACCTCGACAGCGCCTCGGCTCCCTCGCCGCTCAACATCCCCGGCATGTACTGGAGTTGGCTCGGCGGCTACAAATACATGCGCGTCGATCTCACGGCCGAGGGTGGTGAGTCCTTCGTTTTTCACCTCGGCGCCACCGGCTGCGCGGGCGATACCGCCGAGGGTTACACCTGCGCCAACGGCAACCGAATCAGCCTCGCCTTCGACAATTTTAACCCGGCCACCGACACCCTCGCCATCGACCTCGCCGCCTTGGTGCAGGGTGCCGACTTAACCACCGCCAACGACATGATGGAGGACCCCGTCGAGGGCTGCATGTCGGGACCGAGCGATCCAGAGTGCGCCCCGCTCTTCACCGCCCTGGGCTTAGAGCACGGCACCAACGCGACCCACCCCGGGGCCCAAACCGTCTTTCGGACGGTCACAGAGCCATGATTCAACCCAAGCTCGCCCTTCCACTCAGCGCCGCGCTGCTCCTCTTTGCCGCCCTCGCCTGCGAGCCAACGGCGGCAACGCCCGACGACCCAGATCCCTGGCAATGGCAGCTACCGGACGGTTTTCCCGAGCCTTTTGTGCCCGCCGACAATGCCATGAGTGCGGCCAAGGTTGAGCTCGGTCGGTACCTCTTTTACGACGTGCGGATCTCGGGCAATCAGACCTTTTCTTGCGGTAGCTGTCATGATCAGGCCAAGGGATTCGCCGACGGCAAGGCGTTGCCCGAGGGCTCGACAGGCGACATTGTGCCGCGAAACGCCATGTCCTTGGCCAACGTCGCCTACTTCCCGACCTACACCTGGGCCAACCCCAACCTCGAGCTATTAGAGCAACAGGCGCGGGTACCCATCTTTGGCGAGCACCCGGTCGAGCTCGGCGCCACTGGCCACGAAGACGAAATCCTCGCCCGTTTCGCCGCCGACGCCGACTACCAAGAGCGCTTCGCCGCTGCCTTCCCAGGCGAAACCGATCCCACCACCTTTGACAACATCGTCTTCGCCATCGCCAGCTTCGAGCGCACCCTCATCTCCGGCAATTCCCCCTACGACGATTACCTCTACGGCGCCAACGCCAGCGCCATCAGCCCCGCCGCCAAGAGGGGTTTTGAGCTCTTCTTCTCCGAGCGTCTCGAGTGTTACCACTGCCACGCCGGCCTCAACCTCGCAGCGGCCTTCTTCGCTCTCGACTCCAGCCAGCGCGAGCTCGCCTTCTTCAACACCGGCCTCTACAACATCGACGGAGCAGGCGCCTACCCAGAGCCCAACGTCGGCCTTTACGCCTTCACCGGCGAGGCCACCGACATGGGGCGCTTTCGCGCATCCAGTCTCCGAAACATTGAAGTTACGGGCCCCTACATGCACGACGGAAGCATTAAAACCTTAGAAGAGGTCATCGATTTCTACGCCGCTGGCGGCCGCGAGCTAACCGAGGGAGCCCACATCGGGGACGGCCGCGAGAGTCCCTACAAAGACCCTCTAGTCCGCGGATTTGAGCTAAGCGAAGGCGAAAAGCTCGATCTCCTCGCATTCCTCCACAGCTTCACGGACCAACAATTCCTCACCGACCCTGCCTTTAGCGATCCCTTCGCTGATTAGGGGCAACCACCGCTGCTCCCAT
>CAYYUP010000006.1:103940-130886 GCA_964474905.1 uncultured Nannocystis sp. | reverse complement strand
CCCACAAAATCAACCCACAAAATCAACCCACAAAATCAACCCACAAAATCAACCCACAAAATCAACCCCCAAAACCAACCCACAAAATCAACCCCCAAAACCAACCCACAAAACCAACCGCCAGGCCTCAACCACTATATCGATCATTCCGCCACGGATACGCCGTATTCGAATACCCATTCCGCTCCCAGAACCCCAACCGATTTTCCCGCAGGATCTCGATCCTCGACACCCATTTTGTCCCTTTCCACGCGTAGAGCTGCGGAGTGATCACTCGCACTGGCCCGCCATGCTCGACATCCAGCGCTGCACCTTCGGCCTCGAATACCAGCAGCACATCTGATTTCACAGCCTCGACGATCGATAGATTCGTCGTATAGCCATCGGATCCATGAAAGAACACAAAGCCTGCATCGTCATCGGGCTCACAGAGGGCTAGCACATCGACTAGTCTCACTCCGCACCAACGGATCCCCAGCTTTGACCAAGTCGTCACGCAGTGGAAGTCGCTCACATCCTCCACCTGTGCGAGCCCTAGCCCGGGACCTACCAGTTCTTCCCAGCGGATTATCCGCGGCGCACTGCAGGCTCCGTCGATTTTTAGTTGCCAGTCGCTTGCTGTGATTTCGGGCTTGACCCCGAGATCAAGAACGGGCCATTTCTTGGTCAGGTGCTGCCCTGGGGGCAATTCTGGCATCCCGTGGCGATTGATCGGCCCCTTGCCTTGGGGTTGTGCATCGGCGAGTGAAGGGCTCGCTAGCATCTGCGCCTCAAAGCGCCGGCGGAGTTTCATACGGGCGGCTACGATCCGCTCGAGCTTGTCGTCGTGATTGCTCATATCTACTATTAAGTGGTTCGTGGTTCGTGCTTCGTGCTTCGTGCTTCGTGTCGCGACCCCAGAGGCGAGCCCGTTCAGCTCGCGCTACTGACACTCCCCATAAGGGCGACAAAATCCGCCTCCGAGATGATCTTCAGCGCTGCCCCCTTCGCGATTTGGGCCTCCGCCTTTTTGATCTTCGACGACTTCTTGCCGCTCGCCAGTTCATCACCGCCGACCACTAGATACGACAGACTCTTGGACACCCCGCTCGGGGTCTCTGCCCCCAGCGCTCGCACCTTTTTCTGCGCCTCTGAGCGTGAGCAGGTCGTCAGCGCCCCTGTAAAGAGAAAGCTCTGCCCCGCCAGCACACCGCCCGCTGCGGGCTCATCCTTTGGCAGGCCCGCCGCGCCCTCGATCACCTTAATATGCTCTAAGAGCCCATCGACGAGCGACGCCCGCTCCTTGAGCCCATCGACAAGCGCATCCGCGATGGCGTCTTTGATGCCCTTGATCGCCATCAAATCGTCCCGAGTCGCCGCCCGGATCGCCGCCAGCGTGCCAAAATTTTTGCCCAGCAGCGTCCCGTTTTGCCGCCCCAGATGCTCGATGCCCAGGGCCTTCAAAAATGTCGGCAATGGCACCTCGCGGTGGGCATCCACCTGCTCGATCAGCCGATTCGCACTGCGCTCGCCCAGCCTGTCTAGGCCTGCCAGATCGACCGCCCGGAGCCGATAAAAATCGACCGGTCCGCTCAACAGTCCCGCATCCACCGCTTGGGCGACGATTTTGGGACCAAATCCCTGAATGTCGATCACTTTCGCGAAATGCTCGAGTTCGCGGAGCCGGGCCTGCGCGCAGTTTTTTGGGTTTGCGCACCAGAGAAACTCGCCCTCCCGTTTTTTGCGGCGATCGACCGGCCCGCCGCAGGCAGGACAGAGCGTCGGCACCACATAGGGCTCCGCGCCCGGGCCCGGCTCCGCGACTCCTTCGACCTGCGGAATCACGCCACCGCGTCGACTGACCTCCACTTTGCAGCCGCGGGTCAGACCCAACTCCTCAAAGCGGTTGATATTGTGCAGACTCGCCCGACCGATCATCGCCCCGCTCAGCTCCAAGGGCTCGAGGATCGCCACCGGTGTGATCGTGCCATTACGCGACACTGACCAGAGCACATCCAGCAGCTCTGTATGGCCCACTACGCCCTGAAATTTGTAGGCAATTGCGTAGCGCGGATGGTGCCCGGTCTCGCCTAAGCGGGCATGCTCGGCGGTCTCTGTGGCTCGGTAGACCACGCCGTCGATCTCGTAGTCGAGGCTCGGACGATCCCGTACAAAGCGCTCAAAGGTCGCTTGCAACTCGTCTTTGGTCGCGATTTCAAAACCGTCGACGCGAAAGCCCGCGGTCGCCAAAAATTCGAACTTCGCGCGCTCATCGACCAACTGGGGCCCGATCACATCGTAGGGAAAAAACGACAGGTGATGCGCGCGGCTCTTTGAGGGGTCCTTTTGTTTGACCGATCCAGCGGTCAGATTCCGCGGATGGGAGTGCTCATCCTTGTAAAACTCGAAGTGGCTGAGGCGCATATAGAGTTCGCCGCGGACCTCGACCTCGACCCCCTTCGCGTGCTCGGTCGCGATCTTTGACGGCACATCGGCGATCGCGAGTACATTGACTGTGATGTCCTCGCCCTCGGTCCCGGAGCCGCGAGTCGCCGCCAAAACCAGCGCACCAGCACTGTCGTAGCGCAGAGAGCAGGCGATACCGTCCATCTTTGGCATCACGACAAAGTCGCCATTGATCTTCGCCGCCCAGGCCAGCAGATCGGCCTCGTTGTAGCATTTGCCCAGGGAGAGCATCGGCCGCTTGTGCACCACGGTTGCCCCAAAGCGCTGCGCTGGCGCCAGCTGGATCGCCTCGTCGGCGTCGAGCTTTGGGCCCTCGGAGGGACTCGGCCCCATCTCCCCCAGGACCGCAGCCTCGGGGTCGAGCTTGCGCATGCGCTCGACCAAACGATCGTAGAGCGGATCGGAGAGCGTCGGCGCGTCGTTATCCCAATACTCACGGTTCGCCCGCCGGAGTAGAACCTCGAGACCGGCGGTCGTCAGGGTCGGGAGAGCCGCCTCAACAGCGGCTTCATCCATAGATTCGAGGGTGCGGAGGTCGAGATCAGAATCAGACATCGGACCGGGCGATGATAGCGACACGCACGCTCGCCGACCACCGGCATCCGCTATTTGCGGCCCGCCGATCCCGTCGGAGTCACGCAGCGAAGCGGCTCCTTCGTTAACTACTCAGTCCGCTCCCCTGCGCCCCGCCAAACTACTAAACCACCGCGGCTCCAGGCGACACGAAGCCCGCCAAGCGCGTGCACTAAAAGCCCCACACACAAACATCCCGAGATCTGGGCGTTTTCGCACCCAAGGCTCGGGATGAACGCCCCAGAGTCGGCGCCTGGAACAATCAGAGCGTTCGCCCTACTTGTTCTCCTCTTTTTGTTTGGCCTCGAGCTTCTTGAGCAACGCCTCGGCATCTTCGATCGCGTCGTCCTCGGGCATGCGTTTGGCATCGTCGCCCATGGCCGCCATGTTGACGTCGATCTTCTCGAAGCGGGCGAGCATCTGGAAGAGCGCCAGGCGGGAGGCCGGCGCCGGACCTTCGAGGGCGAACTCATCGTCCTTCGCCGGAACAAAGATCCGTGGCTTGCCGCCCTCGATCACACATTTGTGAGCAACGGTGATCACCTTCTCGGAGTTGCGCTCCTTGATCGGCACTCCGGCGAGCAGCGGGAAGTCGCCACTAAAGCCGCTGATTAGGCTGTCCAGAGCACCGTCGGCGCCGCAACGAGCGTAGAGCGGATCGAACTCGTCGGGCACGATCGACGAGTCCTTGATCAGCGAACCGTCCGACTCGCGCTGCGCCCAGTCGCCGCCAGCGGTGGCCAATAGTTGGAAGTCGGTCAGCAGTTGGCGGAAGATCAGCGAGTGCAGGAAAGCCCGCTTGAGCTTCGCTCCGCTCAGTTTGCGGCTAAAGACGAAGGTCAGCTCGTTGTACCCGCTACCCAGATCCTCGCGGAGCACCGCGTAGCCGGTCGCCTTGTCGGGCTTCAGTTCGCGAGCCTTCTCGGGCACACGATCGCTGCCCTCGATCAACCAGAGCGCGTGCGTATCGTTTAAAAAGTCGACGCGATCGCGAAGCTCGCGATAGCCGGTGAGCTTGATCAGCAGCTCCTCGTTCGCCTCGACCGCCTTGGCCCAAGCGGCGAAGGCCCCATCCACCGAGTCCCCCCACTTGCGCGGCTTGACCTCGACCGTGCCGAGATCCTTGGCGAGCTGGCGGAGCAGCGAGCGGTAGGGTTCGTCGCCGGAGACAGCCCGACGAGCGTACATTTTTACGCCCATCCACTCGCCCCAGTACTTGTCCTGATTGGCCGTGTACTCCTGCTTGAGTTCCTTGGCGATCTTTTGCGCCTCGCCCTCGAGCTTGCCGATGGTCTCGTCGATATCCGGTGCGCTGAAGACCGAGAGCAGGCGAAGATCGGCGTATCCCCGGAGGATCTGCTCCTTGGTGTCCTCGCCAAATCCGTATTTCACTTTGTGGATCAACTGGGCGTAATCACGGCGCGCCTCCTTGCGAAAGATCCACGCGTCGGCCTCGGCGGTACCGAGGATGATCGCCTTCATTTTGGCCGCCTTGGGCACGCCCTTCGGCACCTTGACCACCGCCAATACGCCGGCCTGCAGCACGTAGGGGTAGCGTTCACTCTCGACGAAGACATTCTCGTCGACGACACCGGGCAGGCGATCGTGCGAGTAGATCTTCTCGAGCAGCGGGCGGAGCTCCTCGCGGACCGGATCCGGGGGCACCTCCTCGACAGCGGCCGACTTCTCTTTGTCTTCTTTGCTGTAGCCCAGCTGACGCTTGAGCTGATCGTCACGGCTCTCGCCACAGGCAAGGCCGAGGCCGAGCGCAAGGACAACACCAACGCGGATGCGATTCTTCATGGATCTCCGAAGATGCGGGAAATTGCGGGAAATTGCGGGAGTGCGACATCTGCGCACAATGGTCGGCGCAGGTTAGCGCGGGTTGGCGCAAATAGGGGCGCTGCAACGGTAGGAGATGCGCCCTCGGCCTGTCAAAGCCCTTGAGTGGCGCTCGAAGATCGTTCAGCATAGATGCGTAGTTTGCGCATTTTGCCGCCTGCCGACGCTTGACGCCTTCGAAAGCTCAGACCATCTTACGCAGCGTCACCTTTCTTAGGCCGTCATCTGGCGTACAACATCGCCCGCCCGGTGAAGGTGAAGGAAAAGACCATGTCAGAGCCACAGACCGAAACCCCCTCCCCCTCCGAGACCGGCGCGCCGGTTGCGATCGAAGATCCGGCGATGATCGGCGCCCTCACCCTCACAGAGGTCGCGGCGTCGAAGATCCGAGAGATCCGCGACGCCGAGGACATCGAAGCGAGCTACGGCCTCCGCGTAAAGGTCATGGGCGGCGGCTGTGCCGGTTTCCAGTACGATCTCTACTTTGACGAGCCCGCCGACGGCGACAACGTCTTCAAGATCGACGGCATCCAGCTTTTCTGCGATCAGATGAGCTTTATGTACCTGATGGGCACGACGATCGACTACGTCGAGGGCCTCCAGGGCGCGGGTTTTAAGTTCTT
The DNA here is from genome assembly GCA_964474905.1 of uncultured Nannocystis sp. Lineage (GTDB taxonomy): Bacteria > Myxococcota_A > Polyangia > Nannocystales > Nannocystaceae > JADJRG01. The sequence goes on along the minus strand of CAYYUP010000006.1, from coordinate 125,403 downwards.
AAACCCGAATACCACCGGCTCCTGCGGCTGCGGTTCGTCGTTTTCGGTCTGAGCCGGCGCCCGAGCTGCGCGGGCAATTTGAGGTGAGCACCAAGGCGCGCTCGGCAGTTCGCCGGGCGCGTTTTGCACGCCCTCACGCTCGCTTCATCGATTAGAAGGTGGAAGAAGAAATGCTCGACCTCGACGATCTCCATCACTCGCTGGTCGCTCGCTTGGGCCCCGAGATCGTCGTTGCCGATCGCGAGCCCTACGCCCGCGATGACGGCGCACAGGGGCCGTACCCGCCCGGACTAGTGCTGCGACCGCAAGAGCGCGCCGAGATCGCGGAGATCGTCGCCCTCTGCCGGGCCCATCAGGTGCCCCTCTCACCCCGCGGAGCCGGCACCGGCACCGTCGGCGCCTGTTTGGCCGATCACGGCGGTGTCGTTCTCGATCTCGCGGGGCTCGACGCGATCCTCGACATCGACGAGCGCTCCCTGCTCGCCACCGTCGAACCCGGGGTCATCACCGCCCACCTGCAGGCGGAAGTCGCCGCCCTCGGCCTCTTCTACCCCCCCGATCCCGCGAGTTTTAAAAAATGCTCGCTCGGAGGCAACATCGCGACCAACGCGGGCGGACCCCGTGCGTGCAAATACGGGGTCACCGGCGCCTTCGTTCTCGGCCTCGATGTGATCACCGGCGGCGGCCAATGCTTGAGCCTCGGCCACCGCTCGATCAAAGGTGTCACCGGCTACGATCTGGTCAGCCTGCTCGTCGGCTCAGAGGGCACGCTCGCGGTGACACAAACCGCGACCCTGCGCCTGCTGCCGCAACCGAGCGCAAGCCTCACTCTGCTCGCCACCTTTAACGACGAAATCGCGGCCTGCGACGCAGTTCTCCGCTGCCTCCGCGGCGGCCTCACTCCGGCGGCGATCGAGTTCGCCGATCGCACCTGCGCCGCGCTGCTCCAAAGCGGCGGTGATCTCAACGTACATGTCCCAAAAGACACCCGGTCGATGCTCTGGATCGAACTCGACGGCGACGCCGCGGGTCTCGACGCAGCCCTGCGACGGGCCGCAAAGCGCTGCCGTGAAGCCGGCGCACTCTCGGTCGAGAGCGCCTCGGATCCCACGACCTGCGAGCGCCTTTGGGGCCTGCGCCGGGCACTGAGCCATCGCCTGCGCGCGCGCTGGCCTAAAAAGATCTCCGAGGATGTCGCGGTGCCTATCGGTCGACTGCCAGAACTCGCCGCAGCCGCCCGGACGATCGCTTCGCGCCATCGCCTCGATACCGCCTGCTTCGGCCACGCTGGCGACGGCAACCTGCACGTCAATTTCCTTTACGATCCCGCCTCTGCTGACGACATCGAAGAGAGGGTCCAGCGCGCCGTCACCGAGCTTTTTCAGGCGACGCTGAAGCTCGGCGGCACCCTCAGCGGCGAGCACGGCATCGGCCTGAGCAAGCGACCCTTCATGCACATGGAGCAGCCCGCCGCGCTCCGCGATCTGCAGCTCGCGCTCAAGCGATCCTGGGATCCCGATCGCCTGCTCAACCCCGGAAAAATCTTCCCGAGCTGATCGGGCAAGCCGCCTGCAGATGCAGGACGAACTCCACGGCCCCGAGGCGCCATGATGTGTTCATAAAAGCGACTCCCGGCGATCTTCGACGACAGCTTCGCGCCGTTCCCGATGTCCCGATGTTCCGATGTCCCAATGTCCCGGACGTATGTCTCATCGACTTCCATTTTGAGCTGTCTACAGGAACATGTCCTTGATTTTCATTCGTCTTTATTCCGGCACGACAGATGCTTCAGAGGGCAAGTATGCAGACACGGAACCTCGTCCTCATGTTCTCGCTCTCTCTCCTTGCGCCGCTCGGGTGCGATGATGCCGATACACTGGAAACGTCCCCCGCCGAAGTGCTTGGAGCCAGCGTGAACGCAGATCTCTGCAACGATGTCGGCCTCCTCCGTGACGCGCTCGTCGGCTTAGCGGCCGACCCAGCCCTGGCTGCGCTCGCCCAGGAAACCGCGCTCGCGGCCGGCGATACCACGGTTGTGCTCGGCGACCTCCGGGCGGCTGCCGAGGCCCACGGGCTCAACATCGAGGCCCACATTGAGGCGAGCATCCTCGATCGCGGCGGCAGCGACCAAGAGGTGCTCCGCGCCCTCACTCTTTTCGCCGAAACCGAAGACGCCGCTCTCCTTCACAACGCAGATCTCGAGCTGAGCGGTGCCCTCCTCGGCGGCGACGAAATCTCTTCCCCGCCGACGTGGCTCGGCTCCTATCCCCTCATCGAGGACTCTGATTGCAGCTTCGAGGAATTGAAAAGCGACGCGGTCCAGGGCGCTCGGAAGCAGACCTGGAGCGAGTTCTGCGGCGACATGGGACTCGATGTCTGTTATGAGCAGCCGTTCTACTACTGCTGCAACGCGAGCAATTTGTAGCGAGTACAACCAGGTCATCAGAAGCGGCCCGACCCCCTCAGAAACGGGGCCGGGCCCTTGCACGCCTTGGGGGGCAATCTTCACTCGATCGAGAGACGTGCGAGGATGACTCTCAGCCGCTGCAGATCGAACTCTTCGGGCGCAGGCCCCTCCAAGCACTGGGCAAGCGCCTTGATCAGCTCTTCTGTCGCCGACAGCAAGCTCGCGCACATCGGCACATGCACGGCGTACTCTTGAAGCAGCCCGCCAACCAGACTCAGCTTCGCAGCCTCCGAATCCAAACCGTCGAGCGCCTGGTAGAGCAGCCAATAGACCGCATCATGGGCTGAAAGCGCATGAATCGTCGCCTTTGGCAGCGCCTCGGACCCTCGCTGTGGATTCGCGATCTGCGAACAAAATTCCAGGCAAGAAGCATCAAAGCGACGCCACCTCGCGAGCACAAAAAGATCCGGCCGCAGGAGCAGACAAGTACCTGGGCGCGCATCGTAGGCTCTCACCAGGTCAACCGACGCTCGCGGATCTTCGCGGCCCTCTAGATGCACACACACTCGTTGCACCCATGGCATATGCCTGAGATCGAGCGCGACATCGGGCCCAAAGACTAACAGTATAAATGTCTGCGCCGACAAGAGTGAGAACAGACTGCCACCGCCCGCGAGAAGGCCGTCGTCGAAGTAATCGCCCGGACGCAGGCAGTCCTCACTCCAATCGCCGTTCTCGGCGAGTGGGTTCGAGAACGTCGACAGGCCTCGGAGACTCGGCGGCGGTGTCGGAAAGCGCCCCGTATTGATAAATTGACCGATGCTCTGATTCTCGCGACTTTCTTCGTAGGCTCCGAGTACAGCTTCTCGCAGGAAACGCATCGAGGCAGGAGGATCGATAAACCGCATCGTCGCTCGGTTGATCAATACATCGCAGGCCGCGCTGTACGTGCGCTCTTGACTGTAGTCCTCGAGCAACGATGCGTCGGCGCCCCCTCGAAGGATCCAGGCCAGACGCCAAACAAGGGCCGCCACATCGCGCAAGCCCTCGTTACCACCACGCGCCCCAAAAGGGGAGACACGCTTGAGGCTGTCACCCACCCAAAGAAGTCGTCCTTCGACCGCTCGCTCGAGCGAGCCCGATGCGTATTTATAGAGAGAACTCCAACCCAGCCTAAATCCGTCGGGATTGAGGTCGAGCGCCGCGTAACGAGGATCGTTTTGCATACATACCAAGGCCCGTCGTGCGCGCTCCGGGGCCGTCAAGAGCACACTCGCTTCATCCACAGGACAGCTGTCGAGACCAAAGTCCATACGCAATACGCCGCCCGGCTGCGGCAACATGAGAAAGGTCTGTCCGTCATTGTGGAAAGGAGCGTTAAACCAAAACACGCGCTCGTCCGGCAGCTGCTGCGACCCCTCTGCGTGCATATCTGCGATCAAAAACGCGCCCTCGCACGAGGGCATCTGATCTGCAACCATATGGGATCGCCACTCGCTATGGGCACCTGAGGAATCGATGACGTAGGTGCCGACCAGCGAAGAAAGATCCCCATCGGGTCCTTCGATGTATACGACCATACCTCCCGGCTGCAGACCGCCCGCGAGACCTGTGACCGTTGTATTAAACATCATCCGACACAGCTTCGATCTCGCCAGTCTCTTGAGTAGCGATGCATGCACAACATACTGGGGGATATTGGAGTACGCGGGGTACTCGCCTTTGTTCACCGGGGCCCGCCATTCGAGAGCACAACTGGGCCCGCGGCGGATGACCCCCCGGGCCCAGGGCACACTGCCCCTCGAGAGCTCCGCACCAACACCTAGGCTGTCCAAGAATTCGAGTGACGAGCGCACCCAGGTTACCGCCCGTGTGCCTAGGGGCAGGGCCGCGCAGCTCTCGATAAGCGTTACGTCCACGCCACATTCGACAAGGGCCAGCGCTGCCGCAAGGCCGCAGAGTCCCGCACCGATGAGGATCACCGCAGACCTACTCTCCGCCGGCAGGCCCTGCCCCATCCCAGAATTTTCAGCAAAGATCTCAGCGCACTCCGCCTGCATCCTTCGGTACAATTCTTGTGTTTTCGGATCGGGCTTGGGACCGGCAGCTCCTGTGTGCTTTGAAGTTGACGGACTCATCACCTGGCCAGGCCGCACCTTCGGGGTCCGAGCCTCGGCGACCGCTCGAAATAGATCGCGGATATTGCCCGCTCCAAACCCTTGGACCTGCTCCCCCTTGACGTCGAGACTCCGAAAAATTAGCTCAAAGAACAATGTGTTTCGCTCAAAAGGAGGCGGTGTAAATACCTGCAGGAGATACCCGCGATGCTCGCAAGAGCCCCCGACATCGCCATCAAAGAGGATCTGTCCGGCCCTCAGCTCCTCGACCGCAAGGCCGACCGACTCGATCTGCTGCACCTTTGGTGCATGTTCGTAATAGGCCGGTGGCGCCGATATAAACTCGACTCCCCGCTGTCTGAGCCGACTCTCGGTGGCGAGTATGTCGGGGGCAAATAAGGCAACATGCTGAACCCCTGACATCGCGTGCTCGGCAAGGAAACCGGCTACTTGATCCTGCCCCGCAGTACCGGAGTGGCCGAGCGACTCGACGAACGTCAGGGTTACCGAAGACGCGTACGCCTCCTCCTGCCACCGACGGCTCCACAGCGCCGAAAGACGAAGCCCGCCCCTGCTCGACTGAAGCGTCGTCGCGCCCGTGAGATCTTTCAGGCCAAGCACCGACTGGTACCACATGGAAACTGCATATGTCGTGCCACGTGCGCAGGCAATGGTAATATGATCAACTGCAGAGAATTCGGCGATCTCAGTACCAGTACCGTCACCTTCACCCCAGCAGGCTTTGCCCGACACCGGGTGTAGCTGCCGCCAACCTGGCAGCATCGTGCCATCATAGGAGGATCGATCTACCACAGTGTGCACAATACTGGACACAGGAGAACAAATTGTCGCCCAGACAGCCTGTTTTGTGCTCCTTCGAGGGTGACGCAAAAAAACACCCGACTCGCTGGCCGCGCGCGCCCGTGCCAGAACGGCCTCAAGATCCTCCACCAAAAGACCGATATCGACGACCGTGGTGCCGGAGTGCTGCACTCGCCGTCGCTCGCGCTCGGACACGGCCCTGGCGACAACAATATTAATATTTTTGGTCGAGCGAGCCCTCAGCCACACCTTGTGCCCGGACTCGTGCAGCGCCCACCGACAGATCGAATACCGCGCGAAATACTCGACGATTCGGTCAAAGTGCTGCTCTCCTGCGAGAATCTCGATATAGAGGAGGCCCAACAGCGCTCGCCTAGGCCCCCTCTCCTCAGCCCGTATCTCCGTCTTGCGCCTATACATTACCATAACTACTACTTTCTTACCGTCGCGCCCAATCTTCGTTCTGAACCCCGTTCCGAAGGCCGGAGGGTCCACCACCTCATCGCCAGTGGCACGACTTCCAATCTGTGTACACGGAAGAGGTCCTCATCGAGGAGTAGCGATCTATGCTCTGTCTGTCGAGGACAAAAAAGCAAACATCCATGTGCACAATGTCACGATGCGCATATTTATTGGCACGCGGTCTTTCTCTCGAATAGAGGGGGCATGAATGCACGGATAGTACCGGCAGCGGGGGCGTGTAACCCCTTGCCGGGCCGATGCGAGGACTCTTTGGGGCCATATGCCCCCCCTCGAGTTCGCGCCTAGAACCGAGTATCCTGCCGACTTGCGCGACCTGCCCGACCACCAACGGCACCCCTTTCGGCCCCTCGTATCGCTTGCACTGGCACTCGTCTGGAGCTGCACTTGGGGCTGCGCCCTAGAACAACGCATGGCCATCGAAGTGATCGATGCGCCACTCCGCGAAACCGGTACAGAACTCAGAGCGAGCCGATCACCGCGCGACGAACTCCGCATCGGCTCCTACACAATCACCGCGATCCTGCGACGAAATACCCGCGACGGCGCGCCACTGCTCCCGGATCTCAAGCCTCGCCCCTCGACGTTTTATCACCTGAGCTTTGAGCTACAACACACCAATGGCCCAAAGCCCACCACAAGCCTTTGGACGAGCTGCGTCGCCGAGCGCCGGATCGCCCAAAACAGCGACTTTGCGGCCGCCGCCGACGAGAGCCACGACGAGGTCGCGCTCTCCTGCACTCTCCGCGACGCCACTGCCCAGACTTGGACGTTGCGCGCCCAGGGCGATGTCAGCCGCGGACTCAGCGGTGCACTGCAACCCGTAGACAAGGCAAAGCCCCGAGCTCAGGAGCAGGACCCACCGGCCTCCGAATCCACATTCGAAATCGAAGTACTCGCCCGCCGCCGCTTCTTTGGTGCCGTCGCCCGCAAGCTGCCCTTCCCTGTCGCCCAGCTGAGGCGACGGCAAGGGGTGACTGCGGCGATGTTTTTAGACACCCCAGAGCGGGCCTGGCTGGCAAAAGGGCTGAGTTCCGAGGAACACGCCCTCGCACTCTCGACAATGGTCGCGCTCCGGCTCCTGCCCCTAGGTGAGAGTGCGCTCGGCCGATAGTCCGCGGCTCTGGCGGAGAGCGCTGCTCGTACACCCACAATCTGTGTAGTCACGACGACAAAAACGGCACCCGTCGAGAGAACGAGCACCGTCGCAAACGGCCACGAGCTTGCGGTCCTATTTGGCTTTTGCGGTCTTCTTTTTTAGGTGCTCGCCGCAGCTGCCCTCTGCCTTGGCACCCTTGCCCCCGGCTTTTTTCATGTCTTCGCCGCAGGTGCCTTCGCCGCATTTCATCTCGGCACCAGCGCCCTTCTTGCCGTCACTGGCCTTATCCATGCCCTCACCGCACTTGCCCTCGCCGCATTTCATCTCGGCGCCAGCTCCCTTCTTGGCGTCGCCGGCTTTTTTCATATCCTCGCCGCACTTGCCCTCACCGCACTTCATCTCGGCATTCGCGGCTTTATCCTTATCCTTGTCGCTGCCTGCCTCAGGCTTGGCCTCATCGGTTTTGACGGCCGCATCGGCTTCGGCCTTTGGCTTTTCTTCGGCGGCGCGGACCTCTTTGGAGTCTGACTCTGAAGAACACGCGGAGAGGCTGATCCCCGAACCGAGAACCGCCAGCGCCGCTGAGATGGTCTTAATATCCATGGCTCTAATCCTATTCGTTAACGCAAGCGATGAAAAGAACAAACCACCGCCAACAGAAACTCAATCCTTAGCCCGTCCAAGCCCGGTTTTCCAGGCCTCAAATTCGCGAGCCGCGCTAAAGAGCACAGGCACTGTCAAGAGCGTCACCAACGTCAGCGCAACACCACCCACTGTAGGAAGGGCCATGGGGATCATGAGATCCGCGCCCCGCCCCTTGGATGTGATCACCGGAAGAAGCGCCAGTAAAGTCGTCGCCGTGGTCATCAAGCAAGGACGTACACGCCGATGCCCAGCTTCCACCACCCGCGCTCGAATCTCGGCAACGCTCAGCTCGCCAACCCCCCTAAAGGATTGAGTCAAGTAGGTCGCGACGATGACACCGTTATCCGTCGCGATGCCAAAGAGGGCGAGAAAACCAACCCACACCGCCACAGTCATGCGAATCGTGCCGACCTGAAAGAGCGAACGCAACTCGATACCAAAGGGCGCGACGTTGAGAAAATAGGGCTGACCGTACAGCCAGATCATAATGAAGCCGCCAGAGGCCGCCAGCAACATCCCCGAAAAGACCATCAACGCAGTGCTCGTCCGGCGAAACTGCAGATAGAGCAGCATAAAGATCACCACCAGAGCGATCGGCACGAGTACCGAGAGACGCGCCTGACTGCGCTGCTGGTTCTCGTAGGTGCCTGCAAAACGATAGCTAACACCCGCCGGTACCACCAACTCACCGCTGGCGATCTTCTTATCAAGCATCGCCCGCGCCGCCATGACCGACTCGACCTCGCCGATCCCCTTCGCGGGATCCCAAGTGACATAGCCGTTTAAGAATGTATCCTCCGAACGGATCATCTGCGGACCACGCACGTAGCGGATCTCCGCGAGCTGCTCTAGGGGCACCTGCTCGCCCCCCTTGCCCGCAACGAGCACCCGGCGCAGGGCATCGACATCGTCACGCTCTTCCCGCATGTAGCGAACACGGACAGGGTAACGCTCGCGCCCCTCGACCGTACGCGTCAACATCTTGCCGCCAATGGCGATTTGAATGACATCCTGGACATCGTTGATCGTCAGCCCATAGCGGCTGATCTCATCGCGGTTGATGTCGAGCTCTAGGTACGGCTTGCCGACGATCCGATCGGCGAGCACCGTGCTCTCGTCGGCCTCGGGTAGAACCTTGAGCAGGGCCTCAACCTTGAGACCAAACGCCTCGATGGTGTCGAGATCAGGACCCCGGATTTTCATGCCAACCGCAGAGCGCATGCCCGTCTGCAACATGACAATTCGGGTTTTGATCGGCATCAGCTTGGGCGAACCGGTAAGCCCAGGAAACTTGGCAGCTTTGGTGATCTCGTCCCAAATACCGTCGACCGAGTGAATGTGCTCTCGCCAATTGCGATAGGGCCGCCCTTCGTTGTCCTCGATAAGCTCCCCCTCGCTGTCGCGGACAAACTCCTCCTTGTCTTCGTCGTAGCGAAATCGACCGATCCGTCCATGCTCGACTCTGCGAAACTCCGGCAGGTAGTTGATGACAGTTTCCATCATCATGATCGGCGCCGGATCGAGGGGGCTTTCGGCGCGACCTAGTTTGCCCACCACATCCGTGACCTCCGGAATCTCGGCGATCGCAGCATCGACGGCCTGCAGTAGATCCAAGGACTGGCCGATCGAGGCATGCGGGGTGGTGGTTGGCATGAAGAGGTAGGCGCCCTCGTCAAAAGGCGGCATAAAGTCGCTCTTGAGGCCCGGCATCGCCTTGTCCAGGGCGTCCAACGTCGGACCTGTCCATCTAGCCAGCAGTGAGGGCTCGCTCTTCTCGGCGGGCGCCTGCTCCTCCGCCCCCTCGCCTGGCCCTGCGTCCTCCTCGAGAACCTCGGGGTCCCGCAGCCAACCCAGGGTTGTTGGCCCACCGAGCCAAGCCGTCGCGCCGAGCAAGATAAAGGCCACATTGGCCCCGAGAAAAATCGACTTGTGCTCGAGACACCAGCGCAGAATGGACCTGTAGCTGTATTGAAAAACCGCAAAGCCGCTCATCAAGATCGCAACCGTCGCGACGACAAAGCCCAGGTTCATCGCATAGCTCTCCCCCGGACCGAGCGGCATCCAGTACTCGGTCAACGCCAGGGTCACCGCGACGACGGTCAAACCGTTCGCCGCAAGCGGTGCAGCAAAGCGAAGCCTCTGCGGCAACACAGGCTCGACCAAGCGCAACGAAGCAACGCCGATGACGATCGCGCCCGCCAGACTCAAGCCGCTGATGAGCAGGCCCATGCCGGCGACGAGCATGACCGCATCAAAGGCTGTCTCTCGACGAAACATCCGCTGCCACAACCGAGTCTTCGCCTCTTCACGGGCACTGTGACGTGACCGCAGAATCATATCCGCGAGCGGCGGCAGGACGATGACCGCGAGGATAAATGCGGCGACCAAGGCAAACGTCTTGGTGTAGGCAAGCGGAGAGAAGAGCTTGCCCTCCGATCCTGCGAGCCCAAAGATCGGGACGAATCCGAGGATCGTCGTCATGATCGAAGTCATCACCGCAGCCGCCACCTCGCCAGCGCCGCGACAGACAGCGTCGGTCCGAGACATGCCCGGCGGCGCATCTTCGATGTGGTGAACTATGTTTTCGGTGAAAACAATGCCCATGTCGACCATCGTGCCGATGGCGATCGCGATACCTCCCAGAGCCATCACATTGGCATCGATGCCGACGTACCTCATCAGGACAAAGGTGCCAAACACCCCGAGAGGCAAAAGCACCGACACCAGGATCGAGCTCCGCAGGTGCCGCATGATCAGGAGCACGACGACCACCGTGATCAACACCTGCTGCACCAACGCGAGCGCCAGTGTGTCGAGGGTCTCGAGGATCAGAACGGACCTATCGTAGAAAGGTACGATCTGAACCTTGGCGACGGTGCCATCGGCCATCGTCTTGCTCGGTAAGCCCGGACCTATTTCTTCGATCTGCGTCTTGATGCGCTCGATCACCGACAGCGGGTTGTCGCCATAGCGAACCGTGACGACCCCTCCAACGGCCTCCGCACCCGCGACGTCAAGAGCACCGCGACGCAGCGCTGGCCCAAAGTTGACACTCGCCACATCGGCGATCCGGATCGGCGTGTGCTCACGACTGGTGATCACAACCTTCTCGAGATCCTCGGGCTCCTCAATAAAGCCGAGCCCGCGGATGATGTACTCGGCCCGGTTGATCTCGATCGTTCGGGCGCCAACATCGAGGTTGGCCCCACGGACAGCACCAGCGATCTGCCCCAGCGAAACTCCGTAGGCGAGCATCGATTCGGGATCAACGTCAACCTGGTACTCGCGGACAAAACCACCGATCGAAGCGACCTCTGAGACCCCCGCCACAGCTTGCAGCGAATAGCGGACGGACCAGTCCTGGATCGTCCGCAACTCATCGAGCCCAAATGCCCCTGGAACAACGTTTCCATCGTCATCTTGGGCCTCTAGGGTGTACCAGAAGACCTGACCGAGCGCCGTTGCATCGGGCCCAAGCGCGGGCGCAACGCGGTCCGGCAAGGTGCCCGCCGGCAGCGAAGCGATTTTCTCGAGCACCCGCGAGCGCGACCAGTAAAACTCGATCTCGTCCTCGAAGATCACATAGATGCTCGAGAAGCCGAGTACCGACGAAGAACGCACCGACTTGACCCCCGGAATTCCGAGCAGCGCCGTGGTCAGCGGATAGGTGACCTGATCCTCGACGTCCCGCGGCGAGCGACCCGGCCACTTGGTAAAGACGATCTGCTGGTTCTCGCTGATGTCCGGGAGCGCATCGACGGGCATCGGATCCCGTGGCAATGCCCCCAAGTCCCAGCGGAAGGGCGCGAACGCCAGCCCCGCGAGCACCAAGAGCGCCGTCATGATGAAGACGACGAGCTTGTTCTCGACGAAAAAGCGGATAAAATTTTCCCAGCGCTGTTCAGTGCTGGTCGTGGGTGTCACCTCTGGCGATTCCATAGCGTGTCCTCGCAGAGCTAGTGTTGGTGCCCGCTAGGGGCCGCCGGTGAGGGTGCATCGTTCGCCGTCGCGCCCCTTGGGAGACGCTCGCCCGGCAGTATGTTGGCGCGCCACTCACCACAGCGAAGCATCGCTTCGCCGTAGTATGGATTTTGTAAGGGCCCATCCCGCTGGACCCAGCGAGCTCCCCGGGAATCGAACGCCATCGGACAAAACGCCAAGCGCACAGGATCGGCGCTGGGATTGCCAAAACGCTCCAACACCCGCTCAATCTCCATACTCAGCATCTCAAAAGCCGAGCGCATACCGCCGATATCCTCAGACTTGGCCACATGACGGACATGGCTGACAAAGACCGATGCGCTCTCCTGCCAGGCCTCTAAAGCCTCGCGTGAACCCGGCGGCTCGATCTCGTTGACCTCACGCCCAAGCTGTGCAAGCGCCTCTTTGGCACCTTCGAAATCATCCGCCGCGAGTTTTTCTTGAGCCCCCAAGTACGCGTCGACGACTGGAGCGATGCTCTCGAGGAACGCCTTGGTGACTCGTAATGGCGGCTCTTTTTCGAACTCACTATCATCTATCAGAGTCATCATACTTCGACCACCGGAGAGCTGAAGATCCGCATCGAGCAAAAAGGCACCACGCGAGACCACTCGATCTCCCTCGATCAGACCGGAAAGCACCGGATAGACAGGCCCAGCCTTGGGCCCAAGTCGCACCTCGCGAAGCTCGAAGGTCGGTCGCGCTCGGTTGGGAACTTCGATGTAGACCACCGAACGCCGACCCGTAAAAAGCGGTGCAGAACTCGGCACCACAAGCTGACTTTTCGACGACTCACCGCCCGCCAAGATCCGCGCTTGGGCAAACATGCCGGGGCTCAGAAGACCCTCACGATTCGCAACCTCAACCCGCACCCGTGCGGTCCGGTTGCGCTTGTCGAGCACCGGATCGATGAAGCCGACCTTGCCCGTAAAGACCTCTCCAGGTACCGCTTCGACCATGAGTTCGACCTCCTGACCGACCTGCAAGTAGGGAAGGTCCGACTCGTAGGCATCGATCTGAACCCAAACCTCGGTGAGATTGGCGATGCTAAAGAGCGGCGTGCCAGCGCTGACGTACTGCCCCTCTTCGACGTGACGCTCGACGACAGTCCCGGAAAAGGGCGAACGAATGTTGATCTTCTCCGGCGCCTTTCCACTGCGCTCGATCTCAGAGATCACTCGACCTTGGACGCCGAGCAAACGCAGGCGGTTGCGCGCCGCCTCGAGCGTTGAGGTACCGATCCCGGACGCACCACCGAGTCCGCCGCTAAGCTTTTTTGCCTGCTTTACCGCGAGCACCAACTCCCGCGTCGCGGTGTAGATCTCAGGACTGTAGAGCTTGGCAACCACGCGGTTCTTGCGGATCCGCGTACCCGTAACCCGCACCAACAGACGATCGATGCGACCGGCGGTCCAGGGGGTGACCGTACGCAGGCGAGTCTCGTCGTAGTCAACACGACCGAGCAAACGAATTTCGGTGCGAGATTCGGTGCGCAAAACCGGCACTGTTTGGATCGCTGCGAGTGCCCGTGCCCGCCGACTCAGCACAACCCGCCCCCCCTGGGGGGTGTGTCCGCCGTCGTCGTCGTCAGACTCCGGCTCGACCGCCACCGGGATCAAATCCATGCCGCAGATCGGACAGGAACCCGACTCCTCCATGCGGATCTGTGGGTGCATCGAGCAAGTCCAAACCGGCGCGGCTTTGGGCTTTGTTGCCTCTTCGCCGTGCTTATGGCCGTCGTCCTGGCTGTGCCCCTCGGGCGCCGTCCCGCTGAACTGCATACCGATGAAGACCCCTAAAAAGAGCACAAACCCGAGCCCAAGAGAGCTCTGCGCAAAACCCAAGATCTTCTTGGCAACACTTGGCGAGGCCTCCTTAGAGCGTTCTTCCACAGCTGTCACGGCCTCCTCCTCCGTATCGTCCCCCCTCTCTTTAGAGCTTTCGCCTCCGAGCGGATCCTGGTCGCTCGAAACCGGCTCCAATGTCCCCGGCCCGCTCGGTTTGGCAGACTCCGAGCTTTCCGGCCCCTCTCCGCCACTTGGTTCTTTGGACGTTGAAGGTGAAGAAGTCCCGGACTCGCTCGCGTCATCGTCGTCGCTCGCGTCATCGTGGTCGCTCGCATCCATCGTCTCGACTCCCTTGGTCTTGTCAGTCATCGTTTGTCCTCGGGCTCGGCACGCACGGGACGGCCCACCACCCGCTCGAGCAACGCCCAGGCGCTGGCACCATCGGCCCGAGCGCGCAGCGCCTTGAGTTGGAGGTCGAGAAACTCGCGCTCCGCGACCAAAATCTCGTCAACATTGGCACGCCCGCTCTGATAGCTCGCCTGCACCGCTTCGTACGAAGTCTCGGCCAGCGGGATCATCGTGCCTTCGTAGAGCTTCAGTCGGCGTTTGGCGTCGCGGAGGATCGCCATCACCCGTCCAAGCTCTTCGATCGCTCGGTTGCGGGCTGCGAGTTCCTGCGCTCGGTACATTCGACCACGGGCCTTCGCCTCGTTCTCGCCGGCCGCGTAGGCACCCAGCGAGAGCGGTACCTTGATCGCCGCCATGCCGACGACCGCGTCCTTACCCGAGTCCGCCATCGTTGGATCGAGCGCGGGACCGGTGATGATCCAGTCGACCCCGAGGCCCAGACTCGGGTAGCGATCGGCCCTTTGCGCCCGCGCTCGCTCGTCGAAGGAGTCGGACATCAACCCCACAGCCTCGATCTGAGGATGCTCCGCCACCGCCTGACGCAGCATCGCGGGGTCCTCCACCGGCAAGCCCAAGGCCGGTGATGTCTTGTCGACCGGCGTTGCCGTGCCCGCGGGAGCCCCGAGCACCCGCACGAGCGCAACTGAGGCGATTTGCTCCTCCCGGTCCAAGCTGGCAAGCGAATCGACGGCGTGCTCAACCCGCAGGTTGATCCGCGTGAGATCCGAAATGTCGGCAACGCTGGCCTCGACACGCACCTTCACCAACTCCGCGAGAGTCCGCAGGAGCTCGATCTCGATGCTTTCGATCTCTTGTCGCCGATCGATCCACCAAAGTCGCCAAAACGCAGTCGAGACCTCCGCCGAAATTTGTAGAGCGTAGGCCTCGAATTGCCGCTGCGCAGAGCGAGCCGCCAAGGCCTCCGCATCGCCCGCGGCACTCAGCTTGGTGGGCCATGGAAACCACTGCTGGATCCCCAATTTATGTCGCTGCGGGCCAACCCGGGTCTCTACGCTGCGAATAAATCCGGCGTAGGAGACCACAAGCTCGGGGATCCGGCGCACCTTACCGGGTCGGTAAGTCGCCGCCCTCCAGGCCTCGAAGCTGGCCCGAAGCTCAGGACTGTGCTCAAAAGCATAGGCCTGATAAGCGGCGAGCGAACCATTGAACTGCGGAGCGGGCTCATCCTGACCGAGCTCCCCCTCCTCGCCGCTTCGTACCAGCGGCGCCAACCCCCCGTCGACGCGCTCCAGATCCGATCGAGTGCTGCGCTCGATGGCACCGATGCAGGCAGACGACAGCGACATCGAAACCGACAAAAAGGCGAGCAGCCAGGTAGGCGCCTGCGAACAGACGCTCCTGGAATTGCGACGGGGTACTCTCATAGCGTGCGCAGCCTTCGGGGATCCAGAGCGCCGCCAAATCACACCCGACTCGGCAGCCATGCCTTGTTGGCTTGCCCCAAGAATCTGCACTCGTCAAGGCGATCCGATGAGCGAATCAATTTACGAACTACGATTGCGAATATTCGCAGGAGTGAGTTGCGAATATTCCGAAAACCAATTTTTAGACTATTCGCAAATGCCTGAGGATATTCGCAATACGCATCAGGACACCGTTATCGCCACTTGCTCGCCAAACGAAAGGCCTACCGGACAACCGCCCGATTTTTGGATCGGCCGGTCATTCTCGCCTGCAGGAGGCCCCCAAGAGTTCAATTACTATTGGCTCAAGCCCACCGGCACTCACTGGGATTCGTACCACCACAGCGGCTGCGCCTCTTTCTCGCTGAGGGTGTAATAACCGCTCGCGTCACCGGCGATCGCCACGGTCTCGCCCTGGATCTCGAGCTTGACCGGTACCTCGCAGGGCTCGCCCTTGAAGGCGTCGGAGAGGCTGGTGCCCGGCGGTCGCAGCCACAGCATCGCGTCGATGTAGGTGCGCACGATGACAAAATCGCCGAGCGGGGAGACGTCGCCTGCGGTTGTGATCACCAGCGGCACGTTCACCGGCTTGACCTCCTCGAGCATGAAGGTACCGCCCTCGGTGAGCGGCCCCTCCAGGCGATAGACACCGCTCTTGTCGCCCTTGATCACGATCACCAGCTCGCCGGTCACGGGGTCGACGAGCAGGGTCTCGGCATCATGGGGGCCGTCGGGATAGATCAGGTTAAAGGTCTCGACGCCCTTCACGGTGAGCTCTCCGCCCATCGCGTCGGCGGCGTTGGGCTCGGGGATCCGGTAGATCGAGACCCAGGGACGCAGCTTGGCGTTGTCGCCGATGTCCCCCATGTAGAGCCACCAACCATCCTTACCCGGCATCGGACCTGGCCCAATGGCCATATCCTCCCAATCGAGCGCGAGCACTCCGTCGAGCACAAAGGAGCCAATCGTCTCGCCGGCGGTGGTCATCGCGTAGACCCGTGCGCCATCACCGGAGTCGTTGTGCACCCAGAGCACGTCCGCCTGCTCGCGGCTCGCGACCATGCCCGAGGCCTCGTTGATCGCGGGATTTTTGATCTTTGCCAGCTCCTGCCCGTCGTCGATCATCGGACACTCCTCGAGCATGCCGCCCGTTGTCGTGCCCGTCGTCGTGCCCGTCGTCGCATCCGTCGTCGCGTCCGTCATCGCCTCCGTCGTCGCCTCCGTCGTCGCCTCCGTCGTCGCCTCCGTGCTGCTGCTCGAGCTACCGCTGCCCGAGCTACCGCTGCCCGAGCTACCGCTGCCCGAGCTACCGCTGCTCGAGCTGCCGGTCTCGCTGGTGCCGCGGGTCTCCCCGGTCACGGCCGAGTCGCTGCTCGTCGACCCCGCGCTGGCGGTCGAGGGGTCGCCACATCCGAGACAGAGCATAAGACCCGCGGTCAATGCTCCAAGGGCGATCGTTGGCTGGTGCTGATGCGGTCTCGACATGGCCCGCATCCTCGCACTCCCGGGCCCGCCCCGCTACCACTCCAAGTAGGTCGTAGGCTCCATCGTCCGCGGGTATTCGTCGGTGTCGACCAGCGTATTGATGATCTCGCGTGCGGTCGCATCTCCGTCGGTCGAGAGGGTGTCCGCAAGCGGTAGAGCCAACTCGGAGAGCCGATGCAGCCCCACTTTGCGGAGCCGAAGAACCGCGTGCAGTGCGTCCTCGTCGTCGATTTCGCCACCCAAGGAGAGCACCGATCCGTCGCGCAACAGGCCCTCCAAGGCGTCGCTGCCGAGCACACCGACGATGTCTGCAAGCCCCTCGATCATCACCTCGCCGAGCTTCGGCGCGTAGAGCCCCGCGAGCCCTTCGCAGACCGTCGTGCCCTCCGCCGGCTCATCCTCCCCGGCGAGCTTGAGGCCCAAAAATTCGAGCGCCGGCAGCTGCGACTCCGCGAGCGCCGCGACGGTTACCTCGGGCAGCGGATCGCCGAGCAAGTAGAGCTCGCGGAGCCGGCTGTGGGCAAAGGGCGTCGCCTTGATCGCACCGCTGATGAAGCAGCGATCGAGGTTGGGCATCGCCTCAAAAATCTCCGCCAGATCGCCAAAATAATTCCGTCGCTGACGCGCGAGGCTTTGCCAGTAGGTGTCGAGGATCAGCACCTCGACGGTCTCTAGTGTGACCGAGAGCAGGGCGTCAGGGAAGGCGTCACCGGGGCTCGCAGAGTCGCAGAGCAGGTGCAAGACCCGCGCTCCAAGCTTGTTGGCCCGCTCGATTACCACCTCGCAAAGCGCCCGATCGGCGGTGTCTTTAAAGGTGACGGTGAGGCAACCGCGCTCGGGCTCCCAGCGCGCTCGATCGCCGAGCGGATCGATCTCTAAAAGAGGATCCGAGTCGTCGATCTCCTTGACCTCGACAAGCGTGTAGCGATCGCGGCGGCGACGCATCAGCACACGCTCGAAGTGCTCGCGGGCCTGCTCGTCGTCACCGAGTTCCTGGACCACCCGCGAGGTGCCTTCGCCAGTGATCACAGAGGCCCCGCAGAGGGTGATCCGCCAGGGCCTACCCATATCGTCGCTCAAGAGAACCGTCGTCGGCATCGGGCCGAAGATACCAGGGTCTCCGCAACTCTCAGCACCATCGAACCGCCGAGACTGTGAGGTCAACTACGCAGGTGGCGGCCCTCATCCGCCGAAGGTGGCCAGCGGCTTGCAAGGCCGGGCCCCTGCGGTCATTATGCGTCCGCTCGCGGTCTAGCCGACGTCCGCAGGCCCTGTAACTACCATGCACAAGCACACCATATCCCTCTTCTTGGCTCTCCTCATGCCCCTCCTAGGTGCCTGCCCCGGCAGCTCCTCCGAGACCCAGGGCACCAGCGACAGCGATGGCTCCACCTCTGGATCAAGCAGCAGCACCAGCGGTACCAGTACCTCCGGTGACACCGAGACAAGCAGCACCTCCGGCGGCTCGAACTCGGCATCCGCCGGCTCGTCGACCACCGACGACGCCACCACCGACGCCACCACCACCACCGGTACCACCACTGGTACCACCACCGGCACCACCACCGGCGGCAGCGATGCGATCGCCGAGAGCTGCAAGACCGCCTGCGCTCCGTTCGTCGAGTGCTTCCCAGACAACAGCACTCTCGAGGAATGTATCGAGATCTGCATCGACGAGTCGACCCCGCTAGAGCCGGATCAGGCCTGCGAAGATGCCGCGATCGCGCTCAACGAATGCATCGCCAGCGCGACCTGCAAAGACTTCACGGACCCCGACTACTGCGCAGCGGAGGACGATGCTGTCAGCGCAGCCTGCGATGGAGACGGTGAATGTACATTCGGCGCCGGCGCAAACATGGAGGGCACTGAGTGTGACCTCATCGAAACCTGCCCCGGCGACTACCTGCATGAGTTCGAGTGCACCGCGAAATCCTGCGTATGCTTCGAGGACGGCGAGATGACCATGGAGTGCCCGTCCAAGATGAACCTCTGCGCCAAGTTTGACCCCAACGTGCTCGAGCAGTTCTCCTTCGAGTGCTGCGGCTGGTAGCAGGTAGGAACTACCCGGAAACACTGCGAGCGCAGCGTGAGCCCCAAAACCCCAGGGGCTCCGCTGTGCTCTCGTAATGTACGCGTGCACATCACCGGAGACCTTGCGACCGGACCCCCGGGAGCAGGTCACATTCGCCGTCGAAATAAAAGACCGAGACCGAGACCAAATCCGAGCAGGCTGTTGAGCGGCGCACCTTCGCCGCCGCTGCTACAGCCGCAACCGCCCTGCTCACCGGAGTCCTCGCCGGCGCTGCCACCCGCGCTCGCCGAGGTCGCACCGCTACCGCTGCTACCGCTGCTACCGCTGCTATCGCTGCTGCCGCTGCTGCCGGCCGATGACGATCCGCTGCTGGTAGTTTCGGCCATCGCACCACCGAGACCGCTAAGCGGAAGGCTTATCACCTGCTCGGCGAGCACCGAGGGCTGCACGCCACCGAGTTCCGCAAAGACATCAAAGGCAAGCGCACCTGCACTGTTGGTGATATTTGCGTCGGCAAGGAATTCTAAGTACTCGGGCGAGTTCACGAGATAGAGCAGGCGCACCCGGAGTTCGAGCAGATCGTCGCTCGGATCTCGCGGAGTCTGATCCATGACCATCGCCGGCGGAAATAGATAGTTTACAGTGTCGCTGTGGGGCCATTTTCCTTGCTCGTCGAGGCTGTAACGATCGCCGATCGGATCGGTCTCGGGATCGACACCCAGCCCCCTCGGGGGGATCCGAGAGTCGACCAGCCAATGATCATTTCGGAGGAGATGAAAAGTCTGCTTATCAGCGTAGTTGACGGCGATCGCCTCGTAGCGCCGCACCTGCGGATCGTCTTCGGGGCCCTCGCCATCGAGCCAACGACCGGAGCTGTAGACCAGCTCGTCACCGTAACGGGCCGTGACCTCGATCCACATCACCCGCCCCTCAGAGTAACCGGTCGGCAGCTTATGGCCAGTCTTATTCGTAATCGTGACCTCGAGATCCGCGATGCCGACAGCCAAGTCGACGGCTTCGGGGGCTGATACCTCAAGGCTCGCCGCAGTCGCGAGAGTCGCGTCGATATTGTCGGCGGCGATCGTGAAAAAGACGTCCTTTACCTCGGCAGTACCCGCATCACCGTAGAGCTGGCGGAGCACGTCGATCATGAAGCGATTGCCGCCCGCGAGATCGTGACGACGACCGCCACTCGCGTGCAGCACGCCCTCGCTGGCATTTTTTCCGCAACCAGCGACATCGGCGACCGCCGGCATATGACAATCCTGGCAGCTCTTGGGCTCGTCGCCGCCGGGACCATAGGCCGACCCCAACCACTCGGAGTAGGTGCGTTGCTCGTTGAAAAGCGCACCCATCGGCTCGCCGCGGGCATCGACACGCTCGCGCGGGGTCGTGACATCGTGGCAGGTGCCACAGGTCCGCGAAGCGCCGAGTTGCTCGTCGACCAGCCAGGAGTGCAGCGGCTGCTCGCCCATCTTGTAACCCCAGGGACCGCGTTTTGGGATCTTGCCGTCGATCGCCGGCACGTCGTCGATCACGTATTGGGCGTTGCCCGCCGCGGTCTCGCCGTCGTCGATCATGCGATGGCAAAAATCACAGCCGATGCCATCGCGATCGACGGGATCGAGATCGTCGATCGAGATCGATCCACCGCGACCACCGACAAATGCCTGCGGCGAGTGGCAGCGCACACAAATCACGGTCTCGTCGGGCTCTTGCTGGTCCTGCGAGGCGATCGCGACACCGGCCCAAAACACGGGATCGCGGGCAGCGTTGGCCATCAGCGTGCCCTGCCAGGCGATCGGCGAGACCAGCGGTTGCTCCTTAGTCTCGGGGCTGTTGGCGAAGGAGTGACACTCGGCGCAGTCCTCCGAATCGGCAAAGGGCGTGTTGAGCTCGCCGGGCAAGGTCGGCGCCGCCACTGCACGGGTGCCAACGAGACCCGCCGCGAGCCCAGCCACGGCCGTCAAAATCCGGCCCCCGCGACCCCAAGAACCGCGATCTCTCCCCCACATAAAGACGCGCATGTTGAGGTATCGTACGCCGAATGAAGCGGCAGAGCGACACCGATGACCGACGCCGATGCGCACAGGTGCGGGGGCAACCTCGACGCCCAAACCGGCGCCCGAGCCCTTGCCCTGTGCTCGGCTTTGCTCTCGGGCTCGGGCTCGGGCTCGCGGGCTGTCAAGACCCGGAAAGCAGGCTGACCAGCCCGAGCTCGGCGAGCGGTGCAGATCCATTTTCCAATAATGCCGCGAAGAGCCGCCGCAAGGGGCGGCGTGCACAGCCCACTCGGACGGCAAATCCGGACACTCGCACCTACGACAATCAACCCGATTACGACGCCGAAGCGGCGAGCCTCCGCGATTACGTCGACCCGCGCCTGCCGAGCCCCCTGCCCAACGATCCGGCGATCGCCTGCGAGGCGATGTTCGCCGCCACCGACACTTTTTACGCCGCGATCGAAACCTCGGATGGCCGACGCGAGCAGATCCTGGAAAACCTCAAGAGCACCCGCGAACGCGATCTCAAAGGCTGCATTGCCGAGACCAGCCCAACTGCTGCAGCCTGCGCGGCCCTGCTGCTCGCCCGCCGTAGCGCCGAACTCTCCTGGCTGATCGACCAGTGCTCGCGTGCCTATCCGGTTCCGGCTCAGTGAGGCGGCGGGCTGATGGTCTCGGGATTCGCGTGCACACACCAATGCGGCGCGCTGTCGCGGGGCTGGAATCCTCGTCTCTGCCTCACTCGTCGTAATAGCGAGTGTTCCATCCTCTCG
>CAYYUP010000006.1:75566-103840 GCA_964474905.1 uncultured Nannocystis sp. | reverse complement strand
AGGTGTCCATTTTTCTGGACATTCCTACTCAAGACCCCTCGTAGGCCCTCATAACGCACATTTTCGCAGCTTGTCTTCTCTCTCCCATCGTGGGACCTTCTCGCAGAAATGAAGCTGAATCTCCGACTCCTCAGTCTCGCAGCGCCCGCCCTGATGATGCTAGCGTGCACCCCTGGGCCGACGCTAACTCAGGTATTTCTGACCCCCACCACGCTCCTCGACACTCAGGTCAGCACGATCACGATCACTGTGCACCACGACAAGGGGCTCGACGAGCTGGTCGGCGCTCAGCTCTACAACGAGGACCAGTCCTACTGGTTTGGTCCTTTGGGTGAAGTCAGCGACGGGACTTTCCAGACGTCCATCGGCTGGGCGGAGCTGCACAAAGCCAAGCCCATCCAGTTCGACTTCCCGATCACTCGCACCCTCGTCGTCGTTGTCACAGATAATGACGGCATTACCGACGAGGTCTCGGTCGAACTCAAATTGCAGTGCCGGGTGGACCAACACGCCTGTGACGGACTTTGCTACCCCGATAGCGTCGATTGCAGCGACGTATGATTCGTATGTCTCGACACACAGTACATCTTGCCGGCCTACCGCTGCTCGCCCTCGTCCTCGGCTGCCCGCCCAAGGATTCCGATCCGGCCACCGTCACGATGACCAACCCTTCGACGGATCCGAGCAGCGGGCCGACGAGCGCCACCAATACCACCGACCCCACTGACACCGAAACCGGTACCAGCACCGATACCAACGACACTGGCATCGCCTCGGACAACGTCGACATCCTCTTTATCGTCGACAACTCCGGTTCAATGGCCCCTTCACAGGAGCGGCTGACGGACGCGATCGACAATCTCATCGACCCGCTGCTCGATGCGGGCCTGGACCTGCGGATCGGCATCACCACCACCGATGTCGGCAATCCGCGCTGCCCCGAGGGCTCGACCCGACCTGCGAAAGGCAATCTCATACTGTCGAGCTGCGTCGATCGAATCGACGACGGTGACTTTACATTTTTTGGGACCGACCCGCCGATCGACGCATCCGAGATCTGCACCAATGCGTGCATCTACGCCAACGATGATCTCGAGGTTGTGCCAACGGCGACCGCCCTCGAGCCCGATCCCAAACCGCGCCCCTGGATCGAGCTGCACGACGGCAGCTCCAACGTCAGCACCGGCACAGCCCTCGAGCTGCTCGGCTGTTACCTCCCGCAGGGCATCTACGGCTGCGGCTTTGAGTCCCCCCTCGAGGCGATGTACATCGCTCTTATCCGGGCAAATACCCCCGGCGAGGACAGCTACGGCTTTATCCGCGAAGACGCCACTCTCGCCATTATTATCATCACAGATGAGACCGACTGCTCCGCGCAGGACGACACGATCTTTACCTCCAACAAGGTTTTTTGGAACGACCCCAACGATCCCACCCCGACCAGCGCCGTGTGCTGGCGAGCCGGTGTCGACTGCATGGGCGACCCCAACGACTACGACTGCGACGCCGCAAATTTCGGAGCCGGCGGCAACTCCGGGGCCAGCGACGATTCGGCGGTTCTCTACCCACTCAGCCGCTACAGCCAGCTCTTGGAGGATCTGCTCGCCGCAAAAACCCAGGGAGACGTGCAGCTTCACGTGATCGCAGGCGTGCCCCCGGGCTACTCTGGAGGCATCGAGCCGATCTACTCCGGCGTGGGCAACGGCAATCCCCAATTCCTCGAGAACTTTGGCATCGACCCAGCCTGTACAGATGCGGACATCTTTGCGGTACCATCCATACGCGAGAGGGAGCTCGCCGAGAGCATCGCCGACGGTGCCCCCCCGGTCTACTCGATCTGCAGCCCCGACTACTCCCTCGACTCGATCGCCCAGGCGATCCTCGATCAGTAAAAAACTATCCTGATAAGACAGCCCGCCGGGTCAACACCCGGCGGGCTTTTTATCCCTACCACAGCGCCTACCGCTGTGTGTCACTCGGGCTTGAGCGCGAAGATCTTCACGCTCGCTGCATACTCATTGACATCAAACGTCTTGAGCAAATCGCTCATCGTCTCGTGAAACTCCGAGGCGACCTCTGCCGCATTTTCGTCGGCCTTTGCAGTTTCGCCGCAACAGCCGGAGTCGCTCTTGTTCTCTTTGGCCCCATCGCAATCCGAATCGGCCGCGTTTTCCGTGCTCTCGGGAGCTTCGCCGCAGCAGCCCGTGCGTTCCTTGATCGGTCCACAGCACCCATCTGAGTCGCCATCTGCGGCTTTTCCGCTCATATCTGCATCCGATGCGGGACCGCAGCATGCAGCGTGTCCGCCATCGCGATAGGCATTGAGATCCGAGTTGGAGTCGACGATCTCCACCGCAGAAAACCCAGCTGCAGCGAGCTTGCTGCGGTTTTGATCGATCGTCATCGCCCCTGCGATACAACCGGTCCAGGCAGCGACGGCGCGCTCGATTTCTGGCGGAAGCGGCTTACGCAGGGCGATATCTGAGATCGCCAGCCGTCCTCCGGGTTTAAGCACACGAAAGATCTCCTTAAGCGCGACCTCCTTATCTGCACACAGATTGAGCACGCAATTCGAGATCACACAATCGACCGAATTATCCGCGAGGGGCATCGCCTCGATCTCTGCGAGGTAGAAGGTCACATTTGTGTAGCCGCCTTTGGCTGCATTTTTGCGGGCGAGCGACACCATATCGCCAGTCATATCGATACCGATCGCCCGCCCTTCGGGACCCACGGCCTTCGAGGCCAGGAACACATCGAGCCCCCCGCCAGCACCGAGATCGACGACCACCTCCCCCGCCTTAATCGACGCCATCGCCACCGGATTACCGCATGAGAGCCCCATATTGGCTTCGGCCGGAATGCTCGCGAGTTCCTCCTCGGAGTACCCGAACGCCTGCGCGATTCCTCGGATATTGCCCTGCTCAGAACTGAGCCCGCTCCTCGCCACCGTACCGTACCCCGCCCTGACCGCATCCGTTATCGTTATCGTTGTTTCTTTCATGATCGTATCGCCTTTCTCTCTAGCTGCGCTTTGTTTGTAGCGCTTTGTTAATGATTCGTTGATTCGTTGATACTTCTTCGTCGCGATACCTGTATAGAGTCGACGGCTCAGGGCTTGGCAGTGGGTGCACAGCAAGAGCTTGAGGTTTGGCATAGGGCTCCATCGTCCGCACAGCACTCGCGAGCGAAGACTTCGAAGGTCGCCTGCATAACGCTATAATCAGCACGACAGATAAGCGTGGTGCCTTGTCGCTCTTGCTGCACCAGGCCCACGCGTATCAACCTGTGCAGGTGATGGCTGAGCGTCGACGCGGGGATCTCGAGTCGAGATTTGACCTCAGAAACTGGCAGGCCACCTTGCCCCGCCCGCACCAGGAGGCGGTAGATACCGAGCCGTGTCTCGTTACCGAGTGCGGCCATTCGCTCTGCGATGGACTTCATCGGCGACAACAATAGGACCGTCCTCCAACCAGTGCAACCATATTTCCAGAATTATCGAAATTAAATCAAAAACACCGTTCTTACGCCTTCAGAAGCAAAAAAAGTCACCTACCAAAACAAATTCGCGCTCACACTCTCCGACGCCCGCCCCCCACAAGGCCTCCCAACCAACTCTCCGCCCCCCGCACGCCGACTCCCTTCTCACCGGAAGGCCTCCCGACCAACTCTCCGCCCTCCGCCCGCCGACTCCCTTCTCACCCGAAGGCTTCCCGACCAACTCTCCGCCCCCCGCACGCCGACTCCCTTTCAATTGTGTGGAGGACGTGCTGCTGGGACGGGCGAGGAGGGCCCCGCGAGTGAGTCTAGGACGTGCATCGGCCCCTTTAGGGGTCGACGCGCGTTCCGACCTGTCTGAGAGAGTGGGGCCCTTCTTGCCCGGCCACCGCAACGGCCTCCGCCTCTCCACTCCCTTCCCAGACTACACCCAAAAACCCCCTTACCCCAAGCACCACAGCCCTAGCCTTCCAACCTACGCAACACCCAGCAGCGCCTTAACCTTAGACTGAACAAGCGCCAGCTCATCACGCCGATTCCCCACATAAGCCAGCAGCTTAAGATCCTCGATCCCCACCGCCCCTCCATGCTCAAGAAACGCCTGTGTACGGATCAGCTTATAAAGCTTAACCACCTTCCGGTCCGACACAAACACCTTATCTTCGGTCTCGAGCGCCCGAACGATCCGCCGCATCTCGGCAAACACAGGCCGCGGAAACCACCGAGCGCGATCACCTCCTGGTTCATTCGACAGTCCAAACGTCAGGTCCATAAACCGACCAAATTTCAAAAAGTCATCGATCGAAGCGCTCCCACGGGCCCAGGGGCGTTGCCCGCTCGCTTTGTAGGCTTCGTTTTGGATACCTGCGTCGACCAGCTCTGCGAAATATCGGTCTTTTACCGGCAGCGTCTCGACTTTGATGACAAAGCGATCGGCCATCGCTTCGAGTTCGCTTTGATCGGGGATATCGTTGGTCGCGGCAAAGAGCATCAGCAGTTTCACCGGAGTCGGCTGGCCGTCCTGATAAAATTTTCTCTCATTGAGGATTGTCAGCAGGGTATTCAGGATCGCCGAGTTTGACTTAAATACCTCATCCAAAAAGGCCACACGGCACTCGGGCAGCATGCCCTTTGTCCGCCGCACGTAGCGGCCCTCTTTGAGCAGGGAGATATCGATAGGACCCAGGATCTCTGAGGGCTCGGTAAATTTAGTGAGCATGTACTCGAAGTAGTCGCCCGCATCCAGCCCTAGGCTCTGGGTGAACTTCACCACCAGATCGCTTTTAGCCGTACCTGGAGGCCCGACCAGCAGCAGCGGCTCTTGGCTGACAGCACAGAGCATCGCCAGATCGATCTGCTCATCGCGGGCGATGAAGTACTCTTTGAGGTCGCGACGGTGCTGGAGGATGCGCCCGCGGATATCGTCAATTTCGAGTTCGAGTTGGTCTAGTGTCCACATACGACGCTCCTCTCCGCGAAGGTCCCGCGGTGAAATTCACGTGATTTACATACGAAGCGACCGTCCGCGGCACTCCGGCGACAAACTAGTGTGTACACAATACGCTCCAGTTCGCGAAGATCCGGCGGCGAAGCGCATGTTCCTCGAGATCGAGGAAACCTTGCACGCGATCCGAGTGGCGGGTCTGTGCATCGGCCAGCGAGTCGACGACCGCCTCGATGATCCTGATCTTGTGGGTCTCGTAATAGCGGCTGGTCGTAAAGGTATCGCGGAAGACCTCGATCTCCTCGATAAAGCGACGACAACGCTCGATTCGGGCGACATTGGGCCAGTGGCGCAGGGCCCCGGCAACGGCGATGCCGGCCTCGCAGCGGTGCACGTAATCAAATGAACCGTCGAAGATTTGCTCGATCAGACGGTCGAGCATCAAGCCCGCTGCCCGCTCCTCGCCGAGCTGCACCAGGCCGCTGGCGATCGTTGACAGCAGCTCGATGCTGGCCGACGACGTGTAGGCCTTAACTCCCGAAAGTGCCTGCAAAAGGCCCCGAGCGGGCTCTAATCCGCCGAATCGCCGTAGCGCGACGATGCCACCACGGACCGCCGCAACCAGCTGCGCGACCGAGCCGAGCTTTGGATCCTCGGCAACATCGACCAGGCGCTCTAGCAGGCGACCCAGGGCCGCATCGTCCCCCAAGTTGGCGACCGCCCGGATGCAAGCGCCGATCGCCTCCGCACGATGACCGAGAATCGTGATGTCTCCCAGGCGCGGCTCGGCAACCGCGACGACCTCGGAGATCAACGCCTCTGAACCGCTGGCGAGTGCTCGCTGCAGGCAGACATCGACCGCCTGGGCGACGACGTAATCGAAGTTCGTGCTCTCTTGGGCCATCTCTCGCCGCAGATGATCACTGAGTTCTGCGATCTCGAAATCCTCCGGCAGGCTGTAGGGCGGGTTCACGGAGGAGCTCTGCGGATCGCCCGTGAGCCGCAACCATAGGGAGCGCCGCTGCAGCCAGATCACCACCTTGCGATACCTGTCGCGAGCGACCGACTCGATCTGCTTGCCGGCCTCTGCGTCCCACGACGCATCGCTGCCGCCCGAGGCCTCGTGTGCCAGCCTCGCCATGTAGAGCCGAAAGAGCGCCCTGTTCGGGACTTCGTGCACATCGATCTCGCGGTCGATCGGAGCGATGATCTGCATCGCGCTCGCGCGGGCACCCAGGCGAGCAAAACCGACACCGAAGATCAGGCGGACATAGTTGACCTGCGCGTCGAGCTCGGGCAGGCCCTGCTCCTCGACAACCCGCCACAGCTCCTCTAGGGCCATCAGCTGGCCCTGGCGCAGACGATCGCTGCTCCGCGCCTCCTCCATGTCGCCCTCGCCCTCGTCGTCGTCGAGCGTCAACGCGTAACGGACAAATCTCGGCAGGTCGTGCAGCTCGGAGAGACCGCGCTCGTTGAGGCCGCCGAGCAGCACTTCTTTGGCACGGGTGAGACCCAGTCGATCGCCCGCGTGATGATGCCAGGCCGCGAGCACCGACCAGGCGAGACGCCGCGACACCGGCAGCCGCGGATCGCTGAAAAGCGGCACGGCGAGCTGCATCACCTCGTCGGAGGGCGGCTCACCGGCAGCCAAGCGCTCGATCACCAAGACCGCCAACGCCGAGAGTTCTGCGGGTGTTCGTCGATCGGCCACTAAAAGCTCTAGGATGAGCTCTGGACCCCGTCTCCGGTGGACAAGGCTGAGGTGTGCTCGGCAGAGTGTTCGCGCCAATGCGAGGTCGTAGGGCGGCCCTGCGTGGAAGAGCGCGATCTCTAAACAGACAACACCCTCGTCCGCTTCATCGAGTTCGATCTTGAGGAGCCCGAGGCGCTGCCAGGGCTCGGGATCATCGATACCACCGACTGCGAGCGAGCGCTCGAGGTCGCGGGCCTCCGCCCTCAGGAGGCGCAAGCGAGCGCCCTCGTCGGCCTCGATCAGGGCCTCTTCGACCTCTGGCGTATCGGCGGCGATCGGCACCGGAACCCGCTTCTTTTTGGCCTTGCGCTCACGCGGTGGCGGCGGTTTTGGAGCACGATGCTTGACCTCCGGCCACTCGATACTCACCTCGGGCCACTCAAAGACCGAGCGCTCGAGCAGCTGGTCCAGGGCGAGCCTGCGATCGGTGGCGACGTAGTCGATCCAACGCGACAGCGGCACCTCATCGAGCTCGGGCACGCGGATGACTTGGAGACCGTCGCTATCCTCGGTGACGAGCACCAGGTGAGCACTGTCGAGATCGAGTAAGCGGCGCAGATCGTCGCGGCGCAGCATCGGCAGCAGTCGGCGATCGCTCGGAAGGTAGAGATTGTCGGCGCCCGCAACCCGCGAAAATCCACCCACACCGAGAGTCTCGGAGATGCGGGCAGCTAGCGGCAAGATCCCGGGCCGCACCCGCTCGCGCAGGAGGTAGCGCGCCTCCGATCCGTCGACGAGACGCGCGACTGTCAGGCGGCTGAGTTCGTCGCCGGTCGCCGCTTCGATCAGTGGCTCGAGACCGAGAAACTCGTCGGGATCGAGCAACCACAGCTCCGGGTCGACGAGGGGGCCGCGGGCCAGGCGGATCCGAATCGCGAAGCGGAGTTCGCTTGTCGTCGCTCTCAGCGTTTGCACACCCGCATCGAGCTCGGGCAGGAGCGCGTCGTAGATGCTGCGCGTGCGCCACTGTGCCGACCCTCGCAGCCACTCGCCGCCCGCGTCGACCAGCGCAACCTGACCCGCCCGCTTGAGTTCGGCCACGGCCCCCGCAGCCAGCGGATGGGCAAAACTCCAGGCGACCCAGAGCGGGCTCTTGGCCTCGCGGGCGAAGACGCTGATGTCGGGATTGACGAGCGATGAATCGCGATCGCCATGCCCGTCGCGAGCCCGCATCAGGAGGTAGACCGGCGGCGCTGAGACCTTCACTGCAAAGCGAGAGCTGCCGTCTTCGAGTTCGAATTCGCAGACCTGGGCGTCGCCGCGACCGAGCAGCAGCAAGCGCTCCAAAAGCAGCCGAGGCTCCTGCGAGTCCGCGCGCATGACAAAGAGCGCCTCGTCGACCTGCGGCTCACCAGGTATGCGCAGGGGTCTTAAAACCTCCAGGAGGCTCGGCGCATCGAGACGCAGCGGCGCCTGCCAACTCTCTTCGCGAAAGCCCTCGCCGAGCGGCAGGATCCGGAGTTCATCGTCGCCATAACCCCAGCCGACCATGTCGAGGCCGCGCTCAACGAGGGCGAGTGCACCCTCGAGATCGAGCTCGGGATGGCACACGAGCGAGGCCTCGCTCTGGCGCGCCGACCAGCAGAGCCAGGCACCCTTCGCGATCGACGGATAGATCTCGACGAGGATCGCGAGAGCGGCGATGTCGGTCGGCGATGCACGCAGGCGAAGACCGATTCGCAAGGCTCACGCACCCCCGATGGCGAGTACCGTGAGCATCGCCCCGAGCACACCGACGAGTGCGCTGGGCACCGGGCTCATGCCCAGACTGGTGCCCAGATTCATACCCAAAGTCGTACCAAACCACAGCACAGGGGCGAGCAACGGCAATGCGAGAACCATGGTCAGCCCCGGTTGCGCTCCGCGGCCTTCTCCCGACCGCGGATGACCTCGGTTTCGGCGACCTCTTCGACCTCAGCGTGCTCGCGACCCGCAGCGGTCCGCCGCACGATCACCCGGTCGACACTCGCCGCCCCGATGACCTCGTCCAAGGGTCGCCCGAGCAGCTCCTCGGCGAGTGCTCGATGATCACGCTCGTGCTCATGTGGCAGCGCGTCGTCCTCGGATTCGAAGTGAATAATGACCTCGCGCTCACCGGTTTTAGGGTTGTGTCGCAAACGGATCGTGACCTCAGCCATCGCGGCTCTCCTTCGCTTGTTGCGGCGCCTCTTTGCCCCCGCTTAGCACACCCGTGAGGTCTGCTCGTTCGAGCACCTTGCGCTCTAAAAGGGTTTCGGCGAGGACCTCGAGAAGCGGCCTGTGCTTGTACAGCAATCGCTCGGCACGCTCGCGCTCAGCCACGAGCAGGCCTGCGATATCGGCATCGATCGCCGCCCGCCGATGCTCCGAGACCGGCTCGCCCGAGCGCCCCTCGTCGATCACCACACGCACGCCGCTGCCCTCGCCCATGCCGTACTCCTCGACCATTGCCCGGGCGATCCGGTTGGCCTGCTGGAGATCCGTGTGGGCACCGATCGAGACCTCGCCAAAAACCATCAGCTCGCTGCAATAACCGCCGAGGCCGACGCAGATGTCGGCTCGCATATCCGCCGCTGTAATCGCGTAAGGCCGAGCGCGGGCGGCCCGGAGCACATAGCCGAGGGCGCCCTCCATATCGGCGGCAATCGAGATCCGCTCGGGCGGCGTCGCCCCCTCGATAAGCGAAGCCAAGAGCGCGTGACCGGCCTCGTGAAAGGCGACCACCCGCTCCTCCGCCGGCGACAGCACCACCGGCGCCCGACTCTTACGTTGCAGCGCCCGGTCGATATCTTCGCGTGAAAATTGGCCGACGCCAGTACGCAGCGCCTGCCGCTTGAGGGCGCGGCAGACTGCGTAGATATGATCGCCAGTGAAGGGCAAACCGCGACTGCGATCGGCAAGTCCATCTGTCCGCCGGACCAGGTGTTCGATCAGCACTTTGCCGAGATCGAGACCGAGTTTGCGATCGTAGATTTCGGCTATCTGCCGTCGATCATCGGCCGTCGGTGCCGGGATTTCGATCAAAAACTCAAAGCGCCCTGGCCGGAGCAGGGCGCCGTCGAGGCTCTCTAAAAAATTGGTGGTGCCGACGACAAAAACGGTCTCGGAGCCGCGAAAGCCGTCCATCTCGGTCAGCAGTTGGTTGACCATCGAATGCTCGACACCGGAGCCCTCGTAGGTGCCGCGGGCGTGGGCAAAGGCATCGATCTCATCAAAGACGATCACCGAAGGCGCAGCCTTGCGGGCCCGGCGAAACACCCGGCGCAGGTTCTCTTCGCTCTCGCCCACCCACTTTGACTTGAGCTCAGGACCGGAGACGATGATCACGGTGGCATCCATGGCGGTCGCCATCGCCTTGGCGAAATACGTCTTGCCGGTGCCCGGCGGCCCATGAAAGATCACGCCGCGGGGCAGCAGGTTCTCGAGCAGTTGGATCTCGCCGCCAGAGCCCAGCGCCTCGCGGCGGTCGAGCAGATCCAGCAACTCCTCGCGGAGGCGACGCTTGACCTCCCCGTAACCACCGATGTCCGCCTCCAGGTCGACGTTTGGCAGCTCAAAGTCGTCGGCGACGGTCTGCCGCCTCAGCTCACGGTAGACCGCAGCCGCCTGCGGACGCCCCGGCAAGGCCTCGCGGCGAAGGCTCAGTTCACCGAGCAGACGCCGCAACCTCACCGGATTTAGCCCCGAAACATACTTGTAGAGCGCGAAGGCGTCGAAGGTATCGCTGTCGATCGCCTTGGCTTCGCGCTGGGTGACGACACGCTCCAGCACCTCGCGCTCGATGCCGATGATCTCGCGGCGCACGGCAAAAACACCCTCGATCACTTTGGGCAGCGGAAAACTCGGATCGCAAAAACCGAGCAGCACCGCCTCGGGATTCTCGTAGAGCAGCGGGATCGCCTCGCGGGCCTCCATCGTCAGGCTGGTGTGTGTCGTCGTCAGCACGTCCAGGTGCAGGAGGACGATGATCGTTCGACCGACAGCGCCGCGAATCGCCTCTGTCAGCTGCGCGAGCATGCGACCTAGATTGGAACGACCGTCCTCTTCTTCGCCCCGCGGACGACCGTCGATCAGGACGATCTTGGGCGTCTTCGACCTGCTCAGGCCGGCGCCGCGACGCAGGCGACCGCGCAGTGCCAGGTAGAGATAAAGCGAGAGTTCTTTGTCGCAGCGCGCGAGCACGCTGATTCCCTGGCGCAGGCGCTCTTCGATGAAGGTGACATCGGCGGCGCAGGCGAGTTCGACAGCATCCTCGACCCGCAGATCGATGGGCAAGCTAGAAATCGGTCGCGTACGCTGCACAGATACCCCTTAGCTGACCGCTAGACTTTTACCTTGATCGTCATCTCGAGTTCGCCGTCTTCGCCGACCCCTGAGATGATGCTCTCGATCTCCCCCATCGACGCCGCCTTGCGCTGCAAAGCCTCGATGTAGACCTTTTGCAGAGCCCCCTGGATCCGCTCACGGATCTCGGCTTCGGCGCTGATGATCTGACGGGCGACCTCGCGGCTGAGTTCGCGCTCGGCCCCCTCGCTCGCCCGCCCTAGCTGCTCGCGAAGTTCGCCCTCTTGTTGGCTGCGCACCGCAACCTTGCGCTGGGCGCTGGAGCTGGCTCGAACCTTGCGGCCCTCGGCGTCGAGCTCGACCTCGACACCGCCGACCGTCGTCCGCATCGCCCCGTCCTCGCAACGCTGCCAACCGGCGGCCGCGAGCTGCTCACGCAGGATCGCCACCATGTCGCCCTCGGGCAGGATGTCGAGCATGCCGACGTCCATCGCGATCGCGTCGCTGCTCTCGACGGTTTTCGACGCGTTGTGCCAGACAGGTTGTGGCCAGCGAATTCGGTATCCTCGGCTCATTCGTGGTCCTCGCGGGGGGCTAGGGGCTATCCTAGCCGATGGGTAAGAGTTCCGGCGAGCGCCATCAGCAGGGCTCTGCGGGCGGCGAGCGGTTCGCAGCGGACAAGCAGGAGCTGCGCTTCTTCGTAGCGCGGATCGCCGTAGGATTCGCCAACCAGATGAGCACGCGCCTCTAAAATGTGCACGCCGAGGTCAACGATCTCGGCGTAGGCTCGGTGCAGCGCATCGCGCTCGGCGAGGCTCGCGAACTCTCGGACGCTACCGAGGGAGCCGGCGACGAGCGCAGGGTCCCCCGCCCAAAGACCGCCCTCGTCGGTCAAGCGCAGCAAGAGCGCGACCATCGGCCCGACGAGATCCAGTCGCCCAGCATCATCGAGCGCCTGCAGGTAAGCCGCGAAGACCTGGGCGATCGCCCGCGCTCGAGCGATTCGCTCGGCCACTGTGAAGGCCCGCGGGAGCGCCCGAATCCGGGCGACCCAGGCGTCGACAAAAAGATGCCCCGAGCACTCGAGAAGACGCACATTTTCCGGCGCGAACAGAAGCGAAAGCTGGGCCTCGACGGAGGTCGTTCCCTCCCCAGTGTGCATCTCCAGGGCCATCAACGTGGCCAACGGCGAACCCATCGCCAGCCGCCGACGGAGGTCGTCGCGGATCTCGGCAGGCATCGGCACGCGCTCCAGATGGCGAACCGCGAGCGCGTAAAACATCCAGTCGCCGGTGCCAGTACCGGAGATCTTGACGACCCGTCGGATCTGTCGCCGCGCCTGCCAATTCGAGCGCCCACCCTCCTCGACCTGGGCACTGCGGGCGAGGTTTCTAAGGCGCACGCTGAGCTCCGTCCACAGCCCGTAAGAGGCGACGGTAAAGCGCAGATCAAGCGCCTGCAGCAGTTCGCGATCCCAGATGCGACCGTCGACGCGACGCCCCTTACGGAGCACGCTTTGATTTGCACGGCCGCCCTCGACCAACGTCCTGAGCACGCTGATGGCGATCCGACGGGCCCCTACTTGGACCAGTTCGGGGCGCGGTCGACCGAGGGGTGCACCCGCGGAGATCCGCAAAGCGCGGCCGCGACAGAGGAGATCGAGCACCTCCAGCGCGTGCCCCTCTTCGACGCTCACCGACAGGCTCATGACCGCCGCGAGACTACCAGCTCACCCGCAACCCTGACCACGCGCGACCTCGCGTGACGCGATCGCCCGAAAAATTACGGTGCTTCGTCGCTGCGACCTATTCGAGTACTCGCGCCGAGAACAGGCCAGCCGTTGATCGTCAGCTCGCCGCCGCGAAGGCGGAGTTCGACGTGCTGGGGCCCGTGAAGTCGGGCATCTTCGGGACGGTAGCGGTCGCTGAGAAAATACAGCCCCTGGTTACTAGAGCCGATGTAGCGCCGCTCATCACTGCGCCTGGCGACCTCAAAGCGGCCGTCAACGAGCAGATCGGTCGCGGCCAGGAGCCGAGCGACCGCCGGCTGCCGCCGCGCCCGGAGTTCGGCAAGCGTATAGCCAGAGAACACCATGACCGAAAGACCCGCATCGCGAACCCCCTCGGCGACCAGGGCCAGCGCTGTGGCCTGACTAAAGGGCTCACCGCCGAGCAAGGAAATGCCCTCGACCTCGGCGGCGAGCGCCTCGGCGATCAGGACCTCAGGCTCGCGAAGCTCGGCCTCGACGAAGGGCAACATCTCAGGGTTGCAACAGCCCGGGCAGCGCAGTGGACAGCCCTGCACCCAGATCGCGTAGCGGCGACCGGGCCCCTCGGCTTCGGTCGCAGCTACGACCATCGCGACATTTACACGGATGCTGGAGCCCGCGAGCGTGTCGCCTTGCCCATCTCCCATGCGACCCAAGCTACCACGATCGACGGACTGCACAGTTGCGCTTGAGCGGTCCCATTTCTCTTATGGCCGCGAAAGCGTCTTTAGGGTCGGCGACTGGGCCTCGGCGCGCTCGCTCCAAAGGGCCCCCACGAGCCCCTTGTAGCGGGCGGTCTCGGCGGAGAGTTCGGCATCGCCGGCCATGTACGCGCGCACCCGGGTGGCGCCGCCATTGTACGCAGCTGCAACCAACTCGACCGATTCGGGACTGAGTTCGCCATCCTCCTGCGCAAAATCTTTGATCAACTCGGCGAGGTGATACGCACCGAGGTCGAGGTTGTAGGCGACATCGTCAAGGCGCTCTACGTTGTGGTTTGAGAGCCCACGACGGGCCGCGATGTTCTCTGCCGTCGCCGGCATCAGCTGCATCAGACCGCGAGCGCCGTGGGAAGAACGAGCGCTCGGATCTCCGCCCGACTCCAACAGCGTGACGATCGCGACCAGCTCTGGATCGACCCCGTGACGCGCCGCAGCTCTGCGGATCTCTGGGGCCAGCGATGAAAAGCGCTCTGGCAACCAGGCGATCGAGAGTTGCTCGCGATCCCCTTTGTCCTCGGCGATCGCGACCGCCACAGGCATCGCTGCAGCGTCGACGCTCTCGTCTACTTGGTGCCGCCGGGCGGCTTCGACTTCGGCATCAAGTTCTTGATCACCCTTTGCCAGCGCATGCTCGCCATCAAAACACGCAGGTGCGACGACGACCGCAAGCGCGACCGAGAGCCCCAGGGTCAACACTGGCATAAGCAGGTTTGGCGAGCGCCTCGCAGGCGTAGAACCAGCGACGGACTTGGCGGACTTAGAGCTATCGATGAGTCGATGAACGCGTGACATGAGTTCTCCTCCGGTGGCCGACTGGCCGAGCTTAGGTGTGGGTGGGGTCGTATATTCGCCGCGCAACGCCTCGAGATCCGTGAGCGCCAGGGCGTAGCGAAGCGCATCTCCGGTGTGGGCGACGACACCGTCATCGCAGCAATGCTCGCGCTCCTGCCGGGCCCGGCGAGACAACCACCAAATCGCGGGATGAAAAAAGAGCAACGCCTCGGTCAGCGCGAGCGCGAGGCCCATCAAATAATCGTGCCGACGCACGTGCACGAGTTCGTGCAAAAGCGCCGCCTCAACGCTCGCCAGTGGTAGGCGATGGACCAAGCCGAGGGGCAAGAGAATGAGTGGCCGCAGGACACCGAGCACCAGCGGCGAATCCACCCGCGACGATTCCGCAAGAGCGACCGGCATGCGCATGCCCAGCTGCCCGCGGAGGCGATCGAGCATCGCCGACCAACGACCCCCGAGTTCGCAGCTTTGACGCCGCAGCCGAGCTAGCGCAGCGATGCCCACGAGGGTGCGCGCGGTCATCAGCGAGGCGCCGATGCTCCAGAGCAAGAGCAGCATCGCGAGCTGACGATCAAAGCCCGCAGCAGCCACCCCGACGAGCGCAGCAGAGCCCAGAGGAGAACCACCGCCAAGCGAGGCATCGAGCAGCCCAGCCCCACTCGCAGCGGCACTCGCAGCGGCGGAGACGAGCAGCATGTAGGTGATGCCAACCGCCGCCAGCGAAGCCAGCGCTCCGCCAAAGTAGAGCGCATAGCGGAACTCGGCCCGACGCAGATTACGGGTGAGCAGCGCGACCACTAACGCGATCACCAGGCCCTGCCAAAGGCTGTGGATCAGCGTCCAGGCGAGGGCGACCAGAGCCGGTGCGAGCGTCATTCGCCGGTCCCCTCTTCGCGGCGATCGATAAGCTCGCCGAGCATCGATCGCAGGGCACTCAGTTCCTCTTTAGAAGCTGGCTTTGAGGACAGCGCGCGGACGACGAGATCCGCCGCTGATCCATCAAACACTCGATCGATCAGATCACCGACCAGGCGCTCTTCGACACCCTCGCGATCGACGAGCGGCCGGTAGATGTGACTGCGCTGACTCTCATCACGGGCAGCCAACCCCTTTTGGGCCATGATCTGCATCAGCTTGAGAACCGTCGTGTAGCCAGTGCCGCGCCGGTCCGCGAGCGCACCGTGCACCTCGCGCACCGTGCAGGGCCCGCGCTCCCAGAGCACCCGCAGGATCTCGGTCTCAGCTTCGGTCGGTCGACGACGCTCACTCATCACGGGGGAGTTGTACGAAGCCATTCGTATTAAGTCAACGAAATGCTTCGTACTTCAAACATACAAGCTAAAAATGCCGTAGAACATCGTTTCTTGACCAATTTCGACCGTATCTGAATCGACGGAAACGCGTACGTGAGTGTCCAGGCAAACCTGGCAGAGCGAGCCGACAGCGCGAGTCCAGAGAAGAAAACGAGCCGAGCAACGCAGACTTTTTAAAGAAAAAGACTCTCCCGATCCGGACTAATTTTTACCGAGCGCGGTCTGCTCTTGAAGCCAGCGCTCCTCTTGCTCGGCGGCGATCTTTCGCGACTGACGGAGCACACGCAGCAGATCGGCGGCGTCCTCCGCGAGCACGAGCAACAGGTCATCGGCCTGGATCAGGATCTCGAAATCCGGGTTCACGAGCACTCGCTGGCTGTCGTCGATGCCCTCGCCGCCGCCGCGGTAGAGACCGATCGGCAGCACGCCTGCACGCCCCTCCAGGGAGTAAATCGTCCGCCGGGCGACGATCCACGGGCGACCCACGAGCCACGACGGCGGCGTCGCGGAATAGACCTCTGCGTTGTCATCGCGAAACGAAACGATGCCGGTGAAAAAATCGGCGAAGAGCGGCTCGCTCGCGGCGTGCACCAGCCAGGTAAAGGTGAGCTGGCGAGCGTTGATGGCGTGCAACCAACCGCGGAATGGGGCGAAGAGTGCCTCGGGATCATCCTCGGAGGTCTCGACCAAGGTCTTTGGCAAACCGCGCTCCGCGGGACCGCTCAGATGCCGGCCAGCGAGCGCCGGACGGCCCGCGGTCTGGGATGTGCGGCGCGCCCCCCCCTGCCCCGTACTCTGTGCCGCCTGGTGCACCGCCCGGGCGATCCGAAGCGGATGAAAGACATCCCCGCCGACCTTCTCGCTCTCGAGGATGATCACCCGTGCCGCCCGGTGCAGACGCAGGGGAATCAGCGTCTCGGGGATCTCTGGGTTCTCCTGGTGAATGGTCAGCGCCTTGACCTTCGCGAGCTGCAGGCGGACTCGGCTCGGCAGGGCTTCGGGCACCATCACGTGGATCGACTGGTGCCGTGCCGGCCCCGGCGAGCGCAACAGACGGATGAGCTGCAGCATGTCCTCGCGAAAGTTGAGGATGACGATGTGATCGCGACGACGCTGAAAGAGACGCGTCTGATCGCGGGCGAAGATATTGGTCAAGGCCGCCGTAAACCACGCCAACGCGCCGAGCCCCATAATCGTCGCCATTGCCCCGACAAAACGGGCACTCGGCGTTTTCAGGGTCTCGGTGCTGAAGTTACCGGTGGCAAAGGTATTCATCTCCCAAAACGACTCGTCGAGAGTCCGCAAGCGGGCGTTTGAGTCGTGTTCGATCAACCAGACGACCAACGTCGCCGCCATCACGATCAGCGCGAAGCCAGCGAAGGGCACCAGCGGGTTTGAGAGGTGCCCCTCAAACCCAGCGCTCAGCGGATCGCGAAGATAACCCCGACGGCGGAGGTAACGGCGGAGGAAAAAACCACCGACCAGGACAAAGAGCAAGAGAGCACCGCCCTGCCCCACCGACCACCAAACCCGGCTGCGCTCACGCTCAAAGGCGACCTGGTGCAGCGGAATCGGCTCTTTTTCGGCGAATCCGCCGGCCCGCGGCTTGATCTTTAACTCGCTGGTTTTGGCGACGTGCTCGGCCGCGTCGAGCAGCGCGCCGATGCTGCGATCGTCGAGCGCCCCATGGCCGACATCGCGATCGAAGGTGACGGTCAGCAACACGGTGCTCACGCAGATCGTCGGCACCGCGTACTCGAGACCCTCGTAGGTCTCGGGCTCGACCTGGCAGATTCGGTAGTAGGGATAGCCGTCGATCAGGCGGTTCAGCACGTCTTCGGGCAACGGGTTGATGCTCGCCAGACCCGATGCAACGACGTCGGCGATGTCATCGTCCCCGCGCTCGGTGGTCCGCAACATCACCAGTAGCTCCTGCCGACGGAGCGCCGCGTAGGCATCGCGCGAACCCCCAGAGAAGAGGTTGAGGCGCTCGACCGTGTCACCGGCCGCGCCGACGATCACCTTGGCGGTCTCAAAGGAGCCCGAGCCGTCCTTGCCCAAGTAGATCGGCGCGTCACCGATCTGGCTGAAGTTGTCGATCCGCACCGGACGACGCACGAGCATGTGCACCGCACCGTCGGTGAGCGCAGTGATCAGATGCAGGTGTGCACCCCGGGCCATGTCCGCCGAGATCCTGCACATCCAACCACCGAAGGCGTCACCTTCGTGCCCGCTGTGCTCGCCACTCGAGGCGCTGACGCTCGCCTTGAAGGCCTCGGCGGCAACATCGTACTGGACCAGAGCAACGTCGAGTTCGCCGCGGAGCAGGCGCTTGATGTTGTCGCAGCTGCCCTTGGTATTGCGGATGTCGAGACGAATGCGATCGCCCGTCTCCTCTAATCCGCCGGCGAGTACCCGGGCTAAGCGGGTGAAGCCGCCTTTTTTTGAACCTGCCCCAAAGCGCAGAATGGGCGCCGAGTAGTCGGTAGCCTTGACCTCCTGCGCAGGGGCGCCATCGGCCGGCGAGGCCTCTGCAAGCACCGGCGCGAACAGAAGTGCCGATATCGCCAAGACAAGCGCTGCGGCCCGACCGTTGACCTGGAATTCGCTCATCGACGCTCCGAGATCGCGAGCAAAGAGGTCGCTTTGTCGAGGGCAAAGCGCGGCCCGGGGTTGACTCGCATGATCGGCGCACCACCTTCGGAATCCTCGGCAAAGACCCCGACCAGAGAGATCGGTGAACCCCCAGCGTCGCGCTCTAGGGTTCGGCAAGCCTCGCCAAAGGTGCGTCCCCGCAGCTCCTCGGGGATCGCCAGGGTCTGCACACAATAATGACCGCGAAGCAGCGCCAGGATGAAGTGAAAGACCGGCAAGTCAACGCAAGCGTGGGCAAAAAGCGCCGCCCTCAAAAACCCAGGATAGAAGATCGTCGTCACACCCAGGCCCGAGAACTCAAAACTCGCCTCGGGGTCTTCGATCGCCACGACCGTCGTCGGCAACGCTCGCTCGCCGCAGGCCTGGCGAAGGGCGACGCAGGTCAATCGAGAGTGAGCATCGACCTCCGCGCTGGCGCGGTGGGGCAGGACGATGATCGCGTCGGCATCGGCGACGGCTACTTTTTCGGCGAGCAGCAGAGCGGCGAAACGCTCGACACCGAGACTGACCGAGCCCTCGATATAACGAGCCTCGATGCCCTCGACACTGGCAAGCGCGACCTCGGCGAGCGCGGGCGTGCCGACACCTGTGCAGATGGCCTTTACATGCCCGCGATCCGAGCTGGGGTCCGCGAAAAAGTCGACAATCGACGCCACCAAACCCCGCGCCTCTGGCGAGAAGTTGACGACGATGATCCGACTCGGCTGACCCTCCATCTCCACCCAGTCGCTCGCCGGCGACGATGCTCCCCCCCGCTCGCAGGTGTCAAGCACGGGCGAACGCGCCGTGCTACGGTTGGCCGCGCTCCGTGCCCGACACCAGCGTACTCATGATCCTCGCGCTCATTGCGCTGGTGTCGCTGGTGATTTCGTACATCGGCGCGGCTGTCGGCCTTGTACTCGGCCAGCTCCGCCTGATCCTACTGGTTCTCTGGCTCGGTCCGCTCGCAGGCGCGGCGACCAGCCTCGCGGTCTCGAGCGTCGGCGCCCTTTTTGGCGCCCTCCGTCACGCCCGCGAAGGGCGAGTGCGCGGCCGCCTGCTGCTGTCCTTTGGCCTGCCCTCGGCGCTGGCGGCTTTCGCCACCGCGAGCCTCGCCCCCAGCCTGGACCCGCACTGGCTCGAGATGGCGATCGCCCTCACCCTGCTCGCCTCCGGCGCGACCATGGAGCTCAAGCGCAGGCGCTCGCGCAGGTCCGATCGCCCTGATTTGGGCCCGCCGAATTCAGACCCCCAAAGCTCCGACCCAAAAGACTCCGCAACCAGCAAAACAGGGGCCACCAAGACCGCAAGTCCGAGGCGAAGTCTGCCGCGACTCGCCCTCGAATTTGGGGCTGGCGGTGCTCTAGGGGCACTCTCGGGGGTCGTAGGCCTGCTCCTCGGCACCCTGCGCCTGCCGCTGCTCCTGCGCCTGGTCCGAGACCCGGCGATCGCGGTCGGCAGCAATATGGCGATCGGCGCGCTCACAGGCGCGCTCGCAGCCGTTGCGGCCCTCCGAGAGGGCACCGTCGACCCCCTCGCCTTCGCCGTGCTCGCCCCGGTGACGATGATCGCCACCCACTTCGGCGCGCGCACAACAGGCACCCTCAGACGCGAGACACTACTGACAATGATCGCCTGGATCCTGCTGCTCAGCGGCGCTCTCATGGTCGTCAAAATCATCGCCAGCAAGGGCGCGTGATCGTGCAAGCCCCTCGCCGCGCTTCGTGTAGGCTGGTCGACACCGAGGAACCCGCGTGCCCGAGCGCGACGACATAGCGGACGGCCCCCCAGATGTCGCCGACGACCCCGAGAGGTGCGCAACCGAGACAGTCGACTCGGACGAGCCGATCGCCAGGCCGGCGCCCGCGAGCCCCAGGGTGCCGGTCGAGGCGAGCACGGAACTGGGGCAGCACGGCCAGACAATCCCCTACGCCGAAGCCCCGGACCCAGGCTCTCCTCCGCACGGCGATGCCCAGACCGACGACCCTGCGCCGAGCACCGATTCTGCACCCAAGGCTGGCGCCGACACGCTGCTCCAACAGCCGACCAAGGTCGAGCCCCAGAGCCAGCAGCTGCCGGTGATCACCCGCGACGGCTACGTGATAGGTCCGATCTTCGCAAAGGGCGGCATCGGCAGGATCGTCGAGGCCCGCGACCGCACCCTCGGCCGTCGCGTCGCCCTCAAAGAGCTGCTCGTGCGCTCGCGCCATGCCGAAGAGCGCTTCGTCCGCGAAGCTCTGGTCACCGCACGCCTGCAGCATCCGGGAGTCGTGCCGATCTACGCGGCCGGGCGCTGGCCCTCGGGCGAGCCCTTTTACGCGATGAAACTGGTCTCAGGGCGTCCCCTGTCCGAGGCGCTCGCCACAGCCTCGACCTACGAGGCCCGGGTCGCACTCCTGCCCCATGTGCTCGCGGTCGCCGAGACCATGGCCTACGCCCACTCCAAGCGGATCATGCACCGCGACCTCAAACCCGAGAACATTCTGCTCGGCTCCTACGGCGAGACCGTGGTGATCGACTGGGGCCTCGCCAAGGAGCTCGACAAAGAGGACGCCGCCAGCAGTCCCCTCGCCGAGTCGGCGTTGCGTGCCGAACTCCGCCCTAAAGTCCCCTCGAGCCAACAGCTGCCCGCTAAGGATCTCACAATGGTCGGCGCAGTGGTCGGTACGCCGGCCTACATGCCACCGGAGCAGGCCTACGGCGATCCCGTCGACCAGCGGGCGGATGTCTACGCCCTGGGCGCAATCCTCTATCACATGGTCGCCGGTGCCCCTCCCTTTGATGGCGCGACCGCAGTCGAAATTCTTCTCAAAGTCACCAGCGATCCGCCTCCGCCGATCGAAGCCCGCGAGCCCGCCGTACCGCCGGAGCTCGCGGCGATCATCGCCACCGCGATGGCTTACAAACCAGCCGATCGCTACCCCAGTGCCGAGGAACTCGCCGACGATCTCCGCCGCTTCCGCACCGGTCAGCTGGTCGCCGCCCACCGCTACTCCGCACGCGATCGCCTCCGTCGCCTCATCCGTCGCTACCGCGGACCGCTGGCGGTCGCCGCCGCTTCACTCGTCGTGCTCGCCGTGATCTCGGTCCTCTCGATCACGCGGGTCATCGCCGAGCGCGACGAGGCCCAAGTCGCCCGCACCCAGGCCGAGGAAGCCCGCGACGCGGCCGCCCGTGCCCGCGAAGAATCCGAGGCGGCCCGTCTCGCCGCCGAGCACCAGGCCGATGCTCTCGCGCTCGAGCAGGCCCGCCTCGCCGCCCGCGATCAGCCAGGACGCACCCTCGATCTGCTCGCCGGTCTCCACAATACGGAGGAGTGGCCGCGCCTGCGCATGATCGCCGCCGACGCGGCCGCCCACGACATCGGCGTCGACCTCATCGGCCACAGCGCGGGCGCCTCTCGCATCGCCTTCTCTGGAAACGGCCGCTTCCTGGCGAGTGCCGCCGACGACTGCATTACAACCCTTTGGGATCTAGAAAAAAGCTCCGGTCGCCGTCTGATGGGCCATACCGACGAGGTTTGGCGGGTCGAGTTTAACGACGATAGCACCCTCATGGCGACCGCCAGCCGCGACCGCAGCGTCGGCCTCTGGGCGCCCGAGAGCGGCGAACGTCTGGCATTGCTCAAGGGTCATACTGCCGCCGCGCGCACCGTGGCCTTCACCGCCGACGGCGACCACCTGCTGAGCGGCGGCGACGACAACCGCCTGCTCCTTTGGGACCTGCGCGATCACTCCTACGAGCTGCTCGAGGAGTGCCTCTCGGGCTCGATGTTCAGCGATGGACGAAGGGTCGGCTGCGTCTCCAACGACCACATGAAACTAGTGATGATCGATCTGGAGAGCCGCGAGCGTCACCACTGGGGCGTTGGCAAGCCCCTCGCACCGGCCGGTGACTTCGCCCCTGAGAGCGATGAACTCGCCGTCGGAACCGCCCACGGTAATGTCTGGCGCTGGCGTTGGCAGAGCGATGAAAGCGACCTCCTTCGCGGCGGCAAGTTTGTGCTCCGGGCGATCCGCTACACAGCAGACGGCAGCCGAATCCTGGGTGCTGGCGCCGACCGAGAGGTCTGGGTGTGGGAGCGAGCCACCAACAAACGGCTGCACACCTTTACCGGCCACGGCGGCAGGATCACCCGCCTAGATGTCTCAAAAGACAGCCGATTTGCGACCTCAACCGGCGGCGAAACAGGACCTCGCCTCTGGGACCTGACCAGCGGCGACAGTACCCTCTTAAAAGGCCTTCGCACGGTCGCGACGGCGGTGCGATTTTCACCAGATGGCCGCACCGTCGCCGCCGCCAGCTCGGGCGGTGAACTCCGCATCTGGCGCAATGAGAATCTCCAAGACGGCGTGCTCAACCGCCTCGACAAGCAGGCCTTGCTCGCCGTCGATCCCCAACATCCGCGAATGGCCCTCGTCGATATGAAAGGCATTCTCAGGGTCTGGAATTTCGACACCGAGCAAACGATCTACGAGGCGACAGAGGCCCGCGCGATCATCCAGATCGCCATCCTGCCGACCAGCGGCGCAGTGCTCACGCTC
This sequence comes from uncultured Nannocystis sp., assembly GCA_964474905.1. GTDB lineage: Bacteria > Myxococcota_A > Polyangia > Nannocystales > Nannocystaceae > JADJRG01. Next base: position 81,109 of record CAYYUP010000006.1, on the reverse strand, counting down.
TCCGAGGATGCAACCCTGACAGTGATGACGCCCTTCGGCGAGATCGTGCACAAATTCCCCGCGCACAACGAACCCGCCCGGCTTCCGCTCCCCGTCCACTACGAAAACCACCACAGCGCCCTGGGCGTCAGCAGCGATGGACGCCACGTGATCGTCGGTCGCAGCGACGGCGACATCCTCCACTGGGATCTCAAGACACGCGAGACCCGGGTCCTCCGCGGTCACAGCCGAGAGGTCCTCGCCCGCACCTTCTCCCCGGACAACCGCTTTCTGGCGAGCGCCGGCCTCGATCGGGATGTGCGGCTCTGGGACCTCTCGACCGGCACCAGCACGATTATCGACCGCCACTCGCTGCGGATCTCCGCGGTCGTCTTTAGCCCCGACGGTCGTTTTATCTACAGCGGCGGCGAGGCCCATAAACTCCGGGTCTACGATCGACGAAGCGGCGAGGTCCGCTCCGATCCGATCGGCGGCAATCGACTCTACTCGATCACGCCCTTCGCGGACGGTCGACGCCTGGCGCTTCTCCGCGGTGACAACCAGATCCTGATCTGGAACCTCGCCGAGCGAAGGGTCGCCGGGCGCCTCGTCGGTCACCGGGTGCCGGTGCGCCTAATAGAGTTCGCCGACCACGACCAAACCCTGCTCTCGCAGAGTGAAGACGGCGAATTTAGGCTCTGGGATGTGGCCACCGGCGAGGGCCGTGTGCTCTCAAACCTGGACCGCCGAGCCCGCGTCGTGGTGTGGCACCCGAGCCGGCGGATCTTGGCACTCAGTCCCTCCGGCCAGCTCGGGATCTGGCAAGATCCGATCCCCCGCGATCGGGATGCGTTCTTCCGCTGGCTCGACGATTCCCGGAGGTCGCTGACTCTCAGCGTCGACGACCTAACACCGCCGGCAGATTGCCACGCCCTCGACGGAGTGGCTCCCTGATACGCGCTCCAGATACCTGTGTACACCTCTGTGGACCGCGTCTGCAGTTTTCTGCATGCGTCTTCGTGACCGACTTCGATCGACCGATCATCACCCTTACGAGCGACGCGCCTGGAGCTCGACTTGCGCTCTCCAGGCGTCCGCCAAGGCGTCGCTCGCGGCGATGAGTTCTGCCCTCTCGCTGCCGCGTCCGAGGCTGAGCCGGAGCGCTCCGGCAGCGAGCTCGGGCGGCAGGCTCATTACCCCGAGCACACCGACCGCGGCGACCTGTCCGCTGTGACAGGCTGACCCGACCGAAGCCGCGACCGTCGACGCGCGCGCCAAGACCTCATCGCCGCGCACCCCGGGCAGGCAGACATGCAGGGTATTGGGCAGCGCGTGCTCAGCCGGGACCGTCCGGTAGATGCCGGGAATCGCCGCCGCCAAGCGCCCCCACAGCAGATCGCGCAGCTTCTCCTGCCGAAGCATCTCGGTCGCCAGGGTTCGCCTGGCCAGGGCCGCCGCCGCTCCAAAGCCGACGATCAAAGCCACAGGTTCGGTGCCCGGACGCATGCCCCGCTCCTGACCGCCACCAAAGAGGCGTGGCCGGAGCTCTCGTGGCCGCCGACAATAGAGCGCGCCGATGCCCGCCGGCCCGTAGAACTTGTGACTGACGAGGGTCAGAAGATCGACCCCGAGCTCACCGACATCGACCGGAATCTTGCCGACCGCCTGGGCACCATCGCTGTGCACAACGGCATTTGGTGCACGTCCGCGGACCAGCTCTGCGAGCGCCGCGACCGGTTGGATCGCCCCGGTCTCGTTCTGCGCACAGATCACAGAGAGCAGATCGACATGCGCGCGCTCATTTAAGATAGCCCTCGTCTCGGCGAGCGAGACCCGACCGTCCGCCGATACCGGCAAGAGTTCGACGCTCCAGCCCTGGCGGATCAGCATCGCCGCGGCGGCGCTCACCGCTGGGTGTTCGATCGCCGAGAGGAGCAAGTGCCCGGGACCTCGGAGCGCCCCGAAGAGCGCGAGATTGTCGGCCTCGGTGCCGCCACTCGTGAAGATGATCTCCTCCGGCATGGCGCCGATCAGCGCCGCGATCTCAGCTCTCGCATCGGCGATCGCCGCCGCCGCCGCCCGACCAAAGCTGTGGGCGCTTGAAGGATTTCCCCAACGCTCGCCGAGCCAGGGCAGCATCGCTTCGCGGACCTCGGCATGCACCGGAGTCGTCGCGTTGTAATCGAGATAGATCTGCGGAGCGTGCTCGCGCACCGCCCTACGCTACCCGAAGTGCTCGCACCCGTGGGAAGCAGCCGAACCTCCATGCGATCGCCGCCCCATGCGATCGCGCCCCATGCGATCGTCACTCGGTGCACTCATGCCGCCAGCAAGCTCTGTCCCCGAATCCGCGGCTAGACGATCTCACCGACGATCTCGCCGGCAGTGACCTCGAGGCGTCGGCGATCTCTGCGCGCGCGCAGCACAAGAAACGTGACGGAGGTCAAAAGCGCCCCTGTGCAAAACCACAGGAGTTCGAGCAGATAGTGTCCACCAATGCCGAGGACCGGAGAAAATTCGGCGATCCTGTCGACCGCAACGCTGAGCAACAACAGGATCACAACCAGCTTGGCCCTGGCCTTAAACACAGTGAAGCGCAGATCGCGGGTCAACTCCGCGGACAGGAACAGCGCCCGGATCGGCCCTCCCCTTCCGCAAAAGGCGATGGCAGAGGCCTGCGAGAGGGTCGAAGAGACCGCGATCGCGATGATCACCGCGGTCACAACCAGCAGCGAAGCGTAGTCACCCGCGTGATCGGCAGCCAGCAGGCCGAGACCGAGAACACTGCCCACCGCGAGGATCCGCATCACGATCACGGCGCCCATCACAGGCAACTTCCAGAGCGCCCGCACGAGCATTTTAAAGGGTCGAGAAGGCTGATCGGCGAGGGTTTGAGCGGCTAATCCGAGCAGCGCCGACTCGCCGATGAGGGCCGCCACCCACGGCACTCCAAACTTTACGGCCAGGGCCCACTCTCCCGTCGGAACACGCTCACCGAGCCACCATGCGGGTGCCAGCGAGAGCGCGCTGATCCCAAGGAGCACAGGCCAGCGAGCGCGGAGGATCTGAAAGGTACAGGCGACCCAGGCGCTGCTGTCCAGGCGCGGCCGACCGCGCCCCGAGCTTATGCGCCGAAGATGAGGAGCCCTTGCCGAAACAGCCACCCCCGCAGGGTACCAGGAGTGCAGCGCACCTCCGCCGGACCCTTTGTCGTGAACGCATCTCGACTCTGCCGCGGGATCCCAGGAGCACCGCGCTCTTCTGCCACTGTGCCGCGCTACTCTGCCGCCCATGCTCGCTCGCCCAGGACTCGCCTTTGCCTTTGCCTTTGCCTTTGCCTTTGCCTTTGCCTTCGCCGGCTGCGACTCCAAACCTGCAGACGCCCACGCAAAGCCCGAGCCCGCGCAAGACAAAGCTGCGAGTGAAAAGGATGACAAGGGCGACAAGGACGACAAGGACGACAAGGGCGACACAAAAAAGACCTTCGCGACGCCCACCGCCAAGCCTCCGCCTCCGCCCAAGGGGGCCTATCTCCACGAGAAGCCAGCGCTTTACATCCAGCGCTGCACTGCCGAGCATGCCTGCCCCAAAAAGCTGCAACCGGCGGGAGAGATCCACTGCCGAGAATTCGGCCTGGGCGCGTACAAAGGAGGCTGGCGACTGCCGAGCCTCGAGGAGGCCAAGCTTTTCGCCGGCATCGACGCCCTAGAGGATAAAGAAGGCTTCCATTGGACAGGCACCGCCTACAAAGAGGACGCAAAACAGGCCTGGATCGTCGACCCGAAGGGCGGCCAGTCAACGACCGTCGCCCGCGATCGCAAACCCTTCACGATCCGCTGCGTCTACGAGCCCTGAGCTGCCCTGAGCTCCCACGAGTACGCGGTACTCACGCGACGTCCGCTCCCGCCCCCGCGTTCGGTCTCTGCCCTGGATGGTTGAACTCATGTTGAGAGCCCCCTACGATCCGCTGATGCGCGCTCTCTTGGTGCCCCTACTGCTCCTCTGCGGGGCCTGTCCGCCACCGACGAGCAGCACTGCCACGACCGCATCGACCTCGGGGGGCTCTGGATCCTCCACCTCTTCGACCACCGGTGACGCCTGTGACGGCGCCAGCGACTGCGAAAGCGAGGGCATCTGCGTCGCCGAATACAGCGCCGAGAGTTTCGGCGGAGAGCGCGGTAACGCTCGGTGTGAAGATCCTGCGCTCTGCATCCAAGCCCTGGATCTCGGACGCTGGTGCTTCGAGCACCCGAGCTGCTGCGAAGGCCTACGCTGCCGCAATGTCGACGGGATCTGCGAGATCCCCGATCTCGGCGAAAACACCACAGGCACCACCACAGGCACCACCACAGATACCACCACGACCTCTACAGGCTCGACGACACAGGATAGCGACACGGATACCGGCACCGGCGACCCGTAAGGGCCGTTCGAAGCTGTCCGCGATCACCGCTTCAAGCCCTCTGAGTTTTTTGGGGGACGAATGCCTGGTCCCCAAAAATTAGAAGATCTCGTGCGACCGACCTCTCGAGGTCTTTTTCAAAATTAGAGAAGATCCCCTGCGACGGAGCGCTCTTCTCAACCGACGCGGTAGTTGTGGGCGAGACGCGTGTATTTCCCCGCAAGGCTGCGGTGAAATGCCTCATCCGCTGATTTGAGGCGCTTGACGACCTTTCCAGGCACTCCGAGCACAAGACTGCGCGGCGGGATCGTGGTGCCTGCGGTGACCAATGCCGCCGCACCGATCACAGAACCCTCACCGATCACCGCACCGTCGAGGATCGTCGCTTGCGCGCCGATCAGAGTGCCTCCGCCGATCACAGCCCCGTGCACAACAGCACGATGGCCGATAACGACCTCCTCGGCGATCCGCACCCCATCGTGATCGCCTACGTGGATGACAGCCCCATCCTGGACGTTGGAACGCGCACCGATTTCGATTCGATTGACGTCCCCGCGAAGTACGCAGCCGTACCAAACGCTGACCTCATCACCGAGCTCTACATCACCGACGATCGCCGCCCCAGGGGCTATGTACACCCGTTTTCCAAAGACTGGGAGCTGGTCGAGATAGCGCTCGATCAACGCCCCAGGCTGACGCGAGCGCAACTCTTTGAGGCGTTCTTGCAGCGCTCCTAGCCCCGGAGAAGGACCCGAGACCTTAACCACCGAAGTCGCAACCGTGCGCGAGACCACCGGTAAACCATACCCCGGCGTGACGACCGGGCTTGCCTTCGAAGCAGTGATTCGCGTAGATAGTCCGAGTGGCAACGAGGCGTTCCAAGACCGCTAAGAAGACCTCAACTTCGAGCTCCCGCGTAAGCGCGAAGAAGAAGTCAAACAAGAAGAAGGCCGTCAAAAAGACTGCTGCCAAGAAAAAGGCCGCAAAAAAGACGACCCCAAAAAAGAAGGCGGCCACCAAAAAGAAGAAGGCGGCCCCAAAAAAGAAGGCGGCCCCAAAAAAGAAGGCGGCCCCAAAGAAGAAGGCGGCCCCAAAGAAGAAGGCGGCCCCAAAGAAGAAGGCGGCCACCAAGAAGAAGGCGGCCCCAAAGAAGAAGGCGGCC
>CAYYUP010000006.1:73865-75466 GCA_964474905.1 uncultured Nannocystis sp. | reverse complement strand
ACCGCTGCTGCCAAAAAGACCGCTGCCGCCAAAAAGACCGCCGCAGCAAAGGCCAAAGCCGCAAAAACCAAGGCTCTCGAGAAAGCCAAGGCCGCCAAGGTCAAGGCCCTCGAAAAAGCCAAAGCTGCAAAAGCCAAGGCTGCAAAAGCCAAGGCTCTCGAGAAAGCCAAGGCCGCCAAGGCCAAGGCTCTCGAACAAGCCAAGGCCGCAAAGGCCAAGGCCGCAAAGGCCAAGGCCCTCGAAAAGGCCAAGGCCGCAAAGGCCAAAGCCCTCGAACAAGCCAAGGCCGCAAAGGCCAAGGCCGCCAAGGCCAAGGCCCTCGAAAAGGCTAAGGCCGCAAAGGCCATTGCCCTCGAAAAGGCCAAGGCCGTAAAGGCTCGGGCCGCTAAAGCAAAGGCCATGGAACAGGCGAAGGCTACAAAAGCCAAAGCCGCAAAAGCCAAGGCTTTGGCGAAAGCCAAAGCTGCCAAGACTCGAGCCGCGAAGACGACCACAAAGGTGACAACGAAAAAGGAAGCAAAAAAAACGGCCGCAACCAAAACGGCCGCAACCAAAAAAGCCGCGGGCGAGTCGCCCTCCGACAGCGCAACCGAGGCGACAACAGACGCGACCGCCGCGGAGGGCAAACCACCTGCGGAGGCGGAGACCCCCCCGGTCGTAAAGAAGCCGACGCTCATCTCCGATGACGAACACCTGATCTCCCTCGACCTCTCGAACGTCCTCCAAGTAACGAGCCTCGATCAGACCGAGCAGGCCCCAGCACGGGCGCATTCTTCGGTTTTGGCAGCCCTCGAAGAGGACTACGAAGAGCCTCATGTCGAGGTTCCACAGTCCCTCTCGGTGGAGTCCGCGCGCGCACTGATCGCACGCATCCACAAGACCGCCCAGTTTGGGGATGACGGCCTCGACGAGTTGCCGCGTCTCCTCCAAAGGATCGAAGGCGTCCGAGACCCGAGCCTCCTGCCCGAGTTCATCGGCCTCTTCGAGGATAGCGATCCCTACGGGATCTACTGGAACATCCTCTATGTCCTCGAAAACTTCCCCGATGAGCAATACCTGAGCGCGCTCCTCGAGGCGTTGCCCGCCCTCTACGCCAGGGCGCCCGGTTGGGCCGAAACCTGTGTCATCCGCGTGCTCAATACCCGCGGCGATCCAGACGACTGCACCTCAACTTTTGAGCAGCTCGTCAAAGACTCCAACAAGGAGCACCAGGCGCTTGTGCACAGGCTCCTTAGTGAAATGCTCCACGATCCAGAAAGCGACCTCGACAGACAGCAGCTCGCCTCGATCGAACAGACGATCATCTCACTCGGCGGCAAACCTAACGAGGAAGAGGCCGAGGCCGCAGAACCTACTGCGCCCCCTCAGACTGCTCCTGCTGCGAAGGTCGCGAAGGTCGCGAAAACCACAAAGGCGGCTCCTGCGGCTCCCGTGAAGGCTCCTGTCCAAGCGACTCCTGTCCAAGCGGCTCCCGTAAAAGTTGCTCCGCCCGCTCCTGTCCAAGCGACTCCTGCTGCTCCCGCACAAGCTGCTCCTGTCCAAGCGACTCCTGTCCAAGCGGCTCCCGTGAAGGTTGCTCAAACGGCTCCTGTCCAAGCGGC
>CAYYUP010000006.1:72651-73765 GCA_964474905.1 uncultured Nannocystis sp. | reverse complement strand
CTCCTGTCCAAGCGGCTCCCGTGAAGGTTGCTCAAACGGCTCCTGTCCAAGCGGCTCCCGTGAAGGTTGCTCAAGCTGCTCCTGCCCAAGCGGCTCCCGTGAAGGTTGCTCAAACGGCTCCTGCCCAAGTCCAAGCGGCTCCTGCCCAAGTCCAAGCGGCTCCTGCCCAAGTCCAAGCGGCTCCTGTCCAAGCGGCTCCTGTCCAAGCGACTCCTGTCCAGGCGGCTCCTGCCCAAGCGACTCCTGTCCAGGCTGCTCCTGTCCAAGCGGCTCCTGCCCAAGTCCAAGCGACTCCTGTCCAGGCTGCTCCTGTCCAGGCTGCTCCTGCTCAGACTCCTGCTCAGACTCCTGCTCCTTCCCAGGCGGCTCCCGCACAAGCGGCTCCCGCACAAGCTCCTGCCCAGGCCGTGCCTGTGCAAGGCGCACCAGCGGAGAGCACAACCCAAGGTGCGCCGATCACCGCCCCGACCCCAGCCGCGCACGCCGACGCCAACGCAACAAACCCCGTATCGCCGGCGTCGAGCGCAGGGTCCTCAGGGTCCGGAGACGACCACTAGCTATGCCCCCATGCGACCCGCTGCCCGCCGAGCGGTGCAGTGTTCAGGTCAACGAAGAGGCGATCCTCCAGCCGGTCTCAAACGAGCAGGCAGAGGAGATCCACCTCGCCCCGCAGCAGCGCGCCGTCGATGCGCTGATCCGCGGCCTCGCTGAGCGAGCACCCGGCTTTAATGTCGCGGTGATCGGTCGCCGCGGCTGCGGGCGCACCTCCACTGCCATGGCCCTCGCCCGGCAAGAGGCCCGCCGTCGCCCCTCTGCTGGCGATCTCGTGCTCCTGCCAAACCAGCGCTGGCCGCTAGAGCCCCGCCCCGCGCGGCTACCTACCTCGACCGGCCCCGCGTTTGTACGCGCCCTCGAAGAGCTACACAGCACCCTCGCCGGTGTGACCCATGAGATCCTCGAGGGCCGCACTCGAAACCGCCTCCAAGTCGAGATCCATCGCGAGCAAAGTGCCGGCGAGCGCGTGCTCCACGAAGAGCTCTCCAAGGTCGCAACGACGTACGGCCTCGCCCTGATCGTCAGCGACGACGGCTTCGACTTTGTGCCGCTCGACGAC
>CAYYUP010000006.1:50416-72551 GCA_964474905.1 uncultured Nannocystis sp. | reverse complement strand
CGACGACGACGACGACGACGACAGGAGCGAACACAAACCCGCTCTCCAAGACGAGAGCGAGTCGTCCGCAAGCGCCGAGCAAGACCCGCAAAACGGTGCGCATCGACCCGCGACCGACTCCGCCGAGCAAGACCCCACCGACATCGGTGCTTCTGCTCCTCCAAATGACACTGCCAGTACCGGTGCTCCTGCGCGTCCAGACAACACCACCAACGCCGCGGCTTCTGCTCCCCGCGAGCCGGCCCAAAACGACGCCCACGACAGGAGTGAGCCCGCTCCGCAAGATGAGGACGACAACGGCGTAAGTCACCGCTTTGTCACCGTCCTCGACGACCTCCGTCCGCACGTCGAAGAGACCCAACGCCAACTCGCGCTGCTCGAAGCCGAGAGCGCGTCGCACCTCCTGCAGCGCCAGCGCGAGTCACTCCGCAACGCCTTTGCCGAGTGCTTCGCGGGCATCCCCGAGAGCGCGCTCTCCACCCCTCAGGTGCGCTCTTTCATCAGCGAGCTGCACGATTACCTGATCCAACTCTTCCAGCTCGACAGCACGCTCGCGACCCCTCCCCCGCTCACCGAGATCCCCCGCGGTCTCGTGATCCCGACTCTGCTCACGACCTGTGAGCGCGGCTCGGCGGCACCTCTGGTGCAGGCGCGCAACGTCAGCCTCGCCAGCCTCTTCGGTCGCAGCATCGCCGCACCGACCACCGAGAGCCGCTACCCCGAACCCGGCACCTTCCTGGCGGGCGACATCCACCGAGCCAACGGTGGGTTTCTGGTGATCGACGCCGACTCGCTGATCAAACGCGAGCGGGTCTACGAGCATCTGAAGGGCTGCTTGCTCGCGCACGCGATCCAACCGCACGAGGAGGCCGACGAGGGGCACGCCCTGCGGATCCAGCCGATCGAGCTCGATCTCAAGGTGCTCTTGGTCGCCGATCCCGACCTGATCGCCCAGCTCCAGGACCTCGATCCCGAGTTCAGCAGGCTCTTTAAAATCCGCGCCGGCTTCACCGAGGACATGCCCCTCAGCGAGGCACTCACGGTGTACCCCGGCGTCGCCCACTGGCTCCACCTGCACCGCGGTCTGCCGCCCTGCAGCCGCGAGGGCCTGCGCGAGCTCATCCAATACGGCGCCCGCCTCACCGAAGATCAGGAGCGGGTGAGTACCAACGTCGGTCTGCTGAGCGACCTCATCGCCGAGGCCGCGGCGATCGCCGCCCCCGGAGAGTCCCTGCGCGCCGATCACTTCCGCAGCGCCCGCGCCACCGTGCAGGAGCGCCACGGACAGATGCGCGACAAACTGATCGATCTCTACCGAAACGGCTCACTGCGGGTCGAACTCCGGGGCTCCCGTGTCGGTCAGGTCAACGGCCTGGCTGTTATCTCCGACGGCTTCCAGGCAGTGGGACGTCCCTGCCGCGTGACCGCGGTGACCTACGCCGGCACCCAGGGCACCCTCAACATCGACCGCGAGGTCGAGATGTCCGGGCCCATCCACTCCAAGGGCATGATGATCCTCAGCGGTTATCTCTACGACCGCTTCGCCCGCACAGAGCCCATCGTCTTTGGCGCCTCGGTCGTCTTTGAGCAGACCTACATGCCGATCGAGGGCGACTCAGCCTCCTCTGCGGAGCTCTTTGCGATCCTCTCGAGCCTCGCACAGGCGCCGGCTCGGCAGGATCTAGGCATCACCGGCAGCGTCGATCAACGGGGACGAATCCTCCCGGTCGGCGGCGTCAACGAGAAGATCGAAGGCTTCTTCGATCTCTGCAGGGCCGAGGGGCTCACCGGTACGCAGGGCGTCGTCATCCCCCATACCAACGTGCGCACGCTGATTCTCCGTCCCGACGTGATCGAGGCAATCGCCGCCCGTCGTTTCTTTATCTGGCCGATCGCAACCGTCGAAGAGGGCGTCGAGCTGCTGATGGGTACACCCGCTGGCGCCGACGATCTCGACGAAGATGACGCGCTCGCGCTCGGTGCCCAGCGCTTCCCAACAGACACCGTCTACGGCCGAATCGAGCGCCGTCTCGGTCGCCTCCGCGAGGCGCAATCAACGGCCCGGCAGCGCCCCTGCCCCTGATCCTGACCGATTATTAAAATGTGCCGATCACCTTGAGATAGGCGATCGAAGTGCCCACCGCCCTGGCGCCGAACTTGGTGCGCGCGCCCTCGCGGCCCAAGAAGGCGAAGGAGCCGACCTCAAAGTTGAGGAAACCCCGCGGCGGCGCAAAGAGGATCGCCGGTGCGATCACCCCCGACATGCCCTCGCCCTCGGGGTTGTTGGAGGCGAAGTCGATGAGGCCAAAGGTGCGGAAGATCAGATGACGACCGAAGAAGATCACATCGCCACCGGCGAGCAGGTAGTTGCCGACATGGTCGGCGCCAAACTCATCGATAAAGCCGCGAAGGTATTGGGCCTGGACGTAGACGTGCTTGCCGATGGTGTAGTCGGCCCCCGCTGTTAGCTTGACGAAGGGCGTCTTGCGAACGGTGATGCCCTCGACCTCCATCTCGGGGTTCGCGATGCCATCCTCGGGGGTCACGTCGACGCCAAAGGGCAGCGGCATCTCGATGCGCAGACGCTCCTCCTGCGGAATAAAGAGGCCGGCCTCCCCCCATAATCCCATGTTGCCGAGCCAGGGCACCTGGGTCGTAAAATCGAGACCGATGACCTGCATCTTGGGATAGATCAGATAGGCATCGGATTGGATGTAGTAGCCGTCCTCGGGCTCGTCTTCGGCATTGAGGGCGTGGATCACCGACGACTCGACCTCGACCGGCAGGGGGATGTCGTGGCGCCCGTAGTAGTACGAAGCGCTGAGGTCGATGTCGCCTAGGCGCGTGCCCATTTTTATCGCAGCCTGACCGTTGGCGAGGGTGCGGTCGGGCATGCGCACGTGACCGAGCACCTTTGGCAGGAGCTTGGGATTTTGCGGGATAAAGGTGTCCTGCAGGTAGTAGATCTTCCCGCTATCCGCCGGATCGGCGAAGGGCACCTCGGCGTAGGGATCGCGGAGCCCAGCAGCAACCGAGGGCGGCAGCAGTGCGGGAAAAAAGAGCGGCACATACACCGCCTGAAACCACAGCCGATCGCGCAGCGGCGCGTAGTCGACGACCAGCATCTGATTGGCAATGGGCTCGGTGAAGAGCGGCCGATCCTCGAGATCATCGGGGTTGATGTTGTTGGTCGGGCTGAATTTATCCGCGGTGCCCCAGACCACGATTTGACGGCCGATTTTGACGTCTAGACCCTTCGCCAGCTCGTTGAGCGCGACGTAAGCGGCCCGGCTCTCCATGTGAAAGCGGTTCAGCATCGACATCGACGCGAGGTCGTCGAGTTCCTTTGCCTGTGAGCTGCCCATAAAGACAGGCTCAATATCGCCGACGATCTGGATGTGTTTGTTTGGCGTGTACGAGAAGTAAAACTCGAGGCGGTTCTCGTTGCGCCCGAGGGTGCCGGGCTTCTCGGTGCGGGCGATGTCGTAGTAGAGACTGCTGAGGATGCGCGCGCGAAAGGTCAGTGTATCCGGGGTAAAGAGACCACCTGACGCGACCCCTGCGACCGGCAGCGTGTCGTCGCCGAGGGTGCCGATCTCGCCGATCTCGGAGCCGCCCTCGCTCTCCGAGCCGTCCCCAAAGACATCATCGATGCTGTCGACGCTCGTCTCGCTGTTGTTGTCCGCCCCCGGAGCACTCGAGGAGCCCTCTGCGGCCGGCTCGTCGCTCGGGTCGGGACCAAAGACGTCGTCGAGAGAGAGCTCGTCTGGGTCCTCAGTGGCCTCGGCCTGCGGGGTCGCATCGGACGAAGCAGCAGCAGTAGGAGCCGAAGTTGCGGCCGATGAGACAACCTCGGCAGAACCAATTACAACCGGCCCCTCATACCCGCGCGATGCGGAGGGGGCCGGAGCGCCGAAGCTAAGCGACGAAGCGAGTAGGAGGAAGCCTGTCGTAGTCACCGGAGTTCTCAGCCGCGCAGAAGGGTGCGACGAGAAAAGATATCATCCGAGATCTCGGTCTTCACATCGATATTTGTCATCTCGATCACCGTTTCGTCCCCGGTCTTCAGGTTCTTCATGGTGATCCGGGTGGGAATCTTGGCTTTGCCAGCGGTCTTCCACTGTCCCCGCGTTTGCACGCGAACGGCCTTTCCAGAGCCGTCGATGTAGCGGATCGTGGTGATGCCCCCGACCTTTGAGTCGATGACGATCTCGAGCTTGGCGTAGGACGTGACATCCGCGCGCTTTGGAGTGAGCGCGAGCGTGGTCTCGGAACCCTTTTTACCGAGCACCTCGGCGTCAAAGGCCTCGGAGAGCTTGGCCAGCTTCATGTCCTCGGGCGAAAACTCCGAGCCCAGGAAACCCTGGCTCTGGGTGTGCGCGGCGACCCGGCGGACCTTTTTGAACTCGGGCGTGTAGATGTAAATCGTGTCGGCATCGGTCATCAGGACCTTCATGCCGGCGACATCCCCAGGCTTGGTGAAGTGGATGTACTGCTTCTCCAAATCCTTCATCTTCATGTCGAAGACCATCGTCTTGGTCTGGGTGCCGCCCTTGAAGATGGTCATGCTCGCCGTGTAGCTCTGGTTTGGATACGCAGAGGCCTTTTTGTCTGCGACCTGGAGGATCTTGGCCCCGAGCGCTGCACTGTTTTCGGCGGCGCCTGCAGGCGCAACCGCGCTCAAGCTGAGAGGGGCGGCGAGGAGAGTTGCGAGGAGAAAAGAGGCCAGCTTCATGATGATTGAGGGCTCCGTGTGGAGTGGTTCGGCGGCATTCGACGGCGCATCGCCAAAGGTATTTAACCCCAGAGAGGCAAAATCCCAACGAGAGGGCCCATATGGTTGAGACCGCGCGAATACCGCGTACCCTGGAGTGCTACAGATCACCACCGATGCGCGAATAACACCGTTTATGACGACTTCGAGCGTCGAGTCAGCGCCGGGATCAACCAGCATGCCCCGAGGCCGGCCCCCAAAAGACCGACCGCGAGACCGATGCCAAAGTCGCGAAGCGGAGCCATACCGGAGTCGAGCAGCACAAGAAAAGCCGCCGAGAGCTGGAACGCAGAGATCAAAAGCACCGCACCGATCTCCCGCACAGCTCGCTCGCCGGAGTCCGGTCCCGGAAAGCGCTTGGCTCGAAATAGCAGGTGGATCGCAAAGTCGACGCCTGCGCCGACGGCGATGCACGAGACCATGCTGGTGCCGACGCTGATCGGCACACCAAAGATCGCGAGCAGACCCATCGTCACCGCCAAGGTCCACAGCGCCGGAGCCAGCGCGAGCAGCTGGCGGGCGATGAGCAGGACCAAGGCGAGACCAAGCACCGACACCAGGGTCGAGCGCAGCAGCGATGTCGTGACGCTCTCGGCAAATGCCTGACCGATCACAGGCTGGCCGGTAAGACGCGCACGAAAGGCAACCTCGCGGAACTCTCCTTCTGTGGGCCGAGCGGCAAGACGCCACTCTTCGTCGGCGAGCTCTGAGAGCGCCGGCTCGAGCGTATCGCAGCTGAGTTCTGCGCTCTCTTTATCGGCCGTGCTCCCGCCGAGGCCGAGTGCCGTGCAGCGCTGACGGGCCCGGTGTTTGATCAGCTCCTCTTCGACCCAAGCGCCGAGGAACTTGGCGGCAAAGGTGATGCCCTCGGGATCGCTGGCGGCAAGCGTCGGCAACTTGGTGCGCAGCAACGCCTCCAGGGCGGCATCCCGGGGCTCCACGAGGCTCGCAGGATCGATGGAGTCGATCTCCACCCGGGGCACGCCCTCGACTGGGCTGTCATCCGAATCAAGGGCCCGATCACGGAGTTCGGCGAGCGCACGGCTCAGCTCGGGAGTGACGGTAAGTGGGGCACCAGGGCCGAGCAGCGCCGGATCGACGGGGTGCCCGAGCAACCGCTCGAGACGCTCACCGACCTCCGCAACCTGGGCCTCGCGCGCCCCCGGCAGCTGCGATGAGACCGCGTACATGCGCCCGTCATCGGCGTCGTAGCGAGCGAGCACAGCCCGGACCTTCGCGGTCAGAGCGACCTGCTCCGCGCCGCTCATCGGCGCCAGTTTGATGTGGATGAGCGCTCCCTCGGCGTCCTCGGTCATCAGCTGGGCCATCGCCGGATGACCGATCAGATAGGTGAGCACCCGTCCGGCCCGCCCTGCGGTCTCGGGGATGCCACGACGACCGCCGAGCGCGTGGTTTAAAACCTCGACCGGCTCGACCACCGAGCGCACATCGACAACACCTTCGATCGCCGAGACACGCTCGCTGATCTCACGGATCTCGCGGAGCGTGATCGCCTCGGCGAGCGGCCCCTCGATCGTCACCTGCAGGAACGTCGAGCCGCCAAAGTGCTCGTCAAAAAAAGCGCTCGCCCGCCGCGGTTCGCTCGACTCTGAGAAGACGTTGCCGGTGTCTGGATCGCCGCTCATGCGCGAGGCAAAGGCGATGCCGAGCGCAGCCAAAACGACGAGCAGCCATAGCGGCGGGCGCAGACGAAACGGCATCGGCCGCTCAGGTTTGGGCCGAATCGCCGCCGCCGGCAACAGGGCCAGCAGCGCCGGCATCACCAACATCGCGAGCGCCAGCAGAACCAACACGCCCGCCCCTGCGGCGAGGCCGAAGCGCTGCATCGGGATCTGCGGCATCACCAGCAGCGCCGCAAAGGCGACCGCCGTGGTCACACCGCTTAGGAGTACCGGCCGCCAAAGTTCGCGGACCACTGCCGACGCGCGTTCGCGACTACTGGCACCCTCCTGGCGCTGATAGCCGGCCAAGATGTGCACCCCAAAGGCGCCGCCCAGAGCGACCATCATCACCGGGATCGACGACGAGACGATCGTCAAGGCCTCGCCAAACACACCGTGAGCGCCCATCACCAAGCCGACACCCAAACCAGTGACAAGCACGTTGAGCAGCGCCGCGACCAGCGATCCGAGCAGGACCGCGGAGACCAGGACGAGCACACCGATGACAACAGGCGAGAGGCGCATGATGTCCGAGCGGCTCGCCTGGGCGGCGTCCTGCTCGATGAAGGGCGCGCCCGTAAAATGCAGCTCGCCCTGCCAGCGAGCCTCGCTGATCTCGCGGATCTCACTGAGCAAGGCCGCCCTCGCCTGGGCATCGCGCTCGCGCTCGTGGATGAGAAAGACCAGCAGCGCCGCCGCCTGGCCGTCCGCGGAGATCAGGTTGCCGACCGCGTCGCGCGAGCCCAAGACCCGCTCGCGGATCTCCGCGGGATCGCGGAGGCTCTCGGGCACCAGGGCCGCGACCTCGAGGCCGTCATCGGTGACCACCGGGTTCGGGAGATCGGTGAACGAGAGCACGATCTTGACGCCGCCGAGCTCACCGAGCTCCTTGGACAGCGCCCGCACCTGCTCGACCGCCTCGAGGCTGAGCATGTCCCCCTCGGCAGCGCGAAGACCGACCAGGCCGACCTCGAGCATGCCAAAGCGATCGGCGACCTCGTGAAAATTGACGACCTCCGGGTGATCCGGCGGCAGGAAGGCGAGCACGTCGTTGTCCTCGCGGACATCGTTGACGCCCGGGAGAATCCAAGCGCAGAGCGCGACGAGAACCGCCAGGATGACAAAACGCGCGCGAACGATCAGGTGATCGGCCATCCCAGTGTTCAGCCCCAAACCGGCGTCAGCCACCCGCGACGTTTTTCGACGCGGCCGCGCACGACGTCACCGAAGTAGACCTGCAGGCGTTTGGTCAACTCGCCGATCGAGCCGTCCCCGAGCAGACGACGGTCGACCGAGCGCACCGGCGTGATCTCGGCACCGGTCCCGCAGAGGAACATCTCGTCGGCCGTGTAAAGCTCAGAGCGACCGATCGTGCGCTCGACAAAGGGCAGGTCCAGATCCTCTGAGAGCATCGTGATAAGCGACCTGCGGGTGATGCCGTCGAGGTTGTCCTCGGTGCTCGGCGGGCTGTAGAGGATGCCGCGCTTGATGATGAACACATGCTCCGCGCTGCCCTCGGAGACCTGCCCGCGCTCGGTGAGGAAGATCGCCTCATCAAAGCCGTTGTCATGGGCCTCGCGCCTGGCGAGGGCACTGTTGAGATAGATGCCGGTGGGCTTTGTACGCGCCGGGATCGCGTTGTCTGGGACCCGCCGCCACGACGAGATGCAGACGTCGATGCTGTCCTTGTCGAGATAGCGGCGCAGCGGCATCGTGTAGGCCGTAAAACACGAGTCCTCTTCGCGGAGAATCGGCGACAGCATGTTGCAATTCGAGAAGACAAGCGGCCGCACGTAGACGTCGTAGTGCACCTCGTTGCGGCGGATGAGTTCGACGATGATCTCGGAGATCCGGCGATGGTCGCCCGGGAGGCTCATAAAGAGCACCGAGGCCGAGCTAAATAGCCGAGTGACGTGGTCGCTCAGGCGAAAAATGTAGACCTGGGATTTGTCGTCCGCCAGATAGCCCCGAACGCCGCCGAAACAGCCGAGGCCGTAGTTCAACCCGCGAGCACGGACGCTGATCGTCGCGTCGCCATCATCCACAAATTCGCCGTTGAAATACGTGACCATCTCCGGGCGAGGATGCCAGAGGTGCCCGCGGATCTTAAGGCCCCCGAGTGACGAATGCAGTGCGCAGACAGCTTCGCACCTATCGACTCGAGAACCACAAAGGAGCCCCAGGAGAACCCAAGCGCGGTCGATTGAGAGACTCCTCACGATTTCTCGTTTTGCGGCCCAACACGAGCCGCGGATCCGCTGCGACGAGTCGATATCAGCGACCGCACCTGCGCCCTATGCTCGCGTCCGTGCAGGTCGTCGTCGCACTCGCTTGGCTCGCGCTCGCGCTCGCGATCGGTCGCCGATGGCAGCTCGCAGAAAGAGCGAGCACAGGCCTCGAGACCTGGGTGATCGCGACCGCGTCGACGCTCGCACTCGCCGGCCTCTGCAGCGTGCTGCTCGGGCTCACCGGAGCCTTTACTGCGCCCTGGATCACGCTCGCAGGACTCGGTCTCGCAGCCCTGCTCTGGCCGTGGACAGGACACGCTCTGCCGCCCCCGCAAAGGCCCCGCGCGCGCCTCCGCATCACGATCGCGATCACCGTCACACTCGCAGGCGGCCTCGCCCTTCGAGCCCCCCTGCACAGCGCCGAGCTGGCGGGACGAGACCAGGGCACCTACGTTCTCCGCGCCCGACACCTCCAGCAAACAGGCTCTTTTAAGCTCCGCGATGAGCTGCTCGCCGCGGCTGGCAAGAGCCCTTCACGAGCCTCTTCGCGGGACATCCTCGGGCTCTACCCGACCGACGGCGATGCCTGGCGCCAGGGGGTCTACGAAGGCGCCTACAGGCCCGGGCTCTACCTGCGTGAGCGCGAGAGTGGGGCTGTCGTCCCGCAGTTCCTGCACATGCACCCCGCGCTGCTCGCCCTCTGGGGAATGATCTTTGGCGGCGCCTGGCTGAGCGGGATCCTCTACCTGTACGCGGCCCTCAGTATGCTCGCCATGGCCGCAATCGCGGGTCGCCTGTGGCCAACCCGGGCCTTCGCCGGCCCGCTCGCCGCCGCCCTGATAGCGACTCTTCCGCTCGCGATCTGGGTCCAGCGAACACCGCTCACAGAGGCCCTCGCGCTACCGCTAGGCCTCGCTGCCCTGCTCGCCGCGATCGTGAGCGATCGACGATGGATCGCCGCCGCTCTGCTCGCCTGCCTGGCGTGGATCCGCGGCAACGCCTGGCTGGCGGCGCCGCTCCTGCTCGCGATCCTCTGGCTCCGCACACCGAGCGAGCGTCGCCGGGCACCGCTGCTGTACGGCGGACTCCTGGCGGCGAGCTTGGTTCTGCACGCGACCTCGGTCTTCCCCTACCTCTACGACGAACTCCACCGCCAACTCGGCGGCATCGTGGCCCTGCGACCGACAACGCTGATCGCCCTTCCGCTCGCAGGCCTCATGCTCTGGGCGCTGTTCGACCGAATCATCGCAACACCGCTCCGCACACGCCTGCACGGTCTCCGCGATCAGCTCCCGCGGATCCTGATCATCGCCGGTGCAGCCGCGATCTTTACCTTCCTCTTAGGTCAGCCTAGCCCCCTCGCGCGCCCTTTCTCGCGCCTCGATCCCGCCCTCGCAGGCCTTGGATGGCCGCTCCTCGGCGCAGCGCTGCTTGGCGCCCTCCGACTCCTCCGTCGACCGCAAGCAGGGATCGACAATACCTGGATGCTGGCGATCGCGAGCCTGCCGGTGACGACGCTCGCTCTCTACGCCCAGCGCAACCTGCCGCGCGCCGGACTCTTTTATTACGGGCGCTACCTGGTCCCAGAGCTGATGCCGCTGGTGATCCTGCTGGCGATCCACGGCCTTGTCGGAGTTCTTCAATTCGCCGAGCGCCGAGCGATGATTCAGAAGACCCGCAAGACCCTGCAGATCGCCTTGCCGCTGGCGTTGATCGCCGCCGTGGCCTGGCCGCTCGTGGCCTGGCCGCTGGTCCGCATCTCCGAGTACGAAGGCTCCGAGCGCCTCGTGCAAGCGATCGCTTCGAAGCTGCCGAGCGACGCGGTGCTGATCGCTGGGGGTGAGGGCTGGCACAGCTCACACGCCTTCAACCAAGTCGGCGGCGCCCTCCTCCTCGGCCACAGTGTCCAGGTGCTGCCCTATCGCAGCGCCGAGGTGACCTACGCGACCCTGCACGCCCTGCTGATCGACGGCGCCGACACACCCAACACGAGACCGCCGGTATTCCTGCTGCTCGGCGAGGCCAGCCACGCCTACACGCGAAAGCGCGACGGGGTCGTGCTCGCAGCCATCGACGATCGGCTGCCAGCGCCCTTCCGTGCCCGCCCTGTCGGCTTGTACGAACTCTACACCGACCGCCTAACACCGGCCGTCAACACCCTGCCCAACCAAGTCACCCGCTCCGCGCTCCGCCTCGGACTCTTTGAGGTCGTGGTCGACGAGGATCTCCGCAAGGGGATCCGACGCTGGCGTTTTGAAGAGGGCGAGACCAGGGGAGAACATCCGCTCACGCTCCATCGACCAACATGGCGCGAGGGACATCTCTGTCTCGACGCCAAACGGGAGTTCGAGATCGTCCTGCCGGAAGACCCGCTCGTGGCCTCGATCGTCCTGGTCGGCGAGACCGGTGGACTCGGCCACGCCCCGACATGGAAGCTCCGCATGGGTCACCTGCACCTCGATCTGAGGCCGCCGCCACGGGTCCGCGAGCGCGGCACGATCGGACCCTTTCCAGTCGCCGGAGATGCACAGCCGATTCACCTCCGAATCCGCGGGGGCGCGACCTCTGACAACTCAGTCACCTGTGCACATGGACAACTCGATGAGCTGCGCCTCCTCCCCCAATCCGCGGGTTCGGCGGCTCCCTCCCCGCAGATTCCCGCTCGCACATGGTCGCCCTCCCGCGATCTCGGCCACCCGCCCAAAAAAGCAGCCTGGGTCCGCGGCCGATCCCTCTCGCGCCTGCGCCCCGGAATCCAGCCAAAGCCGAAGCTCGACGGCCTGTCGATGGTCCTGACATCAGAGAAACCCCTCATCTTTCCACCGACAGAATTTCCATCGGGCAAAGGCGCGTGGATCGTGCATCTGACCCGCATCACAGATCAGCCGCACAGCCTCGAGATCCTCGTCGACGGCGAAGCGCTAACGACTCTCGATCTACCGACAAAGCGCAGAGGCTCCTGGCAGAGCCCAGCGATCCCCTGGACCGCCGATGGCTCGGCCGTCTCAGTAACACTCATCCTGCACGGGCCCGCGAAGGCTTCGATCTCCGTCCGCGATCTCGCATTCTTCGGCGACACGATCATCAGCACCCCTGCCGGCTGACAGACAATTCCACAGAGCCACCTGAGGCCGAAGCGGTCACCGTCTGCACTGCACAACATATCCGGGCGATGCTTTCTGTCAGCGAAGCCGTGATCTGCAGCGTCCGCGCTGTACGGGACACTGGCACGGTACTCTCTGGCGATGAGCACAATGCGTCCCCTCGCCGTCGTTACCGGAGCTAGCCGCGGCATCGGACTCGCGATCGCCACGCGCCTCGCACAGGACCATGATCTCGTGCTCTGCGCTCACCACCCAGAGCGCTTGCAGGGCGCTATCCGGGGGCCGTTATCAGAAGCGAATGTCGTCGCCTCGAACGCGGTCGATCTGAGCACGCGCGCGGGCGTCGAGGAGCTGCTCACGACAGTGCGAAGCCTTGGCCGTGGGGTCCGAGTGCTCGTCAACAACGCCGGCATCGCTGCCTCCGCACCGATCGCCCGCAGCGACGAGGATCTCTTTGACCGCTTGCTCGCGATCAACGCCCGTGCCCCCTTTGCCCTCGCCCGCGCCCTGCTGCCGGGCATGATCGAGAGCGGTGGCGGTCGAGTGATCAACATCGCCTCGACGGCCGCGCTCAAGGGCTACGCCTACACTGCCGCCTACTCCGCGAGCAAGGCCGCTGTACTCGGCTGGACACGCGCTCTCGCGGTCGAGGTCGCCACCAGCGGTGTCACGATCAACGCCATCTGCCCGGGCTTCACCGACACCGACATCGCCAGCGATGCGATCGCTACGATCCAACGCAAGACCGAGCGCAGCGCCGATGAGGCCCGCACTTCGCTCGCCCGCTTCTCCCCACAGCGGCGCCTCCTCGATCCCGCAGAGATCGCCGAATTCGTCGCATTTATCGCCTCCCCAGCCGCCACCGCGATCAACGGTCAGGCGCTCGCGATCGACGGCGGCGAGACTGCGTGAGAGGCGGCAATCTCAATCGTCGGAGTTTTTCCGGCGGTTGCGCTTTTTTTCAGAGACGTGACGCTTTGCCGTTAGACGGCGAGCCTTGGCCGCCCGCGAGGGTTTGGTCTTCCGTCGTCGCCGCGGTCGACGGCCCGCATGATCGAGGAGCGTGATCAGCTTGCCATGGGCATCGGCGAGGTTGCGCGCCTGATCACGGGTCAACGTGCTGGTGATGAGCAGCTCGTCACCCGTGGTGATAAAGCGCTGCGCGAGGAGACGCAGTCGATCGAGTGCGTGCTCGCCGAGCCCGTCGATATCACCGAGAGAGACCCGCAACTCAACCTTGCTCGCGACCTTGTTGACGTTCTGACCGCCGGGCCCCGATGACCGAGTCGCCCGCCAGCGCATCGCCGAAGGCGCGACCCGTATCCCGTGAGCGGGAAGGATGATCTCGGGCAACACAACACCCCGCTTATCGCACAGGTGGAGCGAGCACGGCGAAGAGTCGCGCGGGCCGGATCACGCCCTCGGACTGCGCAAGAGCGTCTGCTTCGTCGATGAGCGAGCGGCCCGCGTCACCAGAAATAAGCTCACCTAGGCGCCTTTGCGCGGCCGCTGACCAGAGCGTCATGCCGCGCGCAGCAAAGTCCTCCATCGCCTCACGGTAGGCCTGAACGGCCCGCACCTCGTCGCCATGCGCCGACCTGATCGCCCCGCGAACTAACCCCGCGAAGGGCTGCACCCACTCGGGTCGCTCCCCTGCAAGATGGCGGAGCTCGCCCGCAGCAACCTTGAGCAGCCCCTGCTTGCCGCTGGCCCCGGCAGCAAGCGCAGTGTTGGCTCGCCAGAAGCGACCCATCGCCCGGAGGTAGCACCCAGAGAAGCCGATGTTGCGCCGGTACTCAGGCCATGCAGCCTCGAGGCGAACCCACGCCACCTCGGGATCATCCGCATAGAGATCGATCGCCCGCATCCCCAGGAACGCCCAAGCCCGCTGGATGAGAAACGTGCCCGCAGGCCACGAGCCGACCGCTCCCTGAACCTCGGCTCGCGCCTGTTCCCAGTCGTCGTCGGCGAGCAGTGCAAAGACCTGCATGCCAGCCCGTAAGGTGGTCGCAACGCAGAGATCGCGACCCTCGTCCGCCGCAACCAGGCAAGCGCTACGGCGAGCCTTAAGCGCCTGAAGACGGCCGAGATAAAAGAGCGAGTGGAGCTCAAAGACACCGCACATCATCGAGATGTAGGCGGCCCCTTGATGATGGAGACCGAGCGCCCGGGCGGCATCGATGTGCTCGATGCACTCGGCCCAGCGCCCACGACCAAACGCGACGACCGACGAGCACAGCCGCCAGGCCTCGACGGGACGATCGCTGGTGCAGCTGCTGAGCAGTTTATGCGAATCCTCGAGCAAGCTCGTGACCCTGGCACCATCACCGACATGAGAGCGAAACGCAGCCTCGCCAGCGAGCGCAAGCGAGATATACGCGGGATCACCAGCCGCCAACGCGTGCCTGAGGAAGCGCGCCTGAAAAACCATCGCCTGCAGGGGATCGCTTGTCGCTAGGCCCTCGCTCGCGGCCGACAAAGTCTGTAGGTGCTCACGCACGTCGGCAGGCAGCGAGCCCTCGCAAGACGTGAATCCGTAGCCGCGCAGGCGAAGACGCAGGTGCTCTGCCCCAAGGGCAACGGCCGCCCGAGTGCTGCCGCCGGGCCACGACTCGTTGACCTCGCGAAGCACCCCACGCATCGCCGCACTGCCGCGTTCGATCTCACCGCAGCGCAACAGGGTCACCGCCGCCGCTCGACGCAGGGCGATGCCCTCCTCCAGCTCAGCACCCTCTGCTGCGGCGAAATAATGGTCGGCCGCCTCCTTCGCGAGCCCGAGATACCCCAGCGCCTCCGCTAAGCGGCGATGGATCCCGCGCAGCTCCGGCCCGACCTCAGCGAGTTCGACAGCGCTAATAAAGAAACTGACCGCCCGCCGAAACGCGAGCTCGGACATCGCCGTCTCCGCAGCCTCGAGCGTGTACTGCAACGCGAGGGGACGGAGACCACCTGCACGAAAGTGGAGCGCGAGCAACGAGGGAGCGGCCCCTGCCCTCACCAACGCCACCGCCAGCGCCCGGTGGATCGACGGACGCCGCATCTGTGAAATCCCGCTGACAAGCTCGTTACGGATGCGCTCGTGGAAGATTTCGATCTCCGCCACACCGCCGACGCTGCGCTCACAGAGCAGATGTGCAGCCTTGAGACGCGGGATCATCGAGCGACCGTTGGTGCCGATGCCCGCCGCGCGGACCACCACCGAAGGCGACAGCGGTCGACCTGCGATCGCCAGGATCTCGAGGAGCCCGCGGGCGGACTCTGGCAACCCCGCCAGACGCGCCCGGATCAGATCATCAAGCGCTATCTTCTCGGCGGCGCCGCCCTCAGAACCCAGGTGGCGAGCCAGCTCCACCAGGAAGAGCGGCACACCGGCGGCCTCGCGAACCAGGGGATCCAAGCGCGGGTCATCCGCTTCGACGCCACCTAGCGAAATCACCAGCGCCCGGGCTTCGTCGGTGGTCAGCGGCCCGAGTTCGATGTGCTCGATGGGGGGGCCGTCGGCCGACTCCTCGAGGGTCTGGAGTACGGTATTGCCAGCGACACGACCCGCTCGTATGCCGACGACGACGAGCACCGGCGGTGCATCAGGAGCCGCGAGGATCTCCCGCAGGAGCACGGCGCTGTCGTCATCGCTCCACTGGAGATCGTCGATCACCATGAGCAAAGGACGAGTCGCACTGAGGCCGCGAAGCAAACAGCGCAGCGCGGCGATCGCCCGGCGTTGGATCTCGGCGGCGTCGCTGGCCCGGGCAGAGGCATCTCCGCCCTCGGCGAAGGCCGCGATCCGACCGAGTACCGGAAAGAGACGCACGAGCGCCCAGCTCTCGGCCGGCACCAGAGCCGCGGCCTCCTCGGGCGGCAGCTCGACAAGCACCCGGGTGAGCCCATCGATCAACGGATCCAGAGCCCGGAAGGGCACCGACTCCGAGGTGTAACAACGACCGGCGAGGACGCGGGCGTCGTGACTGCGCTGAGCCCCCTCGATAAAGCCCTGAAGCAGCGCACTCTTGCCGATCCCCGACTCACCGGAGATGCAGGCGACGATCGGACAGCCGCTGTCCAGGACCCGATCGAGCGCGGACCTCAGGGCGGTGAGCTGGCGATCCCTGCCGATCATCGACTTGACCGCCGGCGCCTGCAAAATCTCTGGCGGCGGTGGTTCGCCGACACACTCGCGGATCTCTGCGAGGGAAGGACGCGCCGCCGGATC
This sequence comes from uncultured Nannocystis sp., assembly GCA_964474905.1. Taxonomy (GTDB): domain Bacteria; phylum Myxococcota_A; class Polyangia; order Nannocystales; family Nannocystaceae; genus JADJRG01. Next base: position 56,553 of record CAYYUP010000006.1, on the reverse strand, counting down.
GCGACTTAGAAGGCGGTTGCAGAGCAACCCGAGATCGGCCGGCACCCCAGAGACCTGATCTTCGACCCGCGGTGCCGAGCCCCTGCACTTGTCGAGGAGCACCTGAAAGCCGTCGCCGCCAAAGGGCAAGACGCCGACCAGCGACTCGTAGATCATCACGCCAACTGCGTACCAATCGCCGTCTTCGCTGAGGCTGTCACCAGAAGCGAGCTCTGGGGCCATGTACGCGGGCGTGCCGACAAAGGCCTCGTTGGAACTCGAGAGCGCCGACACCTCACTGAGATCGCGGACCAGGCCGAAGTCGAGAACGACCGCCCGACCCGCAGCGGTGACCAGTACATTGGAAGGCTTGAGATCGCGGTGCAGTTTGCCCGCCCGATGCAGCGCAGCGACGGCGTCGACGAGCTGAGGCAAGACCCCGCGCAGTCGATCGATGAGTTCGGCGTTGAGGACTGCCTCCGCGATTTCGCCGCGGACGTAGCGGACGAGGTCGCGACCATCGACCAACTCCATCGTGAAATAGGCCTGCGTACCGCTCACATAGAGCCTATCGAGGCCGATCAGATTGGGGTGTGTGACCCCCGCAAGCGCCCTAAATTCGTTTTTTAGGTGGTAGAGCATCGCCGGCGAGAAGCCGCGCAGGGTCTTGAGCGCAACGACCTCACCGGCGGCATCGACCGCCTCGTAGACGGCCCCCATGCCACCGCGACCGATCCTGCGGATCACCCGGTACTCACCGACGCGGGGATTGTCCGCGCGGATGCCAAAGAGCCTCTCTCTTACAGAAGCTTTTACCTGTTGGACCTCGAGACGCGTTGGCACCGCCCTCGCGGCGCCAAAACTCGCATCTAGCCTCGAGTCGCCCTTGCCCACCATCGACGTGCCAATCCTATCACGGGCGTGCTTGCGCATGGCTTGCCTGCATCGCGATCCACCGGGTCATGGTATCGTGACAGCATCGCGCGCGAGGCCACTGATTTTGAACTCCTCGATGACTGGCGGGCCGGCAATCGTGATGCCGGCAACCTCCTTTTCGAGCGACATTTCGAGGCGATCTGCCGCTTCTTCGCCAACAAGGTCGGCGACAACATCGACGATCTCATCCAGCGCACGTTCCTCGGCTGTATCGAAGGTCGCGACCGGTTCCGCAAAAAGGCGAGCTTCCGCACCTACCTCTTCGCGGTCGCGCACAACGTACTGCGCATGCACTTTCGCGACACCCGAAAGACGGCCGACCGGACGATGGACGAGCCCGACTTTGGCGAACTCTCGCTCGATGATCTCGGCCCCTCCCCGAGCTCGGTGATCGCGATCCACGAGGAGCAACGTCTGCTGCTCGAGGCCCTGCGGCGAATCCCCCTCGACAGCCAAGTCGTGCTCGAACTCTATTATTGGGAGGACATGGTCGCGCCCGAGCTGGCGCAGATCCTAGGCATCCCCGAGGGCACCGCGCGCTCGCGGCTCCGACGCGCCCGCTCGCTGCTCAACCAAAAAATGCGAGTGCTCGCCCGCTCACCGCGGCTGTTAAAAACCACGCTCAGCGATCTCGAGCACTGGGTTCGCTCGCTCCGTGAGCAGCTGGTCAACGTCGGCGACGAGAGCTGAACACCAGCGCTCCCTCCCCCCCAAGAAAATCGCGCAAATTGCGCGAACCGCATCGACAACCTGTGCAAACCGCGCAAGATGTCGCCCAGAAGTGCGAGGACGCCCGCGTTTTAGGTCCTCTGCACTTTTCGTGATCGATTGATCCGCCGATCGCACTACCAAGAGGACACTCGACCCCAACGCTGTCACTTCGATCCGACAGGACCACCGTTGCGGGCCCCTCCTCAACCTTCAAGACAACCACAACTTCCATGACCGAGATGAACTCCGCCGCTCCCCATCAACACGATCCCGCGACTGGTTGGACCCAGGCGCCAGTACCGCAGGAGTCGAAGGTTACGGCTCCGCAGCCCTCGATCCGCGACGCATTGGTCGATCTCGTCAAGAGCTATCGCCGCCCTGCGCTCCTCGCCGATCCCGGAGGTGCGGTCGTCGCGAAGAGCACAAATGCGGAGCGCCTGGGCACCCAAGAGCAAGAGCTCGCCGCCTGGCCGCACTTCAAGCTCGAGGTCCGCACCGAAGACGGCGTCTACACGCTGATGATCCCGGAACTCGCCGAGAACGACACGGAGGTCGCCCCGCGCAACATCCAGCTCCCGCCGCGCCTCGCGAAGATCGCCCGCCTAGTGATCTCGGGCTGCACCGACAAGCAAATCGCCACCCAAACCGAGCTCTCGTTTAGCACCGTGCGCACCTACGTCCGGCAGATCTACCGCCGGCTCAACGTGCACAGCCGCGTCGAACTCGTGCACGCGACGAGCATGGGCCTGACGATCGAGTAAGCGAGAAGTCGAGAGAAGCCGAGAGAATTACGAGAGACGCATAGATGGCCGCCAGGACAGGTTCCTGGCGGCCATCGCTTTTTGGTTTTTACGTCTACGTCTAATTTTTTCGCGGCTGCGAGCTCAGATGTCGAGCCCCTCGGCCTCTGGGGCCCGCTCCATGATGAAGGCGTAGCGCGACGAAGCGTCCTTGCCCATCAGCGATTGGATCGCCTGATCGGTGGCCAACTCGTCACCGATCGTCACCTGGATCAGCTGCCGTCGTTTTGGATCAAGGGTGGTGTCGCGCAGGGTCTCGGGCATCATCTCGCCAAGACCCTTGAAGCGCTGGATCTCGGGCTTGCCGCGCCGAGGCTGGCTGAGGATCTTTTTCAGGCTCTCGTCGGAGTCGACCCAAAGGGTCTCCTTGCCGATATCGACCCGATAGAGCGGTGGCTGGGCGAGGTAGACGTGACCGCGACGGATGAGTTCGGGCAGGTAGCGGTAGAAAAAAGTCAGCAGCAGAGTGGCGATGTGATGGCCGTCGGAGTCGGCATCCATCAGCAGGATCACTCGCTGGTAACGCAGGCCGCCGATGTCGAACTCCTTGCCGATCCCGCAGCCGAGCGCCTTGACGATGTTGCCGAGTTCCTCGTTGCCGAGAACCTTGCTGAGGCTCGCCTGCTCGGCGTTGAGCACCTTGCCGCGCAGGGGCAAGATCGCCTGGGTCCGTCGGTTACGACCCATCTTCGCCGAACCACCGGCGCTGTCACCCTCGACAATAAAGAGCTCAGACTTTGACGGGTCTCGGCTCGAGCAATCGGCGAGCTTTCCGGGCAACGCAAGACGACCCTGAACGGGGCCCTTGCGCGAGACCGCCTGCGAGGCCGCACGCGAGGCCGCACGCGCCCGTGCGGTCGCGATCACCCGGGCAATGACCGCCTCAGCGGTCGATCGATTGTGGTTTAGCCAGAGTTCGATCGCCGGGCGAATGCTGCCCTCGACCAGGCCCGCAACCTCGGGGTTGTTGAGGCGGTTTTTGGTCTGACTCTGGAACTGCGGCTCGAGCACGTAGACGCTGAGAACCGCGACCATGCCCTCTTTGATGTCCTCAAGGGTGACGCTGACGCCCTTCGGATCGAGCTTGTTGTGCTTCATATAGGCACGCAAACTCTTACCGAGAGTATTGCGCAGCCCCTGCTCATGGGTACCTCCGTCCGGGGTCGGCACCCCGTTGACGAAGGAATAGAGCGCATCGTCGGTCGCCTCGGTCCAGGCCAAGGCGAGCTCGATCTTTGGATCTTCGATGCGCTCCAAATAGAACGCGCCCTTGTGCACGGCCGGCTTGCCGCGGACCTGGATCAGCTTGCCCAGGTACTCGGCAATTCCGTCGGCGTGAAAGAAGGTCTCTTTCTTGCCGCTGACGCCGTCGTTGAAGATGATCTTCAGCCCCTTGTGCAGGTAGCTCTTGGCCTCCAGGCGAGCGCGGAGAACGATCGGATCGAGCACCACCTTGCCAAAGACCTCGGGGTCCGGGCGCAGGTAGACACTCGTGCCCGAGCCCCGCGACTTGCCGCGCTTTCGCAGCTTGCCCTCGGGAATACCGCGGACAAAGTCGACCTGCCAACGCCCGCCGTCACGCCAGACAGTGACCTCTAGGCGCTCTGAGAGGGCATTTGCCACCGCAGCGCCGACGCCGTGCAGACCGCCCGAGTGCTTGTAGCTCGAGCCGTCGAACTTGCCGCCGGCACCCAGCTTGGTGAAGACAGCGACCACCGCCGGCACCTTGAGCGTTGGATGACGATCCACCGGAATGCCGCGACCGTTGTCGACAACCGTAATGCCCCGATGATCGGCATCGAGCACAACCTCGATCTCGCTCGCGTGGCCGTTGATCACCTCGTCAACTGCGTTGTCGAGGATCTCCCAGACCAGGTGGTGGAGGCCGTCTTTGTTGACGCCGCCGATGTACATGCCGGGCCGCTTGCGCACGTGGGCGACGCCCTCGAGCACCTGGATCGAAGAGGCCGTATAGCTCGATGTTGTCTTGCTGCGCGCCATCTACTTGCTGCCCTTCTTGCCGATCTCGCCGGGGAGCGCGAGTTCGGGTACGGCGAGTTCGCTCCAGACCACCCGCTTGATCTTGCCGCGTTTGAGCAGCGCGGATCCCTTGCCGCCGCGACCGGTGACGGTGCGATTTCCGGAGGTGATCTTTTGCTTGGCGCCGGTCGACTTCTCGATCGAAACGCTGTCCTTATCTCGGAAAGCGCCGATCACTTCGTCGCCGGCGGCGAGCTTGATCATGGTCACGCCCTTACCTGGCCCTCCGAGCAGGTTTATGTCCTGGGGCAGGCAGCAAAGCAGCCGACCCTGGCGGGTGAGCACGCAGATCGGCTCGTCCGCGTAGACCTTGAACACATCGATGAATTCGTCGCCCTTTTTGAGGCGACCGAACATGCGTCCACGGGTGGTGCTCACGTCGCGATGGGGCCAAAGCGTGAAACGAAGGGCCATGCCGCTTTTGGTCACCGCGAGCATGTGCGGATAGGGATCCTCGTACTCTTCGCTGAGATCAGGCCTCGGGTAGCCGAATTCCTCCATCACCCGCTTGTCGGTGCCAACGGCTGCGATCGGCCGCTCGCCGTCCTTGAACTTAAAGAGCTGTTGGATCGGCGATCCGTGGCCGGTGGACGCTGGCACATCGTTGATCCGGAGATTGTAAGCGGAGCCCCGGTTGCTGAACACGATCACGCTCTCGCGAGTCGAGCCGCCGACCACGGCGATCGCCGCATCGCCGTCGCGCATCCGCGTGGTCGTCAGGTTCATCGAGCGCTGGCGCTTGATCCAGCCGTCGCGGGTGAGCAGCACATAGACGTCCTCGTCGACGATAAAGGCCTCTGGATTGTAATCCTGAGCGACATTCTCATCGCTGATCTTTGTCCGCCGCGGGTTGCCGTACTCGTTGGCGACCTCCTCGAGTTCACTGCGAACAACCGCCCAGAGCTTGCTCTCGCTCCGCAGGATGCCGCGGATCCGCTTGGCCTCCTTGCGTTTGATCTCGAGTTCCTCGCGGATCTTTAAAATCTCGAGCTTGGCCAGGCGGTAGAGCTTGGTCTCGAGCACCGCTTCGGCCTGGATCTCCGTGAAGTTAGATTTTTTGTAGCGCTTGACCAGCTTGGCGGCAGCGTCGGCCTTGCCCTCGGAGTGCCGGATCAGGCGGATCGCCGCGTCGAGATCATCAAAGACGATCTCAAAACCTTCGAGAATATGAATGCGCTCCAGGAGCTTGCGCAGCTCGTACTCAAAGCGCCGCCGCACGGTCACTAAGCGGAACGCCAGGAAGTGCTTGAGGATGTCGAGCAGCCCCAGCCGGGCGGGCGCACCGACCTCGGGGTTGGCCGTCGGCACCAGCACGGTCATGTCAAATTTGACCGTGACCTGCAGCCGGGTGTGCTTGAGCAGATAGGCCATCACCAGCTCGGGCTCAGCCTGGTTTTTGCCCTTGAGTTCGAGCTCAACGCGAATGTCGCGGGTCGAGAGATCCTGGACGTCGATCAGCCCCGGCACCTTCTTGCCGATGATGATGGCGCCGATCTCCTCGACCAGAGCGCTCTTCTCGATGCCGTGCGGCACCGCGTCGATGATGATCTTGGTGGTGCCCTTGCTCTCGGTGACCTTCCAACTCCCCTGGAGCTTGCAGGAGCCGCGACCGGTTTCGTAGATCTTGACCAGGTCATCCTTGGTCGCGATCAACTGGCCCGCGGTCGGAAA